>NZ_CP014158.1:0-792500 GCF_001586155.1 Pseudomonas citronellolis
GTCTACGCACCGAACCGCTTCGTGTTGGACTGGGTCAACGAAAAATACATGGGGCGTCTGCTCGAACTGCTGGGTGAGCGTGGCAATGGGCAGATTCCCGCCCTCTCGCTGCTCATCGGCAGCCGCCGCAGCCGGGCCCCGCGTCCTGCGCTGATGCCGCAGAGCCACGCGATGCCCGCGCCGACCATCACCCCGCCGCCCTCGCCGGCGCAGGTGCGCGCAGCCAAGGCCCAGGCCTACCAGGCCGAGGCACCGGCCCAGGCCGAAGCGGCCAGCCGCGTGCAACAGATGCAGCTCAACGTGCAGGAGCCGATGCCCGACATCGACGAGTCCAGCCCGAGCATCGACCCGCTGGCCGCCGCAGCGGCCATGCCTGCGGCGCCGGCGGTGCGCACCGAGCGCAACGTGCAGGTGGAGGGCGCGCTCAAGCACACCAGCTACCTGAACCGCACCTTCACCTTCGAGAACTTCGTCGAGGGCAAGTCCAACCAACTGGCCCGCGCCGCGGCCTGGCAGGTGGCGGACAACCTCAAGCACGGCTACAACCCGCTCTTCCTTTATGGGGGCGTGGGCCTGGGCAAGACGCACCTGATGCACGCCGTGGGCAACCACCTGCTGAAGAAGAACCCGAACGCCAAGGTCGTGTACCTGCATTCGGAGCGCTTTGTCGCGGACATGGTCAAGGCCCTGCAGCTGAACGCCATCAACGAGTTCAAGCGCTTCTACCGCTCGGTGGACGCCCTGCTGATCGACGACATCCAGTTCTTCGCCCGCAAGGAGCGTTCCCAGGAAGAGTTCTTCCATACCTTCAACGCCCTCCTGGAAGGCGGCCAGCAGGTGATCCTCACCAGCGACCGCTACCCGAAGGAGATCGAAGGCCTGGAAGAGCGCCTGAAATCGCGCTTCGGCTGGGGCCTGACGGTGGCGGTGGAGCCGCCGGAACTGGAAACCCGCGTGGCCATCCTGATGAAGAAGGCCGAGCAGGCGAAGGTGGAGCTGCCGCACGACGCGGCCTTCTTCATCGCCCAGCGCATCCGCTCCAACGTGCGCGAGCTTGAGGGGGCCCTGAAAAGGGTGATCGCCCACTCCCACTTCATGGGCCGGCCGATCACCATCGAGCTGATCCGCGAGTCGCTGAAGGACCTGCTGGCCCTGCAGGACAAGCTGGTCAGCATCGACAACATCCAGCGCACCGTCGCCGAGTACTACAAGATCAAGATCGCCGACCTGCTGTCCAAGCGCCGTTCGCGCTCGGTGGCGCGTCCGCGCCAGGTGGCCATGGCCCTGTCCAAGGAACTGACCAACCACAGCCTGCCGGAGATCGGCGTGGCTTTCGGTGGTCGGGACCACACCACGGTGCTGCACGCCTGTCGTAAGATCGCTCAACTGAAGGAATCCGACGCGGACATCCGCGAGGACTACAAGAACCTGCTGCGTACGCTGACCACCTGAGGCCAAGCTGCAGCCCCACGAGGCAAGGGATTAGACCATGCATTTCACCATTCAACGCGAAGCTCTGTTGAAACCCCTGCAACTGGTCGCTGGTGTGGTCGAACGCCGCCAGACGCTGCCGGTTCTGTCCAACGTACTGCTGGTGGTCCAGGGCCAGCAGCTGTCGCTGACCGGTACCGACCTCGAGGTCGAACTGATTGGCCGCGTCACCCTGGAAGAGCCGGCCGAACCGGGCGAGATCACCGTTCCGGCGCGCAAGCTCATGGACATCTGCAAGAGCCTGCCCAGCGACGCGCTGATCGACGTCCGCGTCGACGAGCAGAAGCTGCTGGTGAAGGCCGGCCGTAGCCGCTTCTCCCTGTCGACGCTGCCGGCCAACGACTTCCCCTCCGTGGAGGAAGGCCCGGGCTCGCTGACCTTCAGCCTGGTGCAGAGCAAGCTGCGCCGCCTGATCGACCGCACCAGCTTCGCGATGGCCCAGCAGGACGTGCGCTATTACCTCAACGGCATGCTGCTGGAAGTCTCCAGCGGCACCCTGCGCGCCGTGGCCACCGACGGCCACCGCCTGGCCATGTGCTCCTTCACCGGCGGCGTGCCGGAAGCCCAGGACCGCCACCAGGTCATCGTGCCGCGCAAGGGCATCCTGGAACTGGCGCGCCTGCTCACCGAGCAGGACGGCCAGGTGGACATCGTCCTCGGCCAGCACCACATCCGCGCCACCACCGGCGAATTCACCTTCACTTCCAAGCTGGTGGACGGCAAGTTCCCCGACTACGAGCGCGTGCTGCCCAAGGGCGGCGACAAGCTGGTGATCGGCGACCGCCAACTGCTGCGTGAAGCCTTCAGCCGTACCGCGATTCTCTCCAACGAGAAGTACCGCGGCATTCGCCTGCAACTGACCTCCGGCCTGCTGAAGATCCAGGCGAACAACCCGGAGCAGGAGGAAGCGGAGGAAGAAGTGCAGGTCGACTACAACGGCAGCAGCCTGGAAATCGGCTTCAACGTCAGCTACCTGCTGGACGTACTGGGCGTGATGGGCACCGAGCAGGTTCGCATGATCCTCTCCGACGCCAACAGCAGCGCCCTGCTGCAGGAAGCCGACAACGACGACTCCGCCTATGTCGTCATGCCGATGCGTCTCTGACCTTCACTGAATGTCACTGACCCGCGTCTCGGTCACCGCGGTGCGCAACCTGCACCCGGTGACCTTCTCCCCCTCCCCTCGCATCAACATCCTCTACGGCGAAAACGGCAGCGGCAAGACCAGCGTGCTCGAAGCCGTCCACCTGCTCGGTCTCGCCCGCTCCTTCCGCAGCCAGCGCCTGCAACCGGTCATCCAGTACGAACAGCCCGCCTGCACCGTCTTCGGCCAGGTTCAGCTTGCCAATGGCATGACCAGCAACCTGGGTGTGTCCCGGGAGCGCCAGGGCGATTTCCAGATTCGCATCGATGGCCAGAATGCGCGCAGCACTGCGCAGCTGGCGGAAACCTTGCCGTTGCAGTTGATCAACCCGGACAGCTTCCGCCTGCTGGAAGGCGCGCCGAAGATTCGCCGGCAGTTCCTCGACTGGGGAGTGTTCCACGTGGAACAACGCTTCATGGTCGCCTGGCAGCGGCTGCAGAAGGCGCTGCGCCAGCGGAACTCGTGGCTCCGACATGGTAGACTGGACGGTGCTTCGCAGGCAGCGTGGGATCGCGAATTGTGTACTGCCAGCGACGAAATCGATGGCTATCGGCGGTCCTATATCCAGGCCCTCAAACCGGTCTTCGAACAGACGCTGGGCGAGTTGATCCAATTGGACCAGCTCACCCTCAGCTATTACCGCGGCTGGGACAAGGATCGCGAGCTGAGCGAGGTATTGAACGGCAGCTTGTTGCGCGACCAGCAGATGGGACATACCCAGGCTGGACCGCAGCGAGCCGATCTACGAATTCGCCTGGGTGGGCATAACGCGGCGGAAATCCTGTCGCGGGGGCAGCAGAAACTGGTGGTCTGCGCCTTGCGTATCGCCCAGGGGCACCTGATCAATCAGGCCAAGCGAGGACAGTGCGTCTACCTGGTGGACGACCTGCCCTCGGAACTCGACGAAAAGCACCGGCGTTCGTTGTGCCGGTTGCTTGAAGACTTGGGTTGCCAGGTATTCATCACCTGTGTCGACCCTGAACCTTTGAAGGACGGCTGGCGAACGGATACGCCGGTTGCGATGTTCCACGTGGAACATGGGCATGTCTCTCAGACCACCCTCGGGAGTGAAGAATGAGCGAGAACAACACGTACGACTCTAACAGCATCAAGGTGCTGAAGGGGCTGGACGCGGTACGCAAGCGTCCTGGTATGTACATCGGCGACACGGACGACGGCACCGGCCTGCACCACATGGTGTTCGAGGTGCTGGACAACTCGATCGACGAGGCTCTGGCTGGCTACTGCAGCGAGATCAGCGTCACCATCCACACCGATGAGTCGATCACCGTCCGCGACAACGGCCGTGGTATTCCGGTCGATATCCACAAGGAAGAAGGGGTTTCCGCGGCCGAGGTCATCATGACCGTACTGCACGCCGGCGGTAAGTTCGACGACAACTCCTACAAGGTTTCCGGTGGCTTGCACGGCGTGGGTGTGTCCGTGGTGAACGCGCTCTCCGAGGAACTGCGCCTGACCATCCGCCGCGAAGGCAAGGTCTGGGAGCAGATCTACCGCCACGGCGTGCCGCAGTTCCCGCTGCGCCCGGTGGGCGAGACCGATGGCTCGGGTACCGAGGTGCACTTCAAGGCCTCCAACGAGACCTTCACCAGCATCCATTTCAGCTGGGACATCCTGGCCAAGCGCATCCGCGAGCTGTCCTTCCTCAACTCCGGCGTGGGCATCCTGCTGCGCGACGAACGCACCGGCAAGGAAGAGCTGTTCAAGTACGAGGGCGGCCTGCGCGCCTTCGTCGAGTACCTGAACACCAACAAGAACATCGTCAACCAGGTGTTCCACTTCAACACCCAGCGCGAGGAAGACGGCGTTGGCGTGGAAGTCGCCCTGCAGTGGAACGACAGCTTCAACGAGAACATTCTCTGCTTCACCAACAACATTCCGCAGCGTGACGGCGGTACCCACCTGGCGGGCTTCCGCTCTGCCCTCACCCGCCACCTGAACAACTACATCGAGCAGGAAGGCCTGGCGAAGAAATACAAGATCGCCACCACCGGCGACGACGCCCGTGAAGGCCTGACCGCGATCATTTCGGTGAAGGTGCCGGACCCGAAGTTCAGCTCGCAGACCAAGGACAAGCTGGTGTCCTCCGAGGTGAAGACCGCGGTGGAACAGGAAATGGGCAAGTACTTCGCCGACTTCCTGCTGGAGAACCCCAACGAGGCCAAGGCCGTGGTCGGCAAGATGATCGACGCCGCCCGCGCCCGCGAGGCCGCGCGCAAGGCCCGCGAGATGACCCGCCGCAAGGGCGCGCTGGACATCGCCGGCCTGCCGGGCAAGCTCGCCGACTGCCAGGAGAAGGACCCCGCCCTCTCCGAGCTGTACATCGTGGAAGGTGACTCCGCGGGCGGTTCTGCCAAGCAGGGCCGTAACCGCAAGACCCAGGCGATCCTGCCGCTCAAGGGCAAGATCCTCAACGTCGAGAAGGCTCGCTTCGACAAGATGCTGTCCTCCCAGGAGGTCGGCACCCTGATCACCGCGCTGGGCTGCGGCATCGGGCGCGAGGAGTACAACATCGACAAGCTGCGCTACCACAACATCATCATCATGACCGATGCTGACGTCGACGGTTCGCACATCCGTACCCTGCTGCTGACCTTCTTCTTCCGCCAGCTCCCCGAGCTGGTCGAGCGTGGCTACATCTACATCGCCCAGCCGCCGTTGTACAAGGTGAAGAAAGGCAAGCAGGAGCAGTACATCAAGGACGACGTGGCCATGGAGGAATACATGACCCAGTCGGCCCTCGAAGACGCCAGCGTGCACGTCAACGAAAGCGCCCCGGGCCTGTCCGGCGAAGCGCTGGAGAAGCTGGTCAACGAGTACCGCACCGTCATGCGTACCCTCTCCCGCCTGTCGCGCCTGTACCCGCAGGACCTGACCGAGCACTTCGTCTACCTGCCGCGCATCGACGTCGAGCAGCTGGGCGACCAGGCCGCCATGCAGGCCTGGCTGGAGCAGTACCAGGCGCGCCTGAAGACTTCCGAGAAGTCCGGCCTGACCTACACCGCCAGCCTGCGCGAAGACCGCGAGCGCCACCTGTGGCTGCCCGAGGTGGAGATGGTCGCCCACGGCCTGTCCAACTACGTGACCTTCAACCGCGACTTCTTCGCCAGCAACGACTACCGCTCGGTCACCGAGCTGGGCGCCAAGCTGAACAGCCTGATGGAAGAAGGCGCCTACGTGCAGAAGGGCGAGCGCAAGCGGCCGGTCTCCAGCTTCAAGGAAGCCCTGGAATGGCTGATGGCCGAAGGCACCAAGCGCCACAGCATCCAGCGATACAAAGGCCTCGGCGAGATGAACCCGGACCAGCTGTGGGAAACCACCATGGACCCGAACGTGCGCCGCATGCTGAAGGTGACCATCGAGGACGCCATCGCCGCCGACCAGATCTTCAACACCCTGATGGGCGATGCCGTGGAGCCGCGCCGCGACTTCATCGAAAGCAACGCCCTGGCGGTGTCGAACCTGGACGTGTGATGGGTGGGGGCTGACAACGTTGAACGGATATCCTGCTAGACGTTAACTGCCCTGCTGCTCTTGAAAACCCCGGCTCTCCGAAAGGTCTGCCGGGGTTTTTTATGGCAGGTCGCCAGAATGGTTGCTACCGGTGATCGGGCGTGAGTCATCCCGGCTTCCGTAGCCTTGGCTTGGCTAATCGCTATTGTCGTCGACGGCTATGGCCGGGCCGAACAGTTCCAGGGAACTGGATGCCTCCGCAAAGCGATAGCCCATGGCTCTATAACCCGCCTCCCGCTTGCCCCACATCCGAAGCAAGGCAGGGTGCCCTGCGTCGACGAAGTCGATGATGCGCACGTCAGCCTTGCTCGAATGTTCACGGTGCAATCGCCCCGCATACTGTTGAAGCGTTCCCTTCCAGGAGACCGGCATGGCCAGTATGAGCGTATCCAGGGGCGGATGATCGAAGCCTTCGCCCACCAGCTTGCCGGTGGCCAGGATTACCCGGGGTGCATCGGCAGGCAGGGCCGCCAACCCCTCCATGAGGGCAGCACGCTGTTTCCTGGAAAGCCGGCCATGCAGTGCGAACAGATTCTTGATCTGCCCAGGCAATCTTTCCTCGAGCGCATTGAGATGGTCCGTTCGCTCCGTCAGCACCAGGATCTTCCTCCCCTGGTTGAAGGCAGCAACCACCTCGGCAACGATGCGCTCCGTCCTCTTCGTATCCCTGGCAATCAGCAGGAAGACTTCCTGGATACCCGCCCCTTCTTGCGTAACGATCGGCCTGGACGACCACCGCGGTAGTACGAGCAGATCGACAGGGGCGCTTTCGGGCCTGGCCGCCGTATGCCGTATCGGCCCACACTGCATGAAGATAATCGGCTGCTGGCCATCCCGTCGTATCGGTGTGGCTGTCAGGCCCAGCACATACCTGGCAGGAGCGCTCTTCAGGATGGCCTCGAACGAAAAGGCCGACAGGTGATGGCATTCATCCACGATGATTTGCCCGTACCGCTTCACTTGCTCGTCGACCTCGCCCTTGCGGGATAGCGACTGCATCAAGGCGACGTCGATGATGCCCGTGGGCCTTGCCTTGCCTCCTCCGATACTGCCGACAACGGCCTTGTCGACGCCGAGGAAAGCCTGCAGGCGCTCTTTCCACTGCTGCAGTAGTTCGGTCCTGTGCACCAGAATCAGTGTGTTCACTCGCCGTCTGGCGATCAGGGCCGAGGCGGTAACGGTTTTTCCGAATGCGGTGGGTGCACAAAGAACCCCCGTCTCGTATTGCGTCACGGCTTCGAGGGCGGCTTCCTGGTCAGGACGTAGCTTGCCTGCGAAGTCGACTTCGATGGGCTGCCCTGCGTAGCGCTCATCCTGAACCACGAGGTTGATGGCATTCTCGTGCAGCAGCGCCCGTACTTCATCGAGGCAGCCCCGAGGCAGGGCAATGTGGCGAGGGAAGTTCTCTGCGCAACCGATGATCCGCGGCTTGTTCCATACTGGCAGGCGCATGGCCTGGGCCTTGTAGAACTCGGGGTTCTGGAAGGCCGCCAACCTGATCAGCTTGTTGACCAACGGCTGAGGGAGCTCCGTCTTTTCGAAATAGATCTGGTTGGCCAGCGTCACATTCACCGAGCTTGGCAGAGGGACGCTCAATTTCCTGGGTGCCGCCGAGGGCTCATGCCAGGGTTTGCGTTCATCCTCATCCGTCACCTCGATGACATCCAGGGGATGACGCCCCTCCGTCGCCTGTAGCGTAGCGGCGGCAATGGCTTGCACGGGCATCGGCTGAAGGCTGGCCAGGAATGCCCATTGATCCGGATAGGGAGCCAGTGCTTCGTCGACGAAGACGCTCCCGCCATGCGCGCGAGCCTGCTTCTGCAGGGGTAAGGCGATGAGGTTGCCAAAGCCGCCCTTGGGCAGGCTGTCCTGATTCGGAAACAACCGATCATAGGACGCCAGCGTCAATTGGCGGGTACGGTCGCAGGTGTGGCTGATGATGGCCGAGCCGAGTTGCCGGGCCTCATGGGCCGGAACCTTGTGTTCGAAGAATATCCAGGCGTGGGCGCCATTGCCGGAACGCGAAACCTCCAATGCAACAGGTACGTTCAGCTCTTGGCATGAGCGGACGAACGCCTGGGCATCGTCTCGCCAATCGGCTTCGTCAAAATCCACTGCGAGGAAATGGCAGGTGTCATCCGGGAGCAGTGGATACACGCCGATCACGATCTCTCCGGCCAGATGCCTGTAGAGCACCTGGTCGGTGAGTGGCAATAGTTGGCGATGCGAGCAATCCCCGCATTTGATCCGAGGCTTCTGGCATATGCCCGGCCGCCATTCATTGGCACAGGCAGGCGAGTAGCCTGATTTGCCAGCCTTGCTTTCCCAGCGTATGGCACTGCTGTCCGGCACGCCTCATGCTATTAACAGCTGCCCCTGACGCAGGTTGATCTCGCGTATTCGCTCCTGCCGTCGTCGGTAACGTTCGGCCTCCAGGCCTGGGCGCTGAAACAGCGTTGCCTGTACCTCCACCATCAGCATCCACAGGCTTTGCCGCGTTCCCGTCCTGCGTTGGTAAAGGTTCAGCAGCAAGTAGCTGATCAGCGCACAGAGAATCTGGATGCGCACGGCATTCTCGCTACGGCCCAGGAAACGCCTGACCTTCAGGTGTTGCTTGATCCATTTGAAAAACAGCTCGATCCGCCAGCGATCCCGATAGCGCTCGGCGATTTCTGCCGCCGGGCTGCTCAGGTCGTTGGTCGCCAGGCTCAGAGGCGGCTCATCGCCTGGGCGGTTCACCAGGATCCGCCGCAGGGGCTGGGTGTAGTGATTACGCCGTCGGCCACCTGGGTTGCGGTTGGAGAAGCTCACCTCTTCGTCTCGCAGGATCGTTTCCCGGTCTTGCTGGGGAACCTCGCGCTGGGCCAGGACCTTGAGCCGCACATTGGACTTGAATCGTGTGACGAAGCGGGCCTTCTGGGCATCCAGGCTCGCCCACCAGTTGAAGTCGTAATAGCCCTTGTCGAATACGTAGGTGGCCTGTGGCTCGATACCCAGCGTCCGGCCTTCGTCGATGTCGTTGACGTTGGCTGCGCTGAAGCTGCAATGCACCGGTGCTGCCGCCTGCTCGGCATACAGCACATGGACTTTCAGCCCCTGGGAGCGGGTTCGATTGGACAGCGTCCATTCGTCGAAGCCAGGGCCCTTGAGGGTGATCGTGGTGGAGTCCAGCAGGTACAGCAGTTCCTTCCCGTCACGGCGTAACTGCCGGCAGACGCCCGCCATCAGGTAGTGCGCAACCTGGGCGAAGACCTCGGTATTACGGCGTTCGTTGGCATCGGCCAGGGTGGAACGCCGGATCGGGCCCGTCCCCAGGTGATAGTGCTGATGGGGATGGCTGTTGAAGCTGGTTTCAAGCGCCCGCAGGCTGCTCACGCCGGCCAGTTGGGCATACACCATGGCGACCAGGTGATCCCAGCTGCCAAAGCGCTTGCTGTGCTTGTCGGCGCCGTGTTCGGCGACCAGTCGATCGAAGACGCCGCGAGGCAGCGCTTTTAGTACATCGTGAAAACGGCTTATCCTGAACATCTTGCGGGGGCTGTGAGGTTGAGTTGGCGCTCAACGGTTTAACCCGTGCCTTCAGCCCCCGCAAGCCCTCCAGACGCCCCCTCGAAAATATTCCGGACAGTAGTGCAGCGTATGGGGAACACATCGGCCCTGCCGCGGAAAAGACGTTTGAAGAGCGCCAGCTTTGCGTCCGTATCGAGTTGCTTGGTTGGCGTCGGGGGACGGCTCGGTCGCCTATCAGGCAGGCGCCAGTCGATGCCATGGGCTTCCAGTAGCTCGATCAAGCGAGCGTTCTCCGCCCGCAAATGTTCCAACTGATCCTTATCGACCTTCACAATGAAACGACCTTCTTTCGACCTCTCATCGGCCATCAGGTCGTGGGCCTGACGGCAAAGCATTACCATAAAGCCAAATTGCCGAGCGATGGTTGTAATGCTGTTTTTAGGCTCTGCCATGGTTCAGCGAAGGCATCCTGGCTCTGGTTCCGCTCCCTCACCCCAGCCCTCTCCCAGAGGGAGAGGGGGTTGTTCGGAGCAGGCGGAGAGTTCGGCGTCGTCCTGAAGCGCCTGATCGTCCCCGTCACTCCCGCGAGCGAAGGAGCGCGTAGGGCGCATAACCGTTCGCGGTTATCCGCCGTTGGCCGTGCCACCGGGGCGTTCGGCGAGGCTGGTGAGGCCAATCGCGGACGGAGTCCGCTCCTACGCCCGTGCTTCCCTGATGTGTAGGAGCAACTGTCTTGCCGGTCGCGCCGAGGTGCTCTTCGTAGGATGGGTTGAGCCTGCGAAACCCATGCGGTTGCGGTGATGGGTATCGCTTCGCTCAACCCATCCTACGAGGAGACTCCGTAGGACTCCGTTCGTGATTCGGCGGATAACGCCGTAGGCGGTATGCGCCCTACGCCGGGATATGGCGAGGTCGGGGCGGAGGGCCTCTTCCCTATAGGAAACGCCATGAGGGCAATTGTTGGGCTTGCTCCGAAGCTGCTCTCCGACCAAGGAGGGCGTTTATGCGGAAAACGGATTCAGAAACCCGCGCCAGGCCTTAGCGGAAAGATCGCCTCGGGGTAGCCTGCATCCTCGGGAATACACAGATGGCGGATGCCGCCAATTTCCTCCAGCCAAGGCTGCACGCTACCCGCGCGTCGTGCCAGGAGGATGCCGCTCTCCTCGAACAGTTCGCGCAGCCCCGCCACGCGGAAACGCAGTTCGTCGTCGTCCAGGGCATCCGCGCCCAGGCAGTGCTGGCGGAGCTGCACATGTCCGTCAGCCTGTTCCACCTTGCCACCGGGGAACACCAGGGCGCCGCCGCAGAAGGTCACCTGGGGATTGCGCAGCAGCAGAAGACTTCCAGCCCCGTGCCCTCCTCCGCTTCGCGCAGGAGCAGGATGGAGGTGGCTGGACGCGGTTCGATCGGTGGCATGGCGAGCGCTCTTCCCTGGGGCCTGCCCTTGAGCTTATAGGCCGCCTGGGACGCGCGTGGAGGGCGTATCGGACAAAATCCAGGGGATGTGCCGTATCGCCTTATCGTGCGCCAGAAACGAAAACAGGGCCCTTTGGGCCCTGTTCGCTACAGCTGGGTTATCCGCCTCAGGCCACGTCGGCCTTGGGGGTTGCCGGCGCCGGCAGCTCGCCCATCTCGCGCAGCGTCCGCGCCACCCATTCCTCGGCGCGCTGGTTGAGTTCGGCGATGGCGCGCGGGCCCTCGCCTTCGGCGTGCATCGCCGGGCCGATCACCACCTCGATGGTGCCCGGGTGCTTGGCCCAGCCGTTCTTCGGCCAGCAGTGGCCGGCGTTATGGGCGATGGGCAGCACCGGCAGGCCGGCGTTCACCGCCAGGGCCGCGCCGCCGCGGGAGAACTTGCCCAGCTCGCCGGTGGGGATGCGCGTGCCTTCCGGGAAGATCAGCACCCAGGCGCCCTGCTGCAGGCGCTCGTGGCCTTGCTTGGCGAGCTGCTTGAGGGCCAGCTTGGGCTGGCTGCGGTCGATGGCGATGGGCCTGAGCAGGGCCAGGGCCCAGCCGAAGAAGGGCACGAACAGCAGCTCGCGCTTGAGCACCTGGCTCAGCGGCTCGAAGTAGCCGGAGAGGAAGAAGGTCTCCCAGGTGCTCTGGTGCTTGGAGAGGATCACGCAGGGCTTCTGCGGGATGTTCTCCAGGCCGCTCAGGCGGTAGCGCACGCCGACCATGTGCCAGGCCAGCCAGACGGCGAAGCGGCACCAGCGCTGGACCACGAAGCGGTAGCGCGCGCGGAACGGCAGGAAGGGTGCGATCAGCAGGCTGAGGGTGCCCCAGAGGAAGGCGCTGGCGGACAGCAGCAGGTAGAAAAGAACGGTTCTGGTGGCCTGCACTGTCGACATGGTCAGCGGGTCCTTAGGGCAAGAGGTGGGAAGCGACGGCGGCCAGGTCGTCGAAGACCAGCGTGCCTTCGGGCAGCGGTTTGGCCAGGGTACGTTCGCCCTTGCCGGTTTTCACCAGCACGGGCTGACAGTCGACGGCCAGGGCGGCGTCCAGGTCACCCCGGGTGTCGCCGACGAACCATACGCCCTTGAGCGGAACGTCGTAGTGCGCGGCGATCTGCCTGAGCATACCCGGCTTCGGCTTGCGGCACTCGCAGCCTTCGTCGGGTCCATGGGGGCAATGGACGATCAGCCCCAGTTCGCCGCCCTGCTCCGCCACCAGCTCGCGCAGCCGCGCGTGCATGCTTTCCAGCGTCGCCAGGTCGTAGTAGCCGCGGGCGATGCCGGACTGGTTGGTGGCCACCGCGACCGTCCAGCCGGCCTTGCTCAGGCGGGCGATGGCGGCGATGGCGCCGGGAATGGGAATCCACTCGTCGAGGGATTTGATGTACGCGTCGGAGTCCTGGTTGATGACGCCGTCGCGGTCGACGATCAATAACTTCATAGCTTTAGCCAGAGGCTTGAAGCCGGAAGCTTGAAGCGGGAAGAATTTCCAGCTTCAGGCTTCCAGCCTCCAGCTCCATTACCCCAACAGAGAGATGTCGGCGACGCCGAGGAACAGCCCACGCAGCTTCGCCAGCAGGGCGTAGCGGTTGGCGCGCACGGCGCTGTCGTCGGCGTTGACCAGGACTTCCTCGAAGAAGGCGTCCACCGGGGCGCGCAGGGCCGCCAGGCGGGCCAGGGCGGCGCGGTAGTCGCGCGCCCGGGCCAGCGGCGCCACTTCGCCTTCGGCGGCCGCCACGGCGCTGCCCAGGGCCTTCTCGGCAGCCTCGTTGAGCAGGCCGGCATTCACGCTCTGCGGCACCTCCCCTTCGGCCTTGGCGAGGATGTTGGACACGCGCTTGTTGGCGGCGGCCAGGGCCTCGGCTTCGGGCAGTTGGCGGAAGGCCTGCACGGCCTGCACGCGCTGGTCGAAGTCCAGCGGCGCGGTCGGCGTCAGGGCGCGCACGGCCTGGTACACGGCGACGTCTACGCCTTCGTCCTCGTAGCGCGCGCGCAGGCGGTCGAAGATGAAGTCCTGGACCTGGGCAGCCAGGCCCTCGGCCTTGACCTTGTCGCCGTACTGGCCGACGGCGAAGGCGATGGCCTCGCCCAGGTCGAGGTCCAGCTGCTTCTCGATGAGGATGCGCAGCACGCCCAGGGCGGCGCGGCGCAGGGCGTACGGGTCCTTGCTGCCGGTGGGCAGCATGCCGATGCCGAAGATGCCGACCAGGGTGTCGAGCTTGTCGGCCACCGCCACCGCGGCGCCGGTCAGGGTGCTCGGCAGCTCGGCGCCGGCGCCGCGCGGCATGTACTGCTCGTTCAGCGCCAGGGCGACGTCGTTGGCTTCGCCACCCGCCGTTGCGTAGTAGTAGCCGGCGATGCCCTGCATCTCCGGGAACTCGCCGACCATCTCGGTGGCCAGGTCGCACTTGGAGAGGATGCCGGCGCGGGCGGCGTTCTTCGCATCACCGCCAATGCGCTCGGCGATGAAGGCGGCCAGGGCGGAGACGCGCTCGGCCTTCTCGAACACGGTGCCGAGCTGGGCCTGGAACACCACGTTCTTCAGGCGCTCGTTGAAGCGCTCCAGCGGCTGCTTCTGATCCTGCTTGAAGAAGAACTCGGCGTCGGTCAGGCGTGGGCGCACGACCTTCTCGTTGCCCGAGACGATGTGCTCGGGCGCCTTGCTCTGCACGTTGGCCACGGTGATGAAGCGCGGCAGCAGCTTGCCGTTGGCGTCCAGCAGGCAGAAGTACTTCTGGTTGTCCTGCATGGTGGTGATCAGCGCTTCCTGGGGCACGGCGAGGAAGCGTTCCTCGAAGGAGCACACCAGCGGCACCGGCCATTCGACCAGGGCGGTTACTTCGTCGAGCAGGGCCGGCGGCACGATGGCGCTGCCCTTCTGCTCGGCGGCAAGCTCGGCGACGCGCTTGGCGATGATCTCGCGGCGCTCGGCGAAGTCGGCCAGCACGTGGGCGCTGCGCAGGTCTTCCAGGTAGTTGGCGGGGCTGGAGATCAGCACGTTGTCCGGGTTGTGGAAGCGGTGGCCACGGGATTCACGGCCGGCCTTGCGGGTGAGGATCTCGCACTCCACCACCTCGTCGCCGAACAGCATCACCAGCCACTGCGTCGGACGCACGAACTCTTCGCGGCGGGCGGCCCAGCGCATGCGCTTGGGAATCGGCAGGTCGTTCAGCGAGGTTTCGACGATGCCCGGCAGCAGGCCTACGGCCGGCTGGCCGGGGATGCTCTGGCTGAACTTCAGCTTGGGCCCGCTCTGGTCGATCTGCGCCAGGTCCACGCCGCACTTCTTGGCGAAGCCCAGGGCGGCCTGGGTCGGGTTGCCGCTGGCGTCGAAGGCGGCCTGCAGCGGCGGGCCGTCGAGGTTCACGGTACGGTCGGGCTGCTGCACGGCGAGCTGGTCGATCTGCACGGCCAGGCGGCGCGGCGCGGCGTAGTAACGGGCGGCCGAGTAGGTCAGGCCTGCGGCCTTAAGGCCCTTCTCGATGCCGGCCAGGAAGGCTTCACCGAGGCTCTTCAGGGCCTTGGGGGGCAGCTCTTCGGTGCCCAGTTCGACGAGGAAATCCTTCGCGCTCATTATTCGGCCTCCTTCAGCTTGGCCAGTACTTCGTCACGCAGTTCGGGTGTGGCCATGGGGAAGCCCAGGCGCGCGCGCGCCTGCAGGTAGCTCTGCGCCACGTTACGGGCCAGGGTGCGCACGCGCAGGATGTAGCGCTGACGCTCGGTCACCGAGATGGCGCGGCGCGCGTCCAGCAGGTTGAAGGTGTGCGAGGCCTTGAGGACCATCTCGTAGGTCGGCAGCGGCAGCTGCAGCTCGATCAGGCGGTTGGCTTCGCTTTCGTAGAAGTCGAACAGTTCGAACAGCTTCTCGACGTTGGCGTGCTCGAAGTTGTAGGTCGACTGTTCCACCTCGTTCTGGTGGAACACGTCGCCATAGGTGACCTTGCCGAACGGGCCGTCGGCCCACACCAGGTCGTACACCGAGTCGACGCCCTGGATGTACATGGCCAGGCGTTCCAGGCCGTAGGTGATCTCGCCGGTGACCGGGTAGCACTCGATGCCGCCGACCTGCTGGAAGTAGGTGAACTGGGTGACTTCCATGCCGTTCAGCCAGATTTCCCAGCCCAGGCCCCAGGCGCCGAGGGTCGGCGATTCCCAGTTGTCCTCGACGAAGCGGATGTCGTGCACCAGCGGGTCGATGCCGATGGCCTTCAGCGAGCCCAGGTAGAGCTCCTGGAAGTTCTCCGGGTTGGGCTTGAGCACCACCTGGAACTGGTAGTAGTGCTGCAGGCGGTTCGGGTTCTCGCCGTAGCGGCCGTCGGTGGGGCGGCGGCTGGGCTGCACGTAGGCGGCGTTCCAGGTCTCCGGGCCGATGGCGCGCAGGAAGGTGGCGGTATGGAAGGTGCCGGCGCCAACTTCCATGTCGTAGGGCTGCAGCACCACGCAGCCCTGGTCGGCCCAGTACTGTTGCAGGGCGAGGATCAGGTCCTGGAAGGTGCGCACGGCGGGCGTAGTCTGGCTCACGAATTTCACCTGTGCTGGGTATGCGACGAAAACCCCGCAGTATACCCGAAGCCGCGCACCGCTTGGGGTGCGCGCACGTTTTCGGATGAATTCGCAAACGCCGGGAAGCGGGCATTGGACTGTATCTTCATACAGTATTCCGGCTATAGTGGGACTTCCCTTCGCCCCGTCAGGACGACCGCCATGCCCCGCTGCTTCTGGTGCAACGACGACCCGCTGTACATCGCCTACCACGACACCGAGTGGGGCGTGCCGCAGAGAGACCCGCAGGCGCTGTTCGAAATGCTGGTGCTCGAAGGCGCCCAGGCCGGGCTGTCGTGGATCACCGTGCTGCGCAAGCGCGAGCGCTACCGCGAGGTGCTGTTCGGTTTCGACCCCGAGCGCCTGGCGCGCATGAGCGACGAGGAGATCGAGCAGCGCATGCAGGATGCGGGCATCATCCGCAACCTGGCCAAGCTCAGGGCCGCGCGGCAGAACGCCCGGGCCTGGCTGGAACTGCCCGAGCCGGTGGAATTCCTCTGGTCCTTCGTCGGTGGCCAGCCGAAGGTCAACCACTTCAGCGGTCGCGGCGACGTCCCGGCGGTGACGCCCGAGGCCGAGGCCATGAGCAAGGCCCTGAAGAAGGCCGGCTTCACCTTCGTCGGGCCGACCATCTGCTACGCCTTCATGCAGGCCACGGGGATGGTGATGGACCACACCACCGATTGCGACCGTTACGCCGAGCTGTCCTGACTGCGGACGGAATTCGCTTCGACGCGCTCTTCGTAGGATGGGTTGAGCCTCGGCGAAACCCATGCGGCCATGGCGATGGGTATCGCTTCGCTCCACCCATCCTACGATCGTGAGCGGGCCCTGCCCGCGATTCGCGCGCAGGGCGCGCTCCTACATGGAAAGAAAAGGCATGGCCGGATCACCCGGTGCGTGGATTCAGGCTGTTTCTATCGCCCCCATTGCCGAGCGCCTTTCGCCTTCGCCCATGCCCGCTGGTTAGAATGTGCGCATTCGGCTGAAGGAGCATTCCGTGGAGAAATTCAAAGGTGCCTTGGTGGTGGGTGGGCTGCGCCTGTTCGCCATGCTGCCCTGGCGGGCGGTGCAGGGCTTGGGGGCCGCCATCGGCTGGCTGATGTGGAAGCTGCCCAACCGCTCCCGCGAGGTGGCGCGCATCAATATCTCGCACTGCTTCCCCGAGCTGTCCGCCGCGGAGCTGGACAAGCTGCTGGGCCAGAGCCTGATGGACATCGGCAGGACCCTCACCGAGAGCGCCTGCGCCTGGATCTGGCCGCCGCAGAAGTCGCTGCAGTACATCCGCGAGGTCGAGGGCATGGAGGTGCTGGAAGAGGCCCTGGCCTCCGGCGACGGCCTGGTGGGCATCACCAGCCACCTGGGCAACTGGGAAGTGCTCAACCACTTCTACTGCTCCTACGCCAAGCCGATCATCTTCTACCGCCCGCCGAAGCTGAAGGCGGTGGACGAGCTGCTGAAGAAGCAGCGCGTGCAGCTGGGCAACCGCGTGGCGCCGTCGACCCCCGAAGGCATCATCAGCGTGATCAAGGAAGTGCGGCGCGGCGGCTGCGTCGGCATTCCCTGCGACCCGGAGCCGGACCTGGGCTCGGGGCTGTTCGTGCCCTACCTGGGCACCACCGCGCTGACCAGCAAGTTCGTGCCCTCGCTGCTGTCGCGCGGCAAGGCGCGCGGGGTGTTCTTCCACGCGGTGCGCCTGCCCGACGGCAGCGGCTACAAGGTGATCCTCGAAGCCGCGCCAGCGGACATGTACGACAAGGACATGGAAGTCTCGGTCGCCGCCCTGAGCCGCGAGCTGGCCCGCTACGTGCGCGACTACCCGAGCCAGTACATGTGGACCATGAAGCGCTTCAAGAAGCGCCCGGAAGGCGAAGCCAGGTGGTATTGAACTGACATGTGGGGATTGCCGACTACCGCCACCGCGCCCTTCTGCCCTTCCGAGGTCAGGGGCAGCGTCGTCGTTTCGCCCAGCGCGCCGCTGTGGAAGCGCATCCTGCAGTTCGCCGGGCCGGGCCTGCTGGTGTCCATCGGCTACATGGACCCGGGCAACTGGGCCACGGCCATCGAGGCCGGTTCGGGCTTCGGCTACCAGCTGCTCTACGTGGTGCTGCTGTCCAGCCTCGCCGGCATGGTTCTGCAGTGCCTGGCCATGCGCCTGGGCATCGTCACCGGCCAGGACCTGGCGCAGCTCTCGCGGCAGCGCTACAGCCCGGCCATGGCCAAGGCCCAGTGGCTGCTGGCGGAGCTGTCGATCATCGCCACGGACCTGGCCGAGGTGCTCGGCTGCGCCCTGGCCTTCCACCTGCTGCTGGGCGTGAACCTCACCGGCGGCATCCTCCTCACCGCCCTCGACACCCTGATCGTCCTCGGCCTCAAGGGCCAGCGCTTCCGCCACCTGGAGGCGATCATGCTGGGGCTGATCGTCACCATCAGCGCCTGCTACGTGGTCGAGCTGGTGCTGATCAAGCCGTACTGGCCGGACGTCGCCGCCGGCTTCGTGCCCAGCCTGGACACCCTCAGCCAGCGCGAGCCGCTGTACCTGGCCATCGGCATCCTCGGCGCCACCGTGATGCCGCACAACCTCTACCTGCACTCCTCCATCGTGCAGACCCGCGCGGTGGCCGGCAGCCAGGGCAAGGCCTCGGCGATCCGCCTGGCGCGGCTGGACACCGTGGTCTCGCTGAGCCTGGCGCTGCTGATCAACGCCGCCATCCTGATCCTCGCCGCCGCCGCCTTCCACGAGACCGGGCACGCCGACGTTACCGAGATCCAGGACGCCTACCGCCTGCTCGAACCCCTGGTCGGCGCCGGCCTGGCCGCCATCCTCTTCGGCGTCGCCCTGCTCGCCTCCGGGCAGAGTTCCACCTTCACCGGCACCATCGCCGGCCAGGTGATCATGGAAGGCTTCCTGCAGATGAAGATCCCCTGCTGGCAGCGCCGCCTGATCACCCGCGCCCTGGCGCTGATCCCGGCGCTGCTGGGGGTGATGCTGATGGGCGACAGGGCGGTGGGCAAGCTGCTGGTGTTCAGCCAGGTGGTGCTCAGCCTGCAGCTGCCCTTCGCGCTCTGGCCGCTGATCCGCTTCACCAGCGACCGCGCGCTGATGGGCGAATTCGCCAACCGCTGGCCAACCCGCGTGCTGGCCTGGCTGCTGTTCGTGGTCATCAGCGGCGCCAACCTCTGGCTGCTGGGGCAACTGGCCGCTTGACCGGCGGCGGCGGATCGGGCCGACTATGCCGCTGACATTCCGGACGGATGCCGAGCATGGCGAATCAGAGGCAGTACCCGCGTACCCCGATGAAGTGCAGGATCAAGATCGTCCACCCCAGCTTCGGTGAGGTCATCGGCCACACCCGTGACCTCTCCGACGGCGGCGTCTATGTGCGCCACGCGGCCCTGGCCGGGCTTGCTCCCGGCACCCGCGTGCACGGCCAGGTGCAGGACCTGCCCATGGAGGCGCCGGTGCTGGAGATGGAAGTCATGCGCACCGACGCTGAAGGCGCCGGCCTGCGTTTCGTCGATTCCGACTGAGAGTGGCTACTGTGGTGGGCTGGGGAACCTGCTCTCTGACACCGTAGGGGCGGATCTCATCCGCGAATCGCGCCGGGACGGCCGGCTATCGCGGACAAGGTCCGCTCCTACGGTGTGGATGGGCATGGCTTTTCGTAGGAGCGAGCTTGCTCGCGAAGGGTGTTCCGCCGGCAGGAATTGGCAGGGGTCCAAAGAACGCCCTCTCCCTAACCCTCTCCCTGAAGGGAGAGGGGACCGTTGGGCAGACGCTGATGTTATGGAGTCAGCCGGCTAGCACAGGGACTGCCGGCTGACACCAAATCTTCTCTCGGCACGGACAAGCTCCCTCTCCCTTCAGGGAGAGGGTTGGGGAGAGGGAGCGGAGCCAAGCCAACACACCGAAATCACAGTTGAGCACTGTTCGCGAGCAAGCTCGCTCCTACAAAAAACCAGGCCCCCCCTCAACTCGCCTCGTTCACCGCACTCAGGAAACACCGCGTCCGCTCATGCTGCGGGTGTCCGAACAGCTGCTCCGGCGTCCCCTGTTCCAGGATGCTGCCCTGGTGGAAGAAGCACACGCGGTCGGCGAATTCGCGGGCGAAGCCCATCTGGTGGGTGACCATCAGCATGGTCAGGTTGTGCTCGGTACCGAGCCGGCGCACCACGTTGAGCACTTCGCCGCACAGCTCCGGGTCCAGCGCCGAGGTCACCTCGTCGAACAGCATCACCTTCGGCCGCATGGCCAGGGCGCGGGCGATGGCCACGCGTTGCTGCTGGCCACCGGAGAGCTGCGAGGGGTAGTGCTCCAGCTTGTTGCCCAGGCCGACCATCTCCAGCAGTTCCACGGCGCGCTCGCGGGCCTCGTCGCGGCGCATGCCCAGCACCTGCACCGGCGCTTCCATTACGTTCTTCAAGGCGCTCATGTGCGGGAACAGGTTGAAGCTCTGGAACACCATGCCGATCTTGCCGCGCACGCGGCGCACGTGGGCTTCCGAGGCGCGCACCGGCTCGCCGTTGCGCAGCTGGTGGGTGAGCGGCTCGCCGTCCACCTCGATCGCCCCGCTGTCGATGCTCTCCAGGGTCATCAGGGCGCGCAGCAGGGTCGACTTGCCCGAGCCGCTGGGGCCGATGATGGCGACCTTCTCGTTGGCGCCCACCTCCAGGTTCAGGTGGTTCAGCACGCTGAAGCTGCCGTAGCTCTTGCACACGTCGCGGAAGCGCACCATCGGCTGGGCGGTCTGTGCCCGCGGGGCCTCGTCGGCCAGCGGCCGGGTGGTCATGGACAGGACGGTCATGGGGTTTCCTCCGGTGGGCGCTTTCATGGCAGTGCCGTGCGTTTTTCCACCTGGCGGACCACGCCGGCCAGGCTGATGCTGATGAGCAGGAAGAACACCCCGACCAGGGTGATCGGCTCCAGGTAGCGGAAGCTGTCGGAACCGATGTTCTTGGCCTGCTGCATGATTTCCACCACGGTGATCGCCGAGAGCACCGGGGTGTCCTTGAACATGGCGATCAGGTAGTTGCCCAGGGCCGGCAGCACCGGGCGGATGGCCTGGGGCAGGATCACCTGGCGGTAGGCGCGCCATGGCGAGAAGTTCAGCGCCGTGACCGCCTCCCACTGCCCGCGTGGCACCGACTCCAGGCCGGCGCGGTAGACCTCGGCGGTGTAGCAGGCGTAGTGCAGGGCGATGCCCAGGGTGCCGGCCACCAGCGAGGTCATGTTCAGCCCGTAGCTGGGCAGCACGTAGAACAGGAAGTACACCTGGATCAGCAGCGGCGTGCTGCGGATGAACTCGATCAGCCAGGCCGCCGGCCACGACAGCCAGAAGTGCCGGCTGCGCCGGGCCAGGGCGAAGAGCAGGCCGAAGACCACCGCCAGGGCGAAGCCGACCAGGGTGATGCCGATGGTCTTGAGCGAGGCGTGCAGCAGCTGCGGCAGGATCTGCCAGGCGAATTGCCAGTCGAACAACTTCATCACAGGCCTCCCCGGATGCGCCCATGCCCCAGCCGGCGTTCCAGGCGGCGCATGAGGAAGACGATGGCCTGGGCCATGGCGAAGTACAGCACCAGGGTCAGGGTGAAGATCTTCAGCGTCTCGAAGGTCGCCTGGTCCAGCTGGCGGGCGCGGAAGGTCAGGTCCGAGAGGGTGATCAGCGACACCAGCGAGGTGTTCTTCAGCAGCTCGATCAGCAGGTTGGTGCCCGGCGGTATGGCGCACAGCAGCGCCTGCGGCAGGATGATCCGGCGAAAGCGCGTGAACGGCGTCATGTTCAGCGCCAGCGCGGCCTCGTACTGCCCCTTGGGCACCGAGCCGATGGCCCCGCGCATCACCTCCGCGCCATAGGCGCCGATGTGCAGGCCCAGGCCGAGGATGGCCACCGTGTAGGCGCCCAGTTCCAGGTTGAACGGCGGCAGCGGCAGTACGAAGAACAGCCAGAACAGCTGCACCAGCAGCGAGGTGCCGCGGAACAGCTCGATGTAGCCGATGGCCAGCCAGCGCACCGCCGGCCACGGCGCCAGGCGGCCGAGGGCGGCGACTATGGCCAGCGCCACCGCCAGCAGCGAGCCGAAGAAGGTGACCTGGACGGTGACCCAGGCGCCCTCCAGCAGCAGTGGAAGCAATTCACCCATGTTGCGCATCCCGTATCGACAGGTTCGACGGAACGGCCGAGGGGGCGGGGCCCCCTGCGGTCACTGTTTGCAGAGCTCGGCGGCGCTCTTGTCGGTCAGGTTGGACTTGTCGAAGCCGAACGGCTTGACCGTCTGCAGGTGCTCGTCGCTGCCCAGCCACTTCTTCAGCTGCTGGTTCACCGCGTCGCGCAGGTCCTTGTCCTCCGGGCGGAAGGCCAGGGCGCCGTAGCCGATGTGCGCCGGGTCGTCCTTGAAGTCGGCGATGGCCTCGACGCTGTCGCCGCCCTTGGCCGCCAGGCCCTTCATGGTCAGCGCGGTGCCGACGCTGGCGTCGGCGCGGCCGGCGCGCACCGCCTGCAGCTGCGCGGTGGTGTCCGGGACCTGGACGATCTGCTCGTCGCTCACCCCCTCGGCGCGGGCGTAGCCCAGCTCGGCGGTGCCGGACATGATCGCCAGGCGCACGTCCGGGTTCTTCGCCACGTCGGCGTAGCTGTGCAGGTTCTTCGGGTTGCCCCGCTTCACCAGCAGGGTGTCGGGGATCTGGTAGTGCGGGTCGGTGAAGATCACCTGCCGGCAGCGCGGCGGGGTGATGTACATGCCGGCGGCGATCACGTCGAAGCGCCCGGCGCGCAGCCCGGGGATCAGCGCGCCCCACTCGGTGAGCACCGGTTCGACCTTCTTCACGCCCATGGCGGTGAACACCTTGGTGGCGATCTCCGGCGACTCGCCGGTGACCTTGCCGGAGGTCTCGGTGTAGGCGAAGGGCGCCTCGTTGGCGTAGCCGATGCGCACCGTGCCGGTGCTCTGGATGCGTTCCAGGGTAGTCTCGGCCTGGCTGGCGAAGCTGGCCGCAAGGCCCGCCAGCAGGGTACAGGCCAGGCCCAGGCGATGGAGGGAACGGGGGGCGGTACTCATCTTCGGATCTCCTGATCTTCTCGTGCCGGCCTTGTTGTGGTGTTGGGACGCGGCGGTGGATGGCAGGTAGCGATGTCGTGCGACTGTTGTTCTTATGTTGGGACCCGCCGGGCGGGCCTTCCGAAGTACTGCCCCGACAGAGGGCATTGGTTGCGTTGCAGACTAAGCCGTCCGGCCTTGCGGCTGTTCCCGATCGGCGCCGTCGCGGCGGAAAAAACCGCCTGTCGCGACGCGCCCATCCATGGCTTTTTTCTGCGCCGGCCCTGTGCCGCGGGGGCGGCGGCATGGGCGGCTGGTCGGCCCGAGCATACAAAAGGCTTTCCGGCGTCGGAATTGCACTAGGACAATCCATGGAAATGCCCTGATCCATCACCCTGTGCCGAGGTCGAAGGGGAATGCCCATCATGCAAAGCTGGCGCCACGCGCTGGCCGGCCTGCGGGTCGGCGAATCCAAGTACAAGACGCTGGTCCAGGCCATCGCCACGGAAATCGAACAGGGCCGCCTGCACGACGGCCAGCGCCTGCCGCCGCAGCGCCAGGTGGCCGACGGCCTGGGCATCAGCGTGCAGACGGTGACCAACGCCTACAAGGAACTGGAGCGCCAGGGCCTGGTGCGCTGCGAGGTGGGCCGCGGCAGCTTCGTCTCGCGGCGCATGACCGAGGGCGTGTCGCGCTACATGCTCGACCACCCCGAGCGCGCGCTGGTGGATTTCTCCATGGCCAGCATCGTCCACACCGACGAGCACGACCGCCTGTGGCAGGACACCTGCCGCCAGCTGGCGCAGGAGACGGACCAGCCATGGATGCGCGCCTGCCGGCCGATCGCCGGCTTCGACGGCCACCGCGAGGCGGCGGCGCAGTGGCTGGCGCAGCAGGGCCTGCGCTGCGAGCGCGACGACCTGCTGATCACCAACGGCGCCGCCCACGCCATCTTCATCGCCCTCGCCTCCCTGGCCGGGCCGGACGACGTGGTGCTCTGCGAGCAGCTCACCGACCACGGGGTGATCGGCAATTCCCAGGTGCTCGGCTTCACCCTGAAGGGCGTGGAGGTCGACCGCGAGGGCATCGACCCGGAGCACTTCGAGGACCTCTGCGCCAACGAACGCGTCACCGCGCTGGTGTGCACGCCCAACCTGAACAACCCCACCTCCAGCCTGATGAGCGACACCCGGCGCCGGGAGATCGCCGCCATCGCCCAGCGCTTCGGCGTCTACGTCATCGAGGACGACGTCTACGGCCCGCTGCTGGGCGAAGGCCGCGCGCCGCCGCTGAGCCACTACCTGCCGGAGCTGTCGTTCTACTGCACCAGCTTCACCAAGAGCGTGCTCACCGGCCTGCGCATCGGCTACCTGGTGGTGCCGCGGCGCCTGGCCCTGCGCACCGAGAGCATCCTGCGGGTGAACAGCTGGATGGCCGCGCCGCTGCTGGCCGAAGTGGCCACGCGCTGGATCCACAACGGCAACGCCCAGGCCCTGGTGGAACGCCAGCGGCGCCTGCTGGCGGCGCGCCAGGCGCTGGTGGCCGAGCGCTTCGCCGAACACCTGCTGGGCCATGCGCCGCAGGCCCTGAGCTGCTGGATGGGCATTCCCGAGCACTGGGAACTGGACAGCCTGGTGCGCGAGCTGCGCCACCGGCACATCGCCGTGACCTCGCCGGACCCCTTCATGGTCCGCGGCACGCCGCGGCCGCGCGCGGTGCGCCTGTGCATGGGCGCCGAATGCAGCGACGAACGCATGGCCCAGGCCCTGGACGACATGCGCGAGCTGTTCGAGCAGTACCCGAAGATCCACGATTTCTGAACGGGCCGCCGCCCCGTTCCCTTGTAGGAGCGCGCCCTGCGCGCGAATCGCGGGCAGGGCCCGCTCCTACAAATTACCCGTAGGAGCGGACCTTGTCCGCGATAGCCGGACGTCCCGGCGCGATTCGCGGATGGGATCCGCTCCTATAGGTGGTAGGTGGGATCGAGGCCCCGTAGGATGGGTCGAGCGAAGCGATACCCATCGCCCATTACCACGACGAATGACAATCTCCACGACATCGTCCTAGTACATTCATCGCGACAATTTCCCGCTCATACACTCGGCCCGACTGCATTGTCGGGAGGCCGCCATGGCCCACGAGATCCCCCTGATCGAGCTGTACCGCGCCCGCCAGCGCATCCGCGGCCTGGTGCGGCAGACGCCGCTGGAGCATTCGCCCAGCCTCTCCGCGCTGCTGGGCGCGCCGGTGTACCTGAAGCTGGAGTCGCAGCAGATCACCGGCAGCTTCAAGTTGCGCGGCGCCAGCAACGCCATCGCCCAGTTGGACGACGCCCGGAAGGCCCGCGGGGTGGTCGCCGCCTCCACCGGCAACCATGGCCGCGCCCTCGCCCATGCCGCCCGCGTGCTGGGCGTGCCGGCCACCATCTGCCTGTCGCGCCTGGTGCCGGCGAACAAGGTCGAGGCGATCCGCGCCCTCGGCGCCGAGGTATGCATCGTCGGCAACAGCCAGGACGACGCCCAGGCCGAGGCCGAGCGCATCGCCCGCGAGCAGGGCGCGGCGCTGCTGCCGCCCTTCGACCACCCGCAGATCGTCGCCGGCCAGGGCACCCTGGGCCTGGAAATCCTCGAACAGCTGCCGCAGGTGCGCCAGGTGCTGGTGCCGCTCTCCGGCGGCGGGCTGTTCGGCGGCGTGGCCGTGGCGCTGAAGGCGGCCGATGCGTCGATCCGCCTGCACGGCATCAGCATGCGCCGCGGCGCGGCCATGGCCGCCAGCCTGGAAGCCGGCCAGCCCGTGGAAGTGGAAGAACTGCCGAGCCTCGCCGATTCCCTCGGCGGCGGCATCGGCCTGGACAACCGCTACACCTTCGCCCTCGCCCGCGCCCACTGCGACGAGTTGCACCTGCTCGACGAGCCCGCCATCGCCGCCGGCATCCGCCACGCCTACCGCGAGGAACGCCAGGTGGTGGAAGGCGCCGCGGCGGTGGGCATCGCCGCGCTGCTGGAAGGCCGCATCAGCGCCGAAGGGCCGGTGGTGGTGGTCGTGAGCGGCCGCAACATCGCCATCGAACAACACCAACGCATCATCGAGGAAGACCTGCATGGCTGACGTCACCCTGCTCAGCGAAGCCGACTTGCGCGCCTGCGTGGCGCTGGACACTGAAAGCCTCGACGCCGTCGAGCAGGCCTTCCGCCTGCTGGCCACGGCGGCGGTGGCGATGCCGCCGATCCTGCGCCTGGACATCCCCGAGCACAACGGCGAGGTGGACGTGAAGACCGCCTACCTGCCGGGCCTGCCGCGCTTCGCCATCAAGGTCAGCCCGGGCTTCTTCGACAACCCGAAGCTCGGCCTGCCCAGCCTCAACGGCATGATGATGCTGCTGTCCGCGCACACCGGCCTGCTCGACGCCCTGCTGCTGGACAACGGCTACCTCACCGCCGTGCGTACCGCCTGCGCCGGCGCCGTGGCCGCCAAGTGGCTGGCCCGCGAGGACGCCCGCCGGGTGGCCATCCTCGGCGCCGGCGAGCAGGCGCGCCTGCAGCTCAAGGCGCTGTGCCTGGTGCGGCCGATCGAGGGCGCCAGCCTCTGGGCCCGCGACGCGGCCAAGGCGCGCCAGTGCGCCGCCGAGCTGAGCACCGCCCTGGGCATCCCGGTGGTCGCCTGTTCCAGCGTTGACGAAGCCCTGGAAGGCGCGGACATCGCCATCACCACCACGCCCAGCCGCGAGCCGCTGATCCGGAAGCGCCACCTGCGCCCGGGCCTGCACATCACCGCCATGGGCTCGGACGCAGAGCACAAGAACGAGATCGCCGCCGACGCGCTGGCGGCGCTGGACTGCTACGTCGCCGACCGCCTGAGCCAGACCCGCGTGCTCGGCGAACTGCACCACGCCATCGAAGCCGGGCTGGTGGAGGCGGGCGCCGACTTCGCCGAACTCGGCCAGGTCATCGCCGGCCGGCGCCCGGGCCGGCGCAGCGCCCGGGACGTGACCCTCTGCGACCTCACCGGCACCGGCGCCCAGGACACCGCCATCGCCGGCCTGGCCTTCCAGCGCGCGCAGCGCATGGGCAAGGGGTTCCGCTTCAGCAGTTGAAGAGCACCCTAACCCTCTCCCGCAAGCGGGAGAGGGGACCCTTCGGTGCAGGATGAAGCCGTGGCGTCAGCCGGCTCGGACTGCCCCCTCTCCCCCCGGGGAGGGCTGGGGTGAGGGGGAAACACAGGCACGGGCTCTCCGGAGAGGGCCCGACAATGACTTCACCCGGAGGATTTCCGCATGCCCGAAATCGTCGTCAACCTCCCCTTCGCGCGGGAGGAATACGCCCAGCGCCTGGCCAAGGTCCGCGCCAGCATGCAGCAGCGCGGCATCGAGCTGCTGCTGGTCAGCGACCCGTCGAACATGGCCTGGCTCACCGGCTACGATGGCTGGTCCTTCTACGTGCACCAGTGCGTGCTGCTGGCGCTGGACGGCGAGCCGGTGTGGTTCGGCCGCGGCCAGGACGCCAACGGCGCGCGGCGCACCGTGTTCATGCAGGCCGACAACATCGTCGGCTACCCCGACCACTACGTGCAGTCCACCGAGCGCCACCCGATGGACTACCTGGCCCGCGAGGTCATCGCCGCGCGGGGTTGGGAAGCGCTGGCCATCGGCGTGGAGATGGACAACTACTACTTCAGCGCCGCCGCCTTCCGCTCGCTGCAGGCCCACCTGCCGCAGGCGCGCTTCGTCGACGCCACCGCGCTGGTCAACTGGCAGCGCGCGGTGAAATCCCCGCGCGAGATCGAATACATGCGCATCGCCGCGCGCATCGTCGAGAAGATGCACGCGCACATCCTCGAACGCATCGAGCCGGGCATGCGCAAGAACGAGCTGGTGGCGGAGATCTACAGCACCGGCATCCTCGGCGCCGACGGCCACGGCGGCGACTACCCGGCCATCGTCCCGCTGCTACCCACCGGCGCCGACGCCAGCGCGCCGCACCTGACCTGGGACGACACGCCCTTCCAGCGCGGCGCCGGCACCTTCTTCGAGATCGCCGGCTGCTACAAGCGCTATCACTGCCCGCTGTCGCGCACCGTCTACCTGGGCAAGCCGCCGCAGCACTTCCTCGACGCGGAAAAGGCCGTGGTCGAAGGCATCGCCGCGGGGCTGGAGGCGGCCAAGCCGGGCAACACCACCGGCGACATCGCCCGCGCCTTCTTCGGCGTGCTGCAGAAGTTCGGCATCCACAAGGACAGCCGCTGCGGCTACCCCATCGGCATCAGCTATCCGCCGGACTGGGGCGAACGCACCATGAGCCTGCGCCCCAGCGACGAGAGCGTGCTGCAGCCGGGCATGACCTTCCACTTCATGCCCGGCCTGTGGATGGACGACTGGGGCCTGGAGATCACCGAAAGCATCCTGATCACCGACGGCGGCGTGCAGACCCTCTGCGACTACCCGCGCCAGTTGTTCGTCAAGGAGTGAGGCCATGAGACAGCCACTGGATAAAGAGCTGCGCGACAACCCCATCGCCGCCAGCGTCGACTTCGAGCGCGACGGCGTGCAGCACGGCTACCTCAAGCTGCCCTACTCCCGCGACGACTCGGCCTGGGGCGCGGTGATGATCCCCGTCTGCGTGGTGAAGAACGGCGCGGGCCCCACCGCGCTGCTCACCGGCGGCAACCACGGCGACGAGTACGAAGGCCCGGTGGCGCTCAGCCGCCTGGCCCAGGAACTGCGCGCCGAGGACATCCGCGGCCGGGTGATCATCGTGCCCTTCATGAACACCCCGGCCTTCCTCGCCGGCAAGCGCACCTCGCCGATCGACGCCGGCAACCTCAACCGCAGCTTCCCCGGCCGCCCGGACGGCACGGTGACGCAGAAGATCGCCGACTACTTCCAGCGCACCCTGCTGCCGCTGGCCGACGTGGTGCTGGACATCCACTCCGGCGGCCGCACCCTCGACTTCCTGCCCTTCGCCGCCTGCCACGTGCTGCCGGACAAGGCCCAGCAGGAAGGCTGCGAGGCGCTGATGCGGGCGTTTTCCGCGCCCTACGCCATGCGCATGCTGGAGCTGGACGCGGTGGGCATGTACGACAGCGCCGCCGAGGAACAGGGCAAGCTGTTCGTCACCACCGAACTGGGCGGCGGCGGCAGCAGCACCGCGCGCAGCGTGGCCATCGCCCGCCGCGGCGTGCGCAACGTGCTGGTGCAGGCCGGCATCCTGCGCGGCGAGGTCGAGCACGCGCCCTCGGTGATGCTCGACATGCCCGACGGCGACTGCTTCGTCGCCAGCGAGCACAACGGCCTGCTGGAGATGTGCCGCGACCTGGGCGAGCGCGTGGAGCGCGGCGAGGTGCTGGCGCGGGTGCACGACCTGCTGCGCACCGGCGCCGCGCCGGTGGAGTACCGCGCCAGGCGCAGCGGCATCCTCGCCGCGCGGCACTTCCCCGGCCTGGTGCAGAGCGGCGACACCCTGGCGGTGGTCGCCGAGGTGCTGGACTGATGCGCGCGCCACGGCGCCGGAGGTGGCGATGACCAAGCTCGACCGCTACGACCTGAAGATCCTGCGCATCCTCGCCGGCGACGGGCGCATCACCAAGTCCAGCCTGGCCGAGGCCATCAACCTCTCGGTCAGCCCGGCCTGGGAGCGCGTGCGCAAGCTGGAGGAGGCCGGCCTGATCAAGGGCTACCGCGCGCAGATCGACTGGCCGGCATTGTTCCGCCAGCAGCAGGTGCTGGTGGAAATCACCCTGGGCCGGCACACGGCCCAGGACATGCGCCGCTTCGAACAGCGCCTGCAGCAGGCGCCGGAAGTGGGCTTCTGCTACGCCACCGGCGGCGGGGTGGACTACATCGCGATGATCCAGGCCCGGGATATCGACCATTACCAGCGCTTCATCGACCAGTTGCTGCTGGAGGACCTGGGGATCGAGCGGTATTTCACCTACATCGTTACCAAGGTGATCAAGACGTTGGATGCGGCGGTGCCGGCGGAGGCGCTGGAAGGCGCCTGATGCCGCGCTGTTTTCTTTTCGTAGGAGCGAGCTTGCTCGCGAACAGGTGCCTACCGGTGGCTTCGGTGTAATGGCTTGGCTCCGCCCCCTCTCCCCAGCCCTCTCCCTGAAGGGAGAGGGGGCTAGTCCGTGCCGAGAGAAGGGATGGTTTCAGCCGGAAACCTTCGGCGTCGCCGGCTGACTCCAGAACATCAGCGTCTGCCCAACGGTCCCCTCTCCCTTCAGGGAGAGGGTTAGGGAGAGGGCGTTCTTGGCCCCCCAGCCAATTCCTCCCGGCAGAACACCATTCGCAAGCAAGCCCGCCCCTACAACACCCCCCACCCCACTGCACAAAAAACACCCAAAAAAACCTGACTCCAAGTTCAATCTCCTATAAAATGCGCCCCGCTCGGCACAGGGCCGGGCATGGGTTCCCTCACCCCATCGACGAAAAAGGATCCAGCATGTCGGCGCTTTCCCCGGCGGCTCGGCGCGGCGCATTGGCCGGCCTGGTCGTCTTCCACCTCCTCGTCATCATCGCCAGCAACTACCTGGTGCAACTGCCCATGACCCTGTTCGGCTGGCAGACCACCTGGGGCGCGTTCAGCTTCCCGTTCATCTTCCTGGCCACCGACCTCACCGTGCGCCTGCTCGGCAAGAGCCCGGCGCGGCGCGTCATCGCCCGGGTGATGCTGCCGGCGCTGCTGGCTTCCTACGGGGTCTCGGTGCTGTTCCAGGACGGCGGCTACCGCGGCTTCGCCGCGCTGGGCGAGTTCAACACCTTCGTCGCGCGCATCGCCCTGGCCAGCTTCCTGGCCTACGTGCTCGGCCAGTTCCTCGACATCCAGGTGTTCGACCGCCTGCGCCGGCTGCGCCAGTGGTGGATCGCCCCGGTGGTGTCGACGCTGTTCGGCAACCTGCTGGACACCTTCGCCTTCTTCTCCATCGCCTTCTGGCGCAGCGACAACCCCTTCATGGCGCAGCACTGGGTGGAGATCGCCACGGTGGACTACGGCGTCAAGCTGGCGGTCATGCTGATCCTCTTCGTGCCGCTCTACGGCGTGCTGCTGCGCGCCATTCTCCAGGGACTGGGCCGGCGCTCCGCCAGCGCCTGCTGAGGCGGGCGAAAAACCCGAAGCCGGCGGCGCATCTGCGGAAAGAATTGCCGCCGCCGCCCCGCCCTTAGGAAAAAACCGCCACGGCGCTCCCCCTAGGATGGTCCCCATGCCACCTGCGAGGAGACGCCGTCATGTCCTACGCCCATCCCCTGCTCTTCAAGTCGCTGTGCTACGTCAACGGCCAGTGGCTGCACAGCGCCAGCGGCGCCAGCATCGCCGTGGAGAACCCGGCCAACCGCGAAATCATCGGCCACGTACCGCTGCTCGAGCGCGAGCAGATAGTCGCCGCGGTGGACGCCGCCGCCGCGGCCTTCCCGGCCTGGCGCAAGCTGTCCCTGGACCGGCGCGCCGCGCCCCTGCTGCGCTGGGCCGAGCTGATCCGCCAGCACCGCGAGGACCTGGCGCAGATCCTTTCCCTGGAACAGGGCAAGCCCCTGGCCGAGGCCCGCGGCGAGATCGACTACGCCGCCAGCTTCATCCCCTGGTTCGCCGAACAGGCCCGTCGCCTGGACGGCCGCAACATCCCCAGCCACATTCCCGGCGCCCACCTGGGCACGGTAATGGAGCCGGTGGGCGTGGCCGTACTGCTGACGCCCTGGAACTTCCCCTCGGCGATGATCACCCGCAAGGCCGCCGCCGCGTTGGCCGCCGGCTGCACCGTGGTGGTCAAGCCGGCCCACGAGACGCCCTACTCGGCCTTCGCCCTGGCCCAGTTGGCCGAGGAGGCCGGGCTGCCCGCCGGCGCCTTCAACGTGGTGCTGGGCGAGCCGCAGACGACCATGGAAACCCTGGTGCGGGACAGCCGCGTGCGCGCAGTGAGCTTCACCGGCTCGACCCGCGTCGGCAAGCTGGTGCTGCAGGCCGCCGCCCAGGACGTGAAGAAGGTGGCGCTGGAGCTGGGCGGCAACGCGCCCTTCATCGTGCTGCCCGACGCCGACCTGGAGCAGGCGGTGAAATTCGCCATCGACGCCAAGTTCCAGACCTCCGGCCAGGACTGCTGCGCGGCCAACCGCCTGCTGGTCGCCCGCGAACTCTACGAGCCCTTCCTCAAGCGCTTCGCCGCCGCCGTGCGCGAACTGCGCGTGGGCGCGGCCAGCGACCCGCGCAGCGACATCGGCCCGCTGATGCACCAGGCGGCCTTCGACGCCACCTGCGAGCGCGTGCGCGACGCCATCGACAGCGGCGCGCGCCTGCTGGCCGGCGGCGAGCCCCATGCCTTGGGCGGCTGGTTCCACCAGCCGACGCTGTTGGCCGACGTCACCCCGGCCATGCGCATCTGGCGCGAGGAGAACTTCGCGCCCATCGCCGGGGTGATGGCCTACGACGACCTGGAGCAGGCCGTCGAACTGGCCAACGATAGCGAATACGGCCTGGCCGCCTACATTTGTGGGCAGCGCCTCGACCAGGTGTGGCCGCTGATGCGCCGCCTGGAATTCGCCATGGTCGCGGTGAACGGCGCCAGGTTCACCGGCCACCCCATCCCCTTCGGCGGCATGAAGGCCTCGGGCCTGGGCCGCGAGGGCGGCAGCGAAGGCTTCGAGCCCTTCGTCGAGACCAAGTACTTCTGCCTGCACCACGGCGCCATCTGAGGAGAACACCGCCATGACCGACTACGCCAAGCTGTTCGAAGAAGACCGTGCGCACTTCATGCACCCCTCCACCCACGCCCACGACCACGCCAGCGGCGCCCTGCCCGGGCGCATCATCACCGGCGCCTCGGGCGTGCGCATCCGCGACCACCAGGGCCGCGAGCTGCTGGACGCCTTCGCCGGGCTGTACTGCGTGAACATCGGCTACGGCCGTACCGAGGTGGCCGACGCCATCCATGAGCAGGCCAAGCAGCTGGCCTACTACCACACCTACGTCGGCCACGCGTCCGAGGCGATCATCGAGCTGTCCGCGCGGATCATCCGAGACTGGGCGCCGGCGGGCATGAAGAAGGTCTACTACGGCCTCTCCGGCTCCGACGCCAACGAAACCCAGGTCAAGCTGGTGCGCTACTACAACAACGTGCTGGGCCGGCCGCAGAAGAAGAAGATCATCTCGCGCCAGCGCGGCTACCACGGCTCGGGCATCGTCACCGGCAGCCTCACCGGCCTGGCCAGCTTCCACCAGCACTTCGACCTGCCGGTGGAAGGCGTCAGGCACACCCTCTGCCCGCACTTCTACAAGGCCCCAGCGGGCATGGACGAGGCGGCCTTCGTGCGCCACTGCGCCCAGGAGCTGGAGAACCTGATCCTCGCCGAGGGCCCGGACACCGTGGCGGCCTTCATCGGCGAGCCGGTGATGGGCACCGGCGGCATCATCGTCCCGCCCAAGGGCTACTGGGAGGCGATCCAGGCGGTGCTGGCGAAGTACGACGTGCTGCTGATCGCCGACGAGGTGGTCTGCGCCTTCGGCCGCCTCGGCGACAAGATGGGCAGCCAGCGCCATGCCATGCGCCCGGACCTGATCACCACCGCCAAGGGCCTGACCAGCGCCTACGCGCCGCTGTCCGCGGTGATCGTCGGCGAAAAGGTCTGGGACGTGATCGACAGCGCCTCCACCCGCGAAGGCGCCATGGGCCACGGCTGGACCTACTCCGGCCACCCGATCTGCGCGGCGGCGGCGCTGGCCAACCTGGACATCCTTGAGCGCGAGAACATCACCGCCAACGCGGCGGACGTCGGCGGCTATCTCAACCAGCAGCTGCGCCAGGCCTTCGAGGGCCACCCGCTGGTGGGCGAGGTGCGCGGCGACGGCATGCTGGCGGCGCTGGAGTTCATGGCCGACCGCGAGGCGCGCACGCCCTTCGACCCGGCGCTGAAGGTGGGCCCGAAGGTCTCGGCGGCGTGCCTGGAGCGCGGCATGATCGCCCGCGCCATGCCCCACGGCGACATCCTCGGCTTCGCCCCGCCGCTGGTACTGAGCCGCGCCGAGGCGGACGAGGTGGTGGGCATAGCCAAGGCCGCGGTGGACGCGGTGGCGGCGGAGGTGCTTTGAGGCCATGGCAATGGCGTACAACCGCGAACGGTTGTACGCCCTACGCCCAGGCGCTCTTCGTAGGATGGGTTGAGCTTGCGAAACCCATCGGGCCGGGGTGATGGGTATCGCTTCGCTCAACCCATCCTACGATGGCGTTTCGTCTGCACCTGTAGGAGCGCGCCCTGCGCGCGAATCGCGGGCAGGGCCCGCTCCTACAAGGTGTCGCGGATTCAGCCGCCCTTGGCCTTGTCCAGCTTGCGCAGGAACACGGTCATTTCCTTCTCCGCCTGCTTGTCGCCATGGGCCTGGGCCGCGGCCAGGCCGTCGGTCCAGGCGGCGCGGGCGCCGTCCAGGTCACCCTGGGCCTGCAGGGCCTTGCCCAGTAGCTTCCAGGCGGCGGAATACTTCGGGTCCTGCTCCACGCAGCGGCGCAGGTGTTCGGCGGCCTTCGCCGCATCGCCGGCGTCCAGGTAGCCCTTGCCCAGGCCGAAGCGCAGCAGCGGGTTGTCCATGCCTTTGGCGAGGAGTTTTTCGAGGGATTGAGGATCGGTCATAGGGCTGGGGGCTGGGGGCTGGAAGCTGGAAGCTGGAAGCTGGAAGCTGGAAGCGAACAGCATGCGGTGCCGTCGTGGTATGTCAAGCTCTTGCCTACAGCCTACAGCCTACAGCCTACAGCCTACAGCCTACAGCCTAGAAGAACGTCAACCCGGCCTGGAACAGCCGCTCGACGTCACGGATTCGCTTCTTGTCGACCACGAAGAGGATCACGTGGTCGCCGGATTCCACCACGGTGTCGCCGTGGGCGATCAGCACTTCCTCGTCGCGGATCACCGCGCCTATGGTGGTGCCCGGCGGCAGGTGCACCTCGCCGATGCGCTTGCCGATCACCTTGCTCGACTTGGCGTCGCCGTGGGCCACCACCTCGATGGCCTCGGCCGCGCCGCGGCGCAGCGAGTGCACGCTCTCGATGTCGCCGCGGCGCACGTGGGTCAGCAGGGTGCCGATGGTGGCCAGCTGCGGGCTGATGGCGATGTCGATCTCGCCGCCCTGCACCAGGTCGACGTAGGCCGGGTTGTTGATCAGCGTCATCACCTTGCGCGCGCCCAGGCGCTTGGCCAGCAGCGAGGACATGATGTTGGCCTCGTCGTCGTTGGTCAGGGCCAGGAACAGGTCGGTCTCGTTGATGTTCTCTTCCAGCAGCAGGTCGCGGTCCGAGGCGCTGCCCTGCAGGACGATGGTGCTGTCGAGGTTGTCCGACAGGTGTCGGCAGCGCGCCGGGTTCATCTCGATGATCTTCACCTGGTAGCGGTTCTCGATGGCCTCGGCCAGGCGCTCGCCGATGTTGCCGCCGCCGGCGATGATGATCCGCTTGTAGTTCTCCTCCAGCCGGCGCATCTCGCCCATCACCGCGCGGATGTGGGCCTTGGCGGCGATGAAGAACACCTCGTCGTCGGCCTCGATGACGGTGTCGCCTTGGGGGATGATCGGCCGGTTGCGCCGGTAGATCGCCGCCACGCGGGTGTCCGCGTTGGGCATGTGCTCGCGCAGCTGACGCAGCTCCTGGCCCACCAGCGGGCCGCCGTAGTGGGCCTTGATGCCCACCAGCTGGGCCTTGCCCTCGGCGAAGTCGATCACCTGCAAGGAGCCGGGGTATTCCACCAGGCGCTTGATGTAGTTGGTCACCACCTGCTCGGGGCTGATCAGCACGTCCACCGGGATGGCCTCGTTGTCGAACAGGCCGGTGCGCGTCAGGTAGGCCGCCTCGCGCACCCGGGCGATGCGCGTCGGCGTGTTGAACAGGGTGTAGGCCACCTGGCAGGCGACCATGTTCACCTCGTCGCTGTTGGTCACCGCCACCAGCATGTCGGCGTCGTCGGCGCCGGCCTGGCGCAGCACCGTGGGGAACGAGGCCTTGCCGTGCACGGTGCGGATGTCCAGGCGGTCGTTGAGGTCGCGCAGGCGCTGGGCGTCGGTGTCGACCACGGTGATGTCGTTGGCTTCGCTGGCCAGGTGCTCGGCCAGGGTGCCGCCGACCTGGCCGGCGCCGAGGATGATGATCTTCATGGGGTCGCGCTCGTCCGTGCAGTGCTAGCGGGCTGAGATCTTGATGAGCTTGGCATAGTAGAAACCGTCGTGCCCGCCCTCTTGCGGCAACAGCTGGCGCCCGTGGGCCTGCTTAAGGCCCCAGGGCCCGGCCAGGTCCAGCTCGCGGGCGCCGGGGGTGCGGGCGAGGAAGGCGGCGATGGACTCGCGGTTCTCCTGGGGCATCACCGAGCAGGTGGCGTAGAGCAGGATGCCGCCCACCTCCAGGGTCGGCCACAGCGCGTCGAGCAGCTCGCCCTGCAACTGCGCCAGGGCCGGGATGTCCTCGGCGGCGCGGGTCAGCTTGATGTCCGGGTGCCGGCGGATCACCCCGGTGGCCGAGCAGGGCGCGTCCAGCAGGATGCGCTGGAACGGTTTGCCGTCCCACCAGGCGACGGTATCGCGTCCATCAGCGGCGACCAGAGTGGCATCTAGCCGCAGGCGCTGCAGATTTTCCCGTACGCGCACCAGGCGGCTTTCTTCCAGGTCCACGCCCAGCACGCCGGCCAGGCCCGGTTCGGCCTCCAGCAGGTGGCAGGTCTTGCCGCCGGGGGCGCAGCAGGCGTCGAGCACGCGCTGGCCGGGAGCCAGTTCCAGCAGGTCGGCGGCCAGTTGCGCGGCCTCGTCCTGCACGCTCACGCGGCCTTCGGCGAAGCCCGGCAGCTCGCGCACGTCGCAGGGCTGGGCCAGTTGGATGCCGTCGCGGCTGTAGGCGCAGGGCGTGGCCTCGATGCCGGCGGCCTGCAGCTCGGCCAGGTAGGCGTCACGGCTGCCCTGGCGGCGGTTCACCCGCAGGGTCATCGGCGGGTGGGCGTTGTTCGCCGCGCACATGGCTTCGAACTGCTCCGGCCAGGCCTGTTTCAGCGCCTTCTGCAGCCAGCGCGGGTGGGCCAGGCGCGCGGCCGGGTCGCGGTCGACGTCGGCCAGCAGCACCTCGCCCTCGCGCTGGGCGCGGCGCAGCACGGCGTTGAGCAGGCCCTTGGCCCAGGATTTCTTCAGCTTGTCGGCGCAGCCGACGGTCTCGCCGATGGCCGCGTGGGGCGGAATGCGGGTGTAGAGCAACTGGTACAGGCCGACCAGCAGCAGCGCCTCGACGTCGCGGTCGCCGGCCTTGAACGGCTTCTGCAGCAGGCGCGCGGCCAGGGCTGCCAGGCGTGGCTGCCAGCGCGCGGCGCCGAAGGCCAGTTCCTGGGTCAGACCGCGGTCGCGCGGGGCGACCAGCTCCAGCTGCGGCGGCAGCGAGCCGCCCAGCGAGGCGCGGCCGGTTAGCACGGCGGCCAGGGCGCGGGCCGCGGCGAGGCGCGGGCTGAGGCTCATTGGCCGAGCACCAGGCCGCTGGCGAACTGCTCGCGGCGGCTGTTGAACAGGTCGGCGAAGGCCAGCGGCTTGCCGCCGGGCAGCTGCACGCGGGTCAGCAGCAGGCTGCCTTCGCCGCAGCCGACCAGCAGGCCGTCACGGCTGGCGCCGAGGATTTTCCCCGGCTCGCCCCTGCCCTCGCCCAGGCGCGCGGCCCAGACCTTCAGCGGCTCGCCGTTCAGGGTGGTGTGGCACACCGGCCAGGGGTCGAAGGCGCGCACGGCGCGCTCCAGTTCCACGGCCGGGCGGCTCCAGTCGAGTTTCGCCTCGTCCTTGCTGAGCTTGCGCGCGTAGGTGGCCAGGGCGTCGTCCTGCACCTCGCCCTTGAGCGTACCGGCGGCCAGGCCGGCGATGGCCTCGACCACCGCCGGCGGGCCCAGGCGCGCCAGGCGGTCGTGCAGGCTGCCGCCGGTGTCCTCGGGACTGATCGGGGTGACGACCTTGAGCAGCATCGGCCCGGTGTCCAGGCCCGCTTCCATCTGCATCACGGTTACGCCGCTTTCCGCATCGCCAGCCTGCACGGCGCGCTGGATGGGCGCGGCACCGCGCCAGCGCGGCAGCAGCGAGGCATGGCTGTTGATGCAGCCCAGGCGCGGGATGTCCAGCACCGCCTGGGGCAGGATCAGGCCGTAGGCGACCACCACCATCAGGTCCGGCTGCAGAGCCGCCAGTTCGGCCTGGGCTTCGGGTGCGCGCAGGGTCGGCGGCTGCAGCACCGACAGGCCATGCTGCGCGGCGAGCTGCTTGACCGGGCTGGGCATCAGCTTCTGGCCGCGGCCGGCCGGGCGGTCCGGCTGGGTGTAGACGGCGACGATCTGGTGCGGGGTATCGAGCAGGGCCTTGAGGTGCTCGGCGGCGAATTCCGGGGTCCCGGCGAAGACGATGCGCAATGCTTGGCTCATGCGTAGGCTCGCTTAAAGAAAAAAGGCTTGCCGGGGCAAGCCTTTGGGGAGGAGGGTGTCAGGCGCGCTGGCGGTGCTGCTTTTCCAGCTTCTTCTTGATCCGGTCGCGCTTGAGGTTGGACAGGTAGTCGACGAACAGCTTGCCGTTCAGGTGGTCGCACTCATGCTGGATGCACACCGCCAGCAGGCCTTCGGCGATTTCCTCGAAGGCCTTGCCGTCGCGGTCCAGCGCCTTGACGCGCACCCGCAGCGGGCGGTCGACGTTCTCGTAGAAGCCGGGCACCGACAGGCAACCCTCCTGGTATTCGCCCATCTCTTGCGTGAGCGGCTCCAGTTCCGGGTTGATGAACACGCGCGGCTCGGACTTGTCCTCGGACAGGTCCATCACCACCACGCGCTTGTGTACGTTCACCTGGGTGGCGGCCAGGCCGATGCCGGGCGCCTCGTACATGGTTTCGAACATGTCGTCGACCAGTTGGCGCACGCTATCGTCGACCACCTCGACAGGCTTGGCGATCGTGCGCAGGCGCGGATCGGGGAATTCGAGGATGTTCAGAATGGCCATATGCGTTTGTGATGCACTTGTGGAATAAAGTAAAAATCGGCTGCTAATATGCCGAGCAGCATCGAAAAACCCTGGAAGGCCCGGTAGGGGCGGCTTTCCAGCGTTTCATGTGTATACATAATAAAGGGATTCACCGCATGAGGAAAACACTACTCGCCGTGCTGCTGCTGGCGGCAGGAAGCATGGCGCAGGGTGCCGTGGAACTCAGGGACGGCCACCCGGACCGCTATACGGTGGTCAAGGGCGACACCCTCTGGGACATCTCCGGCAAGTTCCTGAGCAAGCCCTGGAAGTGGCCGGAGATCTGGCAGGTGAATCCGCAGATTCGCAACCCGCACCTGATCTACCCCGGCGACGTCCTCAGCCTGGTGTACATCGACGGCCAGCCGCGCCTGGTGCTCAACCGCGGCGCCTCCCACGGCACCATCAAGCTGTCGCCCAAGGTGCGCAGCACGCCGATGGCCGAGGCGGTGCCGACCATCCCGCTGGACAAGATCAACGCCTTCCTGCTGTCCAACCGCATCGTCGACAGCGAGGGTGACTTCAGCAACGCCCCCTACATGGTCGCCGGCGATGCCGAGCGCGTGGTCAGCGGCGCCGGCGACCGCGCCTACGCCCGCGGCGACTCCCTGGCCGAGGAAAGCAGCTACGGCATCTTCCGCCAGGGCAAGATCTACTCCGACCCGGACACCAAGGAAGTCCTCGGCGTCGACGCCATGGACGTCGGCAGCGCCCGGGTGATCGCCAAGGAAGACGACATCGCCACCCTCAACCTGACGCGCACTACCCAGGAAGTGCGGCCGGGCGACCGCCTGTTCCCCACCGAGGAACGCGCGGTGACCTCGATCTTCATGCCCAGCGAGCCGAAGACGCCGATCAAGGGCAGCATCATCGACGTGCCGCGTGGCGTCACCCAGATCGGCAAGTACGACGTGGTGACCATCGACAAGGGCAGTCGCGATGGCCTGGAGGAAGGCAACGTGCTGGCCATCTACAAGCTCGGCGAGACGGTGCGCGACCGCGTCAGCGGTGATCTGGTGAAGATCCCCGACGAGCGCTCCGGGCTGGTGATGATCTTCCGTACCTACAACCGTCTCAGCTACGGCCTGGTGCTTACCGCCAACCGTTCGCTGGAAGTGCAGGACAAGGTGCGCAATCCCTGATCGGCGTGCCTGTGTGAAGAACCCCGCCACGGCGGGGTTCTTCGTTTCTGCCGGCCGTATCTTCCGAAGCGTCCGGCAGGCGTCAGCCGGCGGACGCGGCATAGTCGGGGTTCCCGCCAACGCGCCAAGGACTGCCGCCATGCCCCGCCAACTCTCCCCCGCCGAACTGGAAGCCCGCCTGCGCCTGCACGCCCTGCCCGAACTGGGGCCGCGGCGCTTCGCCGCCCTGCTGGCAGCCTTCGGCAGCGCCTCCGCCGCCCTCAGCGCGCCCGCCGCGGCCTGGCGTTCCCTCGGGCTGCCGGCGGCCAGCGCCGAGGCGCGGCGCAGCGAAACGACACGCCAGGCAGCGGCCGAGGCTCTGCGCTGGCTGGAAGGGCCCGAGCGGCACCTGCTGATGTGGGACGCCGAGGACTACCCCGCGCTGCTGGCGGAGCTGAGCGATGCGCCGCCGCTGCTGTTCGTCGAGGGCGCCCGTTCGGCCCTGGGCCGGCCGCAGCTGGCGGTGGTCGGCAGCCGGCGCGCCAGCCGCCCGGGGCTGGACACCGCCCGCGCCTTCGCCCGCAGCCTGGCCGGGGGCGGCTTCGCCATCACCAGCGGGCTGGCTTTGGGCATCGACGGCGCCGCCCACGAAGGCGCGTTGGAGGCCGGTGGCGTCACCCTGGCGGTGCTCGGCACTGGCCTGCAATGCCTGTACCCGCGTCGGCACCTGGGGCTGGCGCGGCGCATCGTCGAGGGCGGCGGCGCGCTGCTGTCCGAACTGCCGCTGGACTGCCCGCCGCGGCCGGACAACTTCCCGCGGCGCAACCGCATCATCAGCGGCCTGTCCCTGGGTGTGCTGGTGGTGGAGGCCAGCCCGGCCAGCGGCTCGCTGATCACCGCGCGGCTGGCCGCCGAGCAGGGCCGCGAGGTCTATGCCATTCCCGGTTCCATCCACCATCCCGGCGCACGCGGCTGCCACGAGCTGATCCGCCAGGGCGCCACCCTGGTGGAGCGCATCGACGACATCCTCGAAGGCCTGAGCGGCTGGACCGCCGAAGCACCCGCCAGCGAACCGGCCCCGCTGCCACAGGCGCACCCATTGCTGGACCTGCTGCGCGCCGCCCCGCAGGGCAGCGAGGCGCTGGCCGCCGGCAGTGGCTGGGCGCTGCCGCAGGTGCTGGCGGCGCTGACCGAGCTGGAACTGGAGGGCAAGGTGGCCTGCGAGGCCGGCGTCTGGGTGCATCGCGGCGGCTGAGCACGTAAACTGCCGCGCAATCGTTATTTCCCCGGAGTTTGCCGATGATCAGCAGCTGGCGTGTGCAGCGTGTGGCCAGGATAGTGCGCGAGGGCGGCGTCATCGCCTACCCGACCGAAGCCGTCTGGGGCCTGGGCTGCGACCCCTGGAACGAGGATGCCGTCTACCGCCTGCTGGCCATCAAGGCGCGGCCGGTGGAGAAGGGCCTGATCCTGGTGGCCGACAACATCCGCCAGTTCGACTTCCTGCTCGCCGACCTGCCGCAGGAATGGCAGGACCGCCTGGGCGCCACCTGGCCGGGCCCGAACACCTGGCTGGTGCCGCACCAGGGGCGCCTGCCGGAGTGGATCACCGGCCAGCACGACAGCGTGGCCCTGCGCGTCAGCGAACACCCGCTGGTGCGCGAACTCTGCACGCTGACCGGCCCGCTGGTCTCCACCTCGGCCAACCCCGCCGGGCGCCCGGCGGCGCGCTCGCGGCTGCGGGTGGAGCAGTACTTCCGCGGCGAGCTGGACGGCGTGCTCGACGGCAAGCTCGGCGGCCGGCGCAACCCCAGCGTGATCCGCGACCTGGTCAGCGGCCGGACCGTGCGCCCGGCCTGAGGGCGGGATGTGTGGTATGGGTGGGAAATTCGGCGCTGGCTGTAGGAGCAACTGTCTTGCATGCCGCGCCGGGGGCTCTTCGTAGGAGCGAGCTTGCTCGCGAACAGTGCTCAGCTGTGACTTCGGTGTTTTAGTTTGGCTCCGTCCCCTCTCCCCAACCCTCGGCTGCGCGCCCCGCCCTGAAGGGAGAGGGGGCTGTCCGTGCCGAGAAATGGTATGGCGCCAGCCGAAAACCTCGCGGTAGCCGGCTAACACCAAAACTCCCCGAACACACCGAACGGTTCCCTCTCCCGCTTGCGGGGGAGGGTTAGGGAGGGGGCGCTCTGAACGCCAACATCCGCTGTCCCCGGCAAATCCGGTTCGCGAGCAAGCTCGCTCCTACGAGAAGCCGTGCCCTTTCCCTCAAGGCAACAGAATGGTCGACCCGGTAGTCCGCCGCGCCGCCAGCTCGGTCTGCGCCTTGGCCGCGTCGGCCAGGGCGTAGCGCTGGTTGATCTCCACCTTGATCTTGCCGCTGGTGAGCATGCCGAACAGGTCCTCGGCCATCGCCTGCAGGCGCTCGGGGGTGTTGGCGTAGCCGAACAGCGTCGGGCGGGTGACGAACAGCGAGCCCTTCTGCGCCAGGATGCCCAGGTTGATGCCGTCCACCGGGCCCGAGGCGTTGCCGAAGCTGACGATCAGCCCGCGCGGGGCGGCGCAGTCCAGGGAGATCGGCCAGGTGTCCTTGCCCACCGAGTCGTAGACCACCGGGCACTTCTTGCCGTCGGTGAGCTGCAGCACGCGCTCCGCCACGTTTTCCTGGCTGTAGTCGATGGTCGCCCAGGCGCCGTGGGCCTTGGCCAGCTCCGCCTTGGCGGCCGAGCCGACGGTGCCGATCAGCTTCACCCCCAGGGCCTTGGCCCACTGGCAGGCGATCAGCCCGACGCCGCCGGCGGCCGCGTGCCAGAGCACGGTCTGGCCGGGCTGGGCGTTGTAGGTCTGGCGTAGCAGGTACTGCACGGTCAGGCCCTTGAGCATCACCGCGGCGGCGGTCTCGAAGTCGATGGCGTCGGGCAGTTTCACCACGTTGGCCGCCGGCAGCACGTGCAGCTCGCTGTAGGCGCCCAGCGGGCCGGTGGCGTAGCCGACGCGGTCGCCGACCTTGACGTTGCTCACCTCGCTGCCCACCGCTTCCACCTCGCCGGCGCCCTCGGTACCCAGCCCGGAGGGCAGCGCCGGGGCGGGATAGAGGCCGCTGCGGAAGTAGTTGTCGATGAAGTTCAGGCCGATGGCGCGGTTGCGCACGCGGACTTCCTTCGGGCCTGGTTCGGCGGGGGTGTAGTCGAGGTATTCGAGGACTTCGGGGCCGCCGGTGCGGGCGAACTGGATGCGCTTGGCCATGTCGATCTCCTGCTGCTGGCGGCGCCGGAGGGGTCGGCGCCGCGTTGGGAAAAGTCTTTCATCCAAGCCGCCTTGTTGACCGCCGTCAAGCATGGCATGGCGGCCGGGAATGCTATGCTTGCGCTCCTCTCCCGGCCTGCAGCCCAAGCGCCGCAAGGCTTTCCCGCTCCAAGGTGATCCCGTGACCGACCCTATCCAGGCCGTGAAGGCCTACCTGCTCGACCTGCAAGACCGCATCTGCTCCGCCCTCGAAGCCGAGGACGGCGGCGCCCGCTTCATCGAGGACGCCTGGGAGCGTCCGGCCGGCGGCGGTGGCCGCACCCGGGTGATCGGCGATGGCGCGCTGATCGAGAAGGGTGGGGTGAACTTCTCCCACGTGTTCGGCGCCGGCCTGCCGCCATCGGCCAGCGCGCACCGCCCGGAACTGGCCGGGCGCGGCTTCCAGGCCCTGGGCGTGTCGCTGGTGATCCACCCGCGTAACCCCCACGTGCCGACTTCCCACGCCAACGTGCGCTTCTTCATCGCCGAGAAGGAAGGCGAGGAGCCGGTGTGGTGGTTCGGCGGCGGCTTCGACCTGACGCCCTACTACGCCCACGAGGAAGACTGCGTGCACTGGCACAAGGTCGCCCGCGAGGCCTGCGCGCCCTTCGGCGAGGACGTCTACCCGCGCTACAAGGAATGGTGCGACCGCTACTTCCACCTCAAGCACCGCAACGAGCCGCGCGGCATCGGCGGCCTGTTCTTCGACGACCTGAACCAGTGGGACTTCGACACCAGCTTCGCCTTCCTGCGCGCCATAGGCGATGCCTACATCGAGGCCTACCTGCCCATCGTGCGCAAGCGCAAGGCCCAGGCCTGGACCGAGCGGCAGCGCGAGTTCCAGGAGTTCCGCCGCGGCCGCTACGTGGAGTTCAACCTGGTCTACGACCGCGGCACCCTGTTCGGCCTGCAGTCCGGCGGGCGCACCGAGTCGATCCTCATGTCGCTGCCGCCGCAGGTGCGCTGGGGCTACGACTGGAAACCCGAGCCGGGCAGCGAAGAGGCGCGGCTGACCGAGTATTTCCTCCAGGACCGCGATTGGTTGGGGTTGAAGCCGGAAGCCTGAAGCTGGAAGCCGGAAGAAAAAAGCCTCAAGCTTCCAGCTTCCAGCTTCCAGCTTCCAGCTTCCAGCTTCCAGCTTCCAGCTTCCAGCTTCCAGCTTCCAGCTTCCAGCTTCCAGCTTCCAGCTTCCAGCTCAAAAAGCCTATGAATCGTTATTGCGTCTTCGGCAACCCCATCGGCCACAGCAAGTCGCCGCTGATCCACCGCCTGTTCGCCGAGCAGACCGGCCAGGCGCTCACCTACGACGCCCAGCTGGCGCCGCTGGACGACTTCGCCGGGGCCGCCCGCGCGTTCTTCGCCGAGGGCCTGGGCGCCAACGTCACCGTGCCCTTCAAGGAAGACGCCTACCGCCTGTGCGGTGAACTCACCGAGCGCGCCCGCCGCGCCGGCGCGGTGAACACCCTGAAGAAGCTCGACGACGGCCGCCTGCTGGGCGACAACACCGACGGCGCCGGCCTGACCCGCGACCTGGTGGTGAACAATGGCGTGGTGCTCAAGGGCCGCCGCGTGCTGGTGCTGGGCGCCGGCGGCGCGGTGCGCGGCATCCTCGAACCCTTCCTGGCCGAGGGCCCGGCGGCGCTGGTGGTGCTCAACCGCACCGTGGCCAAGGCCGAGCAGCTGGCCCGCGAGTTCGCCGACCTGGGCCCGGTGCGCGCCGGCGGCTTCGACCTGCGCGACGAACCCTTCGACCTGATCGTCAACGGCACCTCGGCCAGCCTGGCCGGCGAACTGCCGCCCATCGACGCGGCGCTGATCCGCCCGGGGCACACCGTCTGCTACGACATGATGTACGGCAAGGAGCCGACCGCCTTCAATCGCTGGGCCGCGGAGCATGGCGCGGCGCGCTGCATCGACGGCCTGGGCATGCTGGTGGAGCAGGCGGCGGAGGCCTTCGTGCTGTGGCGCGGGGTGCGGCCGGATTCGCGGCCGGTGCTGGACGAGCTGCGGCGGCAATTGGCGGGTTAGGCTCTTCGTAGGAGCGAGCTTGCTCGCGAACGCCCCGTAGGATGGGTTGAGCGAAGCGATACCCATCACCGATGGCCGCATGGGTTTCGCAAGCTCAACCCATCCTACGAAAAGCACCGGTAACGTAGGGCGTATAACCGTTCGCGGTTATACGCCGCTTGACCGATCTCATCGTCACTCCGAGGCTGAACCCGGCGCATTCTGGGGCCACCGCCAATCGGCGGATAACGCCCTAGGCGTTATGCGCCCTACTCCACCTGCAATACCGCGCCTTCACCCATCTGCCGCGCCAATTCCTCACGCACCCTCGGCCGCGCGTGGCGCAGGATCAGATGCCGCCCTTCGCCGGCCAGCCGGCGGGCTTCCTGTTGCAACATGTGCGCCCCGGCGAAGTCGATGAAGTTCACGTGCCTGGCATCCAGCACCAGGCGCCGGCCCTGGCTGGCCTGGATCAGGCGCTGCAGGTAGTCGCAGGCGCCGAAGAAGATCGAGCCTTCCACCCGCAGCACTTCTTCCTCGCTGGCCTGCCAGCGTTCCACCCGTGGCTGCGAGGTGCGCCGCAGGTAGAGCAGCAGCGAGGCCAGCACGCCCAGGTAGATGGCGTTCTGCAGCGGCAGCAGCAAAGTCGCCGCGGCGGTCAGGGCCATCACCGCGAACTCGCTGCGGCTGCCGCGCCAGAGGGCGCGCAGGGCCGGGCGGTCGACCAGGCCCCAGGCGATCAGCAGGATGCCGCCGGCCATGGCCGGCAGCGGGATGTGGGTGATCAGCCCGGCGCCGGCCACCGCCAGCACGGCGACCCAGGCGGCGGAGAACACCCCGGCCAGCGGCGTGCGCGCGCCGGCTTCGAGGTTGAGCCCGGAGCGGGTGAAGGAGCCCGCCGAAAGGCTGCCGGAGAACCACGGGCCGACCAGGTTGGACAGGCCCTGGGCGCGGATTTCCTGGTTGGCGTCCAGCACCTGCTGGCTGCGCGCGGCCAGGGCGCGGGCGATGGACAGGCTGGTGACCAGGCCGAGCAGGCCGCAGGCCAGGGCCCCGGGCAGCAGCGCGGCGATGCCGGCCGCATCGACTTGCAGCGGGCTGAACGGCGGCAGCGCGCTGGCGAAGGCCCGCACCCGCGCCACGCCACCGAACCACGCGGGCAGCGCCCATACCGTCAGGCTGGCCACCAGCAGGCCGAACATCAACGCCGGCCAGCGCGGCCGCAGCCAGCGGCACAGCAGGCTCGCCGCCAGGCTGAGCAGGCCGATGGCCAGGGACGCCGGCTCGCATTCGCCCAGCCGCGCCAGCAGCAGGCGCGTGCCATCCAGGGCGCTGCCGCGGCTGTGTACTTCCACCCCCAGCAGATACGGCAACTGGCCCAGGGCGATGACCAGCGCCGCGCCCAGGGTGAAGCCGAGCATCACCGAGTGCGAGACGAAGTTCAGCAGCACCCCGGCGCGCATCGCGCCCAGGGCCCATTGCAGGATGCCGGCGAGGAAGGTCAGCAGCAGCACGTACTGGATGAACGTCTCGCTGCCCGGCGGCGCCAGGGGCGCCACCGTGGCGTAGAGCACCACCGAGATGGCCGCGGTGGGCCCGCCGACCATGTGCCTGGAGGAGCCCCACAGGCAGGCCACCACCACCGGCAGCATGGCCGCGTACAGGCCGTACTGCGGCGGCAGCCCGGCAATCAGCGCGTAGGCGATGGACTGCGGCAAGGCCAGCACCGCGCCGGCCAGGCCGACCCAGGCTTCCCGCGCCATCGCCCGCGGGCCGAGGCCCGGCAGCCAGGCGAGGAACGGCAGCAGGCGATACAGGCGCTCCATCGGCGGTCAGAGCTTGGCCTGCACGGCGGCCAGGGCATCGCCGCCGTCGCGGGCCTTCACCCCGTCCAGCCACTTGCCCAGGACCTGCGGGTTGGCCTTGATCCAGGCCTTCACCGCGTCGGCGTTCTTCACGTTCTTCTCCAGCACCTCGGCCATGATGGCGTTCTCCATCTTCAGGTCGAAGCTCAGGTTGGCCAGCAGCTTCGCGCTGTTCGGGCACTGCTGGGCGTAGCCGTTGCGGGTGACGGTGTAGACGCTGCCGGTGCTGCCGAAGTACTTGTCGCCGCCGGCCAGGTACTTCATGTCGTACTTCACGTTCATCGGGTGCGGCGTCCAGCCGAGGAAGACGATCCAGCGCTCGCGCTTAACCGCCCGGCCGACCTCGGCGAGCATCGCCTGCTCGCTGGATTCCACCAGCTTCCAGTCGCCCAGGCCGAACTCGTTGCCGCCGATCATCTTCTGGATCGACTGGTTGGCCGGCGCGCCCGAGCCGATGCCGTAGACCTTGTGGTTGAACTGGTCGGCGTGCTTCTGCAGGTCGGCGAAGTTCTTCACCCCGGCGTTATAGACGTAGGTCGGCACGGCGAGGGTGAATTCGGTGCCCTCCAGGTTCTTCGCCAGTCGCGTGACCTGGCCGCTGGCGATGAACTGGTCGTGGAAGCCCTGCTGCGCCGGCATCCAGTTGCCGAGGAAGGCGTCCACCTGGCCGTCGCGCAGGCCGCCGTAGATGATCGGCACCGAGAGGGTGTCGACCTTGGCCTGGTAGCCGAGGCTGTCGAGCAGGAAGCTGGCGACGCCGTTGGTCACGGCGATGTCGGTCCAGCCCGGATCGGCCAGTTTCACCGTGGCGCAGGCTTCGTCCTCGGCCTGCGCGGCCTGGCCGGCCAGCGCCATGGTGGTGGCCAGCAGCAATGCACTTAACTTGGTCATGCTTATCTCCCCTCGGCTTTTTCTGGTTGTGCTTATGGTCAGGGTCTGGGGTAACGGGCGCGGCGCTCCAGGTCGTCCAGGTCGATGTGGTTGCGCATGTACTGCTGGCTGGCATCGACGAACGGCTGGTGGTCCCAGCTGGTCAGCTTGCCGCGCTGCAAGGCGTCGGCGACGAAGCGCCGGCGGCGCTGGCTGGCCAGCACGCGGGCGGTGATCGCCGGGATGTCCCAACGCTGCCGGGCCTCGGCCAGGAAGGCGTCGAACAGCTCGCGGTGCGCCGCGGAGCCGGCCAGGTTCTCCAGCTCGCGCGGGTCGTTCTTCAGATCGTAAAGCAGGCACGGGTCCTGTTCGGAATAGACGAACTTGTAGTCGCCGCGGCGGATCATCATCAGCGGGCTGAGGGTGCCCTCGGCGGTGTACTCGCCGATCACCTCGTCGTGCCCGCCCTCGCCCCGCAGGTGCGGCAGCAGCGAGCGGCCGTCCAGCTCCAGGTCCGCCGGCAGCTCGCCGCCGGCCAGCTCCACCAGGGTCGGCAGCAGGTCGAGGGTGGACACCGACTCGGCCACGTGGCGCGCGGCGAAACGGCCCGGGGCGTGGATCAGCAGGGGCACGCGGGCGGCCATCTCGAACCAGTGCATCTTGTACCAGAGGCCGCGCTCGCCAAGCATGTCGCCGTGGTCGCCGGAGAACACCACCAGGGTGTTCTCGGCCAGGTCGCATTCCTCCAGGGTCCTGAGCAGCGCGCCGATCTGCGCGTCGACGTAGCTGCAGGCGCCGAAGTAGGCGCGGCGGGCGTCGCGGATCTTCTCCGGCGGCAGCGGCTTGCCCCACAGGTCGATGACCTTGAGCAGGCGCTGGGAGTGCGGGTCCTGCTCGTGCTGCGCCAGTTCCACCGAGGGCAGCGGGATGTCCTCGTCGCGGTACAGGTCCCAGTACTCGCGGGGGATGGTGTAGGGGTCGTGGGGGTGGGTCATGGAGACGGTCAGGCAGAACGGCTGCTCGGCGTGCTCGCGGATGTGGTCGTAGAGGTACTGGCGCGCCTTGAACACCACTTCGTCGTCGAAATCCAGCTGGTTGGTGCGCACGCAGGGCCCGGCCTGCAGCACCGAGGACATGTTGTGGTACCAGCTGGGGCGCACTTCCGGCTCGTCCCAGTTCACCGCCCAGCCGTAGTCGGCCGGGTAGATGTCGCTGGTCAGGCGCTCCTCGTAGCCGTGCAACTGGTCCGGGCCGCAGAAGTGCATCTTGCCCGACAGCGCCGTGCGGTAGCCCAGGCGGCGCAGGTGGTGGGCGTAGGTGGGGACGTCGGCGGCGAAGTCGGCGGCGTTGTCCCAGGCGCCGATCTTGGTCGGCAGCTGGCCGCTGACCAGGGTGAAGCGCGAGGGCGCGCACAGCGGGCTGTTGCAGTAGGCCGAATCGAACACCACGGCCTGTTCGGCCAGGCGCATCAGGTTGGGCATGCGGATCGGCGAGGCGGCATCGTGCAGGGGCAGCAGGGGCGCGGCCATCTGGTCGGCCATGATGAAGAGAATGTTCGGGCGTGGCATGGCGAGGCTTATCCTATGCACGGTTGTTATGGAATAGTGCCTGGCAGCAGTGTCACGCCGCGCCGGCAGGGGGTAAACCGCATGGCCATACATGCTTCGGATAACGCCAGCTTATGGGTAGCGAACCCATGAGCCTGCCCCTGGAACTGCTCCGCGTGTTCGAGTGCGCGGCCCGCGAGCAGGGCTTCACCGCGGCGGCCGCCGAGCTGGGCAGCAGCCAGCCGGCGGTGAGCCAGCAGATCAAGCGCCTGGAGAAGCTGCTCGGCACACGTCTGTTCGACCGGGTGCACCGCGGGATCGTTCTGACGGAAAGCGGCCAGTTGCTGCTGCGCCACGTGCAGGCCGGGCTGGCGGAGCTGGAGGCCGGGGTCGAGGCGGTCAGCGCCCGGCGCACCCAGGAGGTGCTGCAGGTGGCCACCGACTTCGCCTTCGCCGCCTACTGGCTGATGCCGCGCCTGCCGCGCTTCCGCCAGCGGCACCCGGAACTGGACGTCAGCCTGCTGAGCAGCGAGCGCAGCCCCAGCAGCCTGCGCAGCGACGTGGACGTGGCCATCGCCTTCGGCGACGGGCGTTTCAAACACGGCGAGCCGCTGCTGCTGTTCGGCGAGGAAGTCTTCCCGGTGTGCAGCCCGCGCCTGCTGGGCGAGCGCCAGGCGCCGCTGCCGCTGGAGGAGCTGCAGCGCCTGCCGCTGCTGCACCTGAAGCCCGAGGCCCACAGCCGCTGGTTCGACTGGCCGGGGCTGTTCCGCGCCCTGGAGCTGCCGCGCCCGCCGGAGGCTTCCGGGCTACGCTTCGACAACTACACGCTGCTGGTGCAGGCGGCCATCGCCGGCCAAGGCGTGGCCATTGGCTGGCGCCACCTGGTCGACGAACTGCTGGAGCAGGGGTTACTGTGCCGGCCCATCCGCGAGAGCGCCGCCTCGCGCTACGGCTATTACGCCGTGCTGCCCGAGCGCAAGCGCCGCGCCCGCCTGCTGCAGCCCTTCGTCGACTGGTTGCGCGCCGAACTGGAACAGGACCCATGAACGAGATCCACGGCTACCACGCCCATGTCTACTACGATGCCGACAGCCTGGAGCAGGCCCGCCAGCTATGCGAGGAGGCGGTGCGCCTGTTCGGCGTGAAGATGGGCCGCATGCACCAGCGCCCGGTCGGCCCGCATCCGGACTGGAGCTGCCAGCTGGCCTTCGGCAACGACGCCTTCGCCGCCGTGGTGCCCTGGCTGGCGCTGCACCGCGATGGCCTGGTGGTGTTCATCCACCCGGACACCGGCGACGACCTGCGCGACCACCGCGACCACGCCATCTGGATGGGCGCGGTGCGGCCGCTGGACCTGTCGCAGTTCGGCTGAGTTCGATAATGATTCTCGATTCGGTGTATGCTTGCCCGCTTTACCGGCGGCCCGCCCACGGCGGGCCGGTATTCCAGGGTATCGCGGTCATCATGCGGCGTTTCGCCTCCTCCCACCTCCTGCAGAGCTTCCAGGCGCACTATGCGGACCTGCTGCGCTTCCTCGCCCGCCGCCTGGGCGACAACCAGCGCGCCGCCGACGTCGCCCAGGACACCTGGCTGCGCCTGGCCGACCAGGCCCCGGAGGCCGAAGTGCAGGACCCGCGCGCCTACCTGTTCCGCGTCGCCGGTAACCTGGCCATCGACAACCTGCGCCGCGAGGGCCGGCTGGCCGAGCTGCACGTGGAGGAGACGGCGGCCAACGAGGTCAGCGACCCCGGCGCCGGCCTGGAGCGCAACCTGCTGGCCCGCGAGGCCCTGGAACAGCTCGACGCCGCCCTCGACCAGCTGCCGCCCAAGGCCCGCCAGGCGCTGCTGATGAACCGCCTGGACGGCCTGACCCACGCGCAGATCGCCCGTCGCCTTGGCGTTTCCGAGAGCATGGTGGGCAAGTACATCGTCCAGGCCATGCGCCATTGCCGCGACCACCTGCAACAGCGGGAGGCGCAGCCATGAGCCGCCGGGACCTGGAGAATCAGGCCATCGACTGGCTGGCGGAGCTGCATTCCGGCCGCGTCGAAGCCGGCCGCCGCAGCGCGTTCGCCCAGTGGCGCGCGCAGAGCCCCGAGCACGAAAGCGCCGCGCGCAGCGCCGAGGCGCTGTGGGGCGCCCTGCCGGCCACCCGCACGGCGCGCCGCCACCGCCTGCTGCGCCCGCGCCGCCTCGTCGCTGTGGCAGCGGCCGCTTGCGTCGCCGCGCTGGCCGTGGCGCTGGCGCTGCCCACGCCGGTGGCGGGCCTGTACGCCGACTACGCCACCCGTACCGGCGAGCGGCGGATGATCGAGCTGGCCGACGGCAGCCGCGTCTGGCTGAACAGCGCCAGCGCGCTGTCGGTGGACTTCTCCGCCAGCCGTCGGAGCCTGCATCTGTATGGCGGCGAGGCGCTGTTCGAAGTGGCCAAGGACGCGCAGCGGCCCTTCGTGGTGCATGCTGGCGACGGCGAAGTCACCGCCGTGGGCACCCGCTTCGACGTCGACAGCCGCGGCCCGGAAGTGCAGGTGGCGGTCAGCGAGGGCGTGGTGCGGGTGGAGGCCGGCGGCAAACCGGCGGTGCGCCTGGCCGCCGGCGAGCGCCTGGCCTATCGCGGAGAAGCCGCCCCCGGCCCGGTGCAGCCGCTGGACCTGGACAGCGCCAGCGCCTGGCAGCGCGGCAAGCTGATCTTCAACCAGCGCCCGCTGGGCGAGGTGCTGGCGGAACTGGAGCGCTACCTGCCGGGGCGCATCCTGCTGACCGATGCCGGCTTGCGGCGGCACAGGGTGAGCGGGGTGTTCGATCTGGACGATCCCGATGCGCTGCTGCAGACGTTGCAGCGGTTGCAGCCGGTGCGGGTGACGCGGTTGCCCTGGTTGGTGGTGGTTAGGCCGGTTTCTTCGTAGGGGCTGGAGAGCGCCCTCTCCCTAACCCTCTCCCTGAAGGGAGAGGGGACCGTTGGGCATGCGCTGATATTTCGGCGTTAGCCGGCTTGTACCGAGTATCCGGCTAACACCAGATCCTTTCTCGGCACGGACAAGCCCCCTCTCCCTTCAGGGAGAGGGCTGGGGAGAGGGAACGGCGCCAAACCAACACACCGAAGCCGCCGGTAACCGCCGTTCGCGAGCAAGCTCGCTCCAAAATACAAAACCAGACCCCGCGCAAAAATTTTTACCTCCCCCACTGCAAGATCCCCCACCCCGTTTCGTCGTAGGCATGAACGCGAAGAATTCCCAACAAACGCGCCCTGCCCACAAGAACGGAAACCCCCGCATGCATCACCGCCTCTCCCCGCTGTACCGCGCCCTGGCCCTGGCCGCCCTGCTCGGCGGCGCCAGCCCCCTGGCCCTGGCCGCCGAGGACGTCGAGCTGCATATCGCGCCGCGCAGCCTGGACAGCGCCCTGACGCAGTTCGCCGACCAGGCCGGGCTGCACCTGCTGTTCAACTCCGAGGACGTCCAGGGCCTGAAGAGCCCCGGCCTGGACGGCCGCTACAGCCGCGAGGAGGCGCTGGACAAGCTGCTTTCCGGCAGCGGCATGCGCTGGAGCTTCAGCGACGAGCGCACCGTGGTGCTGCAGCGCGAGAAGGCCGCCGGCGGCGAGCCGCTGAGCATGGCGCCGACGCAGATCAGCGTGGCCGCGCGCACGCCCACCGACATCAGCTCCATCCCCGGCACCGTCTGGGTGGTGGACCAGGCGCAGCTGCGCGAACAGCTGGACACCGGCGTCAGCCTCAAGGAAGCGGTGGGCAAGCTGGTCCCCGGCCTCGACCTGGCCCCGGAAGGCCGCACCAACTACGGCCAGAACATGCGCGGGCGCAACGTGCTGGTGATGATCGACGGCGTCAGCCAGAACAGCTCCCGCGGCCTGTCGCGGCAGTTCGACAGCATCTCGCCGTTCAACGTCGAGCGCATCGAAGTGCTCTCCGGTGCCAGCGCCATCTACGGCGGCGGCGCCACCGGCGGCATCATCAACATCATCACCAAGAAGGGCGTGCCCGGCAGTGCCCGCTTCGAAAGCCAGCTGGGCGCCAGCAGCGGCTTCAACAACAGCGACGACCTCTCCACCCGCCTGGCCCAGTCGGTCAGCGGCGGCAGCGATCGCCTGAGCGGGCGCCTGGGCGTTTCCGCGGAGAAGAACGAAGCCTTCTACGACGGCGCCGGCAACCAGATCTTCATCGACAACACCCAGACCGACCTGCAGTACAACCGCACCGTCGACGTCATGGGCAACCTCACCGCGCAGTTCACCGACGAGCAGAGCCTGGACCTGCTGGCCCAGTACTACGACTCGGGCAACGACGGCAGCACCGGCATCTACTTTCCGCACCTGAACTACAAGGCCCCCTCGGACCTGGACGATGCGCAGATCCGCAGCGGCATGGACACCGACCTGGAGCCGCAGACGCGCCGCCTGCTGCTCAACGCCAACTACCACCACGCCAACCTGCTGGACCAGGACTTCTACCTGCAGGCCTACTACCGCAAGGAAGACGACAACTTCTACCCCTTCCCCTACTACAACGCCGGCAAGCCGGCCGGCAGCACCGGCGTGTACTTCGCCGCCTCGCAGCAGAACTTCGAGGTCAGCGGCCTCAAGGGCCTGTTCAGCAAGCAGTGGGACAAGCTGAAGCTCACCTACGGCGTGGACCTGGACCACGAGCGCTTCAACGCCGAGCAGAAGACCTTCGACCAGCTGGTCTCCTCGGAAAGCGGCGGCCTCGACCTGAGTACCGCCAGCAGCGCGCCGCGCTACCCCAGCTACGTGGTCGACGGCCTGTCGTTCTACGGCCAGCTGGACTACAAGCTGACCGACGCCCTGACCCTCTCCGGCGGCGCGCGGCACCAGAAGATGGACGTCGAGGTCGACGACTTCAAGGGCGTGCCCGGCGGCAACAACGACTACCAGGTCAACCTGTTCAACCTCGGCGCCATCTACGACTTCCACAACGGCCACCAGCTGTGGGGCAACTACAGCGAAGGCTTCGACCTGCCCGACCCGGCCAAGTACTACGGCAAGCCCGGGCTCTCGGTGGACGACAACCCGCTGGCCGGCATCAAGAGCCGCCAGGTCGAGCTGGGCTGGCGCTATGCGGACATGGACTGGCAGGCGCAGACGGCGGTGTACTACATCTGGTCGGACAAGGTGATCAGCGTCGACCAGGCCACCCTGACCATCGACGTCAACGACCAGAAGAGCCGCGACTTCGGCTTCGAGGGCGCGCTGACGCGCTACTTCCAGAACGGCTGGCAGGGCGGCACCACCCTGCACCTGGTGCGCTCCGAGGAAGAGGACGCCGACGGCGACTGGATCAAGCGCGACGCGCGCTACGCCTCGCTGTCCAAGGCCACCGCCTTCGTCGGCTGGAACGATGAGCTGAACAGCGCGCGGCTGCAGGCCAACCACGCCATGAGCCTGAAGGACGACGCCGACCACGAGATCGACGGCTACACCACCTTCGACCTGATGGGGGAACGCAAGACGGGTTTCGGCACCTTCAGCGCGGGCATCCAGAACCTGCTGGACCGCGAGTACAGCACCGTGTGGGGGCAGCGGGCGACGCTGTTCTACTCGCCGACCTACGGGCCGGCCTACCTGTACGACTACCAGGGCCGCGGGCGCACCTTCACCCTGGGCTGGCGCATGGAGTACTGAGGGGGCTCAGGCCGCGCGGGATTCCTCGCGCGGCGCGTCCAGGTGGGTGTGCAGGCTGAGGGCGTGATGCTGGAGGATTTCCCCCAGCAGTTGTTGCAGCGGCAGTTCCAGGTAGGCCTGCAGGCTTTGCGCATCGGCCCAGCGGCCGCGCAGGCGCCAGAAGTCGCTGCGGGTGGCCGGCAGCAGCACCTCGTAGGACTGGCAGCCGGGCAACTGGTGCGCGGCGCTGATCAGGCGGTCGAGCAGCTGCGCCAGCTCGGCCTCGTGGCCGGGGCGTGAGCGGATCAGCAGGTGGTGTTCGAGCGGTTGTCGAATGGCCATGAAAGATCTCCTCCTGTCCCGGGCGCTGGAAGGGGGGCTCGGCCCGGTTGTGCCAGAGTAGGAGACGGGCGTCTGCGGGCGGTAGACGGATGCTGTCGGCTTCTTGCCTGATCCTGCGTCATCCGCGCCGCCTTGCCCGAAGCGGCGGATTCCCTGGCCTGGCTGGCATGATGGGGGCTTCCCGCGCTGGCTGGCTTGTACGATCCTGCCGATTGCTTGCCCGATCCTCCAGCGTCCGTCGCCCTGTCACACTTCCCGCGTGTGCCCGGGCGTAAGCTGGACGCCGCCACTCTCGGAGGCCCCCGTATGTCGCAACCCCACGACCCCGTCGCCGCCAGCCGCCAGGAACTGGCCGACATCATCGAGCGCCACTGCAATGGCGTCTCCGGCGTCCACGACACCGCCGTCGAATCGCTGTCGCTGGCGCGCCTGGAGCAGCCCAGCGAAGGCCGCATGCCCACCCTGTACCGCCCGGCGCTGTGCGTCATCGCCCAGGGCAGCAAGGAAATCCGCGTCGGCCCGGAAATCTACCGCTACGACGAACTCAACCTGCTGGTGGTCTCGGTGACCCTGCCGGTGTGCGGCCAGGTGGTCGACGCCTCGGCGGACAAGCCCTACCTGTCGCTGCGCCTGGACATCGACCCGGGCGAACTGACGCGGCTGATCGCCGACGCCGGCCTGGCCGGCAGCACCCCGCGCCCGGCCAGCCGCGGCATCTACCTGCAGCGCCTGGACACCTCGGTGCTCGACGCCCTGCTGCGGCTGATGCGCCTGCTCGACAGCCCGCGCGACATCGCCATGCTGGCGCCGCTGTACATCCGCGAGATTCTCTACCGCCTGCTGCGCGGGCCCCAGGGCCACCTGCTGCACGACCTGGCGATGACCGACAGCCAGACGCACCGGGTGACCCGCGCCATCGAATGGCTCAACCGCAACTTCGACAAGGCTCTGCGCATCGACGACCTGGCCCGCGAGGTCAACCTCAGCCCCTCGACCCTGCACCACCGCTTCAAGGAAGTCACCGCGCTCAGCCCGCTGCAGTACCAGAAGCAGCTGCGCCTGCAGGAGGCGCGCCGGCTGATGCTCTCCGAGGGTCTGGAAGTGGCGGTGGCCGGCCACCGCGTGGGCTACGAGAGCCCCTCGCAGTTCAGCCGCGAATACAGCCGCCTGTTCGGCGCCCCGCCGCTGCGCGACCTGGCCAGCCTGCGCAACGCCCTGGGCGACGCGGCGATGCCGGCCTGACCTTGGCCGAGCCTCGCGGCATGGCGATGGGTATCGCTTCGCTCAACGCCATCCTACGAGGCACGGTGTTTGCCGGGGGGCGTAGGAGCCGTGCCTGCCTGTAAGGTAGGAGCGGATTCATCCGCGATTCCGGCCAACAGGCCGGCGGGCATCTATCAACGCTCGTACAACTCCAACGGCAACCCGTCCGGATCGGCGAAGAAGGTAAAGCGCTTACCGGTCAACCCATCGCAACGGATCGGCTCGCAACGCACCCCCTGCCCCTCCAGCTCGACCACCGCCGCTTCCAGGTCTTCCACGGCAAAAGCCAGGTGGCGCAGCCCCAGAGCCTCGGGATAGGACGGCCGCGGCGGCGCGCCGGGGAAGGAGAACAGCTCCAGCTGCACCTCGCCCAGGGCCAGGTCGAGCTTCCAGGAATCGCGCTCGGCGCGGTAGGTCTCGGCGACAACCCGCAGCCCCAACACCTCGGTATAGAAGCGTTTCGAACGCGGGTAATCGGAGCAGATCAGGGCAACGTGATGGAGGCTGTGCAGATTCATGGGCTGGGGCCGCTGCGGAAAAACACCCGACCCATTATGCAGCCTGCCCGCCGCCCCCCGTAGGATGGCGTTGAGCGAAGCGATACCCATCGCTGGATATCGCCCCGCTCATGCAGCCGGGCCCTCAGCGCGCCTTGCGCACGCCCTCGGCCAGTTCGCGGCACAGGCCCAGCACGCCCTGCACGGCGTCGGCGGAGCTTCCCGCGTTGGCGATCTTGTCCACCAGCGCCGAGCCCACCACCACGCCGTCGGCCAGGCGGGCGACGCTGGCGGCGTGTTCCGGGGTGCGGATGCCGAAGCCGATGGCCACCGGCAGGTCGGTGTGGCGGCGCAGGCGCGCCACGGCCTGCTCGACGTGCTCCAGGGTCGCGGCTCCCGCGCCGGTCACGCCGGCCACCGAGACGTAGTAGACGAAGCCCGAGCTGCCCGCGAGCACCGTGGGCAGGCGCTTGTCGTCGGTGGTCGGGGTGGTCAGGCGGATGAAGTCCAGCCCCGCGGCCTGGGCCGGCTGGCACAGGTCCTCGTTATGCTCCGGCGGCAGGTCGACGATGATCAGGCCGTCGACGCCGGCTTCCTTGGCATCGGCGATGAAGCGCTCGACGCCGTAGTAGTGGATGGGGTTGAAGTAGCCCATCAGCACCAGCGGGGTGCTGTCGTTGCCGGCGCGGAATTCGCGGACCATCTTCAGCGTCCTGGCCAGGTTCTGGCCGTTGCCCAGGGCGCGGATGTTGGCCAGCTGGATCGCCGGGCCGTCGGCCATCGGGTCGGTGAACGGCATGCCCAGCTCGATCACGTCGGCGCCGGCCTCGGGCAGGCCCTTGAGGATGTCCAGCGAGGTGGAGTAGCCCGGGTCGCCGGCGGTGATGAAGGTCACCAGAGCGGCGCGGTTCTGCTGTTTCAGTTCGGCGAAGCGGGTCTGCAGGCGGCTCATGCTTGCTGCTCCTGTTGCATGTGGTGCATGACGGTCTGCATGTCCTTGTCGCCACGACCGGACAGGTTCACCACCATGATGTGGTCCTTGGGCAGGTTCGGCGCGCGCTTGAACACCTCGGCCAGGGCGTGGGAGGACTCCAGCGCCGGGATGATGCCTTCCAGGCGGCAGCAGGTGTGGAAGGCCTGCAGCGCTTCGTGGTCGGTGATCGAGGTGTACTCGACGCGGCCGATGTCGTGCAGCCACGCGTGTTCCGGGCCGATGCCGGGGTAGTCCAGGCCGGCGGAGATGGAGTGGGCATCGATGATCTGGCCGTCCTCGTCCTGCAGCAGGAAGGTGCGGTTGCCGTGCAGCACGCCGGGCACGCCGCCGTTCAGGCTGGCCGCGTGCTTGCCGGTCTCGATGCCGTGGCCGGCGGCTTCCACGCCGATGATCTTCACCCCGGCGTCATCCAGGAACGGGTGGAACAGGCCCATGGCGTTGGAGCCGCCGCCGATGCAGGCGACCAGGGAATCGGGCAGGCGCCCTTCCTTCTCGGCCAGCTGCTCGCGGGTTTCCTTGCCGATCACCGCCTGGAAGTCGCGGACCATCGCCGGGTAGGGGTGCGGGCCGGCCACGGTGCCGATCAGGTAGAAGGTGTCGTGGACGTTGGTCACCCAGTCGCGCAGGGCTTCGTTCATGGCGTCCTTGAGAGTGCCGGTGCCGGCGGTGACCGGGATCACCTCGGCGCCCAGCAGGCGCATGCGGAAGACGTTGGCCTGCTGGCGGTCGATGTCGGTGGTGCCCATGTAGACCACGCACTTCATGCCGAAGCGCGCCGCCACGGTGGCGGTGGCCACGCCGTGCATGCCGGCGCCGGTCTCGGCGATGATGCGCTGCTTGCCCATGCGCCTGGCCAGGAGGATCTGGCCGATGCAGTTGTTGATCTTGTGCGCGCCGGTGTGGTTCAGCTCTTCGCGCTTGAGGTAGATCTTCGCGCCGCCGCAGTGCTCGGTCAGGCGCTCGGCGAAGTACAGCGGGCTCGGGCGGCCGACGTAGTCGCGCTGGAAGTAGGCCAGTTCCTTGTGGAACTCCGGATCTTCCTTGGCCTTGTCGTACTCGCGGGCCAGGTCGTGGATCAGCGGCATCAGCGTCTCGGCGACGTACTGGCCGCCGAAGCTGCCGAACAGGCCCTTGGCGTCGGGACCGGTGCGCAATGTGGACATGGGAAGGCTCCTCTGGTGTCGGTAGGCAGGAGCGCCCCTGGGTGCGAAACACCTCCAGGGAAGCACGGCTTTTCGTAGGATGGCGTTGAGCGAAGCGATACCCATCACCACGGCAGCATGGGTATCGCAAGCTCAACCCATCCTACGAAGAGCACCTCGGCGCAAGGCCGTTGCTCCTACGGAATGTGCCGAGGATACGACTGCCAGCCGGGCGGGAAAAGCGATAAGATCGCCCGGACATGTCAGGAAAACTCACAGGTTTAACGCCATGAGCCGCGACCTTCCCCCGCTCAACGCCCTGCGCGCCTTCGATGCCGTCGCCCGTCTCGGCGGCGTGAGCCAGGCGGCGGCCGAGCTGCATGTCACCCACGGCGCGGTGAGCCGGCAGCTGCGGCAACTGGAGGAAGACCTCGGCGTGGCCCTGCTGGCCAAGGACGGGCGCGGCGTAAAACTCACCGATGCCGGGCGCCGCTTGGGCGAGGCCAGCGGCGACGCCTTCGAGCGCCTGCGCCGTGTCTGCGCCGAGCTGCGCCAGGCTGGCGGCGAGGCGCCCTTCGTGCTCGGTTGCCCGGGAAGCCTGCTGGCCCGCTGGTTCATCCCGCGCCTGGACCGCCTCAACCGCGAGCTGCCGGAACTGCGCCTGCAACTCTCGGCCAGCGAGGGCGAACTGGACCCACGCCGCGGCGGCGTCGACGCCACCCTGCTGTTCGCCGAGCCGCCGTGGCCGGCCGACATGCAGGTGTTCGAACTGGCCGCCGAGCGCATCGGCCCGGTGCTCAGCCCGCGCCACCCGCGCTTCGCCGAACTGCAGCTGGCCGAGCCCCGGGCGCTGCTGGGCGAGGCATTGCTGCACACCGCCTCGCGGCCCCAGGCCTGGCCGCAATGGGCGCTCGCCCAGGGCCTGGACGCCGGCGCCCTGCACCTGGGCCAGGGCTTCGAGCACCTGTACTACCTGCTGGAAGCGGCGGTGGCCGGCCTTGGCGTGGCCATCGCCCCCCAGGCGCTGGTGGCCGACGACCTCGCCGCCGGCCGCCTCGCCGCGCCCTGGGGCTTCGCCGAAACCGCCGCGCGCCTGGCGCTGTGGGTGCCGGCCCGGCGCGGCGACGCCCGCGCCGAACGCCTGGCCCGCTGGTTGCGAACGGAACTGGCCGCGCGCTGAGGGTTGCCCCCTGGCGGCAATTTGCTGCACTTCCAGGGCTCGGCTAGTGTCCTACGAGGACATTCAGCACTGCGCGCCGCCGGGCGCGCTCAAGGAGAAGCCGATGTCGAACCATCACACCTACAAGAAGATCGAGCTGGTCGGGTCTTCGCGCACCAGCATCGAGGACGCCATCAACAACGCCCTGGCCGAGGCCTCGAAGTCGTTGAAGAACCTGGAATGGTTCGAGGTGGTGGACACCCGCGGGCATATCGAGAACGGTGCGGTGGGGCATTACCAGGTGACGCTGAAGGTCGGCTTCAAGATCGCCGACAGCTGACCGGCATTTGCCGCCGCGCGCCCGCGGGCCGGGGCGCCGGGGGCTTTCGGGGGCCGCCGCGGGGCGGCCGTTTCACGGGCCCAGCGGGGCCCTTCGTCCATTCGTTCAACGGAGAGCATCAGCCATGAAGAACCTGTTGTTGGCCGCCGGCCTACTGGCCATGGCGGGCAGCGTCCTGGCCGCCGGCAAGCCGTGCGAGGAGCTCAAGGCCGAGATCGACGCGAAACTCCAGGCCAAGGGCGTCTCGGGCTACACCCTGGAGATCGTCGACAAGGGCGCGGGTGGCGCTCGTCAGGTGGTCGGCACCTGCGAGGGCGGCAGCAAGGAGATCGTCTATTCGCGGCACTGAAGCCGCCGCGGGACCGCGAAGGGGCGCCATTGGCGCCCCTTCGTCGTTGGGCACTCTGTCGCCGCCGCGCTGTCTCTCGTTAGGATAGGGCGCCCCGTGGTGGGGCTGACGAGGGAATGCCATGACCGTGAGCAAGTTCGCCGTGCTGATGCTGGCCCTGGCCTGCGCGGGCGCCGCCCAGGCGAAGACCAAGCCGTGCGAGGAACTCAAGGCGGAGATCGAGACCAAGATCCAGTCCGCCGGGGTGACCGCCTACACCCTGGAGATAGTCACCAACGCCGAGGTGAAGGACCCGAGCATGGTGGTCGGCAGCTGCGAGGGCGGCACGCGCAAGATCATCTACCAGAAGAACGACGACTGAGCCGCCCGGCTCAGAACAGCCCGCAGTCCATCCGCCCCTGGAAATCGGTCTTGGCCACCAGCTGGCCGTTGGCATCGGTGAGCAGGGCCAGGGCCTTGCGCAGTTGCGGGCGCACTTCCAGGCGGTAGCGCTGGCCGGGGGCGAAGTTGTCGTAGGTCAGCCATACGCGGCAGGTGATCTGCGTGGTGTTGTCGCTCATCGCCAGGCCGCCGCCGCCACCCCCGGGAATCTCGTACTGGTAGCGCACTTCCAGCTCGTGCTTGCCCGGCGGCACCTGGAAGAAGCGGCCGTCGCGCAGCACCTGCTTGTCCAGGCGCTCGGCGAGCAGGGTGTTGGCCGGCTGGGTGTAGAGGTCGACCCAGGCCAGCTGCGGGTCGTGGGCCGGCAGCGGGCCGGCGCAGGCGCTCAGCAGGGCCGGGAGGAACAGCAGCGGGAGTTTGCCCATGGCGGTGTCGCTCGAAGCGGGGAATCCGCCCAGCATACGCCCTGGGCGGCGCCGCGGCGCGTTCGCTCAGACCTTCTCGCAGCGCCCGGTGCGGCCGCGGGCGATTTCATTGGCCTGCTGGTCGTACAGCCGCGCCCAGGGGTAGAAGCCGATGCTGCCGGTCTCCAGGCGGTAACGCTGGCCGGCGCCGAAGTCCTTGTACTTGAGGGTCAGCTGGCAGTCGCGCCACATCGCCTCGGAAACTGCGGCCTCGGAACCGATGTTCTGCGGTTCGACCTGGAACTGGTAGCGCACGCGCAGCTCGTGCTGGCCGGGGTCGACCTCGAAGTAGCGGGTGCTGTGCCAGGGCTGGTCGTCCACCTGCAGGGCCGAGAGGTCGCTCTGGCCGTTGGTGTCGAGGTCGATCCAGGCACGGTTGGGGTCGGGTTGCGGCAGGATCAGCGAGCAACCGCTCAGGACGAGCAGGCCGGTGGCGAGCAGCAGCGGGCGCATGGGTACACTCCAGGGTGGTCTCGTTGTGTCGGCAGCGGCGGTTCGGGGCCTGTGCTAATGTGCCGCGCATGCCCGCCCGCCTGTGTATTGCGTTTCTCGACCGCCGATTGCCCCGCTGGGTTCCCTGCCTGGCGTTCTTCCTGCTGGGCGGTTGTTCCACCGCCGGCTATTACAGCCAACTGGGCAACGGCCAGTTGCAGTTGCTGGCGGCCCGCGAGCCGGTGGCCGAGGTGGTCGCCGACCCCGCCCGCGACGCCAGGCTGCGCCAGCGCCTGGCGCTGTCCCAGGAGGCCCGCGCCTTCGCCAGCGCCGAGCTGGCCCTGCCGGACAACCGCAGCTACCGGCTGTACAGCGATATCCACCGGCCCTACGTGGTGTGGAACGTGTTCGCCACGCCGGAGCTGTCGCTGCAGCCGCTCACCCACTGCTTCCCCATCGCCGGCTGCGTGGCCTACCGCGGCTACTACGCCGAGGCCGGCGCCAAGGCTGAGGCGCAGCGCCTGAAGGCGCAGAGCTGGGACGTCTACGTCGGCGGCGTGGAGGCCTACTCCACCCTCGGCTGGTTCGACGACCCGATCATCAGCAGCATGCTGCGCTGGGACGACCAGCGCCTGGCCGAGACGCTGTTCCACGAGCTGGCCCACCAGCGCTTCTACCTGCCGGGCGACACCGCCTTCAACGAATCCTACGCCAGCTTCGTCGAGCAGGAGGGCGGCCGCCGCTGGCGCGCCTTCCGCGGCCTGCCGCCGGAACAGGCCAGCCGCGTGCGCCAGCGCGAAGGCTTCACCCGCCTGGTGCTGGACACCCGCGAGCGCCTGAAGGAGCTCTACGCCCGCGACCTGCCCGAGGCCGACAAGCGCGCCGCCAAGGCCGCCGAGTTCGAGCGCCTGCGCCGCGACTACCGTGAACTGTGCCAGCGCGAATGGGCCGGCAAGTGCCCCTACGACGCCTGGGTGAACGGCCCGCTGAACAACGCCAAGCTGCTGCCATTCGGCCTCTACGACCAGTGGGTGCCGGCCTTCGCCACCCTGCTGCGCCAGGTCGGCGGCAACTGGCCGGCGTTCTATGCGCGGGTCGAGAAGCTCGGCGCGCTGCCCGCGGAAGAGCGCCAGGCAGCGCTGGTTCGACTGAAAACCGGCGAATTCGTCAGCCTGCGCTAGGCTCACCCGTAAAGAGTCGATTTCTTGACTTCGCGCGGGCCGCCATGGCCCCCCTGCCCCGGGTCAACGGGCATGGAGGTGCGCCATGGGCCTGGTCCATTGCACCTTGGTCTGCCTGGGCCTGCCGTTGCTGATGGCCTGCGCCGCCGGGAGCTACCAGGAGCAGTTGCACGAGGGCCAGCGGCAAGTGCTGGCCAATGCCCTGCCGGTGGCCGAGGTGCTGGCCGACCCCGGCACCGACGCGCGCACCCGGCGCCTGCTCGCCGCCGCCCTGGCCGCCCGCGACTTCGCCAGCCGCCACCTGGACCTGCCGGACAACGCCAGCTACCGCCGCTACGCCGACCTGCGCCGGGACTATGCGGTGTGGAACCTGTTCGCTACCGACGAATTCTCCCTGCGGCCGCGCGATCGCTGCTTTCCCCGCGCCGGCTGCGTCAGCTACCTCGGCTTCTACGATCCGCATGCCGCTCGGCGCGCGGCGGCCGAGCTGCAGCGCCAGGGCCTGGACACCTGCATAGGCGCGGCCGCGGCCTTCACCATTCCCGGGCGCGAGGATGCGCCCATCCTCAGCACCATGCTCGGCGACGAGGCGCACCAGGCCGAGCTGATCTTCCACGAGCTGGCCCACCAGCGCCTGTACCTGCCCGGCGACAGCGCCTTCAACGAATCCCTGGCGGTCTTCGTGCAGCGGGAGGGGCTGCGCCAGTGGCTGGCCTCGCGCGGGCAGCCGTTGCCGACGGAGACGGGGCCACGGCAGCGCGAGGAGCTGGCGGCCCTGCTGCTGGCGACGCGGGCGCGGTTGCAGGCGCTCTACGCCAGCGGCCTGCCGCCGGAGGCCATGCGGGCGCGCAAGGCCGCCGAGTTCGAGCGCCTGCGTAGCGAATACCGGCAACTGGTGGCCCGGCGCTGGGGTGGCAAGGGCCTGTTCGACGGCTGGATCGACGGGCCGCTGAACAACGCCACGCTGCTGCCCTTCGCGCTCTACGACCAGTGGGTGCCGGCCTTCGCCGCGCTATACCGCCAGGTCGACGGCGACTGGTCGGCGTTCTATGCCCAGGCCGCAAGGCTCGGCGCGCTGCCCGCGGCGCAGCGGCAGGCGGCGTTGGAGCGGCTTGCGGATGGGCGGTTTCGGTGGTTGTGAGGCATGCCCCCGTAGGAGCGGACCTTGTCCGCGATAGCCGGAGGTTCCGGCGCGATTCGCGGATGAGATCCGCTCCTACACTGCTCCACCCGCGCCATTCCCATGTAGGAGCGCGCCCTGCGCGCGAAATCGCGGGCAGGGCCCGCTCCTACGAAGAGCGGTTCGGCGCGGCCTGGAAGCCAGTTGTTCTCAGTCCGCCGCATCCGGGGCGTGCAGCGGCAGGTCCAGCTGCACGCGGCGGCGCAGCCAGGGGCTGGGGCGGTAGCGCGGTTCGCCGTAGCAGGCCTGCAGGCCCTGGAGGATGGTGAGGATGCGCGCCGCGCCGTAGTGCTCGCCGAAGGCCAGCGGGCCGAAGGGGTAGCCCAGCGCCAGTTGCACCGCGCGGTCGAGGGTCACCGGGGTGGCGATGCCGCGCTGGGCGATCTCGCAGCCCAGGTTGACGATGCTGGCGATCACCCGCTGGGTGACGAAGCCGGCGGAGTCGTTGATCACCTCCACCGGCACGCCGTCGGCGCCCAGGGCCTGGCGCGCCTGGGCCTCCAGCTGCGGGTCGAGGGCCGGCTGGCGCATCAGCACGCGACGCTTGTCGAGGTCGCCGAAGCTTTCCAGGGCCAGGCTGCGCTCCGCCGGCAGGCCGAGGGCGTCGATGCGGGTGCTGGCGTCTTCCCCCAGCGGGGTGACCAGGCAGATGGCGCGGGCCGAAGGCGCCTCGGCGCTCTCCAGCACCAGCCCGGCCTGGATCAGCAACTGGCCGACGTGGTGGCGCAGCTCCGGGTCCTGGCTGTCCAGCCAGAAGGGCCGGTCCAGCAGCACCGGCTCGGGCTGCGGCTCCGGCTCGCGCAGCTGTTGGCCGTCGCGATAGCGGTAGAAGCCCTCGCCGCTCTTGCGCCCGAGCAGGCCGGCGGCTACCCGCTGCGCCGCCAGGGGCGAGGGCAGGTAGCGCGGGTCCTGGTAGAACTGCTGGTACAGCGACTCCATCACCGCGTGGGAGACGTCCAGCCCGGTCAGGTCGAACAGTTCGAAGGGCCCCATGCGGAAGCCGGCGCCGTCGCGCAGGATGCGGTCGATCTGCGCGGCGCTGGCGATGCCCTCGCCGAGGATGCGCAGGGCCTCGGTGCTGTAGGCGCGGCCGGCGTGGTTGACGATGAAGCCGGGGCTGTCCGGGCTCACCGCCGGGAAATGCCCGGCCTGTTCGGCCAGGCGCGAAAGGCGCGTTATCACCGCCTCGTCGGTGCGCTGGCCGCGCACCACTTCGACGATGCGCATCAAGGGCGCCGGGTTGAAGAAGTGGAAGCCGGCCACCCGCTCGGGGCGGCGGCAGCGCGCGGCGATGCGGGTGACCGACAGCGACGAGGTGTTGCTGGCCAGCACCGCGTCGTCCGCCACCCGCGCCTCCAGCTCGGCGAACAGCGCCTGCTTGGCGCCGAGGTCTTCGACGATGGCCTCGATCAGCAGGTCGCAGCCGGCCAACTCGTCGAGGCTGTGCGCCGCTTGCAGGCGCTGCAGGGTCGCGGCCAGGGCGTCGGCGCCGAGCTTGCCCTTGGCGGCGGCGCGTTCGAGCAGCTCGCGGTTGAAGTCCAGGGCCTGCTGGATGCTCTCGGCGCGGCTGTCGTAGAGCTGCACCGGCACCCCGGCGCTGGCGAACAGCTGGGCGATGCCGCGGCCCATGGCGCCGGCGCCTATCACGCCGATGCGGCGGAACGCGGGAAGGTTGCTCTCGGGCATGGGCTTGGGGCCCCTGTCTGGCTGGCTTGTCTTCACCTTAGTCGCTGTCGTCACGTCGTGGGGTTCCGTCGTGCTTCCAGGTCGCGCAACTGGCGGCGGAGCATCTTGCCCACCGAGGTCTTGGGCAGCTCGTCGAGAATCTCGACGAAGCTCGGCACCTTGTAGCCGGTGAGGTGCTCGCGGCAGTGGGCGATGATCGCGGCGGCGTCCAGGGCCGGGTCGCGCAGGCTGACGAACAGCTTCACCGACTCGCCCTTGCGCGGGTCCGGCACGCCGATGGCGATGCACTCGCGGATGCCCGGGTGGCGCATCACCGCGTCCTCCACCTCGTTGGGGAAGACGTTGAAGCCACTGACCAGGATCATGTCCTTCTTGCGGTCGACGATCTTCAGCAGGCCGTTGGCATCCTGCAGGGCGATGTCGCCGGTGCGCAGCCAGCCGTCGGCGTCCAGCACCTGGGCGGTTTCCTCCGGGCGGCCCCAGTAGCCGAGCATCACCTGCGGGCCGCGCAGGCACAGCTCGCCGGGGACTTCCGGCGGGCACGGGTTGCCCTCCTCGTCGACGATGCGCACTTCGGTGTCGATCAGCGGCTGGCCGACGAAGCCCTCGCGGTAGGGCGTCAGCCGGGTGTTGGTGCACACCACCGGCGATGCCTCGGTGAGGCCGAAGCCCTCCAGCACCGGGGCGCCGGTGAGCGCCTGCCAGCGCCGGCCGACTTCCAGGTTGAGCGGCGCGCCGCCGCTGGTCACCCACTTCAGGTGGCTGAAGTCCAGGCTGGCGAAGGCCGGGTGGTTCATCAGCCCGACGAACAGGCTGTTCAGCCCGCTGAGTAGGCTGAAGGGATAGCGGCGCATGGCCTCGATGATCTCGTCGAGGTTGCGCCCGTCGCGGATCACCACCGTGTGCAGCCCCATGGCCACCGAGCTGAGGCAGTTCGTGGAGAAGGCCATGATGTGGTACAGCGGCAGCGGCGCGATGCGCACGTCGCTGGCCGGGTCGAGCAGGCCCGGGCGCATGAACAGCTCCAGGGTCTGGATGACGTTGGCCAGCAGGTTGTAGTGGCTGAGCATGGCGCCCTTGGAAACCCCGGTGGTGCCGCCGGTGTACTGCAGCAGCGCCAGGCGTTCCAGGCCCGGCTCGGCGTCCAGCGGCGGGGCTTCGGCGCCCAGGCGCAGGGCCTGCATGAAGCGCGTGGCGTCGGGCTCGTCGCAGGCGTACTGCGGTGTTTCCATGTCCTCGACCGAGGTCAGCAGCACCTGGCGCACCGCGCTGTCGCCCTGGACCTTGCGCAGCAGCGGCAGCAGGCGGTCGAGCAGCAGTATGGCCACGGCGCCGGAGTCGCGCAGCTGGTGGCTCAGTTCGCCGGCGGTGTACTGCGGGTTGGTGTTGACCAGCACCAGCCCGGCCTTGAGCGCGCCGAAGGCGGCGATGGGGTATTGCAGGGAGTTGGGCAGCATCAGCGCCAGGCGCTCGCCGGGTTGCAGGCCGGCGCAGTGGCGCAGGTAGCGGGCGAAGGCGTCGGCCTGGCGCTCCAGCTCGGCGAAGCTCAGGCAACCGGGCCCGCAGGAGAAGGCGAGGCGTTCGGGGTGTTCGCGGCTGGCGTCGCGCAGCAGGTCGTGGACGTTGCGGTAACCGCGCGCGGCGAATTGCGCGGCGACATGGCTTTCGGCAGTGACGGGCATCGTCGCCCTCCATCAGTGAATTGTTATTCTGCTCTGCGAAACATGATGTCGAAATCGATGGTATGCGATAGCCTTTGCCTGTGCAACGGCCCGTCGCCCTGCTGTCCGCGGCATGCCGATCTGCTATCGTTCGCCCGCGCCGGACGCCGCTCCGGCCCTTATTTCCCCATAGCCGAGGCAGCATGAGCGACGATTTCGAAGACTCCAGCGCACCCAAGGACCGCAAGTTCGTCGAGGCCCTGGCCCGCGGCCTGGACGTGCTGCGCGCCTTCACCCACGGCTCGGTGGTGCTGGGCAACCAGGAGATCGCGCGGATCACCGGCCTGCCCAAGCCGACCGTGTCGCGCATGACCTACACGCTGACCAGGCTCGGCTACCTCAGCTATTCGCAGCAGCATGAGAAGTACCAGCTGGATTCCGGCGTGCTCGCCCTGGGCTACGCCTACGTGTCGAACCTGCGCGTGCGCCAGTTGGCCAAGCCCTACATGGACGCCTTCGCCCGCCGCACCAACACCACCGTGGGCCTGACCTGCCGCGACTGGCTGTCGATGATCTACGTGGAGAACTGCCGGCCGCCGGAGGCTACCTCGTTGCGTATGGATGCCGGCGTGCGCCTGCCGCTGGCCACCACTGCCGCCGGGCGCGCCTACCTGGCGGCGACTCCGGAGCAGGAGCGGGAGCATTTGCTTCAGGCCCTCGAAGCCCGTCATGAAGGCGACTGGGCGGCCATGCGTGCGTCGCTGGAGCGTTCCTTCGAGGAATATCGCGAGCATGGTTTCTGCCTGTCCCTCGGCGATTGGGATCGCAATGTGCGTGCGGCCGGCGTGCCGCTGCGGCTGGCCGATGGGGGGCTGATGGCGCTGACTTGTGGTGCGCCGTCGTTCCAGTTGAGCGAGGAAACGCTCAAGGGGTCGCTGGCCCATGAGCTGGAGATGCTGGCGCGGGATATCGAGAGCCTGGGGGCCTGAGGCGGGTTCGCGAGCAAGCTCGCTCCTACAAGGTGTGGGTCTGGTGGTGGTGGTGCTCGGGCTTTTCCCTCACCCCAGCCCTCTCCCAGAGGGAGCTGTCCGTGCCGGCTGGGAGTGGGGGTTCAGCCGGAAACGCCTGGGTTTCCGACTGACTCCAACCTCCCCGCACACACCGAACGGTCCCCTCTCCCTCCGGGAGAGGGTTAGGGTGAGGGGGCCGCAGGCCTGCCCTACGCCACCTCCATCAACCCTGCATAAGCCTTCAGGTGATGGTCGTCATCGCCCAACTGGTGACCGAGCATCACCAGCCGCTTGGCGTGGTGCGCCAGCACGTATTCCCAGGTCATGCCGATGCCGCCGTGCAGCTGGATCGCCTGCTCGGCGATGTAGCGCCCGGCGCGGGTGACGATGAATTTCGCCGCCGCCAGGGTGCGGCTGCGCTCGGTGCTGTCCGGCTGGTCCGCCACACAGGCGGCGAGGATGGCCATGGACGTGGCCTGCTCCAGCTCGCTGCGCATGTCCACCATGCGGTGCTGCAGCACTTGGAACTTGCCGATGGGCACGCCGAACTGCTTGCGCGTCTTCAGGTAGTCGAGGGTCAAGGCGCAGGCCTCCTGCATGCTCCCCAGGGCTTCGGCGCACTGCGCGGCGATGGCGCGGCCCTGCTGGTAGCGCAGCGCCGGCAATGCTTCACCGGGAACGCCGACGGCCTCGCCGAGGGCGCCGTCGAGGAACAGCTCGCAAGCCTTCTGCCCGTCGATGGTCGGGTAGGTGCGGCGCTGCACGCCGGGCTGTTGCGGATCGACCAGGAACAGGCCGATGCCCGCCTCGTCTCGCGCATTACCGGATACCCGCGCCGAAACCAGGATCGCCGTGGCGCTCTGCCCGCCGATCACCACCGCCTTGCGGCCGCTGAGCTTCCAGCCGTCGCCGGCCTTCTCCGCGCGGGTCTGCACGTCGTGCAACTGGTAATGGCTCTGCGGCTCTTCCAGGGCCACCGCCAACTGCGCCTCGGCGCTGGCGATGCGCGGCAGCCAGCTTTCCTTCTGCGCTTCGCTGCCCAGTTGGGCGAGCAGCCCGCCGGCGTGCACCACCGATTGCAGGTAGGGCTCCAGGCACAGGCCGCGGCCCAGTTCGGTGAGCACCAGCATGCTGTCCACGCCGCCGCCGAAGCCGCCGTAGGCTTCCGGTAGCGATACCGAGGTCAGACCCAGCTCGCCCAACTGGCGCCAGAAGCCGGCGCTGTAGCCCAGCTCGCTGTTGCCGAAGCCCTCGCGCCTGTCGAAGGCGTATTCGTCGCGCACCAGGCGCGCCGCGGTGTCCTGCAGCATCTGCTGCTCTTCGCTGAGTTTGAAGTCCATGCTCACGCCCTCACAGCTCGAGAATCATCTTCGAGACGATGTTCTTCTGGATTTCGTTGGAGCCGCCGAAGATCGACAGCTTGCGCAGGTTGAAGTACTGGCTGGCCGGCGCGCTGGCGTAGTCGGCGTGCAGCGGCTCGGCGCCCAGCTCGAATTCTTCTTCGAGGAAGGGCAGCGCGTAGGGGCCGATGACCTTGCGCAGCAGATGGCTGATGGCCTGGCGGATCTCGGTGCCCTTGACCTTGAGGATCGAGCTTTCCGCCCCCGGCACGCCGCCTTCGCGGGCGGCGGCGAGGATGCGCAGGGTGCTCATCTCGATGGCCATCAGCTGCATCTCCACCTCGGCCACCTGGGCGCGGAACAGCGGGTCTTCCAGCATCGGCCTGCCGTCGCACAGCTCGCGGCTGGCCACGCGCTTGAGGTGCGCCAGCACCGCCTTGGACGCGCCTATGCCGGCCAGGCCGGTGCGCTCGTAGGTGAGCAGGTACTTGGCGCAGGTCCAGCCTTCGTTCTCGCGGCCGACCAGGTTCTGCACCGGCACCTTCACGTTGTCGAAGAAGACTTCGTTGACCTCGTGCTCGCCGTCCAGGGTGATGATCGGCCGCACGGTGATGCCAGGGCTCTTCATGTCGATCAGCAGGAAGCTGATGCCGCGCTGCTGCTGGGCCTCCGGGTCGGTGCGCACCAGGCAGAATATCCAGTCGGCGTGCTGGCCCAGTGTCGTCCAGGTCTTCTGGCCGTTCACCACGTAATGGTCGCCCTCGCGCACCGCGCGGGTTTTCAGCGACGCCAGGTCGGAGCCGGCGCCCGGCTCGGAGTAGCCCTGGCACCACCAGTCGGTGCCGTCGAGAATGCGCGGCAGGTAGTGGGCCTGCTGCTCGGGCGTGCCGAACTTGATGATCACCGGGGCGACCATGTTCACGCCGAAGGGGATGGTGCGCGGCGCGCCGAAGGCGGCGCATTCCTCTTCGAAGATGTGCTTCTGCACGGCGTTCCAGCCGGTGCCGCCGAATTCCACCGGCCAGTGGCTGGCGTACCAGCCCTGCTCGCTGAGGGCGCGTTGCCAGCGCTGGTGGTCCTGTTTGTTCAGGTGCTTGCCCAGGCGCACCTTGCTGGCGATGTCGGCCGGCAGCTTGTCGCGCAGGAAAGCGCGGACTTCATCGCGGAAGGCCAGTTCGTCGGGGGTGAAGTGGATGTCCATGGCGGTTCCTTAGAGATCGGCGAAACGGCGGCCTTCGGCCACCAGGCGTTCGAGCAGCGGCGCCGGCTCCCACCAGGCGCCGAAGCGCTGGTGGAATTCGCGGATGCGTTGCAGTACGTGGTCCAGGCCCAGGCGGTCGGCGTGGAACAGCGGGCCGCCGCGCCAGGCGGGGAAGCCGTAGCCGTTGAGGAAGATCAGGTCGACGTCGCTGGCGCGCTGGGCGATGCCCTCGTCGAGGATGCGCGCGGCCTCGTTGACCAGGGCGAAGAGGCAGCGCTCGACGATGTGTTCGGCGCTCACCGGCTGGCGAGTGATGCCGCGCGCGGCGGCGGCCTGCTCCAGCATGGCCGGCAGCGCCGGGTTGTCCTGCGGGGTGCGCGAGCCTTGCGGGTAGAGGTAGAAGCCGGCGCCGGTCTTCTGCCCGAGCATGCCGGCGGCGTACAGGTGGTCGAGCACCGTGGGCAGCGTCTGCCCGGGCTCGAGGCCGGGGCGCTGGCGCTCGCGGATGGCGTGGCTGATGTCCAGCCCGGAGAGGTCACGCACCGCCAGCGGGCCCATGGCCATGCCGAAGTCGCGCAGGGCGGCGTCCACCTGGGCCGGGCTTGCGCCCTCTTCCAGGAGGAACTCGGCCTGGCGGCCGTACTGGAAGATCATGCGGTTGCCGACGAAGCCGTCGCACACGCCCACCGCCACCGCGACCTTCTTCAGGCGCTTGCCCAGCTGCATGGCGCTGGCCAGCACTTCGGCGGAAGTCTCGCGGCCGCGCACCACTTCCAGCAGGCGCATGACGTTGGCCGGGCTGAAGAAGTGCAGGCCGACCACGTCCTGCGGGCGTTTGGTGAAGGCGGCGATGGCGTCGAGGTCCAGCGACGAGGTGTTGCTGGCGAGGATGGCGCCGGGCTTGCACACCGCGTCCAGGCGCTCGAAGACCTGGCGCTTGACCTCCAGGCTCTCGAACACGGCTTCGATCGCCAGGTCCACGTCGGCCAGCGCGGCGTAGTCGAGCACGCCCTGGATCAGGCCCAGGCGTTTTTCCATCGCGTCGCTGGAAAGGCTGCCGCGCTCGACGCTGGCCTGGTAGGTGGCGCGGGCGCGTTGCAGGGCGCGGTCGAGGGCGGCGCCGTCGACTTCCAGCAGCTTCACCGGGATGCCGACGTTGGCGAAGCACAGGGCGATGCCCACGCCCATGGTGCCGCCGCCGATCACCGCGGCCGTGCGCACTTCGCGCACCGGGGTGTCGGCGGTCAGGCCGGCGATCTTCGCCGCTTCGCGCTCGGCGAAGAAGGCGTGGATGAGGGCGGCGCGCTGCGGCGACTCCAGGCATTCCTGGAACAGTTCGCGCTCGCGCTTCAGGCCCTCGGCCAGGGGCAGGCGGCTGGCGGCTTCCACCGCGGCCACGCAGCGCAGCGGGGAGAACAGGCCGGGCATGCGCTTCTGCACCTCGGCGTGCTTGGCGGCGATCAGCGCGGCGTCGCCTTGCACCTGGCGCTCGCCGCTGCGGCGCGGGCCGCGGCCTTCGTCCAGCAGGCGGCGGGCATAGGCCAGGCCGGCTTCGGTCAGGTCGCCGTCGACGAGTTCATCGAGGATGCCGTATTCCAGGGCCTGCGGGGCTTTCACCGGGTTGCCGGAGACGATCATCTCCAGCGCCCGTTCCACGCCGACCAGGCGCGGCAGGCGCTGGGTGCCGCCGGCGCCGGGGAGCAGGCCGATCTTCACTTCCGGCAGGCCGACCTGGGCGTCGGCCCGGGCGATGCGGTAATGGCAGGCCAGCGCCACTTCCAGCCCGCCGCCCAGGGCGGTGCCGTGGATGACCGCCACGCTGGGCTTGGTCGAGGCCTCGATGGCTTCCACCACCTCGGGCAGCGAGGGCGCCTGCGGCGGCTTGCCGAATTCCTTGATATCCGCCCCGGCCATGAAGGTGCGCCCGGCGCACACCAGCACCACCGCGCGCACCGCGGCATCCGCCTCGGCCTCGCGGAAGGCCCGCAGCAACCCGGCGCGCACCGCCAGGCCCAGGGCGTTGACCGGGGGATTGTCGACCTTGATCAGGGCCACGTCGCCGTGACGTTCGACCTGCACTACCTCGGACATGCTCAGCGTCTCCGTTGTAATTGTGGTTTTTAACGGAATTATGTTTCGCTGTGCAGAATACGAAGATCATTTAGGGTTGTCGAGGGGCGTTGTGCTTTTCGTAGGAGCGAGGGGGGCGCCTAGCTCTTGCTCGCGAACGGTGCCTCCCGGCTGCTTCGGTGTCGTGGCTTGACTCCGCCCCCTCTCCCTAACCCTCTCCCTGAAGGGAGAGGGGACCGTTCGGTGTGCTTGGGCATTCCTGAGTTAGCCGGCAGCGCCAGCGGTTTCCGGCTGAAACCATCACTTCTCTCGGCACAGACTGCCCCCTCTCCCTTCAGGGAGAGGGCTGGGGAGAGGGCGCTCTTCGGACAAACACCATAGGCCCGGCCGGAAATCCGTTCGCGAGCAAGCTCGCTCAAATAATTTCGGAGAGCGCAAAGCGCAGGACGTTGGGGCGTCGGCGCGAAACGCAGACAAAAAAAGACCGCTCTCCCCTGCCTGAATCTGGAAAAGCGGTCTGTAAGCGAAAGAAGTCGTGGAAATGCCGTTATAGCCCCCCGGCCGTTGCAGCTTGTTTACAGCCGCCAAGAAAAAAGCCGCGCCTTGCGGGGCGCGGCTTCTTCAAAGGTGCGGTCGGCTATCAGAACGCCGGAACCACGGCACCCTTGTACTTCTCCAGGATGAACTGCTTCACCTCGGGGCTGTGCAGGGCTGCGGCCAGTTTCTGCATGGCGTCGCTGTCCTTGTTGTCCGGGCGGGCTACCAGGATGTTCACGTAGGGCGAGTCGGAACCCTCGATGGCCAGGGCGTCCTTGGTCGGGTTCAGCTTGGCTTCCAGGGCGTAGTTGGTGTTGATCAGCGCCAGGTCGACCTGGCCCAGCACGCGCGGCAGGGTCGCGGCTTCCAGTTCACGCACCTTGATGTTCTTCGGGTTGTCGGTGATGTCCTTCGGGGTGGCGGTGATGCTCTTCTCGTCCTTGAGCTTGATCAGGCCGGTCTTGGCCAGCAGCAGCAGGGCGCGGCCGCCGTTGGTGGCGTCGTTGGGGATCACCACGGTGGCGCCGGAGGGCAGTTCGTCGAGCTTCTTGTACTTGCTGGAGTAGGCGCCCAGCGGCTCGATGTGCACGCCGGTGACGGCCACCAGGCTGGTGCCCTTGGACTTGTTGAACTCGTCCAGGTACGGCTGGTGCTGGAAGAAGTTGGCGTCCAGGCGCTTCTCGGCGACCTGGGTGTTGGGCTGCACGTAGTCGGTGAATTCCTTGACCTTCAGCTCCACCCCTTCCTTGGCCAGGATGGGTTTGACGAAGTTGAGGATTTCCGCGTGTGGCACCGGGGTGGCGGCCACGCTGAGGGTTTCGGCCGCGTTGGCGCCGGTGATCGACAGCGCCGCGGTGGCGGCGAAGGCGGCAAGCAGTTTCTTCATGGAGCGCTCCTTTTGGGATTTTCCTGTGGCCCGCGGGGCCTTGTGGTTATTTGCGGGAGAAGTGGACCACCAGCTTGTCGCCGACGGTCTGCAGAACCTGTACCAGCACCAGCAGCATGATCACGGTGACCACCATGACGTCGGTCTGGAAGCGCTGGTAGCCGAAGCGGATGGCCAGGTCGCCGAGGCCGCCGGCGCCGACCACGCCGGCCATCGCGGTGTAGGACACCAGGGTGATGGCGGTGACGGTGATGGCGGCGATGATGCCCGGGCGGGCCTCCGGCAGCAGGGCGTTGCAGATGATCTGGCGGGTGCTGGCGCCCATCGCCTGGGTGGCCTCGATGATGCCCTTGTCCACCTCGCGCAGGGCGGTTTCCACCAGGCGCGCGAAGAACGGCGTGGCGCCCACCACCAGCGGCGGGATGGCCCCGGCGACGCCCAGCGAGGTGCCGGTGATCAGCACGGTGAAGGGGATCATCACGATCAGCAGGATGATGAACGGCAGCGAGCGCAGCACGTTGACCACGAAGGAAAGCAGAGCGTAGACCGCGCGGTTCTGGAACAGCTGCTTGGGCCCGGTGAGGAACAGCAGCACGCCCAGCGGCAGGCCGAGGATGACGGTGAACAGCAGCGAGCCGCCGAGCATCCAGAAGGTGTCGATGCTGGCCTGGAGGATTTCCGACCAGTCGATATTTATAAAGAAGTCGTTCATGCGCGCAGCACCTCTACATGCACCTCGGCCGCATTCAGCTGGGCCATGGCCGCCTCCATGTCACCGCCCACCAGGGCCAGGGTCAGCTGGCCGTAGGGCTGGTCCTTGATGCGGTCGATGCGCCCGGCGAGGATGCTGTAGTCCACCCCGGTCTGCCGCGCCACCGTGCCCAGCAGCGGGGCGTAGGTGGCCTCGCCGCGGAAGGTCAGGCGCAGGATGCGCCCGGGCACGTGGGCGAAGTCGTCGTGCTGCTCGTCCTCGTCGACGCGCTCGGCCTCGAAGACGAAGCGCCGGGTGGTTTCGTGCTGCGGGTGGAGGAAGACGTCGGCCACCTCGCCCTGCTCGACGATGCTGCCGGCGTCCATCACCGCCACGCGGTCGCAGACGCGGCGGATCACGTCCATCTCGTGGGTGATGAGGACGATGGTCAGCTTCAGCTCGCGGTTGATCTCCGCCAGCAGCTGCAGGACCTGGCCGGTGGTCTGCGGGTCCAGCGCGCTGGTGGCCTCGTCGCAGAGCAGCAGCTTGGGCCCGCAGGCCAGGGCGCGGGCGATGCCGACGCGCTGCTTCTGGCCGCCGGAAAGCTGCGCCGGGTACTTGCGGGCGTGGTCCTGCAGGCCCACGCGCTCGAGCAGTTCGTCCACCCGCGCGGCGATCTGCGCGGCGCTGAAACTGCCGGCCAGCCTCATCGGCATGGCGATGTTCTCGGCCACGGTCTTGGAAGCCAGCAGGTTGAAGTGCTGGAAGATCATCCCGACGCGCTGGCGGAAGCGCCGCAGGCCGTCGGCGTCGAGGGCGGTGACGTCCTCGCCGTCGATGACGATGCGCCCGCCGCTGGGTTCTTCCAGGCGGTTGATCAGGCGCAGCAGGGTGCTCTTGCCGGCGCCGGAGTGGCCGATCAGGCCGAACACCTGGCCGGCGCCGATGCTCAGGCGCGTCGGCTGCAGGGCCGGGATGTCGCGGCCGGCGACGCGGTAGGTCTTGTGGACGTCGTGGAATTCGATCACGTGGCGAACCTTGTGGGTACGGCGAAGTGTGGGAATGGCGCGCTCTGCCGGGGTGTCCTGGCAAACGAGCGTAGGCGCTCGGCAAAAACCGCGCATTTTACCCTGCTTTCCTATAGCCGATTAATCCTTGTTCGGATAAGGGCCGGGCGAAACGGAATAAGACGGGCGGACGCGGCTTTCAGGGCTCGCACTTGACCGGGGCGGCGGCCTTGGGCTGGCCGATGTCCTTGACATCGGCGGCCAGCGCCGGGGCGCGCGGCATCAGCGAGCGGGCGCGGGCCAGGGCGTTGCTGGCGCCGTTGACGTCGCCGGCCTGCAGGGCCTCGCGGCTGCGTTGCAGGTAGGCGTCGGCCAGGCGCTGGCGGCGTTCGGCCAGCTGCGCGGCATCCTCGTGCTCCTGGCCCAGCTGCAGTTGCGCGGCTTCCAGCTGGCCGGCGGCCAGGCGGGCCTCGAAGCCGGAGCCGGCCGGCGCCTGGCCGGACAGGCTCTGGCACGCGCCCAGCAGCAGGGCGAGGGAGAGGACGGAAAGCAGACGGAGGGCAAGGAACTTCATGCCAGTCATTCTCGATTGATCAAAAAATCGACAAATTCTACACCGTCCGCCGCGGCAGGACAAAACTCAGCAGGAACAGCGCTGCGGCACTGACCACGATGGACGGCCCGGCCGGGGTGTCCTTGAACCACGACAGCGCAAGCCCGGCGCACACCGCCACCAGGCCCACCAGGGTGGCGCCGAAGGCCATCTGCTCGGGGCTGCGGGCGTGGCGCTGGGCGGCGGCGGCGGGAATGATCAGCAGCGAGGTGATCAGCAGCACGCCGACGATCTTCATGGCCACGGCGATGACGATGGCGATCAGCAGCATCAGCGCCAGGCGGATGGCGGTCACCGGCAGGCCCTCGACCCGCGCCAGTTCCTCGTGCACGGTGATCGCCAGCAGCGGCCGCCACAGCCAGCAGATCAGCCCCAGCACCAGGGCGCTGCCGGCGACTATCCACATGAGGTCGGTCTGGCTCACCGCCAGCAGGTCGCCGAACAGGTAGGCCATCAGGTCCACCCGCACTTCCTTCATGAAGCTCAGGGTCACCAGGCCCAGGGACAGCGTGCTGTGGGCGAGGATGCCCAGCAGGGTGTCGGCGGCCAGCGGCTGGCGCTGCTGCAGGGTCACCAGCAGCACGGCCAGCAGTACGCAGCCGACGGTCACCGCGAGGGTCGGGCTGACGTCCAGCAGGAAGCCCAGGGCCACGCCGAGCAGCGCGGCATGGGACAGGGTGTCGCCGAAATAGGCCATGCGCCGCCAGACCACGAAGGAGCCCAGGGGGCCGGCGACCAGCGCCAGGGACAGCCCGGCCAGCAGCGCGTAGAGAAGGAAATCAGCCATGGTTGCAGTCGGGGCCGTGCTTGTGTACCGGGGTCAGTTTGCCGTGGATAGCCAGGCCGGCGCCGCCCTGCGGCACCACTTCGCCGTGCAGGTCGTGGGCATGGTCGTGGTGGTGGTGGTAGACCGCCAGGCTGCGGGCGTCCTGGCCGAACAGCTCGACGAAGGCCGGGTCGCCGCTGACCTGCTCGGGGTGCCCGTGGCAGCACACGTGGCGGTTCAGGCAGACCACCTGGTCGGTGGTGCTCATCACCAGGTGCAGGTCGTGGGAGACCATCAGCACGCCGCAGCCCAGGCGGTCGCGCAGGCGGGTGATCAGGCGGTACAGCTCGGCCTGGCCGGCGACGTCGACGCCCTGCACGGGCTCGTCGAGCACCAGCAGCTGCGGCTTGCGCAGCAGCGCGCGGGCCAGCAGCACGCGCTGCAGTTCGCCGCCGGAGACGGTCTGCAGCGGGCTGTCCAGCACCTGCGCGGCGCCCACTTCCTTGAGCGCGGCCAGGGCCTGCTCGCGGCCCACGCCGGGCACCAGGCGCAGGAAGCGCAGCACCGAGAGCGGCAGGGTCGGGTCGACGTGGAGCTTCTGCGGCATGTAGCCGATGGTCAGCTTCGGCTGGCGCCACACCGTGCCGCTGTCGGGCCTGAGCAGGCCGAGCACGCTGCGCACCAGGGTGGTCTTGCCGGCGCCGTTGGGGCCGATCAAGGTGACGATCTCGCCGGCGCCGATGCTCAGGCTGACGTTCTGCAGCACCGCCTGCCCGGCATAGCGCACGCCCACCCCTTCGAGGCGGACCAGGGGCTGGCTCATCAGGCCTCCCGCTGCTTGGGCGCGCAGGCGGCGCAGAGGCCGACCACTTCGACGGTCTGCGTCTCGACGCTGAAGCCGACGCCCTCGGCGCCGGCGACTATGGCCTGGCTGATGGCCGGCTGTTCCAGCTCGATGGCGGTGTGGCAGGCGCGGCAGATGAGGAACTGGCCCTCGTGGGCGTGCTCGGGGTTGTTGCAGCCGACGAAGGCGTTGAGCGAGGCGATGCGGTGCACCAGGCCGTTTTCCAGGAGGAAGTCCAGCGCCCGGTAGACGGTGGGCGGCGCGGCGCGGCGGCCGTCTTCCTCGCTGAGCACGGCGAGGATGTCGTAGGCGCCCAGCGGCCTGTGGCTCTGCCAGACCAGTTCCAGCACGCGCCGGCGCAGCTCGGTCAGGCGCACGCCCTGGCGCGCGCAGAGCGCGTCGGCCTCGGCCAGGGCGCCGGCCACGCAGGTGGCGTGGTCGTGCGGGCGGCAGGCCAGCGGGGTGTTGGGCATCAACTTGTACATTGCGGCGACGACGCTCGGGTACGGAGACGTTATTATATTACCCTTTACCTCCCTGCCCGTGTGAGTCCGCCGTGTCCCTGCGCCCATCCGCCCTGCTCCTCGCCTGTTGCACCCTGTTCCTGAGCCTTGGCGCCAGCGCCGAGGTCAAGGTGCTGACCAGCATCAAGCCGCTGCAACTGATCGCCGCCGCCGTCCAGGACGGCGAGGGCAGCCCCGACGTGCTGCTGCCGCCCGGCGCCTCGCCGCACAGCTACGCCCTGCGCCCCTCGGACGTGCGCCGCCTGCGCGAGGCCCAGCTGTTCTACTGGGTGGGCCCGGACATGGAAGTGTTCCTCGACAAGCCGCTGCAGGCCCGCCAGGCCCCCAGCGTGGCGGTGCAGGAGCTGCCGGGCATGCACCTGCGCAAGTTCGTCAACTTCGAGAACATGAGCCACGCCGACTACGAGGACCACGACCACGATCACCGCCCCGGCACCCTGGACGCGCACCTCTGGCTGCTGCCGGCCAACGCCCAGGCCATCGCCGCGCGCATGGCCGAGGACCTGGCCATCGCCGACCCGCTCAACGCCGGGCGCTACCAGGCCAACCTCAAGGCCTTCGACGAGCGCATGGAACAGCTCGACGCGCGCCTGAAGCAGCGCCTGGCGCCGCTGGTCGGCAAGCCCTACTTCGTCTTCCACGAAGCCTTCGACTACTTCGAGGAAGCCTACGGCCTGCGCCACGCCGGGGTCTTCGCCCTGTCCGCGGACGTGCAGCCGGGGGCGAAGCACGTCGCCGCGATGCGCGCGCAACTGCAGAAGGCCGGCCCGTCGTGCATCTTCAGCGAACCGCCGCTCCGCCCGCGCCTGGCCGATACCCTCAGCGCCGGCCTGCCGGTGCAGCTGGCCGAGCTGGATGATCTGGGCGTGGCGGTCAAGGTCGACGCCAATGGCTATGAGAGGCTGCTGGGCAACCTGGCCGATGAGTTCGCCGGGTGCCTGGAGAAGCTCTGAGGCGGCGCTCTTGTAGGATGGGTTGAGCGAAGCGATACCCATCGGGCCATGCCATGGTGATGGGTATCGCAAGCTCAACCCATCCTACGGTCTTTGGTGGGGTGAGAGGGAATGGTGCCTGCCGGGGGGCCATGGTGCTGGGATGGGTACCGCTCCCTCTCCCCAGCCCTCTCCCTGAAGGGAGAGGGGGCTAGTTCGTGCCGAGAATAGAACAGGCATCAGCCTGAAAATTTCGGCGTTGCCGGCTAACTCCTATATCTCCGACTCTGCCCAACGGTCCCCTCTCCCTTCAGGGAGAGGGTTAGGGAGAGGGCGCTCTTGCGCTCTTGGGCACTTAGGCTCTTGCCCCCACCCCAACCCCCTCCCTCCCGCCCCCGCTCACCTACACTTTCCCCCTGCGTCCCATCGCCTCATAGGCAAATACCTCTTCCGGGTACTAGAGTCTCCGGCTGGACTAAATACACAATATGTAGTTTCGTGTATTTACTGGATAACTAGATATTGCGGTCTGCCCCAAGCCGGCCGCGCACCAACGGGAGGATCTTCAGCGGATGGCCAAGACCGATGCTCGCCCGCAGGGCACAGACCAGGCGGCACTCGAACTGCAGCCGGCGTCCCAGGACATCTGGGACAGCAAGTACCGGCTCAAGCAGAAGGACGGCACGCCCATCGACGCCAGCGTCGACGAGACCTGGCAGCGGGTGGCCCGCGCCCTGGCGGACGTCGAGCCGGACGCGGCGACCCGCGAGCACTGGTACGAGCGCTTCCTCTGGGCCCTGCGGCATGGCGCCATCCCGGCCGGGCGGATCATCTCCAACGCCGGCGCCCAGGGGCACAAGCCGGCCACCTCGACCATCAACTGCACCGTCTCCGGGATCATCCACGACTCCATGGACGACATCCTGCAGAAGGTCCACGAGGCCGGCCTGACGCTCAAGGCCGGCTGCGGCATCGGCTACGAGTTCAGCACCCTGCGCCCGCGCGGCGCCTACGTGTCCGGCGCCGGCGCGCACACCAGCGGGCCGCTGTCGTTCATGGATATCTTCGACAAGATGTGCTTCACCGTCAGCTCCGCCGGCGGCCGCCGCGGCGCGCAGATGGGCACCTTCGACGTCGCCCACCCGGACGTGCGCGAGTTCATCCGCGCCAAGCGCGAGGACGGCCGGCTGCGCCAGTTCAACCTCAGCCTGCTGATCACCGACGACTTCATGCAGGCGGTGCAGGCCGACGCCGACTGGCCGCTGCTGTTCCCGGTGCACCACAAGGAGCGCGACGAGGTCGACCTGGACGACCCGGCCCAGGTGCTCTGGCGCGACTGGCCGATCCACGACGAATACCTGGTCGGCGAGGACGGCCGCGTCGCCTGCAAGGTCTACGGGCGCGTGAAGGCGCGGCACCTGTGGGACATGATCATGGTCTCCACCTACGACTACGCCGAGCCGGGCTTCATCCTCATCGACCGCGTCAACGAGCTGAACAACAACTGGTGGTGCGAGGCCATCCGCGCCACCAACCCCTGCGGCGAGCAGCCGCTGCCGCCCTATGGTTCCTGCCTGCTGGGCTCGGTGAACCTCACCGGCTTCGTCGTCGACCCCTTCGGCGAGGAGCCGCACTTCGACTGGGAGCGCTACCGCGAGGTGGTGCGGGTGTTCACCCGCATGCTCGACAACGTGGTGGAGGTCAACGGCCTGCCGCTGGCGCAGCAGCGTGAGGAAATCCTCGGCAAGCGCCGCCACGGCATGGGCTTCCTTGGCCTGGGCTCGACGCTGACCATGCTCAAGCTGCGCTACGGCAGCCCCGAGGCCTGCGTGTTCACCGAGGAAGTGGCGCGCGAAATGGCCCTGGTGGGCTGGGAAGTGGCCCTAGACCTGGCCCTGGAGAAAGGCCCGGCGCCGGTGCTGGCGCAGGACTACGAAGTGACCGCGGAAATGCTGCGCAAGCGCCCGGAAATGGCCGCCGACGGCCTGAAAGTGGGCGACCGGGTGCCCGGCCGCGTCCTCCACGCCAAGTATTCGCGCTACATGCAGCGCATCGCCGAGCACGCCCCGCAGCTGGTCGAGGCCCTGGCCCGCCACGGCGCGCGCTTCACCCACCACAGCTCCATCGCGCCCACCGGCACCATCAGCCTGAGCCTGGCCAACAACGCCTCCAACGGCATCGAGCCGAGCTTCGCCCACCACTACTCGCGCAACCTGATCCGCGCCGGGCGCAAGACCAAGGAGAAGATCTCGGTGTTCAGCTACGAACTGCTGGCCTACCGCGCCAAGGTCGACGCCAAGGCCGTGCCCGACGCCGAGGACGGCAAGCACCGCCTGCCGGAGTACTTCGTCACCGCCGACGACATCACCCCGCAGCAGCACGTGGACATCCAGGCGGCGGCGCAGCGCTGGATCGACTCGTCGATCTCCAAGACCGCCAACGTGCCCACCGACTACCCCTTCGAGGACTTCAAGGACATCTACCTCTACGCCTGGCGCCAGGGCCTGAAGGGCTGCACCACCTTCCGCTTCAACCCGGCCGCCTTCCAGGGCGTGCTGGTCAAGGACTCGGACCTGGAGAAGACCCTCTACCGCTTCGAGCTGGAAGACGGCAGCACGGTGGAACTCAAGGGCAACGAGGAAGTGGAGTACGACGGCGAGACCCACACCGCCGCCAACCTGTTCGATGCCTTGAAAGAAGGCTACTACGGCAAGTTCTGAAGCCGCGGAGGAATCCCATGCCAGTGAAAATCAACCAGAAGATCCGCAGCTTCGAAGTGGTCGACGTCGCCGAGGAAAAGGCCCGCGCCGAGGCTGCCGCGGCGGCGGCCGTGGTGAAGATGGACGAAACCCTGCAGCGCCCGGAGATCCTGGTGGGCGCCACTTACAAGATCAAGTCGCCGCTGTTCGAGCACGCGCTCTACGTGACCATCAACGACATGGTGCTCAACCCCGACACGCCCTACGAGCAGCGCCGGCCCTTCGAGATCTTCATCAACTCGAAGAACATGGACCACTTCCAGTGGATAGTCGCCCTCACCCGCATCATGTCGGCAGTGTTCCGCAAGGGCGGCGACTGCACCTTCCTGGTGGAGGAAATGAAGGCGGTGTTCGATCCGCGCGGCGGCTATCTCAAGCGCGGCGGCATCTACATGCCCTCCATCGTCGCCGAGATAGGCGCGGTGGTGGAACGCCACCTGGTAGCCATCGGTCTGATGCAGGGCCCGCAGATCGACGAGGAACAGCGCCTGTACCTGGCGGAAAAGCGCGCGGCCTACGAAGCGGCCCAGGGCACCAACAAGGCCGAACCCGGCGAAGGCTTCCCCGCCGGCGCCCAGCTGTGCGGCAAGTGCAACACCATGGCGGTGGTGCAGATGGACGGCTGCGCGACCTGCCTGAATTGCGGGTATTCGAAATGTGGGTGAGCCGGAGTCTTTGCGAAGCATGCTTCGCCCGGCGAACGACTGACCATGGATGGTCAGGCCGGGGTTGAACTTGGGCGGAGGAGTATCGACAGGGATGTCTGCTCAAGATCGGATCTTCACTCCGTACGAGCATGCGTCGCGCCGGCGAACGACCGGCCAAGGATGGCCGGGCTGGGGTTGAACTTGGGCAGAGGAGCAACGACAGGGATGTCCACTCCGACTCAGATCTTCACACCCGCATGCGCCACGCTGGCACATCCCCTGTAGGAGCGAGCTTGCTCGCGAACGGAGCTTCGCCGGCAACCTCGGAGCTTGACCTGAAGAACTCCCTCTCCCCAACCCTCGGCTGCGCGCCCCGCCCTGAAGGGAGAGGGGGCTGTCCGGCGCAGATGGGAAATTCGGCATCAACCTGTAGGCCTGTAGGAGAAACACCCCGTAGGATGGGTTGAGCGAAGCGATACCCATCGCCATGACTCGGCACGATCCCCCTTCGCGAGCAAGCTCGCTCCTACGAAAAGCCGTGCCATCCGGCAGAACCGTGGGGGCGTCATCCCGCGATCGCGCGCAGGGCGCGCTCCTACAGGTGGGCATCGAGGCCCCTGGGACGCACGGACGTAGGAGCGGACTCCGTCCGCGATAGCGTACATACGCCGGCCCTGCCGGCGGAAATCGCGGATAAATCCGCTCCTACAAAAAACCGTACCGTCCGGCGGCGGCCCTACAACGCAAACGGCAAATGAATGTCCACCTTCTGCCGCTTCGCCAGGCGCCGTTCGAACTCGCCCGGGTCGTGGATCAGCACGTCCTGCCCGGCGAAGGCCTCGGCGGCGATCAGGCGCGACAGCCAGAAGCGCACGCAGGCCACGCGCAGCATTTCCGGCCACAGCTCGGCCTCCAGGGCGGTGAACGGCCGGCGGCTGGCGTAGGCGGCCAGCAGCGCGCGGGCGCGGGGGCCGTCGAGTTCGCCGTCTTCGTGGGAGCACCAGTCGTTCAGGGTGATCGCCAGGTCGTAGAGCATCCAGCCCGAGCAGGCGTTGTAGAAGTCGATCACCCCGGCCAGGTGCGGGCCGTCGAACAGCACGTTGTCGCGGAACAGGTCGGCGTGCAGGTTGGCGCGCGGCAGCTCGGGTTGTTCGGCGAGTAGCCGGGCGATTTCCTCCAGGGCGTTTTCCAGCAGTTCGCGCGGGGCCGGGGCCAGGTGCGAGGCGAGGTTCTCGCCCTGGTGCAGCATCCAGCTCAGGCCGCGGTCGCTGGGGCGTTCGATGATGCGCCCGCGGGTGGCCAGGTGCAGGCGTGCCAGCAGGGCGCCGACCTCGCCGCAATGGTGGGCGTTGGGCTGGCGCTCGTGGCGGCCGGGCAGGCGCGGCTGCAGCAGCGCCGGCTTGCCCTCCAGCTGGCGCAGGGCCTCGCCGGATTCGGTGCGCAGGGCGTAGGGCACCGGCAGGTCGGCCTCGTGGAGCACGTCGAGCAGTTCGACGAAGAACGGCAGGTCCTGCACCGGGCCGCGCTCGACCAGGGTCAGGACGAATTCGCCGCGCTCCAGGCTGACGAAGAAGTTGCTGTTCTCCGAGCCCTCGGGGATGCCGCGGAACTCATGCAGGCGCCCCAGTCCGTAGGGAGCGAGGAAGCTTTCCAGGGTGGAACGCTCAAGAGGGGTGAATACCGACATGCTCAGGCCTCGTGAGCGCCATGGGGTTGAAGGTTTACCAGCTGAAGATCTGCCACTGCGGGATCAGCTTGTCCGGCTGGTCGGAACGGATGAAATTGCCATCGCTGCCGTCCTGGCGCACCAGGAAATACGGCTTGCCATGCTTGGGCGTGACCTTGATGGCATAGAGGAAGCCGTTGACCCGGTATTCCTGGATGGTCTTGTCGCCCTCCTGGCGGATGGTCACATCCGGTTCGGGCGTCGGCGCTTCCTCGTCCACCGCCATGGCGACCAGGGGGGATACGGCCAGCAGGGCGGCGAGCAACCAGCGTTTGCGACTGCGCATGATAACCTTGTTCCTTTGTCGATTCGGCTGGGGTCATTCTAGCCCCTGGCCTCCGGAAAAGGTTGATTCCACTCATGAGTCAAGCACCCCTCGTCCTCGTGGACGGCTCTTCCTACCTGTACCGCGCCTTCCATGCCCTGCCGCCGCTGACCACCTCCACCGGCATGCCCACGGGCGCGGTGAAGGGGGTGCTGAACATGCTCAAGAGCCTGCGCAAGCAGTACCCGGACAGCCCCTTCGCGGTGGTCTTCGACGCCAAGGGCCCGACCTTCCGCGACGAGCTGTTCGCCGAATACAAGTCGCACCGCCCGCCGATGCCGGACGAGCTGCGGGTGCAGATCGAGCCGCTGCACGCGGCGGTGCGCGCGCTGGGCCTGCCGCTGCTGTGCGTGGAAGGGGTGGAGGCCGACGACGTGATCGGCACCCTGGCCCGCAGCAGCGCCGCGGCGCAGCGCCCGGTGGTGATCTCCACCGGCGACAAGGACATGGCCCAATTGGTCGACGGGCACATTACGCTGGTCAACACCATGACCGGTAGCTCGCTGGACGTGGATGGCGTTAAGGAGAAATTCGGCGTCGGTCCTGAGCTGATCATCGACTACCTGGCGCTGATGGGCGACAAGGTCGACAACATCCCCGGCGTGCCCGGGGTCGGCGAGAAGACCGCGCTGGGCCTGCTCACCGGCGTCGGCGGCGGCCTCGACGTGCTCTACGCCAGCCTGAACAAGGTGCCCGAGCTGCCGATCCGCGGCGCCAAGGGCCTGCCGGCCAAGCTCGAGGAAAACCGCGAGCAGGCCTACCTGTCCTACCAGCTGGCCACCATCAAGACCGACGTGGCGCTGGACATCGAGCTGGATGCCCTGCACCCGGGCGAACCGGACCGCGAGGCGCTGATCGAGCTGTACCGCCAGCTGGAGTTCAAGAACTGGCTGGACGACCTGCTGCGCGAGGCCAAGGACGCCGGCGAAAGCCCCGCCGAGAGCGCCCCGGCCCAGGACTCGCGCTACGAAACCGTTCTGGAGCAGGCCGCCTTCGACGCCTGGCTGCAGAAGCTGCAAGTCGCCGAGCTGATCGTCTTCGACACCGAGACCACCAGCATCGACGCCCAGCAGGCGCAGGTGGTGGGCGTGTCCTTCGCCGTCGAGCCGGGCGAGGCCGCCTACGTGCCCCTGGCCCACAGCTACATGGGCGTGCCCCAGCAGCTGGACCGCGACGCCGTGCTCAAGGCCCTCAAGCCGCTGCTGGAAGACCCGAACAAGGCCAAGGTCGGCCAGCACGCCAAGTACGACATCAACGTCCTGGCCAACGCCAGCACGCCCATCGAGGTGCGCGGCGTGGCCTACGACACCATGCTCGAATCCTACGTGCTCAACTCCACCGCCACCCGCCACGACATGGACAGCCTGGCGCTGAAGTACCTGGGCCACAGCACCATCCGCTTCGAGGACATCGCCGGCAAGGGCGCCAAGCAGCTGACCTTCGACCAGATCGCCCTGGAGCAGGCCGGCCCCTACGCCGCCGAGGACGCCGACGTGACCCTGCGCCTGCACCAGGCCCTGTGGGAGAAGCTGCAGGCCATCCCGTCGCTGGCCAAGGTGCTGACCGACATCGAGATGCCGCTGGTGCCGGTGCTGGCGCGCATCGAGCGCAACGGCGCGCTGGTCGACGCCAACCTCCTGGGGCTGCAAAGCCGCGAACTGGGAGAGAAAATGGTCGAACTGGAGCGCAAGTCCTTCGAACTGGCCGGCCAGGAGTTCAACCTCGGCTCGCCCAAGCAGCTCGGCGCCATTCTTTACGAGAAGCTTGGCCTGCCGGTGCTGGCCAAGACCGCCACCGGCCAGCCGTCCACCGCCGAGAACGTGCTGGCCGACCTGGCCGAGCAGGACTACGAGCTGCCCAAGGTGATCATGCAGTACCGCTCCCTGAGCAAGCTCAAGAGCACCTACACCGACAAGCTGCCGGAGCAGATCAACCCGCGCACCGGGCGCATCCACACCAGCTACCACCAGGCGGTGGCGGCCACCGGGCGGCTCTCCTCCACCGACCCGAACCTGCAGAACATCCCGATCCGCACCGCCGAGGGCCGGCGCATCCGCCAGGCCTTCGTCGCCCCCGCGGGCTGCCGGCTGCTGTCGGCCGACTATTCGCAGATCGAATTGCGGATCATGGCCCACCTGGCCCAGGACGAAGGCCTGCTGGACGCCTTCCGCCACGACCGCGACGTGCACCGCGCCACCGCCGCCGAGGTCTTCGGCCTGCCGCTGGACGAGGTCACGCCCGAGCAGCGCCGCCGCGCCAAGGCCATCAACTTCGGGCTGATCTACGGCATGAGCGCCTTCGGCCTGGCCAAGCAGATCGGCGTCGAGCGCAAGGAGGCCCAGGCCTACATCGACCGCTACTTCGCCCGCTACCCCGGGGTGCTGGCCTACATGGAGCGCACCCGCGCCCAGGCCGCCGAGCAGGGCTACGTCGAGACGCTCTACGGCCGCCGCCTGTACCTGCCGGAAATCGGCTCGAAGAACGCCGCCATGCGCAAGGCCGCCGAGCGCACCGCGATCAACGCGCCCATGCAGGGCACCGCGGCGGACATCATGAAGCTCGCCATGGTCGCCGTGGACGACTGGCTGCAGGCCAGCGGCATCGACGCCCGGGTCATCCTCCAGGTACACGACGAACTGGTGCTGGAAGTGCGCGAGGACCTGGTCGAGGAGGTGGCGGCGAAACTGCGCGACCTGATGGGCAAGGCGGCGCAGCTGGCGGTACCGCTCATCGTCGAAACCGGCAGCGGTTCGAACTGGGACGAAGCCCACTGACGAACGGTCGCAGGGCCCGGGTGACGGGCTCTGCGGGGCGCCTCAGGAAACCCTGAAAAGGGCCTCGGGAAAATTTTTTCAGCCACCACTGAACTTTCCCGCTGCAGCCCGGGTCAGAACTCGTGAATGGCTGGAGAAGCCCTTCGATGCTCCTTTGCAGTGTTTAGTGTTGGCAGAATCCTGGACCCCGCCCTAGCGGTCCGGACTTAAACCCCGAACTTCCCCCTCCCCATACGAAGCTCGGGGTTTTTTTTGCCCGCGCAAAAGTGCCGGCGGCCAGCCGGCACCCTCTGCGCCAGGCCTTCAGGCCTGTTCGGCCTCCTCTCCGTCCTCTTCCAGCAGGCCCAGCCAGGCCGCCAGGACCTGTTGCGCCTCCTCCACTCCCTCGCGCTTGGGCGCCGAGAACAACTGCACGCTGGCGACGTCGCCCCAGCCCTGCTGGATTTCGCGGCGCACCTTGAGCAGCGCGTTCTTCGCCGCGCCGAAGGCCAGCTTGTCGGCCTTGGTCAGCAGCACGTGGATCGGCAGCCGGCTGGCCTGGGCCCAGTCGAGCATCAGGCGGTCGAATTCGGTCAGCGGATGGCGGATGTCCATCATCAGCACCACCCCGGCCAGCGACTCGCGGCTGCTCAGGTAGGCTTCCAGGTGCTGCTGCCAGTGCAGCTTCAGCGGGATCGGCACCTTGGCGTAGCCGTAGCCGGGCAGGTCGACCAGGCGGCGCTCGTCGTCCAGGCGGAAGAAGTTCAGCAACTGGGTGCGCCCGGGGGTTTTCGAGGTGCGCGCCAGATTGGCATGGGTGAGTGCATTTAGCGCGCTAGACTTACCAGCGTTGGAACGGCCGGCGAAGGCGACTTCGCGGCCGCTGTCTTCCGGGCACTGCTCGACCTTGGCCGCGCTGATCAGGAAGGTTGCCTGCTGGCAAAGGCTGAGGATGGGGTTCTTGGCAGGGCTCTTGGGGGGCATGGGGGGCTTCCGCGGCGGGGTGCGACTCGGTGTCGCGGGGGCCGGTCTCGTTTTCGAACAGGCAGGCGAAGTATATAATGCCGCGGATTTTGTGTGCGCTTTATCCCCCAGGGTCGGGCGCCACGGGAACGCGATAATCAACCGGCCGCGCAATAGAACGCGGACGTTCCCTCCCGATGAGGACGATCATGAAGAAACTGCTGTTCGCAGCCGTAGCCGCCGCGATGGCTACCAGCGTGCAGGCCGCCCAGGACCCGGAAGCGGTATTCAACCGGGCATGTGGCGCCTGTCATGCCGGCCAGTTGCCGATGGCCCCGAAGAAGGGCGACGCCGCAGCCTGGAAACCGCGCCTGGACAAAGGCATGGATACGCTGGTGCAGCACGTCACCAACGGTTTCAACGCCATGCCCCCGCGTGGCCTGTGCACCGACTGCAACACCGAGGACTACAAGGCAATCATCCAGTGGATGTCCAAGTAACCCGGGCTTTTCTCTTTCACCTATTAGCCGTAATGGATTAGCTGATGAACAAAATAATCGTGAGTCTGCTCTTGACCCTGGGACTGACCGCCATGGCCCACGCCGAAGTCGGCGATGCCAAGGCCGGCCAGGCGAAGGCCGCCGTGTGCGGCGCCTGCCATGGTGCCGATGGCAACAGCATGGCGCCGAACTTCCCGAAACTGGCGGGCCAGGGCGACAAATACCTGCTCAAGCAGATGCATGACATCAAGGACGGCAAGCGCACCGTTCTGGAGATGACCGGCCTGCTGACCAACCTCAGCGACCAGGACCTGGCCGACATCGCCGCCTACTTCTCCAGCCAGAAGATGAGCGTCGGCGCCGCCGATCCCAAGCTGGTCTCCGCCGGCGAGGCCCTGTACCGCGGCGGCAAGCTCGCCGAGGGCATGCCCGCCTGCACCGGCTGCCACTCGCCCGACGGCGTGGGCAACGAGCCGGCCGCCTTCCCGCACCTGGGTGGCCAGCACGCGGCCTACGTGGCCAAGCAGCTGACCGCCTTCCGCGAAGGCGAGCGCACCAACGACGGCGACAGCATGATCATGCGCAGCATCGCCGCCAAGCTGTCCAACAAGGACATCGCCGCCGTCTCCAGCTACATCGAAGGCCTGCACTGAGGCCTTCGCCCCGCGGCACGGCTTGAAAAAAAAGGGTGGCTTCGGCCACCCTTTTTCGTATCCGCCGCCACTACAATGCCTGGAACCGCCGCCGGCCTCCCCAGTCCAATCACGGCCGCGCCGCGGCGCCCCCGATCCAGCCAAGGAGTGAACCATGCGTAACCTGATTTTCACCGCCGTACTGGCCTTCGCCGGCCTGTTCGGTCTCAGCGCGCAAGCCGCCGAGTTCGAATCCGGCAAGCAGTACACCGAGCTGAGCACCCCTGTTCCGGTGTCCCAGCCCGGCAAGATCGAGGTGGTGGAGCTGTTCTGGTACGGCTGCCCGCATTGCTACGCCTTCGAACCGACCATCAACCCGTGGATCGGGAAACTGCCGGCCGACGTGCATTTCGTCCGCATCCCGGCCATGTTCGGCGGCATCTGGAACGTCCACGGCCAGCTGTTCCTGACCCTGGAAGCCATGGGCGTGGAGCACAAGGTGCACACCGCCGTGTTCGAGGCCATCCACAAGGAAGGCAAGAAACTGGCCACCCCGGAAGAGATGGCCGACTTCCTCGCCCCGCTGGGCGTGGACAAGGACAAGTTCCTCAGCACCTTCGACTCGTTCGCCATCAAGGGCCAGATCGAGAAGGACAAGAAACTGGCCATGGCCTACCAGATCAGCGGCGTACCGACCATGGTGGTCAACGGCAAGTATCGCTTCGACATCGGCTCGGCCGGTGGCCCGGAGAAGGCCCTGGAGCTGGCCGACTTCCTGATCGCCAAGGAACGCGACGCCGCCAAGGCCGCCCAGTGAGGTAACCCGCCATGCTGAGCAGGCTCCGCCAGCAGCGGGTGGTCGCATCCCGCCCCGCGCAGGTCAACCCGCAGGCCGCGGAATCCGGCTATCCCGCCGATGGCCGCCTGCGCCTGCTCAGCTTCAACATCCAGGTGGGCATCAGCACCGAACGCTACCGCCACTACCTGACCCGCGGCTGGCAGCACCTGCTGCCCGCCGCCGGGCGCGCCGGCAACCTGCAGCGCATCGGCGACCTGCTGTCCGGCTACGACCTGGTGGCCCTGCAGGAGGCCGACGGCGGCAGCCTGCGCTCCGGCTACGTCAACCAGGTCGAGCACCTGGCCCAGCTCGGCGCCTTCCCCTACTGGTACCAGCAGCTCAACCGCAACCTCGGGCGCATCGCCCAGCACAGCAACGGCCTGCTCAGCCGCCTGCGCCCGACCCTGCTGGAAGACCACCCGCTCCCCGGCCCGCCCGGCCGCGGGGCGATCCTCATGCGCTTCGGCGAGGGCGACAACGCCCTGGCCGTGGTGATGATGCACCTGGCCCTGGGCCCGCGCACCCGCACCCGCCAGCTCGCCTACATCCGCGAGCTGCTGCAGAACTACCGCCACCAGGTGCTGATGGGCGACATGAACACCCACGCCAGCGACCTGCTGGAGACTTCGCCGCTGCGCGATCTCGGGCTGATCGCCCCGCAGGTCCAGGCGACCTTTCCCAGCTGGCGCCCGCAGCGCTGCCTGGACCACATCCTGCTCAGCCCCGGGCTGACCCTGGAGCGGGTCAGCGTGCTGCCGGAGCCGATCTCCGACCACCTGCCGGTGTCCGTGGAGATCCGCCTGCCCGACGGCTGCCGGCAAGACTCCGCGCTTTCTCTCAAGGACGCTCGATGAGCCGCGACGACAACCAGCGCTGGAAGGAAAAGTACCTCGCCAACATCGACCAGCAGGAGCGCCTGGAGCGCCGCTGGGAAGTGCGCGTCGACCTGCTGCGCCGCGGCCTGGTGCGCAGCAGCCTGGCTGCCGAGGGCAGCGACAAGGCGGTCGACCAGTGCATGCAGGAACTGCGCGAACTGCTGCGCCGCAACGATATTGACGCGGGCCTGGCGCGGCTGATCCCGCGCCTGGAAAAGACCGTGCTGGACTCCGAACAGCGCCGCCAGCAGCGCATCCGCCAGAACATCACGGCGCTGCAGCAGATCGCCCAGCAGCTGCTGAACCTCGACCTGCCGCGGGACGTGCGCCTGCCGCTGAAACTGTTCGCCCGCGACCTGGAGGCGCGCGCCAGCCAGTCCCGCGAGCTGCCGGTGCTGCTCGGCGAGCTGGGCAACTTGCAGCGGCGCGTGCTGGAACAGCTTTCCGACGCCGAGGCGCCGCGCCCCGGCCTGCTGCAGCGCCTGTTCGGTGGCCGCGAAGACGGCGAGGACGGCCCCGCCCAGCCCGCGCCCGCCAGCAATGGCGCGCCGGCCAGCGAGGCGCCGGCGGCGCCGGCCAGGGCCGAGGCCGCCGTGGTCGCCGAGGCTGACGTGGCCGTCGCGGACGAAGAACCCCTGGTCATTCCGCAGCAGGCCGCCGCCGTGGCGGTGCAAGCCGATCCCGAACCGCTGCCGTCACCCGCGCCGTCCGCCGCCCTGCTGGACAGCCTGCCGCTGCCCGCCGACCTCATCCCCAGCGCGCCGCGCCCGGTGCTGCTGGATGGCGAGGGCGAGCAGCACTACGCCCTGCCGCCGATGCCGGAGCCCGGCTACAGCGCGGTGGCGCCGCACATCGAGGCCAGCCTGCTGAACCTGCTCGACCAGCTGCAGCTGCCGGCCACCTACCGCCCACAGGCCCAGGCCCTGCGCGAGCGCATCAACGGCAGCCTGAACTGGTACGAACTGGTGCCGGTGCTGGACGACCTGGCGGTGCTGGTGCTGGCCCTCAACGACAGCGGCCAGGCCGCCTTCGAAGGCTACCTGCACCAGCTCAACGACCGCCTGAGCACCTTCCTCGACAGCCTTGGCGCCGTGCAGCAGGGCCAGGACGCCGTGTCCGACAGCGCGCGGCGCCTGGACGATGAACTGCGCGACCAGGTCAGCGGCCTGCAGAACAGCGTGCAGCAGGCCACCGACCTGGACAGCCTCCGGCGCTCGGTGGATGAGCGCCTGGAAGGCCTGCTCGGCAGCATCGAGCGGCACCGCCAGGAACGCGAGGCCCGCGAGCGCGAGGCCGGGGAGCGCCTGCAGGCGCTGGTGGCGCGGGTTTCCTCGATGGAGGAAGAGGCGCGCAGCTTCCAGGCCAGCATCGAGGACCAGCGGCAGAAGGCCCTGACCGACCCCCTCACCGGCCTGCCCAACCGCGCCGCCCTGAGCGAGCGGCTGGAACTGGAAGTGGCGCGGGTGCAGCGCTTCGGCGGCGAACTGCTGCTGGCGGTGCTGGACGTCGACCACTTCAAGCGCATCAACGACGACTACGGCCACCTGGCCGGCGACAAGGTGCTGAAGATCATCGCCGGCGAGCTGGCCAAGCGCCTGCGCAAGACCGACTTCATCGCCCGCTTCGGCGGCGAGGAATTCGTCGTGCTGCTGCCCTCCACGCCGCTGGACGGCGGGCAGCAACTGCTGGAAGCCCTGCGCACGTCGGTGGAACGCATCCCCTTCCACTTCAAGGGCGAACCGCTGGTCATCACCTGCTCCGCGGGCCTCACCCAGTTCCGCGCCGGCGAGCGCAACGAAGCGGCCTTCGAGCGCGCCGACCAGGCCCTGTACCGTGCCAAGCGCGGCGGCCGCAACCGCCTGGAGATGGGCTGAGGCGCTGCCCGTGGGCGCTCCTGCACCCGCCGGCAAACACAACCCCCGTAGGATGGCGTTGAGCGAAGCGATACCCATCGCCACGGCAGCATGGGTTTCGCAGGCTCAACCCATCCTACGAAAAGCGCCCCGGTGCGGTGGGCAGTCGCTCCTGCGTCGCCCCAACCTCCCATCACCCGAACTTGACGAATGAAAGCTCTTGGGTTTTGATTCGCACCTGTAACTTTCGAATCGAAACATAAGCCTTCATGTCGAAACGCAACACGCCCCAGCGCCGCCACGAGATCCTCGCCCTGCTCAACCAGCAGGGCGAGGTCAGCGTCGACGACCTCGCCCGGCGTTTCGCCACCTCCGAGGTGACCATCCGCAAGGACCTGGCCGCCCTGGAGAGCAACGGCCTGCTGCTGCGCCGCTACGGCGGCGCGGTGCCCATGCCGCAGGAACTGCTGGCCGAGCCGAGCCCGCCGCTGTCGCCCTACAAGCAGGCCATCGCCCGCGCCGCGGCGGCCTGCATCCGCGAGCACGCGCGGATCATCATCGACAGCGGCAGCACCACCGCCGCGCTGATCCCCGAGCTCGGGCACAAGCCCGGCCTGGTGGTGATGACCAACTCGCTGAACGTCGCCAACGCCCTGCGCGAGCTGGAGCGCGAGCCGGTGCTGCTGATGACCGGCGGCACCTGGGACCCGCACTCGGAGTCGTTCCAGGGCCAGGTGGCGGAGCAGGTGCTGCGCTCCTACGATTTCGACCAACTGTTTATCGGCGCCGCCGGCCTCGACCCCGCGCGCGGCACCACCACCTTCAACGAACTGCTCGGGCTCAGCCGGGTGATGGCCGAGGTCGCCCGCGAGGTGATCGTCATGGCCGAGGCCGACAAGCTCGGGCGGCGCATGCCCAACCTGGAGCTGCCGTGGAGCAGCATCCAGACCCTGATCACCGACGAGCGCCTCAGCGACGAGGCCTGTGCCCAGATCGAGGCGCGTGGCGTGAAAGTCATACGCGCGCGCTGCACGAACTAAGGAGAACGCCCCATGTGTGGAATCGTTGGCGCCATTGCCGAACGTAACGTCACCCCGATCCTGATCGAGGGCCTCAAGCGCCTCGAATACCGCGGCTACGACAGCGCCGGCCTGGCCCTGGTGGACGCCGCCGGCGAACTGCAGCGCCGCCGCCGCGTCGGCAAGGTGGCGAGCCTGGAGCAGGCCCTGGCCGAACAGCCGCTGGCCGGCCACCTGGGCATCGCCCACACCCGCTGGGCCACCCACGGCGCGCCCAGCGAGGCCAACGCCCACCCGCACTTCTCCCACGACCGCCTGGCGGTTGTGCACAACGGCATCATCGAGAACCACGAGGAGCTGCGCGAATACCTCAAGAGCGAGGGCTACGTGTTCAGCTCGCAGACCGACACCGAGGTCATCGTCCACCTGCTGCACCTGCGCCTGCGCGAGCTGGGCGACCTGACCACCGCGCTCAAGGCCACGGTCCGGGAACTGCACGGCGCCTACGGCCTGGCGGCGATCAGCCTGGACCAGCCGGACCGCATCGTCGCCGCCCGCAGTGGCAGCCCGCTGGTGGTCGGCCTGGGCCTGGGCGAGAACTTCCTCGCCTCCGACCAGTTGGCCCTGCGCCAGGTCACCGACCGCTTCATCTACCTGGAAGAAGGCGACATCGTCGAGCTGCGCCGCGATAGCGTGCAGCTGTGGGATGCCGAAGGCCGCCCGGTGAAGCGCGAGGCGGTGCAGTACCACGAGGGCGCCGAGGCCGCCGACAAGGGCGAGTACCGCCACTTCATGCTCAAGGAAATCCACGAGCAGCCCAAGGTGGTGCAGCGCACCCTGGAAGGCCGCCTGGGCTCCGGCCAGGTGCTGGTGGAGAGCTTCGGGCCGAACGCCGCCGAGCTGTTCGCCAAGGTGCGCAACGTGCAGATCGTCGCCTGCGGCACCAGCTACCACGCCGGCCTGGTGGCGCGTTACTGGCTGGAAGAGCTGACCGGCATCCCCTGCCAGGTGGAAGTGGCCAGCGAGTTCCGCTACCGCAAGGTGGCGGTGCAGCCCGACGCCCTGTTCGTCACCATCTCGCAGTCCGGCGAGACCGCCGACACCCTGGCCGCGCTGCGCAACGCCAAGCAACTGGGCTTCCTCTCCAGCCTGGCGATCTGCAACGTCGCCACCAGCTCGCTGGTGCGCGAGTCGGACATGACCCTGCTGACCCTGGCCGGCCCGGAAATCGGCGTGGCCTCGACCAAAGCCTTCACCACCCAGCTGGTGGCCCTGCTGCTGCTGACCCTGGCCATCGGCCGGGTGCAGAACCGCCTGGGCGAGGGTGTCGAGGCCGAACTGGTGGAAGCCCTGCGCCGCCTGCCGACGCGCCTGGAAGAAGCCCTGGCGATGGACAAGGTGGTGGAGAAGGTCGGCGAGCTGTTCGCCGAGAAGCACCACACCCTGTTCCTCGGCCGCGGCGCGCAATACCCGGTGGCCATGGAGGGCGCGCTGAAGCTCAAGGAAATCTCCTACATCCACGCCGAAGCCTACCCGGCCGGCGAGCTCAAGCACGGCCCGCTGGCCCTGGTGGACGCCGACATGCCGGTGGTCACGGTGGCGCCGAACAACGAGCTGCTGGAGAAGCTCAAGTCCAACCTGCAGGAAGTCCGCGCCCGCGGCGGCGAGCTGATCGTCTTCGCCGAGGCCAACAGCGGCCTGGGCAACGGCCCGGGCACCCACGTGGTAAGCATGCCGCCGATCCACGACTGCCTGGCGCCGATCCTCTACACCGTGCCGCTGCAACTGCTGTCCTACCACGTCGCCGTGCTCAAGGGCACCGACGTCGACCAGCCGCGCAACCTGGCCAAGTCGGTTACGGTGGAATAAGCCGCGCGCCCGGTGAATCCAATCGCGGACAAAGTCCGCTCCTACCGCATGAGCGAGCATGGCTTTTCGTAGGATGGTGTTGAGCGAAGCGATACCCATCAGCGCAACCGCATGGGTATCGCAAGCTCAACCCATCCTACGCAGGAACACTTCAGCCTAGGCAGCTGGGTCATTTCCCTTCGGGCCGGGTCACCCCCACGGATAACCGAATCGTCATGCACGCCTCAGGCTCCCGTTAGGCCCCGCTGCTTAAGGTGAAGGCAGTTTCCACCACCACCGACGAGGTGACTGCCATGAACCTGTTCCGCCCTCTCCTGCTCGCCGGCCTGCTCGGTGTTTCGTCCCTGGCCCTGGCCGAGAGCGGGGGCGACCGTACCTTCGCGCGCATGGAGCAGAACCGCCTGGCGGCCATGGCCGCCGCGAACCCGCCGGCGCAGGCCGACGATTTCCGCCGCTACGAGTACGGCATGCGCCTGGACATCGCCCAGGTGCTGGAAGTGACGCCGGCCCGGGGCTGCGGCGTGGTGCCGGTGCGCATGCGCTACCTGGACTCCGACGGCGCCGAGCAGCGCCTGGAATACCGCGCCGAGCGCGTCAGCTGCAACCGCGGCAAGTGATCAGGCGGCCGCGTTGGGAAAGCGCAGGTGGAAGCGCGTCGGACCTTCCGCCGCGCTGTCCACCGCGACGCTGCCGTTGTGCAGGCTCATGATCGAGCGGACGATGGCCAGGCCCAGGCCGGTGCCGCCCTCCTGGCGCGAGCGGCCGCCATCGGCGCGGTAGAAGCGCTCGAACAGGTGCGGCAGGTGCTGCGGCTCGATGCCGGGCCCGGGGTTGCCGACGCAGAGCGCCACGCCCTCCGCGCCGCCCTTGATGTCGATGTCGACCTGGCTGCCGGCCGGCGCGTGGCGGATGGCGTTGGACAGCAGGTTGGAGATCGCCCGCTGCACCATCAGGCGGTTGCCGTGGACCCAGGCATCGCCGGACAGTTCGATGTCCACCCCCTTCTCCTCGGCGGCATACAGGAACAGCTCCGCCACGCGGCAGGCCTCGGCCCCCAGCGAGAGGCGCTCGAAAGGCACCTGCGCCTGGTTGACCTGGGCCAGGAACAGCATGTCGCTGACGATGCGCGACAGCCGCTCCAGCTCCTCGACGCCCGAGGCCAGCACTGCCTGGTATTCCTCCACCGGCCGCTCGCGGGACAGGGTGACCTGCGCCTTGCCCAGCAGGTTGCCGATGGGCGAGCGCAGCTCGTGGGCGAGGTCGTCTGAGAACTGCGTCAGCTGCTGCACGCCCTGGTCCAGGCGATGCAGCATGACGTTCAGCGCCTGGGCCGCCTCGCCCAGTTCCAGCGGCAGTTTCTCCACCGGGATGCGGTGGCTGAGGTCCTCGGTGGAAATGCGCGCGGCCACCTTGCGAAAGCGCTGCAGCGGCGACAGCCCGCGGTGCACCGCGTACCAGGCGCCCAGGCCCACCAGCAATAGAAGGAAGGGCACGCCGGCCAGCACCGACTGGCGGAAGGCGCCGAGCAGCGCATCGTCGTTGCCGCGCTCGAGGGTCAGCAGGGCGCGCACGCTGGCGCCGTTGGCCATCGGCACCCGGCTGCCGATGCTGAGCAGGCGCCGGCCGGCGTCGTCGGTCCAGGCGTGGTACTGCGGTTCGCTGCCCGGTTGCAGGCTGTCCAGGGTGGCCAGCCGCTGCGGCTTGCCGGTGTCGAGCAGCGGTGCCTGGCCCTGGTCCGGGGCCAGCAGCGTCAGCTCCAGGTTGTCGTGGCCGGCCACCACGTCCAGCAGTTCGTGCGGCCCGCGCGCCAGGGCGCGGTCGTCCAGGCCGGCATCCAGGGCGTGGCGGACCTGGCCGAGCTTGTCGGCCAGCTCGTTGCGCGCGCGGCTCTGCAACTCGTGGTCGAGGGCCGTGTAGGCGAGCAGGGCGAACACCACCACCAGGCCGGCGCAGAGCAGGCCGATGCCCAGGGCCAGGCGGGTGGACAGGCTGGCCGGCTTCATTCGCGCGCCTCCAGCACGTAGCCGACGCCGCGCAGGGTGTGGATCAGCTTGCTGTCGAAGGGGTCGTCGACCTTCAGCCGCAGGCGGCGGATGGTGACTTCCACCACGTTGGTGTCGCAGTCGAAGTTCATGTCCCACACCAGGGAGATGATCTGGGTGCGCGTCAGCACCTCGCCGCTGCGGCTCATCAACAGGTGCAGCAGGGCGAATTCCTTGGTGGTCAGGTCGATGCGCCGGCCGTCGCGGTAGGCGCGGTGGCGCGCCGGGTCCAGCTCCAGGCCGGCGATGCGCAGCACCGGCGGCGCGCTCACCCGCTCGCTGCGGCGCAGCAGGGTGCGCACCCGGGCGAGCAGCTCGGGGAACTCGAAGGGTTTCACCAGGTAGTCGTCGGCGCCCAGCTCCAGGCCGCGCACGCGCTCGGCCAGGCGGCCGCGGGCGGTGAGCAGCATGACCCGCGTGTCGCTCTCGCGGCGCAGTTGCTGCAGCACTTCCCAGCCATCCATCTGCGGCATGTTCACGTCGAGGATGACCAGGTCGTAGGTGCCCTGGCGGGCCAGGTGCAGGCCGTCCACGCCGTTGTCGGCGCGGTCCACCACGAAGCCGCTTTCGCTCAGGCCCTGGTGCAGGTAGTCGGCGGTCTTGGCTTCGTCCTCTACAACTAGGATTCGCATATGGGGAATGACCTTACTTATGAAGTCTGAAAATTCTGTACTTATCGGACGTGTGAATTACGGATATGTAGGCAGGGAACTTTCCGATATTTAACTGGCCGGCGAGGCTAAGGGCTGTAGCCGCTTCAGGGTCAATGCCGCTGGCTCCCAAAGGATGTTTCCGGATATTGCTATTGCGGCGCATTAGTTGTTCAAAATCCTTGATAAGGCGGCTTTATCGGTGGTTTTCAGGGCCTGGTTCGGAGCGCCCTGGATAGCCGGATAAAGCCGATGCTAACGCAGGAAAATATGAACTTCGGTTGAATGACATATTTGTAATTGACGAGTCACCTTGCCGATAAAAGCAGGAAATTAACGTTGCGGCAGTGGGTGGAACTTCCCTGGAAGTTGCCGCCTGTCCATGGGGCGAAAACGCCGTCCCGGGCCGTTTCCTGAGGTGTGCCGTGTCCTACTTTCGTGGCCTGTTCCGCTGGCCGGCTGCGGGCCTGTGTCCGTGGCCGGCATCGTTGTCGCTGTTCCTGCTTCTGCTCGGCCTGCCGGGCGTGCCGGCCGAGGCCCGCGCCCTGGGCTTCGACGAGGCCCTGCGCACCGCGCTGGCGGCCAACCCCGAGCTGGCCGCCGTCGCCCGCGGCCAGGGTATCGCCGCGGGCGAGCGGCGCCAGGCGGCGCTGCTGCCGAACCCGAGCCTGTCCTGGGAGACCGAGGACACCCGCCGCGAGCGTTCCACCACCACCCTCGCCCTGACCCAGCCCCTGGAACTGGGCGGCAAGCGCGGCGCGCGGGTGGCCGTGGCCGAACGCGGCGAGGCGATCGCCGAAATGGAGCTGGAAGTGCGCCGCAACACGCTGCGCGCCGAGGTGCTGGAGGCCTTCCAGGCTGCCTTGCAGGCCCAGGAACGCCTGCGCCTGGGCGAGGAGTCGGCAACCCTGGCCCGGCGGGCACTGCGCGCCGCCGAGGCACGGGTGCGCGCCGGCAAGTCGGCGCCGCTGGAGGCGACGCGGGCACAGGTGCAACTGACCGAGGTGGAGCTGGAACTGCAGCGCGCGCGCATCGACCGTGACCAGGCCTACCGCGCCCTGGCCGGGCTCATGGGCGAGGCCGAGCCGGGCTTCGCCGAGGTGGCCGGCAACGCCGAACTGCCGGCGCCGCCCCAGGCCGCGCAGTTGCTGCGGCGCCTGGAGCAGACCGCCGAGCTGCGCCTGGCGCTGCTCCAGGTCGACCAGCGCGAGGCCGCCATACGGCTGGCGCGTGCCGAGCGCGTGCCCAACCTCGACGTCACCCTGGGCAGCCAGTACGACCACGAGGCCCGCGAGCGGGTGAACCTGGTCGGGCTGTCCATGCCGCTGCCGCTGTTCGACCGCAACCAGGGCCGCCTGCTGGCCGAGGCGCGCAGGGCGGACCAGGCCCGCGACCTGCGCAACGCCACCGAGCTGCGCCTGCGCCGCGAGACGCAGCAGGCGCTGGACCTGTGGGGCACCGCGCAGCATGAGGCGCAAACCCTGCGCGACAGCCTGCTGCCGGTCGCGCGCCAGGCCCTGGACGCCGCCACCCGCGGTTTCGAGATGGGCAAGTTCGGCTTCCTCGAAGTGCTCGACGCCCAGCGCACCCTGCTCGCCGCGCGCGACCGGTACCAGCAGGCGCTGGCCCGCCTCGCCGAGGCGCGCGCTCGCACCGAGCGCATCTTCGGCGACCTGGCGCTGCGCTGATGGCCGGGCGCTCCCTGCGCGCCCGGCTGTCGTCGGCCCTGCTGCTGGCGGCGTTGCTGGCCACCAGCGGCCACCTTCCCTACCAGGCCTACGGCTCCGCCGCCGGGCACTGGTGCATCCATGACCTGTTCCGCGCCCTGGGCGCGTTGTCGAGCCTGATCGGCGCCTGAGGCGCGGGGCCATCCGGGAGAGTCCATGAAGTCGAGAGAAATGAAGATCGCCGCCGCCGTGCTGTTCATGCTGGCGCTGGGCGGCGCCGCCACGCTGTTGCCGGGCGGGGCCGCGCAGGCGCCGGAAGGGCATGGCGAGGCGGCCGCGCACCAGGATGGCGAACACCACGGCGAAAGCACCGCCAAGGCCCATGGCGAGGCCGCTGGCCATGGCGACGACGAGCACCACGCCGATAGCGAAGAACACGGCGAGGAAGACGCCGGCCTGCGCCTGAGCGACGAGCAGTTGCGCGTAGCCGGCGTGGAGCTGGAGCGCGCCGCGCCGGCCGAGCTGTCCGCGCGCCTGAGCCTGCCCGGCGAGATTGCCTTCGACGCCGACCGCACCGCGCACCTGGTGCCGCGGGTGGCCGGGGTGGTGCAGCAGGTGGCGGCCGAACTGGGCCAGGCGGTGAAGCGCGGCGAGCTGCTGGCGGTGATCGCCAGCCCGCAGCTGTCGGACCTGCGCAGCGAACTGGCGGCGGCGCAGCGGCGCCTCGAACTGGCGCGGGTGACCTACGAGCGCGAGCGCCAGCTGTGGCAGGAGAAGGTCTCCGCCGAGCAGGACTACCTGCAGGCGCGCCAGGCCCGGCAGGAAGCCGAGATCGCCCTGGCCAACGCCCGGCAGAAGCTCGGCGCCCTGGGCGGCGGCGGCGGCGACCGCTACGAGCTGCGCGCGCCCTTCGACGGCGTGGTGGTGGAGAAGCATCTGGTGCGCGGCGAGGTGGTGGACGAGAACACCGCCGCCTTCACCCTTTCCGACCTGTCGCGGGTCTGGGCCACCTTCGCCGTGGCGCCGCGCGACCTGGCCTGGGTGCAGCTGGGCAAGGCGGCGCAGGTCGAGGCCGTGGACCTGGGCATGAGCGCCGAGGGCCGCGTCGCCCAGGTCGGCAACCTGCTGGGCGAACAGTCGCGCATGGCCAGCGCCCGGGTGGTGGTGGAGAACCCCGGCGGCACCTGGCGGCCGGGCCTGCCGGTGCAGGTGACGCTGGCCGGCGCGCCGCGTGCGGCGGCGGTCAGCGTGGCGGAGGCGGCCATCCAGCGGGTGGAGGAGCAGGACGTGGTGTTCGTCCGCCGCGACGGCGTCTTCGTCGCCCAGCCGGTGCGCCTGGGCGCGCGCGGCCAGGGCCGGGTGGAGGTGCTGCAGGGCCTGGCCGCCGGCGAGCAGGTCGCCGCCGCCGGCAGCTTCGTCCTCAAGTCGGAGCTGGGCAAGGCCAGCGCCGAGCACGCCCACTGACCGCGAGAGCCCCCCATGTTCGAACGCATCATCCGTTTCGCCATCGAGCAGCGCTACCTGGTGCTGCTCGCCGTGCTGGGCATGGCCGCCCTCGGCGTGGCCAGCTACCAGAAGCTGCCGATTGACGCGGTGCCCGACATCACCAACGTCCAGGTGCAGATCAACACCGCCGCCCCCGGCTACTCGCCGCTGGAGACCGAACAGCGCATCACCTACCCCATCGAGACCGCCATGGCCGGCCTACCGGGCCTGCAGCAGACGCGTTCGATCTCGCGCTCGGGGCTGTCGCAGGTGACGGCGATCTTCGCCGACGGCACCGACATCTACTTCGCCCGGCAACTGGTCAACGAGCGCCTGCAGCAGGCCCGCGAGCAGCTGCCCGAGGGCGCCGAGGCGGCGCTGGGGCCGATCTCCACCGGCCTGGGCGAGATCTTCCTGTGGACCATCGAGGCCGCCGAGGACGCCCGCAAGGAGGACGGCACGCCCTACACGCCCACCGACCTGCGGGTGATCCAGGACTGGATCGTCAAGCCGCAGCTGCGCAACGTGCCCGGCGTGGCCGAGATCAACACCATCGGCGGCCAGGCCCGGCAGTACCAGGTGGCGCCCGACCTGCAGCGCCTGGCCGCGTACCGCCTGACCCTGGCCGACCTGCTGGCGGCGCTGGAGCGCAACAACGGCAACGTCGGCGCCGGCTACATCGAGCGCAACGGCGAGCAGCTGCTGGTGCGCGCGCCGGGGCAGCTGTCCGGCCTGGAGGACATCGGCAACGTGCTGGTGGCCAACCTGGAAGGCACGCCGATCCGCGTGCGCGACGTGGCGCAGGTGCAGATCGGCCGCGAACTGCGCAGCGGCGCGGCCACCGAGAACGGCCGCGAGGTGGTGCTGGGCACGGTGTTCATGCTGATCGGCGAGAACAGCCGCAGCGTCGCCGCCGCCGTGGCCGAGCGCCTGGAGCAGGTCAACCGCAGCCTGCCGGCGGGCGTGCGCGCGGTGCCGGTGTACGACCGCACGCAACTGGTGGACAAGGCCATCGCCACGGTGAAGAAGAACCTGGTGGAGGGCGCGGTGCTGGTCATCGCCGTGCTCTTCCTGTTCCTCGGCAACCTGCGCGCGGCGCTGATCACCGCCATGGTCATCCCGCTGGCGATGCTGTTCACCTTCAGCGGCATGTTCGCCAACCGCGTCAGCGCCAACCTGATGAGCCTGGGTGCGCTGGACTTCGGCATCATCGTCGACGGCGCGGTGGTCATCGTCGAGAACGCCATCCGCCGCCTGGCCCACGCCCAGCAGCACCACGGCCGCCTGCTGACGCGCAGCGAGCGCCTGCATGAAGTATTCGCCGCCTCGAAGGAGGCGCGCCGCGCGCTGATCTTCGGCCAACTGATCATCATGGTGGTGTACCTGCCGATCTTCGCCCTCACCGGCGTGGAAGGGAAAATGTTCCACCCCATGGCCTTCACCGTGGTCATCGCGCTGTTCGGCGCCATGCTGCTGTCGGTGACCTTCGTGCCGGCGGCCATCGCCCTGTTCGTCAGCGGCCGCGTGCGCGAGGAAGAGAACTGGCTGATGCGCGGCGCGCGGCGCGGCTATGAGCCGGTGCTGGGCTGGGTGATGGGCCACCGCGCGCGGGTGTTCGCCGGCGCTGCGCTGCTGGTGCTGGGCGCGGGTCTGCTGGCCACGCGCATGGGCAGCGAGTTCGTGCCCAGCCTCAGCGAGGGCGACTTCGCCCTGCAGGCGCTGCGCGTGCCGGGCACCAGCCTGACGCAGTCGGTGGAGCTGCAGGAACGCCTGGAGCGCCACATCCTCGCCAGGGTGCCGGAGGTGCAGCGAGTGTTCGCCCGCACCGGCACCGCCGAGATCGCCTCCGACCCCATGCCGCCGAACATCTCCGACAGCTACCTGATGCTGCGCCCGCAGCAGGACTGGCCGGACCCGCGCAAGCCGCGCGCGCAGCTGGTGGAGGAAATCCAGCGCGCCGCCGCCGAGGTGCCGGGGAGCAACTACGAGCTGTCGCAGCCGATCCAGCTGCGCTTCAACGAGCTGATCTCCGGGGTGCGCAGCGACGTGGCGGTGAAGGTCTTCGGCGACGACATGGCGGTGCTGGAACAGACCGCCGGGAAGATCGCCGAGGCCCTGCGCCAGGTGCCCGGCGCCTCCGAGGTGAAGGTCGAGCAGACCGGCGGCCTGCCGGTGCTGACCCTCGACATCGACCGCGACCGGGCGGCGCGCTTCGGCCTGGCCGTGGGCGACGTGCAGGACTTCGTCGCCATCGCGGTGGGCGGGCGCCAGGCCGGCACGCTGTTCGAGGGCGACCGCCGCTTCGACCTGCTGGTGCGCCTGCCCGAGGCGCAGCGCAGCGACATCGACGGCCTGTCGCGCCTGCTGCTGCCGTTGCCGGCCGGCGCCGACGGGCGCATCGCCTTCATCCCGCTCGGCCAGGTGGCGCAACTGCAATTGCTGCAGGGGCCGAACCAGGTCAGCCGGGAGAACGGCAAGCGCCTGGTGGTGGTCAGCGCCAACGTGCGCGGCCGCGACATCGGTTCCTTCGTCGCCGAGGCCGAACGGCGCCTGGCCAATGAGGTGCAGGTGCCGGCCGGCTACTGGACCGCCTGGGGCGGCCAGTTCGAGCAGCTGCAATCGGCGGCCAAGCGCCTGCAGGTGGTGGTGCCGGTGGCGCTGCTGCTGGTCTTCGTGCTGCTGTTCATGATGTTCGGCAACGTCCGCGACGGCCTGCTGGTGTTCACCGGCATCCCCTTCGCCCTCACCGGCGGGGTGGCGGCGCTGTGGCTGCGCGACATCCCGCTGTCGATCTCCGCCGGCGTGGGCTTCATCGCCCTGTCCGGGGTGGCGGTGCTCAACGGCCTGGTGATGCTCGCCTTCATCCGCAACCTGCGCGAGGCGGGCCGCGGGCTGGATGCGGCCATCCACGAGGGCGCCCTGACGCGCCTGCGCCCGGTGTTGATGACGGCGCTGGTGGCGTCGTTGGGCTTCGTGCCCATGGCTTTGGCGACAGGTACCGGCGCCGAGGTGCAACGGCCGCTGGCTACGGTGGTGATCGGGGGCATTCTCTCCAGCACTGCGCTCACGCTGCTGGTGTTGCCGGCGCTGTATCGCTGGGCGCACAGGCGCGATGAGATGGGCTGAGCAGGGACGTAAAAAAGGCGCCCGCGGGGGGCGCCTCAGGGGCCGTCCCTCACCAAAGGAGCTTTCGCTGCCGGGACGGCCGTCAGTTCACACGAGTGGGGCTGACGGGGTTATTGGAACCTGTCGTCGGTAACAGGATGCTGAGGTGGGGATGACGATTTTGATAGGGAGGGGTTTGGCTTTTGCGTAGGAGCGAGCTTGCTCGCGAACGGAGTTCCCCGGTTGCAACGGAGCCTTGGATTGACTCCGTTCCCTCTCCCCAGCCCTCTCCCTGAAGGGAGAGGGGGCTAGTTCGTGCCGAGAGGCGATGTGGTTTCATCCTGATACCCGTGTAGTAGCCGGCTAACGCCGAAATACCCGAGCACACCGAACGGTCCCCTCTCCCTTCAGGGAGAGGGTTAGGGAGAGGGCGCTCTTCAGGCCAGGCACCGAAGCCACCGGGAAACCGGGTTCGCGAGCAAGCTCGCTTCTACGCAAAAGCCAAACCACCCCCGCAAACGAAAAAGGCCCCGCAGGGGCCTTTCTCCACACCCGAACCTCAAAGCACCCGCAACGGGTACTCCACTATCAGCCGCACCTCATCCAGGTCCGACTCGAAGGCCGTGGCCCGCGTCGTCGCCTGGCGCAGGCGGAAGGACAGGTCCTTCAGGCTGCCGTTCTGCACCACGTACTTCGCCTCGACGTCGCGCTCCCAGCGCTTCTGGTCGGTCAATGGATCGCCGTTCCCGTCGCGGCGCATGTAGACCGCGTTGGCGTGGCTGTAGTCGGCGTCGCTGCCGCGGGCGTAGCGGGTCATGAAGCTCAGGCCGGGGATGCCGTAGGCCTGCATGTCGAGGTCGTAGCGGAGCATCCAGGAGCGCTCCTTCGGCGAGTTGAAGTCGGTGTACTGGATGGAGTTGTCCAGGTAGATCGAGTCCGACTGGCGCAGGTAGTCGAAGTCGTTATTGCCGTTGTTGCGCTGGTGGCTCAGGGCCAGGGTGTGGGCGCCGAAGCGCACGCCGAGCTTGCCGCTCCAGATGTTGGTGTTGAACTCGCCGAGCAGCTCGCGGCCGCCGTCGTCCACCGACTTGTAGTAGGTGAAGCCGCCGATCAGGTCCAGGCCGTCGGCCAGTGGATAGGTCGCCGAAGTGGCCGCGTAGTACTGCTTCCAGGCGTCCTTCAGGCGGCTGCCGTAGAGGCTCACGCTGACCTGTTCGGTGAGCGCGTAGTCGCCGCCCAGGTAGGCGACCCAGGGGGCGTCGACGGGGCCGGCGTAGAAGGTCGAGAAGCCTTCGCTCATCTTGCGGTCGTTGGGCTGGCTCATCGAATGCAGGCGCCCGGCCTGCAGGTCCAGGCCGTCGATGCTGGCGTTGTTCAGGGTCACGCCGCGGAAGGATTCGGGCAGCAGGCGCGAGTCGCCGTAGTGCACCACCGGCGTCTGCGGGAACACGTCGCCGATCCTCACCTCGGTGTCGAACAGGCGCAGCCTGGCGGCGCCGCCGGCCTTGGCGTATTCGTCCTGGGTGCGGCCCCGGGCGTCCACCGGCAGCACGTCGAACGAACTGTGCCCGCCGTTGCGGCCGTCGCCGCTGTCCAGCTGGATGCCGAGCATGGCGAAGGCGTCGACGCCGAAACCCACCGTGCCCTGGGTGTAGCCGGACTGGTAACGGGCGAAGAGGCCCTGGGCCCAGGCCTCGGAGTAGCCGTTGCCCTTGGGGCTGGACTGGCCGTGGCGGTCGTCGCGGTTGAAGTAGAAGTTGCGGTTGAGGATGTCCAGGCGCTGGCCTTCGAGGAAGCCTTCGGCGCTCTCCTCGGCGCCGGCCAGGGGGCTGGCCAGCCCGGCGGCGAGCAGGGAGAGGGCCAGGGGGATGTGCCGCTGTGTCATCGATCGCTCCATGGGGTGTTGGGCGGCTGCCGGAGAGGCGCCGCATCGTTGTTGTGCACCCGCAGCGGCTGGGAGCCGCGCGCAGGCAGGCTCCATCCTGATGACGGCGGAATGACGCGGAGATGAGGCGGACATGACAATTCCGTCAGCCGGCGAACGGCAGACGAAGACGGCAACGGCACGAAGGATGGGGAAGGCGGGGGGGACCATTATCCCCCCGGTGCCTGCGCGTCCGGGGGTGTGGACGGGGCACCGAGGCTTTGCGGCAGGAGCCGCCCTGCGAGGGGAAGGTAATCGACCTTGTCTTGTGGACAAGGTCGGACCCTGCGGCCCACCGAGGGGTACCTGACAAGTAGTCCCGGCAGGCACGCGTGGGTGGCGAAACGATAGAAGCTGGCCTTGTGCCGGTCAATCGGAAATGCCGAACGGACGTTCGATATTCGCCCTTTCGATGGTTGGCACCCCGTCGATCGGCAGGATTTATCGTTAGCTGGCTATCGGCAGGGGGCTATACTCCTGTAACAGATTGTGTCGGCAAGCTGCCCGAGTGCGGCCTGCCGCACCTCGTCCGGTGGCGAAAGGGACGGCCGCCGTACAACGCCAACAACAGTGTCATCGACGAGAGAACCCGCATGAACGCACCCGTACCGCATTACTCCGCCGAAGAACGCGCCCGACGCATCTTCGCCATTGTCGGCGCCTCCTCCGGCAACCTGGTGGAGTGGTTCGACTTCTACGTCTACGCCTTCACTGCCATCTACTTCGCCCACGCCTTCTTCCCCTCGGGCAACCCCACGGTGCAGCTGCTCAACACCGCCGGGGTGTTCGCCGCCGGCTTCCTGATGCGCCCCATCGGCGGCTGGATGTTCGGCCGCATCGCCGACAAGAAGGGCCGCAAGACGGCGATGATGATCTCGGTGCTGATGATGTGCGGCGGCTCCCTGGCCATCGCCGTGATGCCCACCTACGAGACCATCGGCGTGCTGGCGCCGGCGGCGCTGCTGCTGGCGCGGCTGTTCCAGGGCCTGTCGGTGGGCGGCGAGTACGGCACCAGCGCCACCTACATGAGCGAGGTGGCGCTCAAGGGCCAGCGCGGCTTCTTCGCTTCCTTCCAGTACGTGACGCTGATCGGCGGCCAGCTGCTGGCGGTGCTGGTGGTGGTGATCCTGCAGCAGCTGCTGAGCAACGAGGAGCTGCGCGCCTGGGGCTGGCGGATTCCCTTCGTGGTCGGCGCCATCACCGCGGTGATCGCCTTCTACCTGCGCCGTTCGCTGAGCGAGACGGCCAAGGACGAGAACCTGCACCGCGCCGAGTCCGGCACCCTCACCGAGCTGTTCGCCCACCACAAGCGCGCCTTCTTCACCGTGCTCGGCTTCACCGCCGGCGGCTCGCTGATCTTCTATACCTTCACCACCTACATGCAGAAGTACCTGGTCAACACCGTGGGCATGGACGCCAAGGTGGCCAGCGGCGTGATGACCTTCGCGCTGTTCGTCTACATGTGCATGCAGCCGCTGTTCGGCGCCCTCTCCGACCGCATCGGGCGCAAGACCTCGATGCTCTGGTTCGGCCTGCTGGGCATGCTCTGCACCTGGCCGATCCTCTCCGCGCTCAAGACCACCACCAGCCCCTACATGGCCTTCGTGCTGATCATCGTGGCCATGGCCATCGTCAGCCTGTACACCTCCATCAGCGGGCTGATCAAGGCCGAGCTGTTCCCGCCGCAGATCCGCGCCCTGGGCGTGGGCCTGTCCTACGCGGTGGGCAACGCCATCTTCGGCGGCTCGGCGGAATACGTGGCCCTGGGCCTGAAGAGCCTCGGCGTGGAGTCGTACTTCTACGTCTACGTCTCGGTGATGTGCGGCGTGGCGCTGGTGGTCTGCCTGCTGCTGCCGGACCTGCGCAAGGTCAGCTACCTCAACGATGAGGACTGACGGCGCGCGGGCGGTGGAGGCTCAGTCCTCCACCTTGCCGCGCAGGCGGCTGTTGGGCAGCGCCAGGGCGATGAGCAGCGCCAGCACGCCGACGCCGGCGTTGACCAGGAACAGCCGGCGGAACACTTCGTCCAGCAGCAGGCGGCGGTCCTCGTGGCCGGGGCCGGCGAGGCTGGCGAGCAGTTCGTTGGCGGAGATGCCGTGGCCGAAGCCCTGCCCGGCCGCCAGCGGCTGCAGCATGGCCAGGAGGATCGCCGACATCAGGGCGACGCCCACCGCCCCGCCGAGGGAGCGGAACAGCGTGGTGTTGCTGGTGGCGACGCCCAGGTGGCTATGCGACACGGCGCTCTGCGCGGCCACCAGGCTGGTGGGGAACTGGGTGCCGGCGGCGGTGCCGCACAGCAGCATGAACAGCCCCGACAGCCAGAAGCTGGACGGCGTGACCAGGGCCAGGCCGGCCACCGCGCAGGGCAGCAGCAGCGCGCCGGCGACTATCTGCGGCTTGTAGCGGCCCAGGATGGTGGTCAGGCGCCCGCAGCAGTAGGCGCCGATCGGCACGCCCATGGCCAGCGGCAGCATGTGCAGCGCGGCGCTGTCGGCGCCGGCGCCGGTCACCGACTGGAAGCGCAGCGGCACCAGCACCGACAGCGAGATGATCTGGAAGCTGGCGAAGAAGCCGACCATCCAGCTCAGCGTCGCCGCGCGGATGGCGAACAGCTGCATGGGCACCAGCGGCTCGGCGGCGCGGCGCTCCTGCAGGACGAACAGCACCAGCAGCACCAGGGCCGCGGCGAACAGCCCGAGCAGCTGCGCATCGCGCCAGTCGGCGCCCTGGCCGACGTCGGTGATGGCCAGCAGCAGGCTGCCCAGGCCTGCGATCATCAGCAGCGTGCCCAGGTAGTCGATGCGCGGCCGCCGGCCCGGCACCGGCAGGCCCACCAGGGTGCGCCGCGACACCGCGAAGGCCACCAGGCCCACCGGCAGATTGATCAGGAACACCCAGCGCCAGGACAGGTACTCGGTGAGCAGCCCGCCCAGCACGGGGCCGGCGATGCTCGCCACCGCGTACATGCTGCTGAAGTAGCCCTGGTAGCGGCCGCGTTCGCGCGGCGGGACTATGTCGCCGATGATCGCCTGGCTCACCGACATCAGCCCGCCGGCGCCCACGCCCTGCAGCACCCGCGCCAGCACCAGCTGCTCCATGCTCTGGGCCAGGCCGCAGAGCAGCGAGGCGAAGGTGAACAGCGCGGTGGCGAAGAGCATCAGCCGGCGCCGCCCGTAGAGGTCGCCGAGCTTGCCGTAGATGGGCATGGAGATGGTCATGGCGACCATGTAGCCGGAGATCACCCAGGCCAGCAGGTCGAAGTTGGCGAAGCCGGCGGAGATGGCGGGCAGCGAGACGGCGACTATGGTCTGGTCGAGCGCGCCGAGGAAGATCGCCAGCATCAGCCCGATGAGGATGGTGCGCACCGGCGGACGCGGGTGGCTCAGGGTATTCAAGCAACCCCCTTGAGGACGAGCGAATTTATTGGGACGGGATGGATGCTTAGCAGTCTAACGGATTGTGCCTGCGGCGCGCTGCCGCACTTTTGCAATCCGGTAAAGGCTCTATCTCGATATGGACACGCTGACTGTCAGAAATCTCCTGCTACGCTTTTGCAGCGCTCCGTTCGCACCTGCCGCCGAATCCACCGATAGACGAAGGGCGGGAACACCCATAGGCGAAGGCTATGAGGGTCCTATTCTATAGTTTTTCTGTTCGTGACCAGGAGGAATGCATGAAAGCCAACCTGCCCTCTGAGTTGCTGTCCCTGCAATTGCCGTTGCGCATCCGCATCGGCGATGCCCAGGCCTTCGACCTCGGCCCGGACCCGCAGGTGACGCTGATCGTCCGCGATCCGACGCTGCTGGCCGAGATCACCCAGCCCAGCCTGGACGCCCTCGGCCGCGCCTACGTCGAGAAGCGCATGGATATCGAGGGGCCGATCGGTGACGTCATCGCCATGGGCGATGCCCTGAGCGAGGCCCTGGGCGTCGACGACGGGCCCGCCGACTTCGTCCGCGAAAGCCACGACAAGCGCACCGACGCCGAAGCCATCCACTACCACTACGACCTCTCCAACGACTTCTACAAGCTCTGGCTGGACCCGGAGATGGTCTATTCCTGCGCCTACTACGAGACCGGCACGGAAGACCTGGCCACCGCCCAGCTGGCCAAGCTGCGCCACCTGTGCCGCAAGCTGCGCCTGAAGCCCGGCGAGCGCCTGCTCGACGTCGGCTGCGGCTGGGGCGGCCTGGCCCGCCTGGCGGCGCGCGAATTCGGCGCCGAGGTCTACGGCATCACCCTGAGCGAAGAGCAGCTCAAGCTCGGCCGCGAACGGGTCAAGGCCGAGGGCCTGGAAGGCAAGGTGAGGCTGGAGCTGCTGGACTACCGCGACCTGCCCCGCGACGGCCGTTTCGACAAGGTGGTCAGCGTGGGCATGTTCGAGCACGTCGGCCACGCCAATCTGGGCCTCTACTTCCAGCAGCTGTACGACGCGGTGCGCCCGGGCGGCCTGGTGATGAACCACGGCATCACTGCCAAGTACACCGACGGCCGCCCGGTGGGCCGCGGCGCCGGCGACTTCATCGACCGCTACGTGTTCCCCCACGGCGAGCTGCCGCACCTGTCCCTGGCGGTGTCGCGCATGAGCGAGGCGGGCCTGGAAGTGGTCGACGTCGAGGGCCTGCGCCTGCACTACGCGCGCACCCTGGACTTCTGGAGCGCCAGCCTGGAAGCGAAACTGGCCGAGGCCGCCAAGCTGGTGCCGGAGCAGGCACTGCGCATCTGGCGCTTGTACCTGGCCGGTTGCGCCTACGGCTTCAAGAAGGGCTGGATCAACCTGCACCAGATCCTGGCGAGCAAGCCGCACGCGGACGGCAGCCACGAAGTGCCGTGGAGCCGGGGGGATATCTACGCCTGAGGCGCGGCCACCCTATAGGCGCGGGCCCTGCCCGCGATTCGCGCGCAGGGCGCGCTCCTACATGGGCACGGTGTTGGGGGCACTCGTAGGAGCAACTATCTTGCGCCGAGGTGCTCTTCGTAGGATGGGTTGAGCTTGCGAAACCCATGCGGTCGTGGCGATGGGTATCGCTGCGCTCAACGCCATCCTACGAAAGGCACCTCGGCCTCGCTTCAACGTTTCGCGACGTCCAGCCAATCCTCCGGGCGTTGCGCCGGCGGCACTCCGCTGGCCTGCGCCGCCTCGAAAGCCTTGCGCCAGCGCTGTGCCGAGCACTCCTGGCGATAGTCCGCCGCCAGTGCCTCGATTCGGTTCAACGCCGCGTCGCTGGCTACGCCTGACGCGGGTGTCGAGCCCAGCCGCTCGACCGCGAGCCGCGCTTCCAGTGTCTGCTCGGAGAGCTCCACGCAACGGGTGAACTGCCTGTCGCTCATGCCTGGATAAGGCGAGTCGTACTGGCGCAGCACTTCCACCAGCCGGGTCACGCCGGCGATCAATACCAGCGAGGCGAACATCAGCGCGATGACCCCGGCGGCGGCAAGCACCAGGCCGAGGTTCAGTGTCTGGGTACGTTGGCGAGGGGACAGCTGGTTCCAGACATCCAGCCAGGTCGGTCTTGGCATGACATTCCTTGTCCAGGGATTTGGCACAATGCGCAGACTAGCCATTCCCTTTCAGCGTTTCCAGGAGCCTTTGCTTGTCCACCCTTGTCCCCCGTGAGCTACCTCTCACCCAAGCCCCCTGGCCCCTGCTCCTGCTCGCCGACCCCAGCCGCGAGCAGGTCGAACGCTACCTCCCGCAATCCCGCCTGCTGGCGCTGGTCGAAGGCGAGACAGTCCGCGGAGTCCTGGCGCTGACGCCGGTGAGCTGGGGTGTGCTGGAAGTCACCAACCTCGCCGTGGACGAGGCCTGGCAGGGGCGTGGGCTGGGCAAGCGCCTGCTGGCCGCGGCCATCGACGCGGCGCGGGCGGCCGGGGCGCTGCGGCTGGACATCGCCACCGGCAATTCCAGCCTGGCGCAGCTGGGGCTCTACCAGCGCATGGGCTTTCGCATCTGCGCCGTGGAGAGCGACTACTTCAGCCTCAACTACCCCGAGCCCATCGTCGAGAACGGCATCCCCTGCCGCGACCGCCTGCGCCTGAGCCTGGTGCTCTAGTCGGCCAGCGCCTGGTAGAGGGTGTCGACGTTGCTGCGGTACAGGCCCAGGTAGGTGCTGGCCGGGCCTTCGCTGGCCAGGGCGTCGGAGTGCAGGGTGCCGCCGATCTTCGCGCCGCTTTCCTCGGCGATCCGCTGCATCAGCCGCGGGTCCTTGATGTTCTCCACGAAGACCGCGCGGATGTGCTGCTCGCGGATCTGCCGGATCAGCTCGGCGACTTCCGTGGCCGAGGCCTCGCGCTCGGTGGACAGGCCCTGGGGCGCCAGCAGCTTCAGGCCGTAGGCCTGGCCGAGGTAGCCGAAGGCGTCATGGGAGGTGACCAGGGTGCGGCGGTCGGCGGGCAGGTTGCCGAGTTTGTCCTTGGCGTAGGCGAGCAACGCGTGGGCCTGCTTCAGGTAGGCCTCGGCGTTGCGCCGGTAGTCGGCGGCATTGGCCGGGTCGAGCTTCTCCAGCGCCTTGGCGATGTTGTCGACGTAGATGTCGGCGTTGGCCAGGTTGTTCCAGGCGTGCGGGTCGGGGATGGTCTGGCCGTCCTCCTCCAGGCTGCGCGGGATCACGCCGTGGCTGGCCTGGATCACCTGCGCGCGGGTCTCGGTGCTCTTCACCAGGCGGTCGAGCCAGGGTTCGAAGCCCAGGCCGTTCTCCACCACCAGCTGCGCCTGGCGCACGGCGCGGGCGTCGTCCGGGGTGGTCTCGTAGGTGTGGGCGTCGCTGTCGGGGCCGACCAGGTTGTTCAGCTGGATGTGCTCGCCGCCGACCGCGCGGGTCATGTCGGCGAGGATGCTGAAGCTGGTCACCACGCGCGGCTTCTCGGCGGCGGGCAGCGACAGGGGCAGGCAGAACGCGAACAGCAGCAAAAGGGCGCGCATGGCGGGTTTCCTTGGGTGGAGGGTCATTGGGGGATGGGCAGCAGGCCGCGGCGCAACAGGCCGTGCACCGGGCCGAACAGCACGGAGAACAGGTAGAACAGGCCGGCGAGCAGGACGATGGCCGGCCCGCTGGGCAGCGACCAGGCGTAGGACGCCGCCAGGCCCAGCCACACCGAGAGCGCGCCGATGCCCGCGGCCAGGGCCAGCAGCGCCGGCAGGCGGCGGCTCCAGAAGCGCGCGGCGGCGGCCGGCAGCATCATCAGGCCGACCATCATCAGCGCGCCCAGGGCCTGGAAGCCGATCACCAGGTTGAGCACCACCAGGCCGAGGAACAGCCCGTGGGCGAAGGGCCCGAGGCGGCTGACGCTGCGCAGGAACAGCGGGTCGAGGCTATCCAGCAGCAGGCTGCGGTAGATCAGCGCGAGCACGCCGAGGCTGAGCACGGCCACGCCGAGCATGCCCAGCAGGGTCGTGCGGTCCACCGCCAGGGCCGAGCCGAACAACAGCTCCAGCAGGTTCAGGCGCTTGCCGGCCAGGCCCAGCAGCAGCACGCCGCTGGCCAGGGAGATGGGGTAGACCGCGGCCAGGCTGGCGTCCTCGCGCAACCCGGTGTGGCGCGTCACCCAGGCCGCCAAGCCGGCCACCGCCAGGCCCGCGCCGAGGCCGCCGAGGGTCAGCGCCGGCAGCGACAGCCCGGCCAGCCAGAAGCCGATGGCGGCGCCGGGGAGGATGCCGTGGGCGATGGCATCGCCGATCAGGCTCATGCGCCGCAGGATCAGGAACACCCCCAGGGGCGCCGCGCTCGACGCCAGGACCACGCCGCCCAGCAGCGCGCGGCGCATGAAGGCGAATTCGACGAAGGGCTGCCAGAGCGCGTGCAGGACCATCACGCCACCCGCGCCAGGCAGCGGCTGGCGAGCAGCTCGCGGCTGCTGCCGTGGCGGCAACCCTCGGCGGCCACGCGCAGGCAGTCGGGGACGCGCTCGCGCACCGCGCCCAGGTCGTGGCAGACCAATAGCAGGGTGCGGCCTTCGCGGTGCCAGGCGTCGATGTGCTGCCAGAGCAGCGCCTGGCCGGCTTCGTCGAGGCAGGCGTCGGGCTCGTCGAGCAGCAACAGCGGGCTGTCCAGCAGGCTCAGGCGGGCCAGCAACGCGCGCTGCAGCTGGCCGCCGGAGAGCGCCGCCAGCGGGCGCTGCTCCAGGCCCTCCAGCTGCCAGTCGGCCAGCGCCCGGCGCAGCTTCTCGCGGCGCTCGGCGGTGCTCAGGCGGCTGTTCCAGAAGCCGGCGCCGACCAGCTCGCCGAGGCCGATGGGGAACTGCCGGTCGAGGGCCTGCTGCTGCACCAGGTAGCCGATCTCCCGCGGCCGCAGCTGGACGCGCACGCGCCCGGCCAGGGGCTTCTGCAGCCCGGCGATGACCTTCAGCAGGCTGCTCTTGCCGCAGCCGTTGGCGCCGACGATGGCGGTCAGGCTGCCGGCGCCCAGGTCCAGGTTCAGCGGCGGCGTCAGCGGCAGGCGCGGCGGGCCCCACTGCAGGGCCTGGCAATGGATCATGGGGCCTCCCTGCGCCACTGGCTGCGGGCCACGGCGTCGTGGGCGTGGAGGCTTTCGGCGTGAACCACGCTCAGCGCGAAGGCCTCCAGTTCCCCGCGTTGCGCCAGGGCGCGGTGCAGGCGGCGGGCGGCGTCTTCGCAGAACATCAGGTTCTGCCCGTTGGCCAGGGCGAAGGCCTGCTCGTCGGCGCGCTTCACCGCGGTCTGCACGGCGGTGCCCAAGGCGGCCTCGGCGCAGTCGAGCAGCTCGCGCAGCGGCAGGCCGTCCAGGCCCGCGCGCAGGTGCAGGTGCAGGTCGGCGAAGCTGCGCTGGCTGTGGGGCGTGGCGACTATGCCGGCGCTGCTGCCGAGCCAGGTGTGGACTTCCTGGTGGCTGGGCGAGCGGTCGGCGAAATCCTCGGCGAAGCGCTGCTGGATCAGCTGGCGCGCCAGGGCCGCCGAGCAGGGGCAGGTGGAGGAATAGGCCAGGCGCAGGCGCAGCTCCAGGCGCAGGCCCTGGTCGTCCAGGCGCGCGTGGACCTCGCAGGGGTACTGCTTCCAGCCGCTGAGCGGGCTGACCAGCGCCGGGCGGCTGAGCAGGGCGTCGAAGGCCAGGCGCAGGCTGGCGCGGCGCGACAGGCCGGCGTGGCTGGCGAGGAAGTCGTCGAGCACTTCGCGCAACAGCTGCGGGCCCAGCTCGGCCTGCTCCAGGCGGGCCAGGGCCAGGTACAGGCGCGACATGTAGATGCCGCGGGCGGCGGCCGCGTCCAGGCTGACGCCGGCGTCGGCCAGCGCGTTCAGGCGTTCGCCGTGCAGGCGCAGCGGCAGGGCGATGCCCTGCATGCCGACCCAGTCCAGGGCGAGGGTGTCGGACGCGGCCTGGCTGGCGACGTCGGGGAGAAAGGCGGTCATGGGAATGGCTGGCACTGTCGGATGTTATAATATAACATATTGTTTCCCCAACCTTCCTGCAAGCGCCATGAATCGACGCCGCCTGCTGCAAAGTCTGCTCGCCAGTGCCGCCTGGCTACCCGCCCTGGACGTCTTCGCCAATTCGCGCCTGCTCGGTGCGCGCACCGAGGCCACGGCCGGGGGCCTGCGCCTGGTCCTCGACCTCGACGGGCCCTTCCACTACCGCACCTTCACCCTCTCCGCGCCGGAGCGCCTGGTGGTCGACCTGGACGGCGCCAGCCTGGGCACGCCCCTGGCCTCCCCTGCCCCGTCCGGCCCGCTGCGCGGCCTGCGCAGCGGGCGCCTGGCCGACGGCGGCACGCGGCTGGTGCTGGACCTGGCCGAGCCGGTGCAATTGCAGGCCTTCGCCCTGGGGCCCCAGGCCGGCAAGGGCCATCGGCTGGTGCTCGACCTGCATCCGGCAGGGGCGCCTGCCCCGGTAGCCACGGCGAAGGCTGCCGGCAAGGGCCGCGACATCCTTGTGGTGGTGGACGCCGGCCACGGCGGCAAGGACCCCGGCGCCCTCGGTTCGCGCGGCGAGCGGGAGAAGGACGTGGCGCTGCTGATCGCGCAAAACCTGGCGCGGCGCATCGACCGCCAGAACGGCTTCAAGGCGCGCCTGGTGCGCAACGTCGACGTGTTCATCCCGCTGCGCCAGCGCGTGGAAGTGGCGCGGCGCTGCAACGCCGACATGTTCGTCTCGGTACACGCCGACGCCGCGCCCCGCCGCACGGCCTCCGGCGCCTCGGTGTTCGCCCTCTCCGAGCACGGCGCTACCTCGACCCTGGCGCGCTTCATGGCCGAGCGCGAGAACGGCGCCGACCTGATCGGCGCCGCCGGCAACCTGCCGCTGCAGGGCAAGGACCCGGCGCTGGCCAAGGTCATCCTCGACATGTCGCTGAGCTCCACCATCGCCTCCAGCCTGGACCTGGGCCACAGCGTGCTGCGTAGCCTCGGAGGCATCACCCGGCTGCACCAGGAACGCGTCGACCAGGCCGGCTTCGCCGTGCTCAAGTCGCCGGACATCCCCTCGATCCTGGTGGAGACCGGCTTCATCTCCAACGACGCCGACTGCCGCCGCCTGCATGACGCGCGGCACCAGCAGGAGCTGGCCGGAGCGATCTTCGATGGATTGCACGGCTACTTCCGCCAGCGCCCGCCGGCGGGGAGCCTGTTGGCGGCGTTGCGGGAGCAGGGCAAGGCGTAGGGCGAGGAGCGGATTCATCTGCGATTTCGCGGCGGGGCTCGCCCTATCGCGGACGGAGTCCGCTCCTACGAGGAAACTCCGTGCTTCACGACAATTGTAGGAGCGGGCCCTGCCCGCGATTCGCGCGCAGGGCGCGCTCCTACAGGGGAATGGCGTGGGTGGCGCAGCGTAGCGGATCTCATCCGCGAATCGCGCCGGAATGTGGAATACCGTGCTGCCCCGCGAACCGTAGGAGCGGACTCCGTCCGCGATTCCCCATGCGTCCGGCAGTGGCGTGGCCGGGCGCCTACCGCACCTGCTGGCTGCACCCGCTGACGCGCCCGCAGGTCAGCTTCGCCTGGCCGCCGCTGGAGCTGCTGAAGCGGCTGATGTGCGTCCAGCCGATGCCGCGGCTGGTGCCCAGCCACACCTGGCCGTCGCTGCTCACGCCGCTGAAGAAGGTGAGGCGCCCGTAGCGCGTGCCGGTCTGCGCCCAGCGCTGGCCGCTGGCGGCGTCGAAACCGCGCAGGTAGGTGTCGTGGCCCTGGGTGGCGACGCTGTAGTGGCTGCCGTCGCGGTCCATGCAGGCCAGCACGTTGGCCAGCCAGGCGCAGGCCGCCGGCGGCAGGCCGGGGAACGCCAGCGGCGGCTCCCCCGCGGCCCGCGCCAGGGGCGCCAGGAGCAGCAGGCAGAGCGTCAGGGCGGCGGCGTTCATCGGGACCTCGGGGCGGGCTGGGCGGGCCTCCATGGTACGCCGGCGGATTGTCGAATACGAAATGTTATATTATAACAATTCGATCAAGTCCTTCCGGAGACCGCCATGTCCCTGCAAGCCGAACCGGTCCTCAGCGAACGGCAACTGCTGGCGCAACCCGCCAGCGCCTACATGAACGAGGCCCAGCAGGCCTTCTTCCGCGACCTGCTGCTGCGCCAGCGCGCCGAGCTGCAGGCGCGCATCGACGGCGAATTCGACGCGCTGCGCGAGGTGGAACGGCCCGGCGACGAGGCCGACGTCGCCAGCCGCGAGGAGCAGCGCCAGTGGCAACTGCGCCTGCTGGAGCGCGAGAAGAAGCTGCTGGACAAGATCGACCAGGCCCTGGAGCGCCTGGCCCGCGGCGAGTACGGCTGGTGCGCCGAGACCGGCGAGCCCATCGGCCTGCGCCGCCTGCTGCTGCGCCCCACCGCCAGCCTCAGCGTCGAGGCCAAGGAACGCCAGGAGCGTCGCGAACTGCACCTGCGCGACGCCTGAAGAATCCATAACAGAGAGCCACCACCGTGAAGCAACGCCTACCCGTCACCGTCCTTTCCGGCTTCCTCGGCGCCGGCAAGAGCACCCTGCTCAACCAGGTGCTGAAGAACCGCGAGCACCGCCGCGTCGCAGTGATCGTCAACGACATGAGCGATATCAACATCGACGGCAGCGAGGTGCAGCGCGACGTCAGCCTCAACCGCGCCGAAGAGAAGCTGGTGGAGATGAGCAACGGCTGCATCTGCTGCACCCTGCGCGAAGACCTGCTGCAGGAAGTGGCGAAGCTGGCCGCCGAAGGCCGCTTCGACTACCTGCTGATCGAGTCCACCGGCATCTCCGAGCCGCTGCCGGTGGCCGAGACCTTCACCTTCCGCGACGAGCAGGGCCGCAGCCTGTCCGACCTGGCGCGGCTGGACACCCTGGTCACCGTGGTCGACGGCCTGAACTTCCTGCGCGACTACCAGGGCAGCGACAGCCTGGCCAGCCGCGGCGAGAGCCTGGGCGAGGAAGACCAGCGCTCCATCGCCGACCTGTTGATCGACCAGGTGGAGTTCGCCGACGTCATCCTGCTCAGCAAGGTCGACCTGATCTCCAGCGCCGAGCGCGAAGAGCTGCTGGCGATCCTCCGCGGCCTCAACCCCGACGCCGAGATCCGCCCCATGGTCATGGGCCAGGTGCCGCTGGAATGGATCCTCGACACCGGCCGCTTCGACTTCGAGCGCGCCGCCCAGGCCCCCGGCTGGCTCAAGGAACTGCGCGGCGAACACGTGCCGGAGACCGAGGAGTACGGCATCGCCTCCCGCGCCTATCGCGCGCGCCGGCCCTTCCACCCGCAGCGCTTCCACGACTTCCTTGCCACGCCCTGGAGCAACGGCCGCCTGCTGCGCTCCAAGGGCTTCTTCTGGCTGGCCAGCCGCTACCGCGAGGCCGGCAGCTGGTCCCAGGCCGGCGGCCTGATGCGCCATGGCCTGGCCGGGCGCTGGTGGCGCTTCGTGCCGAAGGAACGCTGGCCACAGGACGAGGATGGCCTGCGCCAGGTGATGCGCCACTGGAGCGCGGAGACCGGCGATTGCCGCCAGGAACTGGTGTTCATCGGCCAGGGCATCGACTTCGCCCGCCTGGAGGACGAGCTGGACGCCTGCCTGCTGGACGACGCCGAATTCGCCGCCGGGCCCCAGGCCTGGGCGCGGCTGGCCGACCCCTTCGAGTCCTGGACGGAGGACGCCTGATGCTCGCCCGGCCATTGCAGCCCATGCCGCGCCAGGTGCTCGGCGACGACCCGCAGGTGCTCGCCGAGGTGCTGCACGACGGCGTCAACCTGGCGGTCTGGCGCCGCCGCCTGTTCCCCGAGCTGGCGGCCTATGCCGAGGCCCTGGTGCAGGGCGAGGCGCTTTACGCCCGCCACGCGACCCTGGAACTGGACGAGACCGGGCGCAGCGACCAGCTGCGCGGCCTGTTCGACGAGAGCCCGGGCGCCACGCTCTTCGCCAACGACCTGGCCTGGCTGGTGGAGGCCTTCGCCTGCCTGACCGGCGCGCGCCGCGTGGGCCTGCGCCTGCGCAGCCTGGAGCGGGCCATGTGCCCGCGCTTCCACGTCGACCACGTGGCGCTGCGCCTGGTCACCAGCTATGCCGGCTGCGCCAGCGAATGGCTGGAGGAAGGCGCCCTGCCCCGCGACCGTCTCGGCGAGGCCGAGCCGGCGAGCATCCAGCGCCTGGAAGTGGGCGACGTGGGCCTGTTCAAGGGCGAGAAATGGATCGGCAACGAGGGCGCCGGCATCGTCCACCGCTCGCCCGCCCCGGCGCCGGGCACGCGGCGCCTGCTGCTGACCCTGGACTGGCTCTAGGCTGGGCGACGCATGTCGATGTGCGGGATGTCGTCTTCCAGGTACACCTCGCCCTCGGCGACGAAGCCGTAGCGGCCGTAGTAGCCCTGCAGGTGCGCCTGGGCGGAGAGGTACACCGGGCTGCCCGGCCAGCGCCGCGCCGCTTCGTCCAGGGCGCGTTGCATCAACTGGTGGCCGAGGCCGCGACCGCGCCCGGCAGCAGCGGTGATGACGCGGCCGATGACCACCTCGCCGTCGTGCGTCGCCGGGTCGAGCAGGCGCAGGTAGGCCAGCAGCTGGCCGTCCTCGTGGGCCATCAGGTGGCAGGTGTCGCCGGACAGGTCCTGGTTGTCGATGTCCTGGTAGGGGCAGTTCTGCTCCACCACGAAGACCTCGCAGCGCAGGCGCAGGAGGGCGTACAGCGTCTCCTTGCTCAGTTCGCTGTGGTGTTGGCAGCTCCAGGTGAGGTCCATGGCGTGAGGCTCCGGCGGCAGGTGGAAAAGGCCGCCCATCCTCTCACGCCCGGGCCTTTCACACAGCCACCCGCGGCCCGGTCGGCGACAGCCCGCCGAGGTGCCGACGCAGCGCCTCGATGGCTACCCGCACCTTGGCCGGCTGGGCGTCGCGCCGTGGCGTCACGGCGTAGATGCCGTAGGTGGGCAGGCGCCATTGCGGCAGCAGGCGCAGCAGCCTGCCCTCCTCCAGCGCCTCGCGCACTTCCGGCTCCGGCTGCAGCGACACGCCCAGGCCGTCGAGGGTGAACTGGCGCAGGGCGAGCATGCTGTTGGCTGCCACCCGCGGTTCCAGGCGCAGGCGGCAGCTCTCCCCGCCCGGCCCGTCGAACTGTAGCGCCTGGCCGTGGCCGCGGGTGTTCAGCGCCAGCCAGTCGACCTGCAGCAATTGCTCGGGATGGTCGATTGCCCCGCAGCGGCGCAGGTAGGCCGGGGCCGCGCAGACCAGGTTCTGCCAGTCGCCCAGGTGGCGCGCCACCTGGCTGGAATCGGCCAGGTTGCCGACGCGGATGGCCAGGTCGATGCGCTGCTCGATCAGGTCGATCTGCTCGTCGTGGAAGAACAGCTGCAGGCGCAGCTGGCGGTGGTTCTCCAGCAGCGGACGCAGCGCCTCGGTGATCAGCCGCCCGGAAAAACCCACCGGCGCCGCCAGGCGCAGTTCGCCCACCGGCGCTTCGCGCCACTCGCCCAGGCGCTGCTCGGCCTCCTCGGCGATGGCCAGCATCTGCGCGCAACTGCGGTAGAAGGCCTCGCCGGCCTCGGTCAGCGTCAGCCGGCGGGTGGTGCGGTGCAGCAGGCTCACCTGGGCCTGCGCCTCCAGCTTGCGGATCTGCTGGCTGACCGCCGAGGGGCTCATGCCCAGGGCCTCGGCGGCGGCGGCCATGGAGCCGCGGGCGACCACGGTGGCGAACACGGCCATGCCTCGGAGGTTGTCCATTATGAAGCTCCGCTTAAGAGTGAAAGGCACGATAGCCGGTTTTTCCCGGGCTTTCTCCCGCCTAGCATGCGAAGCCTCTGAAAGAAGAGGATGAACGATGCCGACTTCCCGTGCCGACGTGCCCACCCCCGATGGCGCCCGCTACCTCAAGCGCCTGTGCAACCACTTCGCCCACAAGCTGCCGGTGGAACTGAGCGAGGACAGCGGCGTGCTGAACTTCGAGTTCGGCACCTGCCGGCTCGAGGCCGACGCCGCCGCGCTGCACCTGCAGGCCGAAGCCGAGGACGCCGAGCGCTTGGCCCGCGTACAACAGGTGGTGGTCAGCCACCTCGACCGCTTCGCCTGGAAGGAAGGCCAGCTGCCGGTGAACTGGAGCTGAGCCCCCTGCCCTTTTCCCTTGCCGCCGTGGCCGCCGCGGTTCAGCGCTGGCTGCTGAGAATCTGCTGGATCAGGCCGCTGGCCAGTTCGATCAGCAGATAGTCGCCGTCCACTTCCTGCCACTGGTAGCCGTAGGCCGGCGGCGGTAGCTGGCGGCTGCGCCAGTCCTCCACGTAGTAGCGCCGCGCGCGGTATTCCGGCGGCAGGTACTGGCCGGTCTGCCAGTGCCGGCGCTCGGCCTCCTGGCGGCGCATGGCGTCTTCCCATTCGCGTTGCCGCTGTTCCTGCTGGCGGCGTTGCGCCTCTTCCCACTGACGCTGGCGCTCATCGGCCTGGCGGCGCTGCTCGTCCTGCCACTGGCGGTCGCGCTCGGCCTGCTGGCGTTGTTCTTCCTGCCAGCGCCGCTGCTGTTCCTGCTGGCGGCGCTGGGCCTCCTGGCGCTGCTGCTGCTCGGCCTGGCGGCGCTGTTCGTCGCGCTGGCGCTGGAACTCTTGTTGCTGGCGCTGCCGGTCCTCCATCTGCCGACGTTGTTGCTCGGCCATCTGCCGCTGCTGTTCCTGCTGCTGGCGTTGCTGCTCCTGCTGGCGGCGCTGCTGTTCCTCGTTCTGCCGGCGCTGCTGCTCGGCCATCTGGCGCTGTTGCTCCTGCCATTGCTGCTGTTGCTGGGCGTCGTTGGCGTTCCAGGCGAAGGCCGCGCCGGCGGGCAGCAGCAGGCCCAGGCAGAGGGCGCGGAGGGAGGCGGTGTTGGGCATGGTCGGGTCGTCGGGCAGGGCGGCGAAATGGCCGGGAAAGTCAGGAAAGTGGACAGGGAAATGCCGGGAAAAGTTCCGATCTCGGAAAAACGCGTCGCCGAATGAAAAGACGATTTGTCATCATTTGGTCGTAACTAGATCGATATTTCAATTTATAGTCGCAAATAGACCAAACTACCTTTAATGATGTATTTGATCTATTTTTGTACAAAATAAATAAGTCAATACTTTGAAATATTTTGTAACCGTGTGGCCACTTTTACCCCGGGTTATCCACAGAATCGATGCGCAAAATTTGTACATCGCGGCCTTTTACCCGGTAGGCGGCCTGGTAGGGCCAGCGTTCCAGCGGCAATTCGCGCACGCCGGGCACCTCGCTGGGCCGGCCGACGCTGCTCAGGCTGAGGTCGGCCAGCGCCTTCACCTGGCCGACCACGTCCTGGATGGCCTTCAGCGCCTTCTCCGGGCCGATCAGCACCACGTAGTGGTCGTACAGGCCGTCCAGGTCGGCGGCCGCCTTGTGCGTCCACTGCAGGCTCATGCCAGCCCCCACTTGGCTTCTATCTCGGCGTGCGGCAGCAGGTGCCCGGCGTTGGCGTCGGCCAGGCCCTCGTCGATGGCCGCCACGTGCCAGCTCTGGCGCTCCAGGTACTGCGCCAGGGCCTGGCGCAGGTGGTAGGGGCGGTCCCGGTGGGTGGCTCGGGCCAGTTGGTCCAGGGCCTTGGCCAGGGCGTCATCGGCGCGGAAGGAGATTACGGTGGTCAATTTCTGAGCAGTCCGTTTACGCTGTATACAGTGTTTACAACGATAACATAAGTATACGAATCAGGCACTTGGCGTTGGCGAGAAGGGCAGTCGGAAGGAGAGGGCGCGAATGCGGCCGGGCACTGGCGCGGAGCTGGCCGGGCGGGCGGAAAGGCCCGGCTGGCGCGGCTTGCAGGGCACTTTTGCGGTGGCGCAAGTTGGCTTGCCGCTTTCGGGATTTGCCGCCGCCGCGGGGCGGTCCAGGCTGGCGGAGCAGCCCCTTTCCCGCCAGGAGACGCCCATGCCCCATGACTTCCCGCAACCGGTGGACGCCGCCGAGGTCCCGCGCTTCGCCGGCATCCCCAGCTTCATGCGCCTGCCGATCTTCGAGGACCCGGCCCAGGTGGACATCGCCCTGGTCGGCGTGCCCTGGGACGGCGGCACCACCAACCGCGCCGGCGCCCGCCACGGCCCGCGCGAGGTACGCAACCAGTCCAGCCTGATGCGCAAGGTGCACCACGTCAGCCGCATCGCGCCCTACGACCTGGCGCGCGTCGGCGACCTGGGCGACGCCCCGGTGAACCCCATCGACCTGCTCGATTCGCTCAAGCGCATCGAGGGCTTCTACCGGCGCATCCACGCCGCCGGCGCGGTGCCGCTGTCGGTGGGCGGCGACCACCTGGTGACGCTGCCGATCTTCCGCGCCCTGGCCGCCGGGCGGCCCATCGGCATGGTCCACTTCGACGCCCATTCGGACACCAACGACCGCTACTTCGGCGACAACCCCTACACCCACGGCACGCCGTTCCGCCGCGCCATCGAGGAAGGCCTACTGGACCCGCGGCGCACCGTGCAGATCGGCATCCGCGGCTCGGTGTATTCGGCGGACGACGAGGCCTTCGCCAGGGAGTGCGGCATCCGCGTCATCCACATGGAGGAGTTCGTCGCGCTGGGCGTCGAGGCGACCCTCGCCGAGGCGCGGCGGGTGGTGGGCGAGGGGCCGACCTACGTCAGCTTCGACGTCGACGTGCTCGACCCGGCCTTCGCTCCCGGCACCGGCACCCCGGAGATCGGCGGCATGACCACGCTGCAGGCGCAGCACCTGGTCCGCGGCCTGCAGGGCCTGGACCTGATAGGCGCGGACGTGGTGGAGGTATCGCCGCCGTTCGACCTGGGCGGCGCCACGGCGCTGGTCGGCGCGACCATGATGTTCGAGCTGCTGTGCATCCTCGCCGACGCCCGGGCCCGGCGCCGCTGACCGCCGCGGGGGTTCACGGGGCGGCGCCCGCGGGGCTATAACGAAGGCCTGTGCCCGCCGCCGCGAGAACCCCCATGCTGGGCAACCTTTCCGACATCGACCTGCGCCTGCTGCGCACCTTCTGCGCCATAGCCGAGGCCGGCGGCTTCACCGCCGCCCAGGTGCGCCTGAACACCAGCCTGTCGCGCCTGAGCGTGCTGGTGCGCGACCTCGAACTGCGCCTGGGCTACTCGCTGTGCCGGCGCGGCAGCAGCGGCTTCCAGCTCACCGAGGAAGGCCAGCAGCTGTACGACGCGGCCCAGGGCCTGTTCGTCGACATCGAGCGCTTCCGCGAGCAGGTCACCGGCCTGGGCGGACGCGATCGCGAAACCCTGCACCTGGGCTGCGTCGACGGCGTGGTCGGGCAGCACTGCTGGGCGCTGCCGCTGGCCATCCGCCTGTTCCGCCAGGGCAACCCCGGCGTGCGCCTGAACCTGCACACCCAGCGCCCGGACGAGCTGGAGAACGCCGTGCTGGAAGAGCGCCTGCAACTGGCCATCGGCGCCTTCCACCATCGCCTGTCCGGGCTGCGCTACCAGTTGCTGTTCAGCGAGGAACAGAACCTCTACTGCGCCCCCGGCCACCCGTTCTTCGCCCGCGCCGACGACGAGCCGGGCCTGGAGGCGATCTGCGCCGCCGATTACGTCGGCCGCGGCTACATGGCCGAGAGCCGGCGCCCCCACGGCCTGGTGTTCAACCGCACGACCACCGCCTACAGCATGGAGGCCATCGCCAACCTGGTGTTCAGCGGCACCTTCATCGGCTACCTGCCCACGCCCTACGCCGCGGCCTGGGTCGCCGAGGGGCGGCTGCGGGCGATCCGCCCGGCGCAGCTGGCCTACCACTCGGAATTCCACTGCGTGACGCGCCAGGGCGCCGAGCCGGGCGAAGCCCTGGGCGCCTTCCTCGGCGCGCTGGAGCAGGCCCAGGCGCAACTGGGCCGGGGAGGGCTGGACTCATGAACGCACTGCACGCATTGCACGAGGACGGCTTCGTGCTGCTGCCCGGCCTGCTGGATGCAGCGCAGGTCGCGGAAGTGCGCGGGCTGATCGACGCCCTGCGGCCGATCCACTGGGACTACGAGGGCCTGGTGGACCACTACAAGTGCGTGTTCAACCGCTCGCCGCGCTGGCTGCCCTACCTCGACCCGCCGGGGCTGATCGAGGTGGCCGAGGCGGCCCTGGGCGAGGACTGCCACGTCATCGGCCAGACCGCCTGGCGCTGCCACCCCGGCTTCATCGGCGGCGACATGCACCAGGACTACCTGCCGCTGCGCCTGCCGGAAGCCTTGCTGCTGGGCGGCTTCGAGCTGCCGATGTTCATCTGCACGGCGCAGGTCTACCTCGACGACATCGACCACGAACTCTGCCCGACCTGGGTGATCCCCGGCAGCCACCGCGCCGGCCGCGCGCCGCACCCGGACGAGCGCAGCTGGCGGGGCAGGGCGGCCGAACCGGTGCTGTGCCGCGCCGGCGACTGCCTGCTGTTCCGCAGCGACCTGTGGCATTCCGGCAGCCGCAACCTGAGCCAGCGCACGCGCTACCTGTTGCAGGTGCACTACGGCCGGCGCATGGTGGCGCAGAAGTTCTCGCCCTATCTCGACTGGCGTTTCGACCCCGAAGTGCTGGCCGCCTGCACGCCCCGCCAGCGCCGCCTGCTGGGCGACCACGAGGCGGCGGAATACGACTGAGGAGCCCGGCCATGAGCCAGACCCACCAAGGGGGCTGCCATTGTGGTGCCCTGCGTTATGAGTTCACTGCGGAGCTGGACGATGTCGGCCACTGCCATTGCTCGATCTGTCGGCGTAGCAGTGGGGGCATGGTGGTGACTTGGGCGACGGTGCCGCGCAGTAGTTTCCGTTGGTTGAAGGGGACGCCGGCCTGCTATGTGTCGAGTCCGGGCAATCGTCGGTTGTTCTGTGGCAACTGTGGGGCGCAGGTGGTGTTCGAGACGGAGCGGACGCCGGAGACGTTGGATGTGACTGTTGCGACCTTCGATCACCCGGAGGTGGCGCCGCCGCAAAGGCATGTTTGGGTGAAGAGCCGGGTTGCTTGGCTGCATCTGGATGAGCAGTTGCCGGGGGAGGATGAGGAGGTTTTGTAGGAGCGAGCTAGCCGGCGGTTCTTGTGCGCTGGATCGGTTCCGTACCCTCTCCCCAGCCCTCTCCCTGAAGGGAGAGGGGGCTTGTCCGTGCCGAGAGGAGGAATGGTTTCAGCCGGTAGTCACGGTGCTAGCCGGCTGACTCCAGAACATCAGTGCCTGCCCAACGGTCCCCTCTCCCTTCAGGGAGAGGGTTAGGGAGAGGGCGCTCTTCAGGCCACACACCGAACCTCGCCGGCTGACTGCTGTTCGCGAGCAAGCTCGCTCCTACGAAAAGCATCCTCCGGACTTGTGGGCCGGGCGTAGGGCGCATAACGCCTACGGCGTTATCCGCCGTTTGACCTTGATCCCAGGCACGCTTCGAGGGCGGTCGCGGAGTGCCTGTTTCCGGGCGCTCCGGCCTTGACCACCAAGCCGGGCATGGGCCGGGTGAAGCGGCGGATAACCGCGAACGGTTATTCGCCCTACGTCGAGGGTGGGCCGGGCGTAGGGCGCATAACGCCTACGGCGTTATCCGCCGTTTGACCTTGATCCCAGGCGCGCTTCGGGTTCGGTCACGGAGCGCCTGTTTCCGGGCGCTCCGGCCTTGACCACCAAGCCGGACATGGGCCGGGTGAAGCGGCGTATAACCGCGAACGGTTATACGCCCTACGCGGCGTTTCAGAACGCCATCTGCCACTGCGCGATCAGCGCATGGTTCTGCGCCTGGCTGCCTTTCTCACCGCTGTAGGCCAGGCCGATGCTGTGGCGGGCCGACAGGCCCAGGTCGAGGCCCAGGTCCAGCAGCAGGCTGTTGCGGTCCAGCGCCGTGCCCTGGACGCTGAAGGCGCCGCCGCCGGCGAGGAAGGCCTGGCGGGTGCTGCTGTCCAGGTCGCCGTAGGTGTGGCGCCAGCCCAGGCCCAGGCGCGGGGTCAGGCTCATGCCGTTGTCCAGGCTGGCGAGCCAGGCCGTGCGCACGCCCAGGGTGCTGCTGACGTTGTGCTGGCTTTGCTCGTCCACGTGCAGGGCCGCGGCGCCGCCTTTTTCGTCGTAGGCGTCGCGCTTGTAGTACTGGTAGCCGAGGTTGGCGTAGGGCTCGGCGCTCAGGCGACCGTCGCCGAGCTGGTAGCCGGCTTCGGCGAAGGCCTGCCAGCTGTGGGCGTCGTAGTCGCCCTTGGGGCGGTCGCTGAAGCCGTCGAACTCGACGCGGCGTTTGCTTTCGCCGTCGTGGCTGCTGTAGGCCGCGCCCAGGCGCAGGGCCAGCGGGCCGTCCTGGCGCAGGGCGTAGGTGCCCAGGTGCCAGCTGTCGATGTCGCCGGAGGTGCCGCCCTGGCCGTCGAGGTCGGTGTGCGAGTAGCCGCCCAGCACGCCCAGGCGCCATTGGCCGTCCAGCGCCCAGTCGGCGCCCAGCAGGGTGCCGCCGGTGTTCTGGTCGAGGTCGCCGCTGCCGTGCTCGCCGTCCAGTTGGCCGTGGCTGCCGATGCCTTGCAGCCAGAGGCGGCCGGCGGCGTTCGGGTCGTTCAGGTTGCGTGCCTCGCTGGGTACGCCGAGGGCGGCCAGTTGCGGGGTGTCGCGCTCGTCGCTGGCCACCAGCAGGCCGCCGCCGAACTGGCGCAGCGCGCCGAGCATGGCGCCGCCCACCGCCTGGCTGCCGGCCAGGGTGGCGGCGGCCAGGTTGGCGTTGCTGGCGCCGGCCAGCTGCTCCACGGCGCGGCCGGCGTTGCCGGCGTCGCTGGTGATCAGCGCGTTGTACAGCTGGCCCATGCCCTGGCCCTGCAGGGCGCTGGCGGCGTTGCGGCCGTTGCCGCTGCTGGCCAGGTCGGCGAACTGCACGTCGTTGCGCGTCAGTTGCAGGTCCACGCTGTTGGCGCCGTAGCCGAGGCTCGGGGTGAGGAAGGCGAAGTTGCTGCTGACCTCGGCGAACCGGCCGCTGACGCCGCCGCTGGCGTTCAGCACCTGGTAGCTGCTCTGCCAGGGATAGTTGCCGGGCCCGGCCTGCAGGGCCAGGCGCGCGCCGTCCAGGGTCGCGCTGCCATCCACTTGCAGGGTGGCGTGGCTGCCGTCGGCCTCCACGCCGTAGGCCAGGGTCGAGCCGCTGCGCAGGGCCAGGTCGCCGGTCACGTGGGTGGCGCCCTGTTGCGGGTTGGCCAGCAGGGTGCCGCTGACGTCCAGGCCGCCGACGCTGCCGCTGCCGGCGTAGCTGGCGCCGCTGTCCACCAGCAGGCTGCCGGCGATGCCGCCCTGGTTGATCAGCTGGGCGCCGGCGAAGACTTCGCCGCCTTCGCTGAAGTCGCCGCTGCCGCTGAGAGTCCAGGCGCCCTGGCGCACCTCCAGGCGCTCGAAGTTGCGGCTCTGGCCGAAGCTGCCGCCGCGGGCGTCGTCGAAGCTCACCCGGTCATGGCCGTCGCCGCCGTCCACCAGGCCTTCGAAGCGGCTGCCGGCGAGCAGCGTCAGGCTGTCGTCGCCGCCGCCCAGTTCCAGGGCGATGCCGTTGCCGCCGTGGATCAGGCCGTCGTTGATCACGCTGTCGGCGAAGTCGCCGACCAGAGTCACGCCGCTGGAAGCCAGGCCCTCGATGGTGCCGTGGTTCTCCAGGGTGGTGGCACCGTAGCCGCTGCCGGCCGAGCCGTCGTCCACCAGGATGCCGCGGCTGGCGCCGCTGACCAGCGCGCCGGCGGCGTTGTAGACGCTGCCGCCGCCCATGGCGATGCCTTCGCTGCCGTTGGGCTGGCCGCCCTTGTCGACGCCGGCCGCGCCTATGCCTTCGATGATCCCGTGGTTCTCGATGTGGCCGATCAGGTCGATGTCCACGCCATCGCCGTCGCCATCGGGCACCAGGCCGTTGTAGGCGCCGGTGATGCGCCCGTAGTTGCTGACCGTGCCGTTGCCGTCGGAGCCGTAGCCCGAGCCGTTGCGGCCGATGATCACGCCGTCGGCGTAGTTGACCAGGGTGGCGCCGACGTCGGTGGTGATGCCGTGGCGGCCGCCGGAGATCAGCCCGTGGTTGTAGACGCTGCCGCCCTCGGCGTCCTGGAAGTCGATGCCGTCGTTCTTGGCGTCGGCGTCGACCATGTCGCCGCTGCTGATCTCGCCGTAGTTGGTGATGCTGGCGTTGGCGCCGGGGCGGATGCCGTCGTTGCCGTCGCCGTGGATGACGCCGGTCTCGCGGTTGATGATGGTTACCGGCACGCCGCTGCGCAGGTCGTCGAAGTCCAGCGCCTGGCCGCTGGTCGAGCGGATGCTGCCGGCGTTGTCCAGCAGCAGGCTACCGCTGTCGAAGCCGTCCTTCACCCGCACGGCGTCGTCGCTGGCGCTGATGCTGGCGCCGGCGCGGTTGTAGATCCGGTAGTCGCGGGTGGTCGCGGTGCTGCCCGAGCTTTCGATGGCGCGGCCGCTGGTGGCGGTGATCTGCCCGCTGTTGTCGACCACCACGCCGGCGCCGCTGGTGGCGTCCTTCAGGGCGACGGTCTTGTCGCTGGCGGTGATGCTGCCGCTTGCGGTGACCTGCAGGCTGGCCTCGCCGGAGAGCGTCTGCTTGCTGGTGCTGGGCGTGCTGATGACGATGGGGCCGGCGGGCGCGGCGTGGGCACCGGCGCTGAAGACGAGGGCGATGCTGAACGCCAGCGGGGAAGGCTTGAACGACATGGCGACGACCTTTTTTCTTCTGGAAGTGGCCGTCGTTTATAGCGATGCAATCTTACGTTTTTGTAACCATGCTGGCTTTTTGCCAAGGCCGGGCGCGGGGCGCCCGGCCCTGCCGTCACTGCTTGTAGTAGACGATCTGGTTGCTGGTGGCGAGCAGCTCGCCGGCCTCGCTCCACAGCTCCGCGGCCTGGTCGAAGTAGCCGTTGCGGAAGGCCTGGCCGCGGGCCTCGCCGAGCAGGTAGCCGCTGCCGACTTCGGCCAGCTGCGCGGCGTCGGTGTGGAAGTAGGTGGTGATCGACACGGTGCCGGCCGGCACCGGGGTGGCGCGGCGCAGCCAGACGCGCGGGTAGAAGATGTCGCTCATCGCCGCCAGCGCCGGGAAGTCCAGCGCCCGCGGCTGGGCGTCGCGCAGCCAGAGGCGGGTGCGGCTGTGCTCGCCGCTGCCGTCCCAGGTGCTGGGGAAGGCGCCGTCGATGGCGCGCATCTCATACTGCTGCGCCCAGGCCACGCCCTTGCCGCTGGTGTTCAGCGGCGGCGTTTGCGCCGGCGCCGTGGCCTGCGGGCGCGCCAGGTCGAGTTCGCTCCAGGTCTCGCGGCGCAGGGCGGTGACCGCGGTGCCGGTGGTGGAGACCTGCTCCACGCCGTCGCCGTCCACCTGGCTCAGCTGCAGCAGCCAGTGCTGGGTGGAGCGGTTGGTGCGGATCGGCGTGGCGCGCACGGCGAAGGCGCCGGCCTCGATGGCGGCGGCGAAGTTCACCGTCAGCGCGACGGGCGCGCCGAGCAGCCGCGGGTGGCGCAGCACGGCCTGCAGCAGGGTGGCGGCGGTGATGCCGCCGAAGGGCCCGACCATGTTCCAGTAGTCGGCGCTGGTGTGGCCGTGGAACAGGTCGGCGTCGCGGGCGTCGGCTTCCAGGGCCAGGGCGCGGTCGAAGGGGTGCAGGGCGGAGTCGGTCATGCTCGGTGCTCTCGGCGCGGGTATCCGGTCCTTTTAGGGGAGCGGCCCGGGCGCGGTCAAGCGAACCGGGCGGTCAGGGCGTGACCTCGAAGCGCAGGGTGCCGATCACCTGGCCGACCTCGGTGATCACCTGCACCTGCCAGCGCCCGGTCGGGTCGGCGGGGAAGTTCTGCTTGTGCGTCCAGGCGCGGTAGCCGGCCTCGCGGCCGCCGTGGATGTCCAGGGCGATGCGGTCGACTTCCTGGCCGTTGTGCAGCCACACGTGGAAGATGCGCTCGTCCAGGCCGCGCGGGGCGCTGATGGCGGTGTAGGCGTAGAGGCCCTGGGCGCGGATCTGCGCGGCGCCGACCTGCTCGACGCTGTCGCCGGGGGTGCGCTGGCTATTGTCGAACTGCTCGGTGACCGCCATTTCCGCCAGCCACAGGGTGGACGGCGGCACCCAGGCGCGGCCGAACCAGCCGACCACGCCGATGCACAGGGTCAGGCCGAGCAGGGCGAACCAGCGCCACCACTTGTGGATGCCCACCGACACCACCAGGCTGGGGAAGGACAGCGCCACGGCGATGCCCAGGGCCCAGCGGTAGCTTTCCGGGGTGCTCAGCTGGAGGATCAGCGGCAGCGCGGTGAGCAGCACGGCGAACAGCGTCAGGGTGTGGTAGCCGAGGAAGGTCCAGCGCCGCGGCGCCAGCCACTTGTAGTAGACCGGGTCGGTGATGGCGATCAGCCCGGCCAGCCCCAGCACGCCGGTGAACAGGGCCTGGCCGCTGTTCCAGGTGGTGGTGACGAAGAAGAACGGCAGGACGAAGAACAGGCTTTCCTGGTGGATCAGCTGGGTCGCGTAGCGCAGCAGCCCCGGCGGCACCGACCAGCCGAAGCGCTCCTTGAAGCGCTGGGTGAGCAGGTTCTCGAGCATCAGCCAGAGCCAGCTGACCAGCATGACGATGGCCATGGCGCGGGCGAAGCCGGCGCGGTGGCGGTCGACCATCATGAAGCTGAACAGCCCCGAGCAGAAGCCGAACAGGGCGACCAGCCGCGGGTAGCGTTCCAGGAGCGAGAGGGCCAGCGCGATCAGGCGCTGCACGCGGGATTTCAACACAAGCATGACGAAGGGCCGAAGCCGGACAACCGGAAGGCCGGGGATTGTAGCGCTTGTGCCGGGCGCGGGGCAGCGGCGCTGGACGGAGGGTAGGGTGGCCGGCGGCTCTTCGTAGGAGCGGACCTTGTCCGCGATAGTCGGCGGTTCCGGCGCGATTCGCGGATGAGATCCGCTACGCTGCGCCACCTGCACCGTCCCCATGTAGGAGCGCGCCCTGCGCGCGATTCGCGGGCAGGGCCCGCTCCTACAAGGGTTGGCATTCAGCCCCGTAGGATGGGTATCGCTCCGTTCAACCCATCCTACGAAGGCTTGTGTGCGGGTTCTGACGCCACCCCGCCGCTCAACTCCTCGCGGGCATAGTCGACGAACAGCCGCGCCGGCTTGGTCAGCTGCGCGCGCTTGAGCCAGGCGGCCACCAGGCCGGAGGCGCTGACGTCTTCGGCGATGTTCACCATCACCACCTTCTTGCCGTCGTAGGTGCACTCCGAATGCGGCCGGGTGACCAGCACCGAGAAGCCGAAGCCCTGGCCGACCATGCCGCGTACCATCTCGATGGAGGGCGAGCTGAAGGCGATGTTCGGCGTCAGCCCCAGTTCCTCGAAGATGCTCACGAAGTAGGTGCGGCTGGGCTGCACGTCGAGCAGGATCATCGGCTCCAGCGCCAGGTCGCGCAGCGACACCTGGGCCTGGCGGGCGAAGCGGTGGTCGGCCGGGAGCAGGGCGTAGGGCCGCTGCGCCGGCATCAGCGGCTCGGTCTCGATGGTGCCGTCGAGGTCGTGGCGGTACAGCAGGGCCAGGTCGAAGCGCCCGGAGGTCAGGCCCTGCACCAGTTCCTGCTGCTCGCCGTCGCGGATGCGGATCTCCACCCCCGGGTAGCGCTCGCGGAAGCCGGCGATCAGCCGCGGCAGGTACAGCGGCGCCACCGTCTCGAAGCAGGCCAGGTCGATCTGCCCGGCCACCACGTCGTTGTCGGCCAGGGCGTTCTGCTCGAACTCGTGGGCCATGCGCAGCAGTTCCTGGGCCTTGCGGTAGAAACGCGCGCCGCTGGGGGTGAGGGACACGCCCTGGGCGTGGTGGCGGATGAACAGCTGCACGCCGAAGCTCTCTTCCAGGCCCTTGATCGCCGTGGAGATCGACGGCTGGGCGATGTAGAGCTTGCGCGAGGCCTCGGCCACGCTGCCGCATTCCACTGTGGTCACGAAATACTTCAATTGCCGCAAGGTATAGGAAGCCACTGCAAGACCTCTATGGCGCGGCTTCGCCGGTGGCGTGCGCGCTCTCGTTGTGTCATCGGTTCATCGGAAAGCAAGGATCGGGCCCGCCGGCCTGCGCCGGGGAGCGTCGAGCCGCCTCCAGGTGCCGCACCATAACCCAGCATGGCGCACTTTGCCGGTGCGCGCCTGCCCAGCTTTTTCATATACCCCGAAGACATATTTAATATTTTTCCTCCGCCGGGGCATGCGCGACCATCAGGGGTACCACAGAACAAAACAATAATTGCTCGTGAGCAGGAGTGCCCTGGTGTATCAACTCAGCGACTGGCAGCAGCGTGCAGCCCGCCAGACCTTCATCGACGCCGCCCTGATCGAGGGCCGCCGCGTGGCCGCCTCCGACGGCGCCACCTTCGCATCCATCGACCCGGCCACCAACCGCCTGCTGGCCAACGTCGCCGCCTGTGGCGCGACCGAAGTCGACGCCGCCGTGCGCAGCGCCCGCCGTGCCTTCGAGCAGGGCCCCTGGGCGCGCATGGCGCCGCGCGAGCGCAAGGCCGTGCTGCTGAAGCTGGCCGAGCTGATGCTGGCCCACCGCGACGAGCTGGCCCTGCTGGACTCGCTGAACATGGGCAAGCCGGTGATGGACGCCTGGAACATCGACGTGCCCGGTGCCGCCGGCGTCTTCTCCTGGTACGCCGAGGCCCTGGACAAGCTCTACGACCAGGTCGCCCCGACCGCGCCCAACGCCCTGGCCACTATTACCCGCGCGCCCCTGGGCGTGATCGGCGCCGTGGTGCCGTGGAACTTCCCCCTCGACATGGCCGCCTGGAAACTGGCCCCGGCCCTGGCCGCCGGCAACTCGGTGGTGCTCAAGCCGGCCGAGCAGTCGCCGTTCTCGGCCCTGCGCCTGGCCGAGCTGGCCCTGGAGGCCGGCCTGCCCGAAGGCGTGCTGAACGTGGTGCCGGGCCTCGGCGAGCACGCCGGCAAGGCCTTGGGCCTGCACCCGGACGTGGACTGCCTGGTGTTCACCGGCTCCACCGAAGTGGGCAAGTACTTCATGCAGTATTCCGCCCAATCCAACCTCAAGCAGGTGTGGCTGGAGTGTGGCGGCAAGAGCCCGAACCTCGTGTTCGCCGATTGCCGCGACCTCGATCTTGCGGCTGAAAAAGCGGCATTCGGCATTTTCTTCAACCAGGGCGAGGTCTGCTCGGCCAACTCGCGGCTGCTGGTGGAGCGTTCCATCCACGACGAATTCGTCGAGCGCCTGATCGCCAAGGCCCGCGACTGGGCCCCGGGCGACCCGCTGGACCCGGCCAGCCGCGCCGGCGCCATCGTCGACGCCAAGCAGACCGCCGGCATCCTGCGCTTCATCGAGGAAACCCGCGGCAGCGCCGCGACCCTGGCCTGCGGCGGCCGCCAGCTGAGCTTCAATGGTTCGGGCAACTTCATCGAGCCGACCATCTTCACCAACGTCGACCCGCAGCAGCGCCTGGCTCGCGAGGAAGTCTTCGGCCCGGTGCTGGCGGTGACCGCCTTCGACAGCGAGGACGAGGCCCTGCGGCTGGCCAACGACAGCCCCTTCGGCCTGGCCGCCTCGGTGTGGAGCGACGACCTCAACCGCGCCCACCGCGTGGCCGGCCGGCTGAACGTCGGCACCGTGTCGGTGAACACCGTGGACGCCCTGGACCCGGCCATCCCCTTCGGCGGCGGCAAGCAGTCCGGCTTCGGCCGCGACCTGTCGCTGCATTCGTTCGACAAGTACACCCAGCTGAAAACCACCTGGTTCCAGCTGCGCTGAGGGCAGGCCCGGGGCCGGCGCACCGCCGGCCCGTGCTGCCCCGGCGAACCGCTCGAGACGGCCGGTGAGACTGCCCAGGTAAGTCCGTCGCCCTCGATCCCCTGCAAACCCCTCAGGCCGGCTGCCGGAGCACCGCCGAGGGAACTAGGAGAAAGTCGATGACCGACAACACCAAAGCGCAACGCGAAACCCGTGACTACCAGGCGGCCGACGCGGCCCACCACATCCACGCCTTCCTCGACCAGAAGGCGCTGAACGCCGAAGGCCCGCGGGTGATGGTGCGCGGCGAGGGCCTGTACCTGTGGGACAACGACGGCAACCGCTACCTGGACGGCATGTCCGGCCTGTGGTGCACCCAACTGGGCTACGGGCGCAAGGACCTGACCGCCGCGGCGAGCGCGCAGATGGACCAGCTGCCGTACTACAACATGTTCTTCCACACCACCCACCCGGCGGTGATCGAGCTGTCCGAGCTGCTCTTCAGCCTGGTGCCGGGCCACTACAGCCACGCCATCTACACCAACTCCGGCTCCGAATCCAACGAGGTGCTGATCCGCACCGTGCGCCGCTACTGGCAGATCCTCGGCAAGCCGCAGAAGAAGATCATGATCGGCCGCTGGAACGGCTACCACGGCTCGACCCTGGCGGCCACCGCGCTGGGCGGCATGAAGTTCATGCACGAGATGGGCGGCATGATCCCGGACATCGCCCACATCGACGAACCCTACTGGTTCGCCAACGGCGGCGACCTCACCCCCGAGGAATTCGGCCGCCGCTGCGCGCAGCAGCTGGAGGACAAGATCCTCGAACTGGGCGCCGAGAACGTCGCCGGCTTCATCGCCGAGCCGTTCCAGGGCGCCGGCGGCATGATCTTCCCGCCGGAGAGCTACTGGCCGGAAATCCAGCGCATCTGCCGCAAGTACGACGTGCTGCTGTGCGCCGACGAAGTGATCGGCGGCTTCGGCCGCACCGGCGAATGGTTCGCCCACCAGCACTTCGGCTTCGAGCCGGACACCCTGTCCATCGCCAAGGGCCTGACCAGCGGCTACATCCCCATGGGCGGCCTGGTGCTGAGCAAGCGCATCGCCGAGGTGCTGGTGGAGCAGGGCGGCGTGTTCGCCCACGGCCTGACCTACTCCGGCCACCCGGTGGCGGCGGCGGTGGCCGTGGCCAACCTCAAGGCGCTGCGCGACGAGGGCATCGTCACCCAGGTCAAGAACGACACCGGCCCCTACCTGCAGCAGTGCCTGCGCGAGGTGTTCGGCAACCACCCGCTGATCGGCGAGATCCAGGGCGCCGGCCTGGTGGCGGCGCTGCAGTTCGTGCAGGACAAGGCCACCCGCAAGCGCTTCGACAACGAGAACGACCTGGCCTGGCGCTGCCGCACCATCGGCTTCGAGGAGGGCGTGATCATCCGTTCCACCCTCGGCCGCATGATCATGGCCCCGGCCCTGGTTGCCGGCCGCGCCGAGCTGGACGAACTGGTGGACAAGACGCGCATTGCGGTGGACCGCACCGCGAAAGAGATCGGCGTGCTCTGACGCCAGTCTCGCAGGCGCTGCTTTCCGTAGGATGGCGTTGAGCGCAGCGATACCCATCGATGGGTATCGCCGCGCACATCCCCTCCTGCGAGCAGCGCCCTTCGCCACAACCGAACAACAACGCCGCGGGCCCACGCAGGCCCGCGCCGTGGAACCTTTTTGCCGCCCGTTCGGCAACTGCCCAGCAATCCAAACCAACAACGCCAACCGGCTGTGGGAGTTCGTTCCATGAAATCGTCCTTGCATTGCATCCTCGCCTGCGCGGTCCTCGCCGCCACCGGCGCCGCCCAGGCGCAGGATCTCACGGTGATCTCCTTCGGCGGCGCCACCAAGGCCGCCCAGGACCTGGCCTACTTCAAACCCTTCGATGCCAGCGGCGCCGGCAAGGTGATCGCCGGCGAGTACAACGGCGAGATGGCCAAGGTGAAGGCCATGGTCAACGTCGGCAAGGTCACCTGGGACGTGGTCGAGGTGGAAAGCCCCGAGCTGCTGCGCGGCTGCGACGAGGGCCTGTTCGAGCGCATCGACCCGGCCGCCATCGGCGACGAGTCGCAGTTCGTTCCCGGCACCTTCAGCGAGTGCGGTGTGGCCACCTACGTCTGGTCGATGGTCATGGCCTACGACAGCAAGCGCCTGGCCAAGGCGCCGACCTCCTGGGCGGACTTCTGGAACGTCAAGGACTACCCGGGCAAGCGCGGCCTGCGCAAGGGCGCCAAGTACACCCTGGAAGTGGCCCTGCTGGCCGACGGCGTGAAGCCCGAGGACCTGTACAAGGTGCTGGGCACCCCCGAGGGCGTCAGCCGCGCCTTCAAGAAGCTCGACGAGATCAAGCCCTACATCCAGTGGTGGGAAGCCGGCGCGCAACCGCCGCAGTGGCTGGCCGCCGGCGACGTGGTGATGAGCGCCGCCTACAACGGCCGCATCGCCGCCGCGCAGAAGGAAGGCGTGCCGCTGGCCATCGTCTGGCCGGGCAGCCTCTACGACCCGGAATACTGGGCGGTGGTCAAGGGCACGCCGAACAAGGCCCTGGCCGAGAAGTTCATCGCCTTCGCCAGCCAGCCGCAGACGCAGAAGGTGTTCTCCGAGAACATCCCCTACGGCCCGGTGCACAAGGGCACCCTGGAACTGCTGCCGGCCGACGTGCAGGCCGCGCTGCCCACCGCCCCGGCCAACCTGCAGGGCGCCCGCTCGGTGGACTCGGCCTTCTGGGTCGACCACGGCGAGGAACTGGAACTGCGCTTCAACGCCTGGGCGGCCCGCTGAGGCCCCCGGCCAACCCGAGTGCCCGGCGCGCCGGGCACCGCTTTGCCTTGCGAGAACCACAATGACAACGACGCAAACCCCGGCGGCGACCCTGGAGCTGAGCACCATCCAGCCCATCGCCCGGCACGAACGCCACGGCCGCGCCCGCGACCTCTTCACCATCTGGTTCGGCAGCAACATCATGCTGCTCACCGTGGTCACGGGGGCGCTGGCCGTCACCGTGTTCCAGCTGTCCTTCGTCGCCGCGCTGCTGGCGCTGGTGCTGGGCAACCTGGTCGGCGGGGTGTTCATGGCCCTGCACTCGGCCCAGGGCCCGCAGCTGGGCGTGCCGCAGATGGTGCAGACGCGCGGCCAGTTCGGCTCCTTCGGCTCGCTGCTGGTGGTGGCCCTGGTGGTGATCATGTACCTGGGCTTCTTCGCCTCCAACCTGGTGCTCGGCGGCCAGACGCTGCACGCGCGCTTCCCGGCCGTGGCCACCAACGCCGGCATCCTGCTGGTGGGCCTGGTCAGCGTCGTCGCCACCGTCTTCGGCTACCGCCTGATCCACGGCTACACCCGGCTGATGTCCTGGCTGTCCGGCGCGGTGCTGCTGGTCAGCTTCGCCTGGGTGCTGTTCATCCACGGCCTGCCGGCGGACTTCCTGCAGCGCAACGGCTTCAACCTGCCGGGCTTCCTCGGCGCGCTGTCGATCGCCGCGCTCTGGCAGCTGGCCTATGCCCCCTACGTTTCCGACTACTCGCGCTACATGCCGCAGGACACCGGCGCGCGCACCGCGTTCTGGTCCAGCTACTGGGGCTGCTGCCTGGGCTCGATCCTGCCCATGGTCCTGGGTGTGATCGTCGGCCTGTGCCTGGACGGCGGCGACGTGGTCGCCGGGCTGATTGGCATGACCGGCGGCTTCAGCGCCGTGCTGGTGGCGGTGTTCTCCATCGGCATCGCCGCCACCAACGCCATGAACCTGTACTGCGGCACGCTCTCGGCGATCACCGTCGGCCAGACGCTGATCCCGGCCTGGGCGGCCGGCGCCGGCTGGCGCGCGCTGATCGCCCTGAGCCTGTTCGGCGGCTCGCTGGCCATCGCCCTGCTCGGCCAGGACGACTTCATGGCCAACTACACCAACTTCATCCTGCTGCTGCTCTACGTGCTGGTGCCCTGGAGCGCGATCAACCTGGTCGACTACTACCTGGTCGCCCACGGCCAGTACGACGTGCTGTCGTTCTTCCGCCGCGACGGCGGCATCTACGGCACCTTCAACTGGACCGCGGTGAACTGCTACGTGCTGGGCATCCTGGTGCAGGTGCCGTTCATGTCCACCGAGCTGTACACCGGGGTGGTGGCGCGCGCCATGAACGGCGCCGACATCTCCTGGATCGTCGGCCTGGGCGTGGTCTCGCCGGTCTACTGGCTGTTCAGTCGCAAGCGCCAGCGCGCCCTGGCGGAGGCCCGCGCATGAGCCGGCGCAGCGGGTTCTTCTTCGACGAACGCTGCTTCTGGCACGCCGCCGGGCTGCACGCGCTGATCCTCCCGGTGGGCGGCTGGCTGCAGCCGCCGGCCGGCAGCGGCCACGCCGAATCGGCGGAGAGCAAACGGCGGCTGAAGAGCCTGATGGATGTCTCGGGCCTGAGCGCCAAGCTCAAGCTTTCCAGCGCGCCGCTGGCCAGCGAGGAGGACCTGCTGCGCGTCCACCCGCTGGACTACCTGCAACGCTTCAAGGCCATGAGCGACGCCGGCCACGGCGAGCTGGGCGAGGAGGCCATGGTCGGCCCCGGCACCTACGAGATCGCCCGGCAGTCCGCCGGGCTGGCCATCGCCGCGGTGGACGCGGTGCTCAGCGGCGAGCTGGACAACGCCTACGCGCTGTCGCGGCCGCCGGGCCACCATTGCCTGGCCGACCGCGGCATGGGCTTCTGCTACCTGGCCAACATCGCCGTGGCGGTGGAGGCGGCGAAGGCGCGCCACGGCATCCGGCGCGTCGCCGTGCTGGACTGGGACGTGCACCACGGCAACGGCACCCAGTCGATCTTCTATGGCCGCGACGACGTGCTGACTCTGTCGATCCACCAGGCCGACTGCTTCCCGGTGGGTTCCGGCGCCGTGGAAGAGCAGGGCGAAGGCGCCGGCCTGGGCGCCAACGTCAACGTGCCGCTGTACCCCGGCAGCGGCGACGATGCCTATCGCCACGCCATGCAGCGCATCATAGTACCGGCCCTGGAGCGCTTCCGCCCGGAGCTGATCGTGGTCGCCTGCGGCTTCGACGCCAACGGCGTGGACCCGCTGGCGCGCATGCTCGCCCACAGCGAGACCTTCCGCGCCCTCACCCGCAGCGTGCGCGAGGCCGCCGAGCGCCTGTGCGACGGGCGCCTGGTGCTGGTCCATGAGGGCGGCTACGCCGAAGCCTACGTGCCCTTCTGCGGCCACGCGGTGATCGAGGAACTGGCCGGGGCGGCCACCGAAGTGGTCGACCCCTTCCTGCCGATGCTCGAAGGCCAGCAGCCGGACGCGGATTTCCGCGCCTTCCAGCGCCAGGCCATCGAGCGCATGGCGCAGAAGCTGGGCCTGTAGGCCGGGATCAAGCCTGCGGCAGCGTGCCCGGGCGCAGGTAAGCCAGCACGTGCGCGACGTAGTCGGCCTTGCCCAGTTCGACGCCCAGGCTGCGCAGGATGGCGTAGGCGGTGATGCAGTGGAAATAGAACTGCGGGAACGACCAGTCGCGGGCGTACTGCTGGCTGTCCATGTCGAAGATGATGCCGTTGGGCAGGTCGAGCGCGATCGGAGCCTCGGGCCGGCCATCGAGCGCGTCGCCGGGCAGGTCGGCGAGCGCTGCCAGCGCTTCGGCGATGCAGGCCCGGGCCTCGGCCAGGGTGCCCGGCCGCTCGTTCGACGCCCAGCCGTCGTTGCGCACCTGCAGCCACGCCTGCGGAACGGCCAGGCCACGTAGGCGGTAGGTCGGCTCCAGTGCCTGGAAGCAGGCGAAGCGCACCTGCGCGGCCAGCGGGTACATGTCCGGCGCCAGGCGTTGCGCCATCAGTTCGTCGACGTCGTTGCCGGCAGCGCTTTCATGGGCGGCGGCCTTGTCGAGCCATTGCGACAGGTTCGTGAGCATGTGGGTGAACGAGGGAACGAGCAGGCTGGTCAGCGACATGGCGGGCTCCGGGAAAGGGGAGCCGTCAGCTTAGTCCGGGCGCGCCGGCCGTGCTGCGCCATGAAGTCCCTGTCGTACTTGGCCTGCTGTGGATATCGCGGACGGAGTCCGCTCCTATACCTCCAGGGAAGCACGGCTTTTCGTAGGATGGGTTGAGCGAAGCGATACCCATCACCACGGCAGCATGGGTATCGCTTCGCTCAACCCATCCTACGGGACTCCTACCTACGGGGGCACGGCTCGCTCCTACGAAGAGCATGCGGCGCGGAGTCCTTTGTCTCCGGCTAACTCCAGCCTTCCCGCACACGCCGAACGGTCCCCTCTCCCTCCGGGAGAGGGTTAGGGTGAGGGGCCGTTGAGGCACGGGGCGTCATGTTTGCCGTAGGAGCGGGCCCTGCCCGCGATTCGCGCGCAGGGCGCGCTCCTACAGGGGAATGCGGCGCAAAAAAAGAGGGAGCCCGAAGGCTCCCCTGGAGAGAAACCGCGGCGGGGGACGCCGCGGTCGGAGCGCTGGCCGCGGCTCAGGCGGCGCGGAACAGGTTGTGCGGGTCGATGACGAATTTCTTCGGCACGCCGGCATCGAACTCGCCGTAGCCCTTGGGCGCTTCGTCCAGGGTGATGACTTCCACCCCGACGATGTCGGCGATCTTGATGCGGTCCCACATGATCGCCTGCATCAGCTGGCGGTTGTACTTCATCACCGGGGTCTGGCCGGTGTGGAAGCTGTGCGACTTGGCCCAGCCCAGGCCGAAGCGGATGCTCAGGCTGCCGTGCTTGGCGGCGTCGTCCACCGCGCCCGGGTCCTCGGTGACGTACAGGCCCGGGATGCCGATCTGGCCGGCCACCCGGGTGATGCCCATCAGCGAGTTGAGCACGGTGGCCGGGGCCTCGTGCTGCGAACCGGAATGGCCGTGGCCGCGGGCCTCGAAGCCCACCGCGTCGACCGCGCAGTCCACTTCCGGCTCGCCCAGCAGGTCGGCGATCTGCTCGTGCAGCGGGGTGTCCTTGGACAGGTCGGCGATCTCGAAGCCCTGGGCCTTGGCGTGGGCCAGGCGGGTCGGGTTGACGTCGCCGATGATCACCACCGCGGCGCCCAGCAGGCGGGCAGAAGCCGCAGCCGCCAGGCCGACGGGACCTGCGCCGGCGATGTACACGCTGCTGCCCGGGCCGACGCCGGCGGTGACCGCGCCGTGGTAGCCGGTGGGCAGGATGTCGGACAGGCAGGTCAGGTCGCGGATTTTCTCCATGGCCTTCTCGCGGTCCGGCAGCTTCAGCAGGTTGAAGTCGGCGTAGGGCACCAGCACGTATTCGGCCTGGCCGCCGACCCAGCCGCCCATGTCGACGTAGCCGTAGGCGCCGCCGGCGCGGGCCGGGTTGACCGTCAGGCAGACGCCGGTGTGCTGTTCCTTGCAGGTGCGGCAGTGGCCGCAGGCGACGTTGAAGGGCACCGAGACCAGGTCGCCGATCTTCATGGTTTCCACGCCGCGGCCGATCTCCACCACCTCGCCGGTGATCTCGTGGCCCAGCACCAGGCCGGTGGGCGCGGTGGTGCGGCCGCGCACCATGTGCTGGTCGGAGCCGCAGATGTTGGTGGAGACCACCCGCAGGATCACCCCGTGGTCGATCTGCTTGCCTTGCGGGTCCTGCATCTTGGGATAGGGGATGTTCTGAACCTCGACCTTACCTGGGCCGAGATAAACCACACCACGATTGCCAGACATACGCATTCCTCTTTTTTGTCGTTGTGGGTACAAATGCGCGGCGCGGCGGCCACGCGGCTTTGCACTGGGAATTCGAGCTGGAAGCTCAAAGCGCGAAGCTTGAAGCCAGGCCGCATGCTTCCAGCTTCAGACTTCCCGCTTCCAACTGCTCTTTTTAGAGAACCACCGTCCGATTCGCGTTGAGGAACACCCTCCGCTCGATGTGGTAGCCCACCGCTCGCGCCAGGGTCAGGCACTCGACGTCGCGGCCCTTGGCGATCAGGTCCTCGGGGTAGTGTGCGTGGTCCACGGCCTCGACGCCCTGGGCGATGATCGGGCCCTCGTCGAGGTCGTTGTTGATGTAGTGGGCGGTGGCGCCGACCAGCTTGACGCCCTTCTGGTACGCCTGGTGGTAGGGCTTGGCGCCCTTGAAGCCGGGCAGCAGCGAGTGGTGGATGTTGATCGCCCAGCCGTCCAGCCTGCGGCACAGCTCGGGGGAGAGCACCTGCATGTAGCGGGCGAGGATCACCAGTTCCGCGCCGCTTTGCTCGATCACCTGCCACACCTTGGCTTCCTGGGCGGCCTTGTCCTGCGGGTCGAGGGCGAAGTGGTGGTAAGGGATGCCGTGCCAGCGCGCCAGGGGCTCCAGGTCCGGATGGTTGGAGACCACCGCCGCCACGTCCATCGGCAGCTGGCCGATGCGCTGGCGGTAGAGCAGGTCGTTCAGGCAGTGGTCGGCCTTGGAGACCATGATCACCACCTTGCTGCGGTAGCCCGGCGGGGTCAGTTCGGTCTTCATCTGGAAGGGCTCGACGCGCTCGGCCAGGCTGGTGCGGAAGGCCGCCTCGTCGAAGCCGGCCGGGGCGCGGAACTCCACGCGGATGAAGAAGCGCTGGGCCAGGCGGTCGTCGAAGGAGTGGTGCTCGGTGACGTAGCACTGCTGTTCGAACAGGTGGCGCGTCACCACGTCGACGGTGCCGAGCAGGCTCGGGCTGTCGGCGGTGAGGATCCAGGTATCGGGGGTGCGGCTCATGGCGTGGCTCCGGTGGCGACGCGGGAGGGCGGGCCGGGTGGCCCGCCCGCCGGGATCAGGCGGCGATCTGCAGGCCGTACTCGGCGCTGGCGTCCTGCAGCCACAGCCAGAAGTAGTCGGCGAAGCTGCGGCGCACCACCAGTTCCCAGGTGTCCTCGCCGGTGTGGCGGATCACGCACTGGGACTTGGCGAAGATGCTGCCCACCGCCTTGCCCACCGGGAAGTTGCTCGGGTGCACGTCGTAGCTGGTGGACTTCATCAGCAGTTCGCGCACCTTGGGCCCGGTGAGTTCCAACAGGGTCTGCCCGCCGCTGACGTTGACCACCGAGTAGTGCAGGTCTTCGCCGAGGGTTTCGCGCAGTTTCTTCTCAACAGTGAATTCCTCGCCGCCGGGGACGATCAGCAGCCACTCGTCCGGGCCCAGCCACTGCAGCGAGACCTCGCCCTTGGCTACCAGGCCCAGGGCCACCGGCAGCTCCAGGCCCAGGGCCTTGTGCACGCCTTCGGCGAAGGCTGCTTCATGGGGATTGCCGCGCAGGGTCAGGTGGCCCAGCAGCTTTTTCTCGCGCAGGGTGATGCCGGCGTTGGCGACGCTGCGGCCGGCGAGCTTGTCCAGCTCGGCGTGGTGCAGCGGGGTCTCGACTTTCACCCCGGCTTCGGGGCATTGCTGGTAGAGGTTTGCCTTGCTCATTCGTATTCACCTTGGGGCGCCGTGCGCCCTGGAATCCTCTCACCCTCCCCCCGTCGGAGGAGGGCTTGGCCTTCGCTTGCGGCTTGTCGCTTACCGCTTGCAGCTGCTCTTAATCCACATTCTGCCGTTCGCCTTTCGGGTCGTAGAACACCGAGCTGCAGATTTCCGCCTCGATCACCCGGCCGTCGACCAGGGGCGCGTAGACCTTCTCGCCCATGCGCTTGAGGCCGCCCTTGACCACCGCCAGGGCGAAGCCGTAGCCGAGGGTGCTGCTCATGTAGCTGGAGGTGACGTGGCCGACCATGTTCATCGGGATCGACTGCTGGGTGGTGAACACCAGCTGGGCGCCTTCGGGCAGCACGTCCATGGGGTTGGTAGGTTTCAGCCCGACCAGCTGCTTGCGGTCTTCGCGCAGGCAGTCGGCGCGGTTCATGCCGCGCCAGCCGATCCACGAGAAGGGCTTGCTGCGGCCCACGGCCCACCCCATGTTGAGGTCGTCCGGGGTCACCGAGGCGTCGGTGTCCTGGCCGACGATGATGAAGCCCTTCTCGGCGCGCAGCACGTGCATGGTCTCGGTGCCGTACGGGGTCAGGTCGTACTTCTTGCCGGCCTCGACTATGGCTTCCAGCACGCCCATGGCGTAGTTGGCCTGGATGTTCACCTCGTAGGAGAGCTCGCCGGTGAAGGAGATGCGGAACACCCGCGCCGGCACGCCGGCCACCTTGCCTTCCTTCCAGGTCATGAAGGGGAAGGCGTCCTTGTCCAGGTCGATGTCGGTGACCTCGGCCAGCAGCTTGCGGCTGTTGGGGCCGGACAGAGTCAGGGTGGCCCAGTGGTCGGTGACCGAGGTGAAGTACACCTTCAGCTCCGGCCATTCGGTCTGGTGGTACAGCTCCAGCCACTCCAGCACGCGGGCGGCGCCGCCGGTGGTGGTGGTCATGACGAAGTGGTTGTCCGCCAGGCACGCGGTCACGCCGTCGTCGAAGACCATGCCGTCTTCCTTGCACATCAGGCCGTAGCGGGCCTTGCCCACGTCCAGCTTGGTCCAGGCGTTGGTGTAGACGCGGTTGAGGAACTCGCGGGCGTCCGGGCCCTGGATGTCGATCTTGCCCAGGGTGGAGGCGTCCAGCAGGCCCACCGACTCGCGCACCGCGCGGCATTCGCGGGCCACGGCGGCGTGCATGTCCTCGCCGGCTTTGGGGAAGTACCAGGGGCGCTTCCACTGGCCGACGTCCTCGAACTCGGCGCCGTTCTTCACGTGCCAGGCGTGCAGGGCGGTGAAGCGCACCGGCTCGAACAGGTGGCCGCAGTGGCGGCCGGCCACGGCGCCGAAGGTCACCGGGGTGTAGTTCGGGCGGAACATGGTGGTGCCGGTCTCGGCGATGCTCTTGCCCTGGGCGCGGGCGGCGATGGCCAGGCCGTTGATGTTGCCCAGCTTGCCCTGGTCGGTGCCGAAGCCCAGCGCGGTGTAGCGCTTGACGTGCTCGATGGACTCGAAGCCCTCGCGGCAGGCCAGCTCGATGGCCGCGGCGGTGACGTCGTTCTGCGGGTCGACGAACTGCTTGGGCGCGCGGGAAGTGGGCTTCTCGTGGGGCACCTGGAACAGCGCCACGGTCGGCTCCTCGACCCGCTCGGAAGCCTTCGGCAGCTCGCCTGCGACGGCCTTGAAGCCGGCGTCCTCGGCGGCCTGGGTGCCGGCGTTGTAGCCGTCCTGCAGGTTGTCGGCGAGGCGGAACACGCCGTTCACGGCGCCTGCGCAGATGCGCTTCTGCAGGCCTTCGCCGGGGACGAAGGCGAGGATGTCCTCGCGCCACTCGGGCTTGCCGCCCAGGTGCGAGGCCAGGTGCACCACCGGGCTGTAGCCGCCGGAGCTGGCGATCAGGTCGCAGTCCAGCCAGTCGCCGGGGGCGGTGACCTTCAGGCGGATGGGGTCGATGGCGGCGATTTTCGCGCCGCTCACGCGCTTGCCGCCGCGGGCTTCGATCACCGCACTGCCGGTGATGACGCGCATGCCGCGCTTGCGGGCTTCTTCCACCCACTCGCCGCGAGGGTTGGCGCGGGCGTCGGCGATGGCCACCACTTCCAGGCCGGCTTCCTGCCAGTCCAGGGCGACGCGGTAGGCGTAGTCGTTGTTGGTGGACAGCACCAGCTTCTTGCCCGGCGCCACGCCGTAGCGGCGCACGTAGGTGGAGACCGCGCCGGCCAGCATGTTGCCCGGCAGGTCGTTGTTGGCGTACACCAGCGGCCGCTCGTGGGCGCCGGCGGCCAGCACCACGCGCTTGGCGCGCACCCGGTGCACGCGGTGGCGCACCTGGCCCAGCGGCGCGGTCTCACCCAGGTGGTCGGTGAGACGCTCGTGGATGGTGAGGAAGTTGTGGTCGTGGTAGCCGTTCACCGTGGCGCGCGGCAGCAGCACGACTTCCGGCAGCGACTTCAGCTCGGCCAGCACCTGCGCCACCCATTCGGCGGCGGGCTTGCCGTCGAGGGTCTCGCGGGTGTCCAGCAGGCTGCCGCCGAACTCTTCCTGCTCGTCGGCCAGGATCACCCGGGCGCCGGTGCGCGCGGCGGCCAGGGCAGCGGCCAGGCCCGCGGGGCCGGCGCCGACCACCAGCACGTCGCAGTGGCGGTTCATCCAGTCGTAGCTGTCCGGGTCGACCTCGGTGGGCGCGCGGCCAAGGCCCGCGGCCTTGCGGATGTACTTCTCGTACGTCAGCCACATGGACTGCGGGTACATGAAGGTCTTGTAGTAGAAGCCGGGGGGCATCATCTTGCCGCCGACCTTGCCGAACACGCCCATCAGGTCGTTCTGCACGTTCGGCCAGCCGTTGGTGCTGCTGGCCACCAGGCCCGGGTACAGGGCCTGCTGGGTGGCGCGCACGTTGGGCACCTGGGTGGCCTCGCGCGAGCCGATCTGCAGGATGGCGTTGGGCTCCTCGGCGCCGGCCGCGACTATGCCGCGGGCGCGGGAGTACTTGAAGCTGCGGCCGACCACGTCGACGCCGTTGGCCAGCAGGGCGGCGGCCAGGCTGTCGCCGGCGAAGCCCTGGTATTGCTGGCCGTTGAAGGTGAAGGTCAGCGGCTTGCTGCGGTCGATGCGACCGCCACGGGAAAGGCGATTGATCTGGCTCATGTTCAGGCCTTCGCGACTGCGGGCTGGGCGGCGGGTTTCTTCTCGGCGCTGGTCACGCTGGGTTTCTCGCCGATCTTGTAGGTTTCGAGGATCTCGTAGGTCACGGTGTGGCGGGTGGCGTTGAAGTACTGCCGGCAGCCGGCGGCGTGCACCCACAGCTCGTGGTGGATGCCGCGCGGGTTGTCGCGGAAGAACATGTAGTCGCCCCACTCCTCGTCGGTGCAGGCGCCGGGGTCCAGCGGGCGCGGGATGTGCGCCTGGCCCTTGGCGTGGAATTCCTCTTCGGAGCGCAGCTCGCCGCAGTGGGGGCAGAAGATGTGAAGCATGGTCTAAACCTCCGGGGTTGCCTTCCGTGGGAGGCGGGGCGCCGGCTCTTCGCCGAACCACCCTCTCCCGCCCTTCGGGCACCCTCTCCCGCAAGCGGGAGAGGGGAATCAGTTGTCGCCCTGCGGGCGAATGTTCAATGTGCGACAGCCGCAGCACCGTGCTCGTCGATGAGCGCGCCACTGTGGAAACGTTCGATGGAGAAGGGTGCGGCCAGCGGATGCGGCTCGCCGGTCGCCAGGGTGGCGGCGAAGACGTTGCCCGAGCCCGGGGTGGCCTTGAAGCCGCCGGTGCCCCAGCCGCAGTTGAAGAACAGGTTCTTCACCGGCGTCTTGCCGATGATCGGGCAGGCGTCCGGGGTGGTGTCGACGATGCCGCCCCACTGGCGGTTCATGCGCACGCGGGAGAGCACCGGGAACATCTCGACGATGGCCTGCAGGGTGTGCTCGATCACCGGGTAGGAGCCGCGCTGGCCGTAGCCGTTGTAGCCGTCGATGCCGGCGCCGATGACCAGGTCGCCCTTGTCCGACTGGCTGATGTAGCCGTGCACGGCGTTGGACATGATGACGCTGTCGATGATCGGCTTCAGCGGCTCGGAAACCAGGGCCTGCAGCGGGTGCGATTCGATCGGCAGGCGGAAGCCGGCGAGCTTGGCCATGTGCCCGGAGTTGCCCGCGGTGACCACGCCGACGCGCTTGGCGCCGATGAAGCCGCGGTTGGTCTCGACGCCGATCACCGCGCCGTCCTGCTTGCGGAAGCCGATGACCTCGGTCTGCTGGATCAGGTCCACGCCCAGGGCGTCGGCGGCGCGGGCGAAGCCCCAGGCCACCGCGTCGTGGCGGGCCACGCCGCCGCGGCGTTGCACGGTGGAGCCCATGATCGGGTAGCGGGCGCTCTTGGTGCAGTTCAGGTAGGGGATTTCCTCGGCCACCTGCTGGGCGTTCAGCAGCTCGCCGTCCACGCCGTTGAGGCGGTTGGCGCTGACGCGGCGCTCGCCGTCGCGCATGTCCTGCAGGGTGTGGCAGAGGTTGTAGACGCCGCGCTGGGAGAACATGACGTTGTAGTTGAGGTCCTGGGACAGGCCTTCCCACAGCTTCATGGCGTGCTCGTAGAGCTGCGCCGACTCGTCCCACAGGTAGTTGGAGCGGACGATGGTGGTGTTGCGCGCGGTGTTGCCGCCGCCCAGCCAGCCCTTCTCCACCACCGCGATGTTGCGGATGCCGTGTTCCTTGGCCAGGTAGTAGGCCGTGGCCAGGCCATGGCCGCCGCCGCCGACGATGACCACGTCGTACACCGGCTTGGGCGTGGGCGTGCGCCACATGCGCTGCCAGTTCTCGTGGTGGCTCAGTGAGTGCTTTAACAGGCCGAAGCCGGAGTAGCGTTGCATGTGGGTGCTCCTGAAAATCTCGTGTCGCGGCGTTCTACCTGTAGGAGCGGGCCCTGCCCGCGATGCTTTCGGCCATTCGCGGGCAGGGCCCGCTCCTACGGAGCAAGGGCCGCGGGAATCTCAACGATAGACCGGGAAGTCGGCGCACAGGCCGGCGACCTGGGTGGCCACCTTGGCCTCGACGTCGGCGTCGCCCAGGTGGTCGAGCACGTCGCAGATCCAGCCGGCCAGTTCGCGGCTCTGTTCTTCCTTCAGGCCCCGGCTGGTGATGGCCGGGGTGCCGACGCGGATGCCCGAGGTGACGAACGGGCTCTGCGGGTCGTTGGGCACGGCGTTCTTGTTCACCGTGATGCCCACGCGGCCGAGGGCGGCGTCGGCTTCCTTGCCGGTCAGGCCCTGCTTGACCAGGCTGATCAGCATCAGGTGGTTGTCGGTGCCGCCGGAGACCACGTCGTAGCCGCGGTCGATGAAGACTTCGGCCATGGCCTTGGCGTTCTTGATCACCTGGGCCTGGTAGTCCTTGAACTCCGGCTCCAGCGCTTCCTTGAAGCACACCGCCTTGGCGGCGATCACGTGCATCAGCGGGCCGCCCTGGGCGCCGGGGAATACCGCGGAGTTGAGCTTCTTCTCGATCTCCTCGTTGCTGCGAGCCAGGATCAGGCCGCCGCGCGGGCCGCGCAGGGTCTTGTGGGTGGTGGTGGTGACCACGTCGGCGTAGGGCAGCGGGTTGGGGTACAGGCCGGCGGCCACCAGGCCGGCGACGTGGGCCATGTCGACGAACAGCAGCGCCCCGACCTTGTCGGCGATGGCGCGGAAGCGCGGGAAGTCGAGTGTCTTGGAGTAGGCGGAGAAGCCGGCGACGATCATCTTCGGCTTGTGTTCCACGGCCAGGCGCTCGACCTCGTCGTAGTCGATCAGCCCGGTGGCGGTGTCCAGGCCGTACTGCACGGCGTTGTACAGCTTGCCGGAGGAGGAGACCTTGGCGCCGTGGGTCAGGTGGCCGCCGTGGGCCAGGCTCATGCCCAGGATGGTGTCGCCGGCGTTGAGCAGCGCCAGGTACACCGCCGAGTTGGCCGAGGAGCCGGAGTGCGGCTGGACGTTGGCGTAGTCGGCGCCGAACAGCTGCTTGGCGCGGTCGATGGCCAGCTGCTCGACCTTGTCGACGTGCTCGCAGCCGCCGTAGTAGCGCTTGCCCGGGTAGCCTTCGGCGTACTTGTTGGTCAGCCCGCTGCCCTGGGCCTGCATAACGCGCTTGCTGGTGTAGTTCTCCGAGGCGATCAGCTCCAGGTGGTCTTCCTGGCGTTCTTCCTCGGCGGCCATGGCGGCGAAGAGTTCGTCGTCGTAGCCCTGGATCTGGTCATGCTTGCTGAACATCGCGGTCTCCGTGCGACAGGCGCGTCGCTTGTGGGTGGAGGCTGCCCTGACCGCCCGCGCCGGGAGCCTGGCAGGGCTCGGCGCGAAGGGATCGGTATTAGCCAGTTGCAATCGATTGTGCGCAATAGCCAGCCCCCCCATTTGCCTGTTTGCGACGTCAAAATGCCCAAACCTACCCGCGCGCTGCACCGCCCGTCCCTGCTTCGTCTGCGCCGGGCCCGCGACGGCCGCGAAGGCGTCGGCGCGACATCGCCAAGGGTGTAAGCTGGAGGCCGCCAGCGCCCCCGGCGCATGTCGCAGAAGAACAAGAAAAGCAGGCTGTCCTGACTGCCGTCGCCCCGCCCCGCGGAAAACGCCGTGCCAGCCAGCGCAGTGGAGGTTTCGATGATGCTCAGTGCTGTCCCGACCAACGGTCGCGAACACCAACCCGACGCCGTTGCGGCCACCGCCACCAGGACCTTCGGCTTCCTGCTGGTGCCCAACTTCACCACCATCGGCTTCGCCTCGGCGGTGGAAACCCTGCGCATGGCCAACCTGGCGGCGCACCGGCCGCTGTACCGCACCCTGCAGATAGCCGCGGACCTGGAGCCGGTGCGCGCCAGCAACGGCATGCGCGTAGTGCCGGACCATGGCATCGACGAGGTGCCGCGCCTGGACGCGCTCTTCGTGGTCGGCTCCAACCCCATCCCGGCCAAGTGCGACCGGCGCCTGCTCGACTGGCTGCGCAAGCTGGCCCGCCAGGGCGTGCCGCTGGGCGGCATCTGCACCGGCAGCCACCTGCTGGCCAGCGCCGGGCTGCTCAAGGACTACCGCTGCACCATCCACTGGGAAGACATCGAGCAGCTCAAGGAGCGCTTCCCCGGCATCGTCATCTCCAACCAGCTGTTCGAGCTGGACCGCGACCGCTACACCTGCTCCGGCGGCACCGCGGCCATGGACATGACCCTGCAGCTGATCGCCCGCGAGCCGGGCGGCGTGGAGATCGCCACCCGCGCCGCCGAGCTGCTGCTGTGCGACCGCATGCGCGGCTCCCGCGAGCAGCAGCGCATCCCCCTGCGGCAGAAGCTGGGCAGCGCCCAGCCCAAGCTGAGCCAGATCGTGGCGATCATGGAGGCCAACCTGGAGGAGCCGCTGGAGCTGGACGAACTGGCGCAGCTCAACGAGGTGTCGGTGCGCCAGCTGGAACGCCTGTTCCACAAGTACCTGCAGCGCACCCCCAGCCAGTACTACCTGGAACTGCGCCTGAACCGCGCCCGCGACCTGCTGTTGCGCAGCGAGGCGCAGATCCGCGAAATCGCCCTGTCCTGCGGCTTCACCTCGCCGGCACACTTCTCCAAGTGCTACAGCCGCTTCTTCGGCTGCTCGCCGCGCGGCCAGCGCAAGCAGAGCCCGCTGGGGGCCTGAAACGCGAAAAGCCGTGCCCGGGGGCACGGCTTTTCGTTACGGATGGCGCGGCTGCCTCAATCCTCCATCGGCCGGTGCGCCGTCTCCCGCACGCAGAGCATCGCCAGCAGCGCCACCGCCGCCGCGGCCACCAGCATCCAGGCCGGCGCCAGCTTGTTGCCGGTGAGGCTGATCAGCCAGGTGGCGATGAACGGCGCGGTGCCGCCGAACAGCGCGTTGGCGGTGTTGAAGCTGAAGGCGAAGCCGGTGTAGCGCACGCGGGTGGGGAAGATTTCCGCGAGGAAGCAGGGCAGGGTGCCGTCGTTCATCGCCAGCATCAGGCCGAAGCCGATCTGGATCAGCAGGATGAAGGCGAAGCCCTGGTCGCCCAGCAGGCGGAACAGCGGCACGGTGAGCGCCAGGAACAGCAGCGAGGCGGCCACCAGCATGGTCTTGCGGCCGAAGCGGTCGGACAGCTTGCCCATCAGGAAGATGAAGCCGATGTAGGTGGCCAGCGACACGGTGGAGGCGAGGAAGGAATCGCTCTCGCTCATGCCCATCTCGGCGGACAGGTAGGTCGGCATGTAGCTGAGGATCAGGTAGAAGGCCACCGCGTTCAGGCAGGTGGCGCCCACGGCCACCAGCAGGTGCTTGCGGTGGGTGCCGAACAGCTCGCGGATCGGCGCGCGGTGCTGGCCCTGCTTCTGCTCCATGGCCGCTTCCATCTCGCGGAACTTCGGGGTGTCGGCCAGGTGCAGGCGGATGTAGCGGCCGATCAGGCCCAGGGGCGCGGCCAGCAGGAAGGGCAGGCGCCAGCCCCATTCGTGCAGCTGGGCGCTGTCCAGGTGCGCGTACAGCTGGGCGGCGAACAGCGAGCCCACCAGCAGCCCGGCGGCGGTGCTGGCCGGCACCAGGCAGGTGTAGAAGCCGCGCTTGCCTTCCGGGGCGTACTCGGCGAGGAAGGCCGAGGCGCCAGCGTATTCGCCCGAGGCGGAGAAACCCTGCACCAGGCGGATGGCCAGCAGCAGCCCCGGCGCCGCCAGGCCGGCCTGGGCATAGCCGGGCAGCAGGGCGATGCAGAAGGTCGAGCCGGACATGATCAGGATCGACAGCGACAGCGCGTTGCGCCGGCCGAAGCGGTCGCCGATGTGGCCCCAGACGATGCCGCCGATGGGCCGCACGATGAACGACAGGGCGAACACCGCGAAGGTGGCCAGCAGGCCGGAGACCTTGTCGGTCTGCGGGAAGAACACCACGGCGATGACCGCCGCCAGGTAGCCGTAGGCGGCGTAGTCGAACCACTCGACGAAGTTGCCCATGAAGGCCGCGCTGGCGGCCCGGCGCAGGACGCGGCGTTCCTCGGAGACGGGGGCGTTCATGGCGCTTCGGCCGTAGGCCAGGGGTTGCTGGGAGAGGCTCATTGTGCGCCTCCCGCCGGTTGGGCGCAGTGTTGCGCGGGGGTGTCGGGAGCGCCGCTGGCGCCATGCGTGAAGGTGACCATTGCCCATACCTCTGTTGTTATCGAAATGGAAGTTCGGCAGCGGGTAAGTCGTGGCTGGCGCGGATACGCCCGGCGCAGCCTCTTGTTCTTATCGGTCGTGGCACCGCCCCGGGGGCGGTGGTGCTCGTTCTGCAAGCGAAGAAGCCGCGTGCTGTGCGCACGCGGCTCCCGGGGTCATTTACGGATGATGTTGCGCTGCGGCCCGTAGGGGAACCGGGTGATGTTCTCGGCGCCCTGTTCGGTGACGATCAGGATGTCGTGCTCGCGGTAGCCGCCGGCGCCCGGCAGGCCCTCGGGGAGCATGATCATCGGCTCCATGGAGACCACCATGCCCGGCTCCAGCACCGTGTCGATGTCCTCGCGCAGCTCAAGGCCGGCCTCGCGCCCGTAGTAGTGGCTGAGGGTGCCGAAGGAGTGGCCGTAGCCGAAGGTGCGGTATTGCAGCAGGTCGTGTTCCAGGTAGATCTCGTTCAGCTCGCGGGCGATGTCGCAGCAGCGCGCGCCGGGCCTGATCAGCTTCAGGCCGGCCTCGTGGACCTTGACGTTGACCTCCCACAGGCGCAGGTGCTCGTCGGAGCAGTGGTCGAGGAACAGGGTGCGTTCCAGCGCGGTGTAGTAGCCGGCGATCATCGGGAAGCAATTCAGGCTGAGGATGTCGCCCTTGTTCACCTTGCGCGAGGTCACCGGGTTGTGCGCGCCGTCGGTGTTGATGCCGGACTGGAACCAGGTCCAGGTGTCCATCAGCTCGCCGTCGGGGAAGCGCTTGGCGATCTCGCGGATCATGGCCTGGGTGGCGTGCAGGGCCACTTCGTATTCCGGTACCTGGTCGTGCAGCGCCTCGACCACCGCGGCGCCGCCAATGTCGGCCACCTGGGCGCCGTGGCGGATGATGGCGTGCTCTTCGGCGGACTTGATCATGCGCATGCGCATGCAGGCGGCGGCCACGTCCACCAGCTCGGCCTCGGGATAGCGGGCGGCGAGCTTGTCGCGGTTCTGCAGGTTCAGGTGGTCGAACTCCACGCCGATGCGCCGGGCCTTGGGCAGGGCCTGCTGGATGGCGGCGAAGTAGTTGTCGCGCTGCCAGTCGGTGTAGACGATGTTGTCGGTGCCCTGGGTGCGGCGCCAGGGCTGGCCGCCGTCGATGTTGGCGCTGATGCTGACCGCGGCGTCCTGGGTGACCACCAGGGCGTAGGGGCGGCCGAAGGAGCAGTAGAGGAAGTCGGAGTAGTAGTTGATGTTGTGGTAGGAGGTGAAGACCGCGGCATCGATGCCCGCCTCGGCCAGGTGGGCGCGCAGTCTGGCCTGGCGGTTGGCGTATTCCTGCCCGGAGAAGGTCGGACGGACCTTCTGGCCGTTGCGGATGCGGATCGTCTGGGGCATTTGCATGGCGTTCTTCCTCGCTGCTTCTTGTCGGTCGACGCGCCTTTCTGGCCCGTCGTTGGAAGGCATTGCAGCAGAAGGCCGGGGCGCTCTTTTGCACGAATCCGACCCGAACTTGGACGTATCCGCTCGGCCCGCGCCGGGGCGCTCTTCGTAGGATGGGTTGAGCTTGCGAAACCCATCGCCATGGCCTGATGGGTATCGCTTCGCTCAACCCATCCTACGGCGGCGTTTCTCGGTGTCGTGGGCGCAAAAAAAGAGGCCCGCAACGTGCTGCCGACACGTGCGGGCCTGTGGTGCAACCGGGGAAAAGGCTAGTGCAGCGCCGCCTGGCGCCGCTCCTGGGTCGGCGGGCGGCCGAAGTGCTCGCGGTAGCAGCGGGTGAAATGCTGCTGGCAGGGGAAGCCGCAGGCCCGCGCCACCTCGGCCAGCGGCCGGGCGCTGCCGCGCAGCAGCTGGCGGGCGTGGGCCAGGCGCAGGCGCTGGTAGTAGCGCGCCGGCGTGCATTGCAGGTAGCGCTGGAACAGGCGCTCCACCTGGCGCCGCGACAGGCCCAGGGTGGCCGCCAGCTGCGGCATGCCCAGGGGCCGCGTGAGGTGCGCGCGCATCAGCGCGATGGCGCGCTGCAGGCCGGCGTGGGGCGGCGTGGAGGCCTGGAGGGTGCCCAGGTTGCGTTCGTCGTCGAGGATGGTGCGCACGGCCTGGGCCAGCGCCGGGCCCTGGCTGCGGCCGATCAGTTGCAGCAGGGCGCTGGCGCAGTCGCCCTCGCCGCTCGCCGGGCGGCAGCCTTCCGGGCCGCAGAGCAGCAGCAGGTCGGCCGGCGGGCGCTGGGCGAGGCTGGCGTCGCAGTTCACGCACAGGCCGCTGCTGGCCCTGGCGGGGCCGCCGTCCAGGCTCAGCAGGGCCCACACGGCGCAGCTGGCGCCGGCGAGCAGGTTGGCCTGGCGCAGCGGCTCCAGGGCCAGCGCCAGGGCGAACAGGTCGAAGCCGTCCTGCAGCAGGAAGTTCACGTGGGCCGGGGCGGTGTCGTGCATGGCGCTCTCCTCAGCACTCGATGATGCTGACGGCCAGGCCGCCGCGGGAGGTTTCCTTGTACTTGTCGTGCATGTCGGCGCCGGTGTCGCGCATGGTGCGGATCGCCTGGTCGAGGCTGATGAAATGCTGGCCGTCACCGCGCAGGGCCATCTGCGCGGCGTTGATGGCCTTCACCGCGGCGATGGCGTTGCGCTCGATGCAGGGCACCTGGACCAGGCCGCCGACCGGGTCGCAGGTCAGGCCCAGGTTGTGCTCCAGGCCGATCTCGGCGGCGTTCTCGACCTGCTCGGGGCTGGCGCCGAGCACTTCGGCCAGGCCGGCGGCGGCCATGGCGCAGGCCGAGCCGACCTCGCCCTGGCAACCGACTTCGGCGCCGGAGATGGAGGCGTTCTTCTTGCACAGGATGCCCACCGCGGCGGCGGCGAGGAAGAAGTCCACCACGTCCTGCTCGCTGGCATCGGGGTTGAAGCGCATGTAGTAGTGCAGCACCGCCGGGACGATGCCGGCCGCGCCGTTGGTGGGCGCGGTGACCATGCGCCCGCCGGCGGCGTTCTCCTCGTTCACCGCCAGGGCGTAGAGGTTGACCCACTCCATGGCGCTGAGGGTGGAGCCGATGACGTTGGGCTTGCCGATCTCCAGCAGGTTGCGGTGCAGGCGGGCGGCGCGGCGCTGCACGTTGAGGCCGCCGGGGAGGATGCCCTCGGCCTTGAGGCCGTTGTTCACGCAGTCCTGCATGGCGCGCCAGATGCGCATCAGGCCGTCGCGGGTGTCGGTGTCGCTGCGCCACATGCGCTCGTTGGCCAGCATCAGCTGGGACACGCGCAGGTTGTGGCGGCGGCACAGCTGCAGTAGCTCGGCGGCGCTGTTGAAGTCGTAGGGCAGGCGGGTGGCGTCCTGGTCGAGGGAGCCGGTGGCGGCCTGCTCGGCATCGACGACGAAGCCGCCGCCGATGGAGTAATAGGTGTCGGCATACAGCTCGGCATCGCCCTCGTAGGCGACCAGGCTCATGGCATTGGGGTGGTAGGGCAGGTTCTCCTCCAGCAGGCGCATGTCGCGGACCCAGTCGAAGGCAATGCGCCGCTCGCCGGCCAGGATCAGTTCGCCGCTGCCGAGCAGTTCGGCCATGCGCGGGGCGATCTGGCTGGGCTCGATGCGGTCGGGCCACTCGCCCATCAGGCCCATGATCACGGCGCGGTCGGTGCCGTGGCCGACGCCGGTGGCGGAGAGCGAACCGTAGAGCTTCACTTCGACGCGGTCGACGCGGGGCAGCAACTGGCGCTCGCGTAGGGCGCCGACGAACAGGGCGGCGGCGCGCATGGGGCCAACGGTATGCGAGCTGGAAGGGCCGATACCGATCTTGAACAGGTCGAACACACTGATGGCCATGCCGGGGGCTCCTCGAATGGCGATGCCGCTGCCGCCGATTCTCGGCTGCCTGGCCGGGGAAAAGATGTCCGCTCCCGACCTGAAAATGCACCTGGCTGCCACCGGGCCACTGCTGCGCGCCGCGCCGCCCGCGGCTAGAATGCCGCCACTGTCAAACCCGAGGACGCCATGAAACGCTCCCTGATCCTGCTCAGCGCCCTGATGCTCGGCGCGACCCTCCACGGCTGCGGCGGTGGCGACGACAAGGCCAAGGCCGAGAAGGCCGCGGCCGCCGCGGTGCCGGCCGACAGCTGCACCGGCCACCCGCTGGAAAAGGCCCTGCCGCCGAGCAAGGAAATGTACGGCTACCCGTTCATCTCCCGCGAATGCGGCTACAACGACGCCAAGCTGGTGTACGGCACCGCCGACGGCAGCCGCCACCTGGAGATCAGCCTGATCGACACCGGCATGCCGGCGCCGGCCCAGGATGCCAATAGCGAGCAGGCCATCGCCTACCGTGGTGCGCAGGACAAGCTGCGCGACATGACGCATTCCAGCCTGACGCTGCTGAACAAGACTCGCGAGACTGCGATCAAGAATGGCACCGCCGACAAGTTCGGTGGCGAGGACTACCTGCCGGTGATCGACACCTCCCGCATGGGGGATCCCCTGGGCATAGTCGCGCCGGCCAAGGGCGAGGCGGGTGAGTCCAGCCTGACCGGGCTGATCAAGGGGCGCTATGTGCTGACACTGAGCAGCCCGGACAAGCCCAATGGCGGCAGCACCCAGTCCATGCGGCAGTTGTTCGTGCCTATCGTCGAGCAGATGAAGTTGACGGCGTTGCCCTGATCGACTGCCTGGGCTCCCGGCCACGCCGGAGGCCCAGGTGGCACGAATGGCCCCATTCGCGAGCCGTCGTAGGATGGCGTTGAGCGAAGCGATACCCATCACCGCAACCGCATGGGTTTCGCCAAGGCTCAACCCATCCTACGAAAAGCACCCCGGCGTAGCCGGCAAGACTGTTGCTCCTACAAAAGCTGCGATTTCGCTACGCTGCCTGTGGATGACTTTTATCTTCCCGAGGCAGCTTTCGATGTTCGACATTTCCCAGCAATTCGCCAGCGACAACTATTCCGGCATCTGCCCGGAAGCCTGGGCCGCCATGGCCGAGGCCAACCGCGGCCATGAGCGGGCCTACGGCGACGACCAGTGGACGGCGCGCGCCTCCGACCACTTCCGCGAGCTGTTCGAGACCGATTGCGAGGTGTTCTTCGCCTTCAACGGCACCGCCGCCAACTCCCTGGCCCTGGCCGCCCTGTGCCAGAGCTACCACAGCGTGATCTGCGCCGAGACCGCCCACGTCGAGACCGACGAGTGCGGCGCCCCGGAGTTCTTCTCCAACGGCTCCAAGCTGCTGCTGGCGCGTACCGACGAGCAGGGCAAGCTGACCCCCGCTGCTATTCGCGAAATCGCCCTGAAGCGCCAGGACATCCACTATCCCAAGCCACGGGTAGTGACCCTCACCCAGGCCACCGAGGTCGGTACCGTCTACCGCCCGGACGAACTGGGCGCGCTGAGCGCCACCTGCCGCGAGCTGGGCCTGCACCTGCACATGGACGGCGCGCGCTTCTCCAATGCCTGCGCCTTCCTCGGCGCCACCCCGGCGGAGCTGACCTGGAAGGCCGGCGTCGAGGTGCTGTGCTTCGGCGGCACCAAGAACGGCATGGCGGTGGGCGAGGCCATCCTGTTCTTCGACCGCGAACTGGCCGAAGGCTTCGACTACCGCTGCAAGCAGGCCGGCCAGCTGGCCTCGAAGATGCGCTTCCTCGCCGCGCCCTGGGTCGGCGTGCTGCAGGACGACGCCTGGCTGCACTACGCCAACCACGCCAACCAGTGCGCGCGCCTGCTGGCGCAGCGGGTGGCCGACGTGCCGGGCGTGCAGCTGATGTTCCCGGTGGAGGCCAACGGGGTGTTCCTGCAGATGTCCGAGCCGGCCCTGGAAGCCCTGCGCCAGCGCGGCTGGCGCTTCTACACCTTCATCGGCGCCGGCGGCGCGCGCTTCATGTGCTCCTGGGACACCGAGCTGGAGCGTGTCGAGGCCCTGGCGCAGGACATTCGCCAGGTAATGGGCGCCGTCGCCTGAGTTGTCCACCGAATCTGTCGAAAACCCTGTGCGCAGCCTGTGGCCGGGCTGTGCGCAGGAGGCTGGCATATCGTGTGCGGACCATGGCGGCGGAGCATTCGTCACCGTAGCCCTGGGTCTGGCCATACTGGCTGAACATCGTGGTATCCGTGCGGCGCACATTTGCGACACGCCTGTCGCTGACGAAACGGCGTACTTGCGAATCGGATGCACCTGGCATTGGCGAGGGGAGCTATTTGACAAGGTACATGGGTTCCCAATGATGGAGTCCTGCCATGTCCAAGCCTGCTGCCCGCCAGACCGACATCGATGCCTGCCCGTTACCAGGGCATGGCTCCAATCCCACTGTCACGGGCTCACCCGACGTACTGATCAATGGCCTGCCGGCGCTGCGCGTTGGCGACAGCAGTGCCTGCGGCGACGTGGTTGTCGAGGGGATGACCAGCATCCTGGTCAATGGCCGACCGCTCGCCTTCCAGGGAAGCACTACCACCCATGGCGGCGTGATCATTTCCGGATCTGGCGATGTGCTCATTGGTAACCAGCACACGCCGGCGCCTTTCGTGCCGCCGGCGCCCATGCCCAATACCTTTCAGGACAGGTTTCAGCTGGTCTGTTCGCAGACCGGTGAACCGCTGCCCCATTACCCCTACGTCATTCGTCGTGCCAATGGCGCAATGGAGAAGGGCGTATCCGATGACCAAGGATTCACCCACCTGGTCAGATGCGTGGGCGAAGCGGAGAAGGTCCAGATTCTCGCGGGAGGTGACGCATGAGCGGCGAGGCCGATGCCGCTCTTAAAGCGCCCGGGGTCGCCGATACACGAGAACTGACCCCGGCGGCAGACCAGGCGGTGAAAAAGATTCCGGTGGTCGTGAAAACGGCGGTGGTGTTTTTTATCGGTGGTGCGGCGGACAGGGAGTCCTATTACTTCCAGGGGCCGAACGACAACGTCGATGAGGCCAAGAAGATACTGGATGCCGATTTTGAAATGCAGAAGCAGGCAGGCGCGTACGCCTCCTATCATGTGGGCTACAGCGACGTGCGAGGCGGCAGGGACATCAGAAAGTACGTGCTGAGCAGGATTGTCTCCAAGGCCATGCCCGTCTACCTGGTGGGGCATAGTCTGGGTGGCTGGAACGGCGCACACCTTTCGCAGATTCTCAGCGACAAGGGCTACAAGGTGAAGGCGCTGATAACGCTCGACCCGGTCGGGGAGGGTTCCATTGTCTGGGTGGGTTCGGACATCTACATGAACAAGCCAACGCCGCAGGCCGAATTCTGGATCAATGTTCGCGCCAATGCCGAGAGTCCGGACGCGTCGGACCGCGTTGCCGAATTCGGTGAGCGCTGGATTCCCCAGGGTGCCAACATCAGTGTTGTAGCGAACATCCACCACGCCAATGCCGGCCGGATGTTCACGGTCATGATGCCGCAGGGCTTCTCGCCCTATGACTATCTCAGGCGCTCCATCCAGGGGTACCTGGCGAAATGAACAAGGTGCGGGTGTTCGCTTCGCTGCTTATCGTCTCGCTCTGTTCGGCCTGCATGAGAGACCATCACCAGCCGATCGCCAACCTGGCCTACCTTCGTTCGCAACCGGTGGAAGGTCGTATCAGCTTCCATCTTTACTTCGCCTCCGATCTGGATCTCGACGAGGTCTATTCCCATCTGGAGGGGAGCGGCAAGATCGGGCAGCGGCTTTACTGCTCCCTCGAGCGTGAGCCGCAGTTCAGCATGGGCCATGTGATCCCGGCGTTCGGCGAGGGTACCGTCGAACGCATTGGCCAGGGCGGCGGCCGTTATCTCTATCTCTCCAGCCTGCACTTCGCGGAAACCAGTGACGAGGGCCGGTCGGATCGATTCATTGACCAGCGGCGTTTCAAGGAGATTCTTGCCGGGCGTAGGAACGTCCCATGCAAGGTGGTGATGACTGCCTACGGCTACAAGGCCTATTTCTCCAACATCCTCCTGCTGCCTGCAGATGACCTGCTGCCCATGCTGCCGGAGCAATGACGAGCCCGCGGGGCGACGCAGTGCCTCCCTTTGGCGCCTCCATACCTGCATCGGCGCCTGCGGCGTGTTCCTGGGACACCGAGCTGGAGCGTGTCGAGGCCCTGGCGCAGGACATTCGCCAGGTGATGGGCGCCGCTACCTGAGTTGTCCACCGAATCTGTCGAAAACCCTGTGCGCAGCCTGTGGCCGGGCTGTGCGCAGGCGGCTGGCGGGCGCATGGCTGCTGGGCCGGGCCAGGGCGCTCGGGGTTTGTCCGGCGGGCTGGATTCTGCCCCCGGAATCTGTTGGCCTTGCTGTGGATAAAGTGTGAATGAATACCTTCGCGCCAGGCCTGGCGTGGCCTGCGCGCGGCTGTACGTTTTTTGTCCTGATTTTTCCTGCATGCCTTGATTTTCAAGCACTTGCCTTGGTCCATCGCTAGCCGGCGAGTTGCCCACAATGGCTGTGGAGCGAGGCGCGGGAAAGCTGTGGAAAAGCTGTCGGTGAATGGCTGCGCGAGCGAAACGGCGAGGGCTGCCGGGTATTGCTGGTTTTTTCGCCAATGGCCCTGTTCGAGGGCGCTGCGGAAAAAACCGGCGGCCAATCGTCGCGGACTGTCCACGGCTTCTGTTGAACGGCTTGTGACAAAGCTGTGGATAAACTGCTGCTGGACAGGCGTCCCGGGGCTTGCGCAGGACTGCCCAAAAAATCGTCAGCGTTGCGCTGAAGGGCCCGTGGCGCAAGGCCTTCCGGCATCCTTGGAGCGTTCCCGAACTGTCCACAATGGCTGTGGAGGCGACCTTCAGCAAGCTGTGGAAAAGCTGTGGTGAAACGACTGTGATAGGCATGCCCGCTGGCCTCGTGGCGGCTGGCTGTTTTTTGCCCAGAGAGTCCCGAGGTGCTACCTATACTTCCCGTTACCCTGCCTGGGAGGTGCCCCATGTCGAACTACTCGGTCGAACAGATCCGCACGGTCGCCCTGGTCGGCCATGGCGACAGCGGCAAGACCCTGCTCGCCGAAGCCCTGCTGCAGCGCAGCGGCGCCATTCCCGCGATGGGTTCGCTGGAGCGCGGCGACACCCTGTGCGACGCCGACCCGCTGGAGCGCGACTACCACCATTCGCTGTCCGCCGCCCTGGCGCACTTCGAGCACGAGGGCGCGCACGTCCAGCTCATCGATACCCCCGGCCTGCCCGACTTCATCGGCCACGCGCTGCCGGCCCTGGCGGCGGTGGACGCCGCGCTGGTGGTGGTCAATGCGCAGAACGGCATCGAGCTGAACACCCACCGCATGATGGACTGGGCCGCCGAGCGCGGGCTGTGCCGGATGCTGGTGGTGAACAAGATCGACGCCGAGCGCGTCGACCTGCCGACGCTGCTGGCCGACCTGCGCGAAGCCTTCGGCAAGGAAGTGCTGCCGCTGAACCTGCCGGCCGGCGGTGCGACGCGGGTGGCCGACTGCTTCTTCGCGCCCGCCGGCGAGGCGGACTTCTCCTCGGTGGAGGAGGCGCACCAGGCGCTGGTCGACCAGGTCGTGGAGGTCGACGAGGAGCTGATGGCGCGCTACCTGGAGCAGGGCTCGATTCAGCCGGAGGAACTGCACGAACCCTTCGAGCGGGCCCTGCGCGAAGGCCACCTGATTCCCCTGTGCTTCGTCTCGGCGCGCACCGGCGCCGGCGTCGACGAGCTGCTGGCGGCGCTGGCGCGGCTGGCGCCCAACCCCGCCGAAGGCAACCCGCCGCTATTCGAGCGGCTGGACGAGCAGAGCGGCGCCAGGCCCTTTCGCTCGCAGCCGGACCCCGAGGCCCACGTGCTGGCCCATGTGTTCAAGGTGGTGATCGACCCCTTCGTCGGCCGCCTGGCGGTGTTCCGCGTGCACCAGGGCACCGTGCGCCGCGACATGCAGCTGTTCGCCGGGGACGGCCGCAAGCCGTTCAAGGTCGGCCACCTGCTGCGCCTGCAGGGCAAGCGCCACGAGGAGGTGCCGCAACTGATCCCCGGCGACTTCGGTGCGCTGACCAAGGTCGAGGAGCTGGAGTTCGACGTGGTCCTGCACGACTCCCACGACGAGGACCACATCCGCCTGGCGCCGCTGGACTTCCCCACGCCCATGCAGGGCCTGGCCATCGAGGCCGGCCGCCGCGGCGACGAACAGCGCCTGGCCGAAGTGATGCAGCGCCTGCTGGCCGAGGACCCCTGCGTGCGCCTGGACTACAACGCCTCCACCCAGGAAACCGTGCTGCGCGGCATGGGCGAACTGCACCTGCGCTACCTGCTGGAGCGCCTGACCGGCAGCTACAAGCTGGAAGTGAACACCCGAGCGCCCAGCGTGCCCTACCGCGAGACGGCGACGCGCCCGGCCGAGGGCCATTGCCGGCACAAGAAGCAGACCGGCGGCGCCGGCCAGTTCGGCGAGGTGTTCCTGCGCGTGGAGCCGCTGCCGCGCGGGGCCGGTTTCGAGTTCGTCGACGCCATCAAGGGCGGGGTGATCCCGGGGCAGTTCATCCCCTCGGTGGAGAAGGGCGTGCGCGCGGCGCTGGCCGCCGGGCCCCTGGCCGGCTTCCCGGTGGAGGATGTGAAGGTCACGGTGTTCGACGGCAAGAGCCACTCGGTGGACTCCAAGGACATCGCCTTCCAGGCCGCCGGGCGCAAGGCCATGCTCGACGCCCTGCGCAACGCCGGGGGGCTGGTGCTGGAGCCGGTGGTGAACATCGCGGTGACGGCGCCGGAGGCGCGCCTGGGCGACATCACCGCCGACCTCACCGGCCGCCGCGGCCAGGTGCTGGGCACCGAGCCGCTGTCGGCCCGCGCCACCCTGGTGCGCGGCCAGGTGCCGCTGGCGGAGCTGGAGGGCTACGCCAACCGGCTGAAGGCGATCACCGCCGGGCAGGGCTTCTTCACCCTGGAGGCCAGCCACTACAACCCCGTGCCGCAGGACGTGCAGCAGCGCCTGGCCAGTGGGTACAAGGCGGTGCAGGAAGAAGACTGAGGAGGCCGGGTCCTGGCTGCGCCGGAGCGCTCTTACGAGAAGCCGTGTCCGCCCGGCGTGGCAGGAGCAACTGTCTTGCGCCGAGGTGCTCTTCGTAGGATGGATTGAGCTTGTGAAACCCATGCGGTTGCGCTGATGGGTATCGCTTCGCTCAACGCCATCCTACGAAAAGCCGTGCTTCCTGGAATCGTAGGAGATTTATCCGCGATGCCCTGTGCGTGGGCTCGGCCTATCGCTCCAGGCGCATCAATTCAGATGCAGTTCCACCCCGAAGCGCCGCGACAGGCACGGCCACTGCTTCCAGGCGGTGACCGTCTGCGGGTCGCTCAGGCGGGCGCGGTAGGCTTGCGCCGCCGGGCTGGCGAAGACGCTGTCGTCGAGCATCGAGTCCACCGCGTGGTGCACGGCCTCGTCCAGCTGGTTGGCGAAGGGCTCGCCGATCAGCTGGTGCGCCACCAGGTTGGCCACGGTGGTGTCCAGCGGGATCAGCGGCTGGCCGAAGTGGGCGATGTAGCGGTCGTTCACTTCCTCCACCAGGCGGTGCGCCAGGTAGGCCTCGTCGAGCAGCGCGTCCAGGCCGTCGTGGCCGGCCAGCAGGTCCGGCGGGGTCAGGAAGAAGTGCTCGGCGACCTTCAGCACCGGCTTGATCCTTTCCTCTATGCCGGCGTTGCGCGCCACGCTGGTGGCGGCTTCGAGGAACTCGGGGACCTGCTCGATATAGGCATGGACGAAGCGGGTGAGCACCTGGACGGCATCGTCGCCGCTCAGGTTGATGCTCGGGTGCAGGCCCGCCATCTGGCTGTGGATGAGCCGCGCCAGGTGCCCGTTGCGCGCCTCGAGCCGGTGGGCCTGCTGAATCAGTTCGCGCAGTGCTGCGATATTCATGACAACTCCAAGACAACTCGATTTGGAAAGTGAAGAAAGACCTTAGCCGGGCGGGTCGGCGAGCTAAGACGCGATCGTCATAATCACGCAACCTTTATGAGGTTCGGGCATATCAAGCCGCCACCATGGTAGCGCAAAGCCGCAGGCGGCGTGGGTTTGAGAGCACCTTTCGCAATTGCGGAGGAGTTTTTTGCGCTGCGTTGTTATGTCGCAACCCCTGGCTATACTCCGATTCGACACACCTGAACCTGATGAACCCGGCCTGCCTTGCACGTGCCGAGGCTCGGCGGTCAAAGTTTGCTGTCTTGGCGGTCGCTCCCTTGGCCGCTGGCGTTTGCCGGCGGGATAAGAACAACGATAAGGGGAACCCGAATGCTGCGACATCCGCGTACCTGGATGGGCTTGCTGTCGCTCCTCGTGTTTACTCCGGCGCACGCCGCCTGGACGGTGAACATGACCCCGGGGGCGACCGAGGTCAGCCGTAACGTGTTCGACCTGCACATGACCATTTTCTGGATCTGTGTGGTCATCGGCATCATCGTCTTCGGTGCCATGTTCTGGTCGATGATCGTCCACCGCCGTTCCACCGGCCAGCAGCCGGCGCATTTCCACGAGAGTACCGCAGTGGAAATCCTCTGGACCGTGGTGCCGTTCCTGATTCTGGTGGTGATGGCCATTCCCGCCACGCGCACCCTGATCCACATGTACGACACCTCCGAGCCGGAGCTGGACGTGCAGATCACCGGCTACCAGTGGAAGTGGCAGTACAAGTACCTGGGCCAGGACGTGGAGTTCTTCAGCAACCTGGCCACCAGCCAGGAGCAGATCCACAACAGGGATCCCAAGGACGAGCACTACCTGCTGGAAGTGGACAACCCGCTGGTGCTGCCGGCCGGGGTCAAGGTGCGCTTCCTGGTGACTTCCAGCGACGTCATCCACTCCTGGTGGGTGCCGGCCTTCGCGGTCAAGCGCGACGCCATCCCCGGCTTCGTCAACGAGGCCTGGACCAGGATCGACGAGCCCGGCGTCTACCGCGGCCAGTGCGCCGAGCTGTGCGGCAAGGACCACGGCTTCATGCCCATCGTGGTCGACGTGAAGGCCAAGCCGGACTTCGACAAGTGGCTGGCCGAGCGCAAGGAAGAGGCGGCCAAGCTCAAGGAGCTGACCAGCAAGGAGTGGACCAAGGAAGAACTCGTCGCCCGTGGCGACAAGGTCTACCACACCATCTGCGCCGCCTGCCACCAGCCCGAAGGCCAGGGCATGCCGCCGATGTTCCCGGCGCTCAAGGGCTCGAAGATCGTCACCGGGCCCAAGGAGCACCATCTGGAAACCGTGTTCAACGGCGTTCCGGGCACGGCCATGGCGGCCTTCGGCAAGCAGCTCTCGGAAGTGGACATCGCCGCGGTGATCACCTTCGAGCGCAACAGCTGGGGCAACAACGACGGCGACATGGTCACTCCGCAAGACGTAGTGGCCTACAAGCAGAAGCAAAAATAACGAGGAGCCTGCGATGAGCGCTGTGATCGACCATCCCGAGCATTCGCACGCCGGCGAGCACCACCATGGCCCGGCCAAGGGCCTGATGCGCTGGGTCCTGACCACCAACCACAAGGACATCGGCACCCTGTACCTGTGGTTCAGCTTCTGCGCCTTCCTCCTCGGCGGCTCCTTCGCCATGGTGATCCGCGCCGAGCTGTTCCAGCCGGGGCTGCAGATCGTCGAGCCGGCCTTCTTCAACCAGATGACCACCATGCACGGCCTGGTGATGGTGTTCGGCGCGGTGATGCCGGCCTTCGTCGGCCTGGCCAACTGGATGGTGCCGCTGATGATAGGCGCGCCGGACATGGCCCTGCCGCGCATGAACAACTTCAGCTTCTGGCTGCTGCCGGCGGCCTTCGGCCTGCTGGTCAGCACCCTGTTCATGCCCGGCGGCGGCCCCAACTTCGGCTGGACCTTCTACGCCCCGCTGTCCACCACCTTCGCCCCGCACAGCGTGACCTTCTTCATCTTCGCCCTGCACATGATGGGGATGAGCTCGATCATGGGCGCGATCAACGTGATCGCCACCATCCTCAACCTGCGCGCCCCGGGCATGACGCTGATGAAGATGCCGCTGTTCGTCTGGACCTGGCTGATCACCGCCTTCCTGCTGATCGCGGTGATGCCGGTGCTGGCCGGCTGCGTGACCATGATGCTGATGGACATCCACTTCGGCACCAGCTTCTTCAGCGCGGCCGGCGGCGGCGACCCGGTGCTGTTCCAGCACGTGTTCTGGTTCTTCGGCCACCCCGAGGTGTACATCATGATCCTGCCGGCCTTCGGCGCGGTCAGCGCGATCATCCCGGCGTTCAGCCGCAAGCCGCTGTTCGGCTACACCTCGATGGTCTACGCCACCGCCTCGATCGCCTTCCTCTCGTTCATCGTCTGGGCGCACCACATGTTCGTGGTCGGCATCCCGCTGGTGGGCGAACTGTTCTTCATGTACGCCACCATGCTGATCGCCGTGCCCACCGGGGTGAAGGTGTTCAACTGGGCCTCGACCATGTGGCAGGGCTCGCTGACCTTCGAGGCGCCGATGCTGTTCGCCGTGGCCTTCGTCATCCTCTTCACCATCGGCGGCTTCTCCGGGCTGATGCTGGCCATCGCCCCGGCGGACTTCCAGTACCAGGACACCTACTTCGTGGTGGCGCACTTCCATTACGTGCTGGTGCCCGGGGCGATCTTCGGCATCTTCGCCTCGGTGTACTACTGGATACCCAAGTGGACCGGGCACATGTACGACGAGACCCTGGCCAAGCTGCACTTCTGGCTGAGCTTCATCGGCATGAACATGGCCTTCTTCCCCATGCACTTCCTGGGGCTGGCCGGCATGCCGCGGCGGATTCCGGACTACAACCTGCAGTTCGCCAACTTCAACATGGTCTCGTCCATCGGCGCCTTCCTGTTCGGCACCACCCAGCTGCTGTTCCTGTTCATCGTCATCAAGACCATCCGCGGCGGCAAGCCGGCCCCGGCCAAGCCCTGGGACGGCGCCGAAGGCCTGGAGTGGACGGTGCCCTCGCCGGCGCCCTACCACACCTTCAGCACCCCGCCGGAAGTGAAATGAACCGGCATCCGCGGGAACGGCCCTGGCCGTTCCCGCAGGAGGGATAGAACATGAGCGACGGCAATATCGAGACGCGCAAGCTGGTCACCCGCCTGCTGGTGGTGGTGGTGGCCATGTTCGCCTTCGGCTTCGCCCTGGTGCCGATCTACAACGTCATGTGCAAGGCCCTGGGCATCAACGGCAAGACTTCAGGCAGCGCCTACCAGGGCGGCCTCCAGCAGGTGGACATGGCGCGCCAGGTGAAGGTGGACTTCGTGGCCAACAACAACATCGACATGGTCTGGGAATTCCGCCCCGAGAGCGAAATGATCGTGGTGCACCCCGGGGCGGTGAACCAGATGCTGTTCGTCGCGCAGAACCCCACCGACAAGCCGATGACCGCCCAGGCCATCCCCAGCATCGCGCCCTCCACGGCCGCGCGCTACTTCCACAAGACCGAGTGCTTCTGCTTCACCCAGCAGGTCCTGCAGCCCGGCGAGCGCATCGAGATGCCGGTGCGCTTCATCGTCGACCGCGACCTGCCGGCGGACGTCCACCGCATCACTCTCGCCTACACGCTGTTCGACATCACCGCACGCAAGCCACCGGTGGCCAGCAACGACCGCTGACCGGCCCAGGAGAACAAGAATGGCAACCCACGATCCTTACTACGTTCCCGCCCAGAGCAAATGGCCGATCATCGCCACCATCGGCCTGCTCACCACGCTGTTCGGCGTCGGCACCTGGATGAACGACTACAGCGCCGGCAAGGAGGCTTCCCACGGGCCCTGGATCCTCTTCGCCGGCGGGCTGATCGTCGCCTACATGCTGTTCGGCTGGTTCGGCAACGTGATCAAGGAGAGCCGCTCCGGGCTCTACAGCCCGCAGATGGACCGCTCGTTCCGCTGGGGCATGAGCTGGTTCATCTTCTCCGAGGTGATGTTCTTCGCCGCCTTCTTCGGTGCGCTCTTCTACATCCGCCACTTCGCCGGGCCCTGGCTGGGCGGCGAGGGCCACAAGGGCATCGCCCACATGCTCTGGCCGCAGTTCCAGTACACCTGGCCGCTGCTGAGCAACCCGGACAACAAGCTGTTCCCGCCGCCCAAGGAAGTCATCGAGCCGTGGAAGCTGCCGCTGATCAACACCATCCTGCTGGTCACCTCCAGCTTCACCGTGACCTTCGCCCACCACGCGCTGAAGAAGAACCACCGCGGCCCGCTGAAGCTTTGGCTGGCGATCACCGTGGCGCTGGGCGTGGCCTTCCTGTTCCTGCAGGCCCACGAGTACCACGAGGCCTATAGCGAACTGGGCCTGACCCTCGGCTCGGGCATCTACGGCACCACCTTCTTCATGCTCACCGGCTTCCACGGCGCCCACGTGACCATAGGCGCGCTGATGCTGAGCATCATGCTGATCCGCATCCTGCGCGGGCACTTCGACGCCGAGCACCACTTCGGTTTCGAGGCGGCCAGCTGGTACTGGCACTTCGTCGACGTGGTGTGGATCGGGCTGTTCATCTTCGTCTACGTGCTTTGAGGAGGCACGCCCTGTAGGAGCGAGCTTGCTCGCGAGCCAGCCCCGCTGCGGAGTCGTTCGCGAGCAAGCTCGCTCCTACGAAGAGCAAGAGCAGGAAGTCAGAAAGTAGCGGAAGTGACCAACTGCCCGGAGTAGAAGCCCCAGGCGACCAGGGCGAGGGTGAGGGCGGCGAGGATGACCCGCACGGTAAGGGCGTTGACCACACGGGAACCGTGGCCCTCGTCCTTGACCAGGAAGAACAACCCGCTGAACAGGCTGGCCACGGTGGCCAGCAGCAGAACGACGATCGCGGCCTTGAGCATGACCTGGCTCCGATTGCTGAGGGGGTAACTTGCAGTATAGCCAGCACGCCATCGACTCCCGCCCGCGCCACGGCGTGGCGGCGGTCTTCCGGCCGGGCCTGGCGCCGACCCTGGTGGTCCTGGCGCTGCTCCCGCTGCTGGTCGCCCTGGGCTGCTGGCAGCTTTCCCGCGCCGCCGAGAAACGCGTGCTGCTGGCCGCCGCCGAAGCGCGCCGCGAAGCCGCGCCCATCCCCGCCGCGCAGCTCGAACGCCTGGCCAACCCCGCCTACGTGCGGGTGCGCTTGCAGGGCCGCCTGGACGCCGAACATACCCTGCTGCTGGACAACCGCACCCGCGACGGCGCCGCCGGCGTCGAGGTGCTGCAGCCCTTCCACGACAAGGCCAGCGGCCTCTGGCTGCTGGTCAACCGCGGCTGGTTGCCCTGGCCCAACCGCAGCGTGCCGCCGGCCTTCGACACGCCCGCCGGCGACCTGCTGCTCGACGCCTGGGCCTACGTCCCGCCGCCCGGCGGCCTGCAGCTGGCCGATGTGCGGCAGCAGGCCTGGCCGCAACTGATCACCCGCGTCGACCCGGACGCCACCTGGCAGGCCCTGGACCGCAACGGCCTGGCCCTGGAGCTGCGCCTGGAACCGGGCGACGCCGCCTTCGAGACCAACTGGCCGGTGGTCGCCATGGCCCCCGAACGCCACACCGGCTACGCCGTGCAGTGGTTCGCCATGGCCACCGCCCTGTTCGCCCTCTACCTCTATCTCGGCATCCGCCGCGCACGGGAGAAGCCCGCCCATGACCAGCCTGACCCTCGATGAAACCCAGCTGCGCCGCCGCAACCGCGGGCGCCTGCAACTGCTGCTGATCCTCGCCGTGGTATTCGGCCCGATGCTGCTGGCCACCGGCATGTACAAGTTCCGCTTCTGGGTGCCGGAAAGCCGCAGCTACCACGGCGAGCTGATCGCCAACGGCAGCACGCCCGCCGACCTGGGCGTGCAGGCCGACGCCGCGAGCGACCGCTGGCAACTGCTGGTCACCGCCCCCGCCGCCTGCGCCGCCGACTGCCAGCAACTGGTGTACCTGGCGCGGCAGATCAACATCGGCCTGAACCGCGACGCCAACCGCGCCGAGCATGCCCTGGCCGCCGCCCAGGCGCTGCCGGCGGACTTCCAGGCGCAGCTGGACAAGGACTACCCGCGCCTGAAGCGCTACGCCCTGCAGCCGGCCGCCGGCGAGCAGGCACCGCAGCTGTGGATAGTCGACCCCCACGGCAACCTGGTGCTGCGCTACGCCGCCGGCGCCAACGGCAAGCAGATCCTCGGTGACCTGCAACTGCTGCTGAAGCTCTCCCACATCGGCTGAGCGCAGGCCACGACAACAACAAGAACGGGGGCTGTGCATGACGAACACACCGCGTAAACCCGGCTTCTACGTCGCCGCCTTCGCCACCGCCCTGGCGCTGGTGGTGGTGCTGCTCGGCGCCTACACCCGGCTCACCCACGCCGGCCTGGGCTGCCCGGACTGGCCCGGCTGCTACGGCTTCATCCACGTGCCCAGCAGTGAGGCGCAGCTGGCCCACGCCGAGCAGCACTTCCCCGAGGCCCCGGTGGAAGCGCAGAAGGGCTGGAACGAGATGATCCACCGCTACTTCGCCGGCACCCTGGGCCTGCTCATCGCTGGCCTTGCGGTACACGCCCTGCTGCGCCGCGGCCGCGACGGCCAGCCGCTGCGCCTGCCGTTGCTGTTGCTGGGCGTGGTGATCGCCCAGGCCGCCTTCGGCATGTGGACGGTGACCCTCAAGCTGTGGCCGCAGGTGGTCACCGCGCACCTGCTCGGCGGCTTCACCACCCTGTCGCTGCTGTTCCTCCTCGCCCTGCGCCTGTCCGGCGCCGTGCAACCGCTGCAACGCGCCGGCGCGCCACGCCGCCTGGCGGCCTTGGCCCTGGCCCTGGTGGTGCTGCAGATCGCCCTGGGCGGCTGGGTGAGCAGCAACTACGCGGCGGTGGCCTGCATCGACCTGCCCATGTGCCACGGCCAGTGGTGGCCGCAGATGGACTTCGCCAACGGCTTCCACCTGACCCAGCACATCGGCCCCAACTACCTGGGCGGGCAGCTCGACAGCGACGCCCGCACGGCCATCCACATGACCCACCGCATGGGCGCCTTCTGCGTGGTGGCGGTGCTGCTGGTGCTGGCCTGGCGCATGCAGCGCGTCGGCCTGATCTACCCCACCGCGCTGATGCTGCTGGCGCTGTCGCTGCAGGTCGGCCTGGGCATCAGCAACGTGCTGCTGCACCTGCCGCTGCCGGTGGCGGTGGCGCACAACGGCGGCGGCGCCTGCCTGCTGCTGAGCCTGGTGCTGGTCAACTACCGCCTGCGCGCGCCGGTCCGCGTCGCCAAGGTCGCTGCGGCCGGCAGAGCGCGCACACTGCCGGCGCTGGAGCGGCCGGTGGCCTATCCCTCGCAAGGCTGAACCCCCTTCAACGAACGGAGAGTCGAACATGGCCAGCGTACTGAGCGGCACCCGCAGCCAACCCGGCTGGCGCGATTACCTGGAGCTGACCAAGCCCAAGGTGGTCCTGCTGATGCTGATCACCTCGCTGATCGGCATGCTGCTGGCCACCCGCAGCGGCGTGCCCTGGACGGTGCTGCTGTTCGGCAACCTGGGCATCGGCCTGTGCGCCGGCGCGGCGGCGGCGGTGAACCACGTGGTGGACCGGCGCATCGACTCGATCATGGCGCGCACCCACCGCCGCCCGCTGGTGGAGGGGCGGCTCTCGCCCAGCGTGGCCCTGGGCTTCGCCCTGCTCCTGGCGCTGGCCGGGATGAGCCTGCTGCTGACCTTCACCAACGCCCTCACCGCCTGGCTGACGCTGGCCTCGCTGCTGGGCTACGCGGCGCTCTACACGGGCTTCCTCAAGCGCGCCACGCCACAGAACATCGTGATCGGCGGCCTGGCCGGCGCCGCCCCGCCGATGCTCGGCTGGGTGGCGGTGACCGGGCACCTGTCGGCCGAGCCGCTGCTGCTGGTGCTGATCATCTTCGCCTGGACGCCGCCGCACTTCTGGGCCCTGTGCCTGCACCGCAAGGACGAGTACGCCAAGGCCGAGATCCCGATGCTGCCGGTGACCCACGGCGAGCGCTACACCAAGCTGCACATCCTGCTCTACAGCCTGGTGCTGTTCGCCGTGAGCCTGATGCCCTTCGCCATCCACATGAGCGGCCTGGTCTACCTGCTCGCCGCGCTGGCCCTGGGCGCGCGCTTCCTCGACTGGGCCTGGGCGCTGTACCGTGACAGCAGGCCCCATGCGGCCATCGGTACCTTCAAGTACTCTATCGCCTACCTGTTCCTGCTGTTCATCGCCCTGCTGGTGGACCATTACCTGCCCATCCACATGGCGCTGTAACAACCGGGTTCGCGAGCATTTCCGGGAAGCACGGCTTTTCGTAGGATGGCGTTGAGCGAAGCGATACCCATCAGCACGACCGTATGGGTATCGCAAGCTCAACCCATCCTACGAAGAGCATCTCGGCGCATGACAGTTGCTCCTACGAAAAGCCCCCGCAGGACCGACCTGCAGGAGCGAGGGCGCGCCTAGCCCTTGCTCGCGAACGCCCCTCGACCTCTCCCGACCACGAGAACCCCATGTCCCGAGTCAACAAGACCGTCCTCATCCTGGTAGCCATAGTCGCCGTCATCCTCGGCCTCACCGTGCAGAAGGTGCTCACCGAGAAACACCGCCTCGACCCCGCCGCGCTGCTCGACGCCGGCATCGTGCTGCTGCCGCAGAGCCGCGAGGTGCCGGCGCTGACCTTCCAGGACCAGGACGGCAAGCCGTTCGACACCGCCAGCCTCAAGGGCCGCTGGAGCCTGCTGTTCTTCGGCTACACCTTCTGCCCGGACGTCTGCCCCACCACCCTGGCGCAGCTGCGCGAACTGCAGGGCAAGCTGAGCCCGGAAGCGCGCGCGCAGCTGCAGGTGGTGTTCGTCAGCGTCGACCCGCACCGCGACACCCCGGCGCGCCTGAAGGAGTACCTGGGCTTCTTCAACGCCGGCTTCCAGGGCCTGGTGGGCAGCGACGAGGCCATCCAGAAGCTGGCCAACGCCATGAGCATCCCCTACATCCCGGCCGACACCAGCAAGCCCAACTACACCGTCGACCACAGCGGCAACCTGGTCATCATCGGCCCGGACGGCACCCAGCACGGCTTCATCCGCGCGCCGCTGAACAACGCCAAGCTCGCCGAACAGCTGCCCAAGGTGCTCGCCGACCAGGGCTGAGCCATTCGCCGGCGCGCAGCCGGCCCATTCACCGCGCTGCTTTGTCGCAGCCAGGCAACGGCCACCCTCGGGTGGCCGTTCTTTTTTTTCATCACCCGCCTGCACAGCCTTGGACTAGTCTGTTTTTCAAGGTCTGCCCCGACGCCTGCCCGAAAGCCAGGAAACATGCGCCGTGAGGCTGTCGCCAGGGATTTTCTGACTCTGTAGTCAATGTAAAAAATCTGCTACGGAATTCCAGGCATCAGTGATCACTCATATTTCGGATTAAAAACATTAATTAACACCTATAGATACGCCTGAGGCAGGATTGACGGGCCTCTCACCGGGTTGCCGGGGGTTCTGATGAGCAAACATTCACACCAGGGATAGCGTTTTCCCCGGGTCACAATAGGCAATTAGGCTAAAAGCCAGGGCGCACGCGCCCCTTGCCGGGACGGGGGAACTACGGGTCCCAACGTGACTTGTAGTCCTTTTTCAGTACTACTTCAGAACTTCTTGCCGACCCAGTGGCTCGATTGCACAATGCCGACGCCCAGCGGGTTCTGGACCCGCCCTTATCGCGGCATGCGTTGCCAGTTCGACAACCCGGCCGCCTTCCGGCGCCGGACTACTCAAGGATCACGCAGGAGATTTGTGAGTGCAGATCGGTGTCCCTCTCGAGACCCATGCCGGTGAAACACGGGTCGCCGCCACCGCTGAAACCATCAAGAAACTGGTTGGCCAAGGCCACCAGGTGATCGTTCAGAGTGGCGCCGGTATCAATGCCTGTCAGCCGGACAGCGCCTACGAGGCCGCCGGGGCGAAGATCGGCTCCGCCGCCGACGCCCTGGGCGCCGAACTGGTGCTCAAGGTGGTCGCCCCCAGCGCCGAGGAACTGGCGCAGATGAAGCCGGGCGCCGTGCTGATCGGCATGCTCAACCCCTTCGACAACGACAACATCGCGCGCATGGCCGAACGCGGCATCACCGCCTTCGCCCTGGAAGCCGCCCCGCGCACCTCGCGGGCGCAGAGCCTCGACGTGCTGTCGTCCCAGGCCAACATCGCCGGCTACAAGGCGGTGATGCTCGCGGCCAACCACTACCCGCGCTTCATGCCCATGCTGATGACCGCCGCCGGCACCGTTAAGGCCGCCCGCGTGCTGATCCTCGGCGCCGGTGTCGCCGGCCTGCAGGCCATCGCCACGGCCAAGCGCCTGGGCGCGGTGATCGAGGCCTCGGACGTGCGTCCGGCGGTGAAGGAGCAGATCGAATCCCTCGGCGCCAAGTTCGTCGACGTGCCCTACGAGACCGACGAAGAGCGCGAGTGCGCCGAAGGCGTCGGCGGCTACGCCCGCCCCATGCCGGCCTCGTGGATGGAGCGCCAGGCCAAGGCGGTGCACGAGCGCGCCAAGCAGGCCGACATCGTCATCACCACCGCGCTGATCCCGGGCCGCAAGGCGCCGACGCTGCTGCACGAAGCCACCGTGCAGGAGATGAAACCGGGCTCGGTGGTCATCGACCTGGCCGCGGCCCAAGGCGGCAACTGCCCGCTGACCGAAGCCGGGCAGGTGGTGGTCAAGCACGGCGTGACCCTGGTCGGCCACACCAACCTGGCCGCCATGGTCCCGGCGGACGCCTCGGCCCTGTATGCGCGCAACCTGCTCGACTTCCTCAAGCTGACCCTCTGCGCCGAAGGCTTCAAGGTCAACCTGGAAGACGACATCGTCGCCGCCTGCCTGATGTGCCGCGACGGCCAGGCCGTGCGCAAGAACGGCTGAGCCCTCCTTAATAAAGAAGAACCCGCCGGGCTTCTGCCCGGCCTAGAGACCGGTGAAAGACGATGGAAGAAATGCTGATCTCCCACGGGATCTACAACCTGATCATCTTCGTGCTGGCCGTGTACGTCGGCTACCACGTGGTATGGAACGTCACCCCCGCCCTGCACACCCCGCTGATGGCGGTGACCAACGCCATCTCGGCGATCGTCATCGTCGGCGCCATGCTGGCCGCCGCCCTGACCGTCACCCCGCTGGGCAAGATCATGGGCACCCTGGCCGTGGCCCTGGCCGCGGTCAACGTGTTCGGTGGCTTCCTGGTCACCCGCCGCATGCTGGAAATGTTCAAGAAGAAAGCGCCGAAAGCGCCGGCGGAGAAGCACTGACCATGAGCATGAACCTCGTCACTCTCCTTTACCTGATCGCCTCGGTCTGCTTCATCCAGGCCCTGAAGGGCCTGTCGCACCCGACCAGCTCGCGGCGCGGCAACCTGTTCGGCATGGTCGGCATGGCCATCGCCGTGCTCACCACCGTGGGCCTGGTGTTCAAGCTCGGCGCGCAACTGGCCGAGGGCGGCAACGCCGCCGCCGGCATCGGCTACATCCTGGTCGGCCTGCTGATCGGCGGCAGCGCCGGTTCGATCATGGCCAAGCGCGTCGAAATGACCAAGATGCCCGAGCTGGTCGCCTTCATGCACAGCATGATCGGCCTGGCCGCGGTGTTCATCGCCATCGCCGCCGTGGTCGAGCCGCAGTCGCTGGGCATCGTCCAGCACCTGGGCGACACCATCCCCACCGGCAACCGCCTGGAGCTGTTCCTCGGCGCGGCCATCGGCGCCATCACCTTCTCCGGTTCGGTGATCGCCTTCGGCAAGCTGTCGGGCAAGTACAAGTTCCGCCTGTTCCAGGGCGCACCGGTACAGTTCGCCGGCCAGCACATGCTCAACCTGGTGCTGGGCCTGGCTACCCTGGGCCTGGGTCTGGTGTTCATGTTCACCGGCAACCTCGCCGCCTTCGCCCTGATGCTGGCCCTGGCCTTCATCCTCGGCGTGCTGATCATCATCCCCATCGGCGGCGCCGACATGCCGGTGGTGGTGTCGATGCTCAACTCCTACTCCGGCTGGGCCGCGGCGGGCATCGGCTTCTCGCTGAACAACTCGATGCTGATCATCGCCGGCTCCCTGGTGGGCTCCTCGGGCGCGATCCTCTCGTACATCATGTGCAAGGCGATGAACCGCTCGTTCTTCAACGTCATCCTCGGTGGTTTCGGCGCCAGCGCCGACGACGCCGGCCCGGCTGGCGCCAAGGAAGCCCGCCCGGTGAAATCCGGTTCGGCCGACGACGCTTCCTTCCTGCTGACCAACGCCGACAGCGTGATCATCGTCCCCGGCTACGGCCTGGCGGTGGCCCGCGCCCAGCACGCGCTGATGGAACTGGCGGAGAAGCTGACCCACCGCGGCGTCACCGTGAAGTTCGCCATCCACCCGGTCGCCGGCCGTATGCCCGGCCACATGAACGTGCTGCTGGCCGAGGCCGAGGTGCCTTACGAGCAGGTGTTCGAGATGGAGGACATCAACTCCGAGTTCGGCCAGACCGACGTGGTGCTGGTGCTCGGCGCCAACGACGTGGTCAACCCGGCGGCGAAGAACGATCCGAAGTCGCCGATCGCCGGCATGCCGATCCTCGAGGCCTACAAGGCCAAGACCGTGATCGTCAACAAGCGCTCGATGGCCAGCGGCTACGCCGGCCTGGACAACGAACTGTTCTACCTGGACAAGACCATGATGGTCTTCGGCGACGCCAAGAAAGTCATCGAAGACATGGTCAAGGCCGTCGAATAACGACAGCCGTCGATCCACAAGACACCGGCCGCGCGCCGGTGTCTTGCTTTGCCGCAAAGGAAAACCCTCTGGACTTTGGTAGTAAGGAAGGCGGTGGCGGGGTGATTTTTCGACCTTGGTATAAGGGCGAAAAATCGCCGAATCCCTAGACTGGCCGCCTTGCACTCCCTATAAAGCCTGAGGTTTTTCCATGTACCGTGATCGCGTGCGCCTGCCTTCCCTGCTCGAGAAGGTGATGACTGCTGACCAGGCCGCAGCCCTGATCCAGGACGGCATGACCGTCGGCATGAGCGGCTTCACCCGCGCCGGCGAAGCCAAGGCCGTGCCGGAGGCCCTGGCCCAGCGCGCCAAGCAGCAGCCGCTGAAGATCAGCCTGATGACCGGCGCGAGCCTGGGCAACGACCTCGACAAGCACCTGACCGAGGCCGGCGTGCTGGCCCGGCGCATGCCCTTCCAGGTCGACAGCACCCTGCGCAAGGCGATCAACGACGGCTCGGTGATGTTCATCGACCAGCACCTGTCGGAAACCGTCGAACAGCTGCGCAACCACCAGCTCAAGCTGCCGGACATCGCGGTGATCGAAGCCGTGGCCATCACCGAGCAAGGCCACATCGTGCCGACCACCTCCGTGGGCAACTCGGCGAGCTTCGCGATCTTCGCCAAGCAGGTGATCGTCGAGATCAACCTGGCGCACAACACCAACCTGGAAGGCCTGCACGACATCTACATCCCGACCTACCGGCCGACCCGCACGCCCATCCCGCTGACCAAGGTCGACGATCGCATCGGCAGCACCGCCATCCCGATCCCGCCGGAGAAGATCGTCGCCATCGTCATCAACAACCAGCCCGACTCGCCCTCCACCGTGCTGCCGCCGGACAGCGAGACCCAGGCCATCGCCAACCACCTGATCGACTTCTTCAAGCGCGAAGTGGACGCCGGCCGCCTGGCGAAGAACCTCGCGCCGCTGCAGGCGGGCATCGGCAGCATCGCCAACGCGGTGATGTGCGGCCTGATGGAATCGCCCTTCGAAGACCTGACCATGTACTCCGAAGTGCTGCAGGACTCCACCTTCGACCTGATGGACTCGGGCAAGCTACGCTTCGCCTCGGGCAGCTCCATCACCTTGTCGAGCCGCCGCAACGCCGACGTCTTCGGCAACCTGGAGCGCTACAAGGACAAGCTGGTGCTGCGCCCGCAGGAAATCTCCAACCACCCCGAGGTGGTGCGTCGCCTGGGCATCATCGGCATCAACACGGCGCTGGAGTTCGACATCTACGGCAACGTCAACTCCACTCACGTCGGCGGCACGAAGATGATGAACGGCATCGGCGGCTCGGGCGACTTCGCCCGCAACGCCCACCTGGCCATCTTCGTCACCAAGTCCATCGCCAAGGGCGGCAACATCTCCAGCGTGGTGCCCATGGTCAGCCACGTCGACCACACCGAGCACGACGTCGACATCCTGGTCACCGAACAGGGCCTGGCCGACCTGCGCGGCCTGGCGCCGCGCGAGCGCGCCCGGGTGATCATCGAGAACTGCGTGCACCCGTCCTACCGCGATGCCCTGGCCGGCTACTTCGAGGCCGCCTGCCAGCGCGGCGGGCACACCCCGCACCTCCTGCGCGAAGCCATGAACTGGCACATCAACCTGGAAGAACGCGGCCACATGCTCGCCGCCAGCTGATCCGGCGTGCCTGGCGGGCCATTCCACAAAGAATGGCCCGCCAGGCTGGACAGTCGGAAAAAAACCACGTAAAAACACTTCCGAACAGTTTTTTATCCCACAGCGACTGTTCCGCTTCTCCTACTGCCATCCCCGGCAGGCCTGCTGAAAATCCTCAATCCCCCGCCGCCTGTGCACCACAATGGAGCGCAGCGGTACAGTTCGCCCCAAAATCGCCATTACAGTTCGCTGAAACAATTCGCTGACGCTATTTAATTCAAGGCAACTGTACCTATCGCGGCTGACCAAAAAGTCAGAAGATACTCCTCAACAACTTCCGCAACCCCACTACCCGCCAAAAGCGGGAAGGACGAAAATCATGGAACGTACCCTCGGTTCCGCCACTGTCAGCAACATCCGTTCTTCCTCCACCGCCCACCGCAGCCTGGTCGGCACCGTCCGCCTGTGGCAGCGCCGCATCGAGAGCCGCCGCCAACTGGCCCGCCTCGACTCGCGCCTGCTGGCCGACGCCGGCATCAGCGAAGCCCAGCGCTACGCCGAGCTGAACAAGCCGTTCTGGAAGTAAGCGGAAGCGCTGAACTGTCAGGCGGTAGATAGACAGTTCGAAACTGTACTGGTGAAAGGCCGCTAGATTGAGCGGCCTTTCTGCTTTTCCAGGCCCGGATCGGCGAACAGCAGTTCCCGATACAGACCGGCCCAGCGCCGTCCCATGGTCTCGGCGGTGAACAGTTCCTCGTAGCGCGCCTCGGCCTTCCTGCCCATCTCGGCTGCGCTCTCCGGGTGCTCCCATATCCAGCGCATCGCCTCGCGGAACGCCTTCGGCTCGCTGGGCGGCACCACCAGCCCCGTCACCCCCTGGATATTGATGTAGCTGGTGCCCGTCCCGATCTCGCTGGAAATCATCGGCTTGCCGTACATCGCGCCTTCCAGCAGGGAGATGCCGAACGCCTCCGAACGTAGGTGCGAAGGAAACACGATGGCGCGGCTCAGTTGCAGCAGCGCCACCTTGTCCACCTCGCTGACCCGCCCCAGGAAGCGCACGTGGCCCTCCACCCCAAGGGCGGCGGCCTGCGCCTTCAACTCAGCTTCCAGCGGCCCGGCGCCGACCACCACCAGCGGGTAGCCGGTCCCCTGGATCGCTTCCAGCAGGATGTGCAGGCCCTTGTAGTAGCGCATTACCCCGACGAACAGGAAGAAACCCTCTCCCACCCGCTGGCGCCAGCCGTCCAGGCAGTTCGCATCGGGCTGTGGATAACCCGTCTTGTCCAGCCCGTAGGGAATCACTTCGGTCTTGCCCGGGAAGCGCCGCAACACCTCGCTGGTGGCCAGGTAGTTGGGCGAGGCTGCCACTATGCGGTCGGCGCAGCCGAGGAAGCCGTTCATCAGCGGCTGGTACAGCTTGAGCAGATGGCGCTGGCGGACGATGTCCGAGTGGTAGGTCACCACCATCGGCTTGCGCACCCCGGAGAGGAAATGCACCAGGTCCATGAACGGCCAGGGGAAGTGGAAATTGATGATGTCGGCCTCGGCGGCCAGGGTACGGAAGCGCGGCAGCACGCTGTAGGAGAAGCCCGTCGAAGCCAACTGCAGGTCCAGGCGCGCACGGTGCACCCGGTGTCCATCGACCTCCAACAGCGCCGGCTCGGGATTGGCGCTCAAGGTGAGCACCTCGTTCTCGATGCCGTGGGCCTCGCCGCTGCGGCAGAGCTGGTTGATCACCTGTTCGATCCCGCCCACGGAGTCGGGCAGGTAGGTCTTGAAGAAATGTAGAACGCGCATTCAGCCTCCCATGGCCTGGCGATAGGCCTCGACGGTGGCGCGGGCGCACGCCTGCCAGCTGAAAGCCCCGGCGCGGTCCAGCCCCAGGCGCCGCAGACGTGCCCATTCGCTCCCGTCCTCCAGCAGCCGCTGGATGGCATCGGCCATGCCCTGCTCATCCTGCGGCTCGACGAAACAGCCGGCCTCGCCGGCCACTTCCGGTAGTGACGAGGTGCACGCCAGCACCGTCGGCACGCCGCTGGCCATGGCCTCCAGCACCGGCAGCCCAAAGCCCTCATAGAGCGACGGGAACAACAGCAGGCGCGCGCCGGCCAGCACGCACGCCAGGACATCGTCGTCCAGATAGCCGAGCAGGCGCACCTGGCCGCCGGCCAACGCCGCGGTCAACTCTGCGTCCAACTGTTCCTGGCGCCAGCCGGCCATGCCGGCGATCAGTAGCGGATAGCGCTCGCGCAGTGCCGGCGGCAACAGGGCATGGGCGCGCAGGGCCTGCTGCAGGTTCTTGCGCGGTTCCAGCGTGCCTACGCAGATCAGGTAGCCCCTGGCTTCCAGAGCCAGTGGCGCCAGTACAGTTCGCAGCTGTTCCGCCGTGCGTGGCCGGAAGCGCGGCGCACACCCCAGGGGCGCGACCATCACCCGCTCCGCCGGCAGGCCGAAATACGCACGCAGCTCCTCGCCGACGAAGTGCGAATCCACCAGGATGCGCCCGGCCCGGGTCACGCCTTCTCCGACACGCCGCTCGATCTCCGCCAGGCGGTCACGCGGCTGGGTCTGGGGATAACGCACGTGGGTCAGGTCATGCACCGTCATGACCATGGGGCCCTCGAACGCCAGCGGCCACAGGCTCGGTTCGTGATACAGCTGCACATCCCGCTCGCGCAGGCCCCGGTCGAAGCGCTGCTGCTCCAGCCAACGGCGGATCCGGTAGGCGCCCGGCACCCGCCTGGCCGCGGCACTCCAGCGCGAATAGCCCGGCAACGCCGCCTGCGGCAGCGCCTGCGACCAGCCCCAGCCATGGAAATAGTCCAGACCCACGCCGGGCTGCTCGCCCAGGGCCTGCGCCAGTGCCGCCACGTATTGGCCGATGCCGGTGCGCGGGGCCTGGAGGATGCGGGTGTTAAGCGCAATTCGCATCGACTCGTCCAGCCTGGGTGACGGGCAGCGGCGCAACATCCCGCATCGTGCGTTCGAGCAACTGCAGGCTGGCCTCGCGCCAGCCGATCCAGCGCCATTGCGCCAGCGAGCCCGACGCCGGGAAGCGCCCGCCGGCCTCGTAGGCCTCCACCAGCCGGGCCAGGCTCGCCGGGTCGTCCAGGTCGAAGTAGGCCATGAAGTCCTGGCCGATCTCGCGGAACACGGGGATATCGCTGGCCATCACCGGCAAGCCACGCTGCATGGCCTCCACCAGCGGCAGGCCGAAGCCCTCGGAGTGGGAGGGAAACACCAGCGCGCGCGCCTTGGCGTAGGCGTATTCCAGGCCCGTATCGTCGAGCCGGTTGAACATGAACAACTGGCGATTCAGGCGCGGATGACGGTGGATGGCGCCAATGAGGTCCTCGCTCTTCCAGCCGATCTTGCCGATGATGCACAGGCGCGCCTGCGAGCCCGCGGCCCAGAGCTGCTCGAAGGCCCTGAGCAGATAGGCGTGATTCTTTCGCGGCTCGATGGTGCTGACCATGAGATAGACCGGCGCACCGGACTCGAACACCTTCACCAGCGCCGGATCGGGCTTCTGCTCCTTCTCCACCTGGTCCAGCTCGGAACCCAGGTAGAAATGGTCGAACAGGCGCTTCTGCGCCTCTTCCGCCCCCAAGCGGCGGACTACCTCGGCCCGGACCTCGTCGCGGATGGTTTCGGAGATGGCGATGAAACCATCGGCGGTGCGCACGACCCAGTCGAACCAGCGGTCGAACACCCGGGTCAGCCCGGCATCGCAGAACTGCGAGTGTGTCAGCGGGATCAGATCGTAGATGACGGACACGATGCGGATTCCCTGTGCCTTCATGCTTTCGGCCAGCGCGTAGAAGTCCACGTGCCAGGACGAGTCGAGCATCAGGAACACGTCGCCCGGGCGGATTTCCAGCGGCACCGAGCGCTGCCGGACCATACCCAGGCGGCGCTCGAGCCACAGCAGCGTGCGCAGCGGCAGCGTCATGCTCAGGCTGCCCAGCTTCCAGCCCCAGAACAGCGCGCGCCTGGGCGTACCATCGGCAGCCAGGCCCAGCTTGCCCACCAACCAGGAGTGCAAGCCCCAGAAGCGCAGCCTGGCGTGGTCGAAGCCGTGGATCAGGCGGCGCATCAGGTTCGGCTTGCCGGATACCCTGGGCGGGATCAGCTCCAGGACCTGCTTGAGCTGCCCGTCCTGCATGATCACCGGGATGCATTCGACATCGCCCTGGCGCCCCTCGAGGTGCTGGACGACGCTGCGCACGACGCGCTGAATGCCCGAGTTCAGGTCCGGATGCTCGTAGACATAGGTACATTCGATCAGCAGGCGTTTCACGACAGGCTCCGGTCCGGAATGGGGGCTGCGGCTCGTTCGACCTCCAACTGGGCGCCGAGCCAGGAATAGCCGATGAAGTTCTCCCGGGTGCTGTTGACCACGTGGAAGATCATGGCGCAGTCGGTCCACTCGTAATTGCCGTCCAGGTGGGAGTCCAGGCGCGAGATGCTCAGCGACACCGAGTAGTTGCCGGTGCCCAGGCGTACGGGGAAGGCGTAGCGGTAGATCACTCGCTCGCCTGCCTTGAGATGCTCCTGCGCCTGTTCCAGGCGATGGGAGTTGATGCCGTACATGGCTTGGCCGAGACGGTCCTTGAGCATGAAGCCGAGGACCAGACGGTCGATGTCGGCCTCGACCCGCACCGTCACCTCCAGCACCACTTCCTGGCCGACCTCGACCACCTCGATGGACCGGCCCTGGGCGTCGAGCAGGCGCACCGACTCCATCACCGCCTCGCCGCTGCCGGAGATGGTGCGCGCCTTGCCATGGGCCAGCATCTCTTGGCGGACCATCTGGTTGAGGCCGTTGCCCATACGCGCGTGGTAGTAGTCCATGACCATTTCCGGGTCGCCCTGCTTGGCCACCCGGCCGAACTCCAGCAGCACCGCGCGATCGCAGATGGACTGGATGGCGAAGCGGTCGTGGGAGACGATCAGCAGCGTGGTGCCGTCGCGGCGGAAGCTGCGGATGCGCTCGAAGCTCTTGTGCTGGAAGTAGGCATCGCCCACCGACAGCGCCTCGTCGACGATCAGCACGTCGGGCCTGCGTGCGGTGGCGACGCTGAACGCCAGGCGCATCTGCATGCCGCTGGAGTAGGTGCGCACCGGCTGGTCGATGGCTTCACCGATCTCGGCGAAAGCCTCGATCGACGGCATCAGCGCCTCGATTTCCTCACGCTGCAGACCCAATAGCTGCGAGGCCATGTAGACGTTCTGGCGACCGGTGAACTCGGGGTGGAAACCCATTCCCAACTCAAGCAGCGCCGAGACCAGCCCACCGACCTCGCAGTGCCCGGTGGTGGGCGCGGTGGTGCCGGTGATGATCTTCAACAGCGTGCTTTTGCCCGCGCCGTTGGAGCCGACGATGCCCACGGCCTCGCCCGGCTGGATCTCCAGGTCGATGTCCTGCAGCACCCAGCGCTGCTGGTGCCGCGGCTGGCCGCCAATGCTCAGCCATTCGCGCAGGCGCGCCCAGCGCGAGGGGTATTGCCGGTAGGCCTTGCCCAGGTGATGTATGCGGATCTGTCCCATCAGAGTTCGTCCACCATTTCGCCCGAGCGTCGGCGGAAAAGCGCCAGCGCCAGGCCGCACAACAGGATGCCGGCGACGGCCAGCGGGAGCAGCTGCGCCCAGTCGGGCCAGCGGCCGTAGAGGAACAGGTTCTGGTAGGACTGGATCAGCGCCGTCATGGGGTTGAGCTGGATCGCGTGGCGGATCGGCTCCGGCAGGATGGCCAGCGGGTAGACGATGGGGGTGAACCAGAACCAGAACTGCACGACTATCCCGAACATCTGCCCGACGTCGCGGAAGAACACGTTGAGCAGGCCCAGCAACATGCCCAGCCCCACCGCGAACATCAGCTGCAACAGCAGCAGCAGCGGGAAAGCCAGCAGGGCGACGCCCGGCAGGCGCCCGGTGATCAGCAGGAAGCCGCAGAACAGGCCGAAGATGATCGAGAAGTTGAGCAGCGAGTTGAGCAGGCTCACCAGCGGCAGGCAGATGCGCGGGAAGCTGAGCTTCTTCAGCAGGTTGGAATTGTCCAGGAACATGGTGAGGCTGCGCGACACCACCTCGGAGAACAGGCCCCAGGTCAGCAGGCCGGAACACAGGAAGACGCTGTAGGCCAGCCTGTCGTCCACCCCGGGCAGGCGCGTGCGCATCACCTCGGAAAAGATCACCGTGTAGACCAGGATCATCGCCAGCGGGTTGAGCACCGTCCAGGCCACCCCCAGCAACGAACCCCGATAACGCGTTTCGAACTCGCGCCTGACGCTGCCGAGGATGAACCCCCGGTAGTGCCAGGCGCCTTTCAACATGCTCAGCGACATCAGACGACCCTGCCGTAGACATCCTCGAAACGGACGATATCGTCCTCGCCCAGGTATTCCCCGCTCTGCACCTCGATCATCACCAGGTCGATGACACCGGGGTTTTCCAGCCGATGCTTGTGGCCGGCGGGGATGTAGGTGGACTCGTTGCTATTGACCAGCCGGACCGACTCGCCGTTGGTCACCTTGGCCATGCCCTGCACCACGACCCAGTGTTCGCTGCGGTGGTGGTGCATCTGCAGCGACAACGAGGCATTGGGCTTGACCACGATACGCTTGATCTTGAAGCGCGACCCTTCCTCCAGGACCGTGTAGGTGCCCCAGGGGCGGTTCACGGTGCGGTGCAGCCGGTAGGCCTGGTTTTCGCTGTCCTTGAGCTGCTTGACCACCTTGCGCACGTCCTGGGCGCGGTCGGAGCGGGCGACCAGGATGGCGTCCGCGGTCTCGACGATGACCAGCCCCTCCACCCCTACGGTGGCGATCAGGCGCCCCTCGCTCTGCACGAAGTTGTCGCGGCTGTCGACGAAGATGGCGCTGCCGGCGGCGCGGTTGTTCTGCGCATCCGGCTCCACCAGCGCGCTCAGCGCGCCCCAGGAGCCGATGTCGCTCCAGTCGAAGGTCGCCGGTACCACCGCCACCCGCTCCGAGCGCTCCATCAGCGCGTAGTCGATGGATATGTCCTCCAGCACGCCGAAATGTTCCGCGGGAAGCTCCTGCTGCAGGAAGCTGCCCACCTCGTCGGGTTGGCTGGCCATCTGACACTCGATTGCCTTGGCCAACAGCTCCGGCGCGTGTCGTTCCAGTTCGCCGAGGCAGGTGCCGACGGTGAAGCAGAACATCCCCGAGTTCCATAGGAAACCGCCAGTGCTGACGAAGCCTTGGGCTGTAGCCAGGTCCGGCTTCTCGACGAAGCGCCTGACCCGGCTGCCGCCCCGCTCGTCGATGGCGTCGCCCATCTCGATGTAGCCGAAGCCGGTTTCCGGCGTCGTGGGCACTACGCCGAAGGTCACCAGGAATCCCTCTTGCGCCAGGGCACTGGCGTGTTCTACGGCGCGGGCGAACGCCTCGGTATCGCGGATCAGATGGTCGGCCGGCATCACCAGCATGGTCGCCTGGTCGCCGTGCCGGGCACGCAGGGCGAGCGCCGCCACGGCAATCGCCGGCGCCGTGTTGCGGCCCATGGGTTCGAGGATGAAATGTCCACGCTGGTCGAGCTTGGCGGCCTGGAAATGGTCCTTGCTGTGGAAGAAGTAGTCCCGGTTGGTCACCGTCACGATGTCGCCGTCGGCGGCGAGCACCCCGGCCGCCCGCCGGTAGGTCTTCTGCAGCAGCGACTGGCCATCGGGCATCGCCATGAAGGGCTTGGGAGCGCCTTCGCGGGAGACCGGCCACAGGCGCGTGCCTGCGCCGCCGGAGAGAATCACGGGAATCAGCATGGGTTACTCCTTGCCAACCCGGCGCAGGTCGGCGTCAACCATCATGTGGATGAGGGATTCCAGACTGGTCTTCGGGCTCCAGCCCAGCACGCGCTCGGCCTTGGCAGGGTTGCCGAGCAGCACATCGACTTCCGCGGGGCGGAAGAAGGCTGGGTCGATCACCACGTGGTCCTGGTACTTCAGGCCGACATGGTCGAAGGCGATGCGGCACATTTCCCGCACCGTGGTGGTCACGCCAGTGGCCACCACGTAATCGTCCGGCTTGTCCTGCTGCAGCATCAGCCACATGGCCTCGACGTAGTCGCCGGCGAAGCCCCAGTCGCGCTTGGCGTCGATGTTGCCCAGGCGCAGTTCGTCCTGCTTGCCGAGCTTGATCCGCGCTACCGCGTCGGTGACTTTACGGGTCACGAACTCGATTCCGCGCAGCGGCGATTCGTGGTTGAAGAGGATGCCGCTGGAGGTGTGCAGGCCGAAGCTCTCGCGGTAGTTCACCGTGATCCAGTGGCCGTACAGCTTGGCCACGCCATAGGGGCTGCGCGGGTAGAAGGGTGTGTTCTCGTCCTGCCGCTCGGCCTGGATCAGACCGAACATCTCGCTGGTGGAGGCCTGGTAGAAGCGTGTCTGCGGGCTGAACTGGCGGATCGCCTCGAGCAGGTGGGTGACCCCCAGGCCATCGACCACGCCGGTGGTGATCGGCTGGTCCCAGGAACTGCCGACGAAGCTCTGCGCCCCCAGATTGTAGATCTCGTCGGGCCGGCTCTTGATCACCGCACGCTGGATCGACGAGGCATCGGCCAGGTCGCCGTCCAGGTACGCCAGCTCGGACTCTATGCCCAGCTCGCGCAAGCGCCAGCGGGTATCGGTACTTCGGCGAGCCACCAATCCGTGGACCTTGTAGCCTTTTTCGAGAAGCAGTCTGGCGAGATAAGCGCCGTCCTGACCGGTAACGCCGGTAATCAGTGCAGATCTTGTCATTCTTGTAACACCCGTGATTCCCAGTCCGACAGAATCGTCGTCAGGGTTTGTCTTATCGTTATGTTCGGCATCCAGCCCGTCGCCTCGTGCAGCTTCCGATAGCTACCGCACACTCGGCGTTGTTCCGCCCGCCTCATGCGGGTGAGGTCCTGAATCAGTTCGATGTCGATATCCGCCAGGTCGGCCAGTTCCAGGATGAGTTCGCGGATCTTCCGCTCCCGTCCGGAGCAGACGTTGTAGACCTCGCCGCCCTCGCCCCTGTCCAGCAGGGCGAAATACGCGTCCAGCACATCCTGCACATCCAGGAAGTCCCGGGTAACGTCCACGTCGCCCACCTCCAGCCGGCGGGCCTGCAGGCCCTGGCGCATCCTGGCGATCTGGCGCGCCGCGCTGGCCAGTACGAAGGCGTCCTTCTGGCCCGCGCCGACGTGGTTGAACGGGCGCGCCACCAGGCAGCGCCAACCTTCGGTGTAGCCCCACTGGCGACACAGCAGCTCGGCGGACACCTTGCTCACCGCGTAGGGGTTGCGCGGCCTCGGTTGCAATTGCTCGTCGATGGGCAGGTTGGCCTCTTCCACCTGCCCGTAGACATCGCCCGAGCTGACATACAGGAAACTGCCCCCGAAGCCGGCACGCTGCAGCGCCTGGAGCAGGTTGAGCGTGCCCAGCAGGTTGACCTCGAAGGTCGCCGCGGGGTTGCGGAAGGCCTCCGGCACGAAGGTCTGCCCGGCCAGGTGAATGACGGCATCCGGCACCTCCTGCGCCAGCACCGCGTCCAGCGATGGCGGGCTCAGCAGGTCGAAGGGCGCATCCCCGACGAGGCGCCACGCGACGTCGCCACCTTCGGCGAGGCGGGCGCGCAGATGGCTCCCGACGAAGCCCCCCAATCCGGTTACGAACAGTTTCCTGGTCAATGCGTCCCCCCTTGTCTGTATGTTGTCGGGACCGTGCAAAGGGCTTGTGACGATGCACACAGATAGCGGCGAGCTCCCGTAGGCGCCCGTCACCCGCCCTCATCCCTCCTGTCGTGCTCCCAGTACCTTTTCGACCTCTTGCTCACGACGCCCATGTAGCCAATCGTTGGCGAGGCGCTTACCACGCTCGCGAAGGGGAACCTCCAGCAACCGGTAGTTCAGCTCTGCGCACACTAGGGTCAGTACCCCCGCAGTGAAAACGAACGAATAAAAGAAGTCGTCGCCGAACCCTGAGCTCTCCGGGGACAACCGATGCCAGACTTCCCGGGTCGCAAAATAGGCAGGCATGTGGATCAGGTAGACAGCATAGGAGCGTGCACCGAGCCAGATCAGCGGCCTGGCCAGCGGTCCGAACAGCGCACACAGGTAATCCCGGTTGTACGATGCGCCCCAGACCAGAAGTGCCGCCAGCAATGCGATGACGCTGAGCCGCATGCCGATGATGTTCAGGACATTGGAGCCCAGCGCCAGTAGCCCACACAGTGGCACGACCACGAATAGGGCTCCCAGCCAGGCATTGTTCAGAAACTGAGGAGCGAACAACTGATAGGACTGGTGACGCGACCAGATCGCTATCAGAACCCCCAGGCACAAAGCGTCGATACGCGTACATACCAGGAGCATGTGATAGCCGTCCCGTGGGGAGAGCAACTGAACAACTGCAACAGCTGCCACTAGGAGCACCAGGCGTTTGCGCAACAGCAGGTAAAGGAACGGAAACACCAGGTAGAACTGCTCTTCCAGAGACAGGCTCCAGTAGTGACTGCTCGCGCCATACTCGAAATGCCCGAACGAGGCCGCCAGACGGAAGTTGGCGACCTGGAGCACAGCCGCCATGGTTGGTTCGGCATTAGCTCGCACGCTGCCGAAGGCGGCCGACTGGTTGAAGCACACTGCCGCCATCAGTATCAGCACCAGCCACAGCCAGGCAGCCGGCAATAGTCGCCAGGCACGACGAATCCAAAAGACGATGGCAAGCTGCAGGGCCTCATGCCGAGTGGCCGCCCCTTCCATACGCGGAATCAGATCGCGAGCGATCACGAAGCCGGAGATGGCGAAGAACAGGTCTACCCCTGAAGCTCCCCCGAAATAGCTGAAGAACAGGGCTAGTCCAGGTGAGCTCCATGTGAACAGGTTCTGGTTGGTGTGGAGAACAGCCACGAATAACACGGCTATCCCGCGCAGCAGTTCAATATCGGCAATTTTCTTATTGTTCATCCTGCGCCGGCTCTATGGTTTGCGTGCAATGATCACCTGGCTCTTGGGCATCACCTCGTCCAGGGCAGCCTTGACCTTCTCCCCCTGGGGCAGTGAAAGCAGTGTGCTCCAGGTTCGGTCCCACTGCTCCAGCAGCGGGTGCCAGGGCGGGGATAGGGTCGGCTGGCCGCTGGCCCAGTAGAAGAACCACCATAGCGTCCGGTAGAAGCCGTAGGTCGTACGCCGCTCCACCTCCAGCCCGGCTTCGCGCACCAGCGTCTCGAAGCGCTCGCGCTCGAAGATGTGGATATGGTTCGGCTGCTGGAAGTAGCTATCCGGGGCGATGCCCTGCTGCGCCTTTTCGCCGAACGCATCCGGCACTGTGAGCAGGAACAGCGAACCGGGGCGCGCCACCCGTACCAGCTCGGCGAGGAAGCGTGCGGGGTCCTCGACGTGCTCCAACACCTCCATGGCGATGACGCGATTGACCCGGCCGTCCTCCAGTGGGATCGGATTGGCGTCCGTCACCAGCGGATGCACCGCCCGTGCGGCTGTCTCGCGAACCCGGGCCACGGCCGTATCGACGCTCGACTGATTGATGTCGGCGACGAAGATTTCCGCCCCCTGCCGCCCCGCGAAGAGCGTGAAACCGCCATCGCCACAGCCGATGTCCAGCACCGAATCGTCGGCGCCGATCGGGAAGCCCTCGATCAGCTCGCCGGTGTCGTTCCTGAACCAGCCACTCAGGGACATGTCGACCAGGCCCACCGGCACGGATGCCTCGGCTGCCTCGTTCGGCCTTTCCGGGGCTGGCGGAGCCGACAGCGCCACAGCCGCATCCGGTGCCTGTAGCAGTTTCTTCAAACGGTGCAGCATGGGTGCTCCTTGTGAATTCGTTGCCAGACCGGCAGCACACGCGGTGACGGAGCCGGACATGAAGAACAGGGCGGCACGGAAGCTCCCGAGGCGAGTCCGGGAATGCCGGATACGTCACAACTCGCCGGAGCGCCGCTTACGTATTCGCTCATTGAGCAACGCTCCATTCGGCGATACGGTTGCCTTCGGCCCGTGCCGCCGCCGCAGCCAGGAACGGTCGCAACCGCTCGTTCACCGCTCGCCTGGAGCAATAGTCCTCCATCCGTCGCACAGCCCTGTCGGCCATCTCCCGATACTGCTCCGGCTGCTCACGGAACAACCTGTAGGCATTGCGGTACGCCGCAACCAACGACGTCCAGTCAATCTGCTGTCGACAGGTACGTATCGCCGAACGTGGATCGTGCGGCCAGGCGGTGGCCTCCGCCCAGCTGTCCACCACGAACGCCACGTCTTCGTCGATGTAGTCGCTCATGCCGGAATGGACAGGGGCGATCGCCGGCTTGCCACAGGAGAGGAACTCCATCAGCGGCAGACATTGCCCCTCGCCGAAGGACGCGTTCACCACATAGCTAGTGGCTGTCATCAGCGCCTGATAGTCGGCATCCTCCAGGTAACCATGTACCAGCAGTACGCGGCATCGGAACGCTGGCAGGCGTGCCATGCAGCGAGCCATGGCAGTCAACGCCGAGCAATATTCACGATGGGTCAGCTTGAACAGCAGCACGGCATCGGACGTATCGGCGAACGCCGTGCAGAAGGCCGTGATCAGGTCCTGCCAGTTCTTGCGGCCATCGTAGGGATTGAACACCGTGGTGAAGACGACTCCCTCCAGTTCGAGGGCGAAAGGTGCCGGCTCGAACAGGGCTCGCTGCGGGAAGACATCCGCTGCAATCTCGGCGGGTTCACGGGAACCCTGCGCGGCCTTCGGTTGACGTCGCAGCAGCTTTCGCGAAACGGCCTTGGCCGCATTCGGCAACAGATCCTGCAGGACCAGCAGGTACCAAGCCGCCAAGTAACGGCGATGAATTCTCAGCCAGCCCTGCCAACCCACTCGTGATGCTGCCTCGACGGCGGCGGTGGCAATACCTTCCTCCTCATCGGGAGGCTCCTCGCCTTTGAACAGCCGGTGCCAGCGGTCAGGTTTGGCATGCAGGAACGACTGCAGGTCCAGTTTCCAGCTGTCGAAAACCACACCGTTGCCGCGTATCGATTGGCGCCCGGTCGCCATTGGCAGCGCGCGCAGCGCCGCGAAGGAATCCCATACCGGCGCCGGCACCGAGAGCATCGGGTAGGTGGCGTGCAGCACCTTGCGCGACGCCGCCACCGTCGACTGCGAGTGAGTGATCGCCTGGCCGAACTGGCGCAACATGAACGGCCAGTCCTGGGTGAAGTCGCGCAACCAGACCTCGTGGGGAATGCTGTCGAACTCCCAGGCGAACACCGGGATGGTCGGGCACTCCAGGTTCGCCTGCGTCTTGTGCGGCGGCGAGAAGCTCAGGAACACGCAGGCCTGCCCGCGTTCGCGGCTTTCCCGGTAGAGCGGGTCGACCTCCCCCCCCGGGTCGCTGACCACCACCACCTCGCCCAGTTCGCGCAGTGCCGGCAGGAACTCCTTGAGGACGAAGTAATAGCTGTACTCCGGTGCGCCGAGGCTGTTACGGATGGTGGAAGCGTTCGTTTCCGAGTAGACCAGGATCCTCATGAACCGGCCCCCACCTGAAGTGCCACAGGCTGGGCATCGGTACGTCGCGGCGCGAGGAACTGTCGCCAGTCGTCGGCCAGCCGCGTCCGGTCGCAGCGCTCCCTGGCGGCCTCCCGCGCCGCTCGCGAAAGCTGCCGGTAATGTTGCGGATTCTCTATCGCCACGGTGAATGCGCGAGCGAACACCTCGCACATCGAGGTCCAGTCGAGGCGGTGGTCACGCAAGTGCAGGCGCTTATCGGCATCCTGCACCCAGTAGGCAGGCTGCTCGGCGGAGCGGATGAGGAAGGGGTGGTCGTCCCCGATCCACTCACACAGCGCGCTGTGGCGAGGCGCCAGCACGGGCCGGCCGGCGCTCATGAACTCCTGCACGGTGAGGGCGGAGCCCTCGCTCTGCGCGGGGTGCACCAGATAATGGCTGGCCGCGACCAAGCGCGCGTACTCGGTGTCTTCCAAGTGAGCATTGACCACCACCACGCGGCACTGGAACGGCGACAGGCGCGACAGGTTGGTGAGCATCGCTATGCGTCCGGAGGACAGGTTGCTGTGGGTCAGCTTGAAAACGAGGGTGGCATCGGGCTGATCCCTGAAGGTCCAGCAGAAGGCGGTGAGCATTTCGGTCCAGTTGCGGGACGGGTCCTCGGCGCTGAGCACGCAGGTGAAAATCACCCCGTGCAGCCGTACCTTCTGTTCGATGGCCGGCAAGCAGCCATCAGGCACCTGCCGAGGCGGCGCTGGCATTGCCGCGGCAGTAGGCCGTGGCCGCAGCAGTTCGACTACGGCCTCGTTCCACCAGTCCCGCAGCAAGGTCCGGCTGATAGCCAGGCGCCGCCGCCAGGCCAGTGGTTGCGCGGCGGCAACAGGCGCTTCCTGGGTCAGCGGAGACGAGGAAGGCGGCTCGACACGGGCCAGTCCGTCCACGCACAACCCGATCGATGGGCTGTCCAGCAGTTGTCCACGGAAATCCAGCGTACGCGGGGCCAGCGAGATGCTGAGTCCTTCGTCCGGGGCCAGGGCGGCGAACCGCTCCCAGGGCTGGGCGGCGCTCACCAGGACGGGAAAATCGTTGCCCATCAACGTGCGGATGGCGTCGGCCGCCTGCTGGCTGAAGGTGATCACACCCTCGCTACGCGCCAACGGCGCTCGCCAGGTTGCAGCCTCGGGCGGCAGGTCCGCGAAGGCCCAGGGAAAGACGTAGAAACAGGGGCAGCCAGGCTCCACGGCCTGGGACAGGGGCAGCCCGAAGTGGCACAGCACCACGGGGCGGCCTGCCTCCCGGTAGTTTTGGCAAATGGCACGCAAGTCGGCATCCAGGCCCACCCCGACCGGTTCCCCGATCGCGTTCAGGACGGGCCAGATCGCTCGCTTGAGAAACTGTATCCCTTGTCCAGGTACCCCCAGAACATCGGAAGGATCCAGTCCTTCGCACAGACTCCGAACGAGAATGATCGTTTTCATCGTTGTTTTCAGCAACCTGACAGCAGAGAACCATTGTTGTTATTGAATGTTTGATGCCGAAAAATCCGGCCACGCACAGGGTCTCTTCGCTACCAGTCAGACCAAATCGCGACATCCTGCCGCAGCCTGGCAAGACTGTGTACACGCTCTAAAAAGCCATTTCGCACCGTCTAATTCAAGGCTTTTGTAGTGAAAGTGCAAATTACTGACAGATATGTCTGGCAGATAAGGCCATGGCGGAGCGTCTTCTACACAACCACAGCTAATAGTGACTGGCGAGTCATTGCGACGGACGACAACTTCCGGACTGTCGTGTGCGAATGCCGAGCGAAGGGTCGCTCCTGCCACGAATGTCGATCCCCAGCGCCGCAAGGGACCCACACAGCGACGCTGGAACGCAACAGTACAGATGATCTCGGACGTGCAGGTGTATCGATCGTCGAGTCGATACCTGTGTCTGGCGGCGGCGCCTCATCGGCTGGATGCTGTTCTTCCGCCAGGGAGAGCAGACAGATGGACCGTAACCACAGCCACCGTGTTCCGCACCTCGACATCACCCCGACGCCATGCCGCGTATCGATCAAGCGCCTCATGGCGGTGCTACGGCATTGCCTGCAAAACGCCCGCACCCGCCACCAACTCGCCCAACTCGGCGAGCGCGAGTTGGCCGACGCTGGCATCGACCGTTGCCAGCGCGCGCGGGAACTTTCGAAACCTTTCTGGCGCTGAGCGGCTGGCCGCCGGGGGCGGGCTCCGCTAGTCTGCATCGGTAGCGCGCGGCAGCTTTGGCCGCGCGGTTTCATCTCGACTGGGAGTGTCCATCCATGAATCGTCTGCGCCTGCTTACCGCCGCCGCCCTGCTCACCTGCGCCAGCGGCGCCTTCGCCACCAGCTTCATCGTCACTACCGATGCGCTGGTCGGCGCCACCAAGGCCACCTCCGACGGTACCACCGACATCACCAACTCCTTCCGCGACGACAAGATCGTCCTGGACGCCCGCGACGACGCCGCCAGCTTCGTCGCCACCGCCGGGCAGGTGCGCGGCGCGCATCTGGAAGCGGCGCTGCGGCACATTCGCGGCAAGCTGCCGAGCCTGGCCGCCAACGACCTGCAGCTGGCCCAGGCGATCCTGGTCATCTGACTTCCCCCTCGGCCCGGAGACGCTTTTTCAGAGCGTCTACCGGGCCTGCGAGGCTGGCTCTTGCCGGCACATTCCGTTAGCCTTGTCGGCTGTGCTTTTCCGATCGCCATAGCCCATGCGCAGCCTCCTATTCCTGCTCACCGGCCTCTGCCTGGCCACCCCCGCGCTGGCCTTCGAACAGACCACCATGTTCGTCGCCGGCAGCAGCTACGTGACCAGCAAAGTCACCAGTACGCCTTTCGAGAACAAACTGCTCGGTGCGGCCCGCGATGATGCCGCCAGCTACATCGCCACCGACGGCCGGGTGCGCGGAGCGCGCCTGGAACAGGCGTTGCGCTGGCTGCGCAAACAGCACCCGGAGCTCGCGGCGAACGATCGGGAACTGGCCGAAGCCATTCTTGCCCAATAGTCAGTCGTGAGCAGCGTCCGCTGCCGTTTCGGAGACTCCCATGCGCCTCAGCTCGATCCCCAAGAGCCCCCTGATCCTCGGCCTGCTGCTGGCCGCCTGCGCCTCCAGCGCCCAGGCACAGTCGGTCATCCGCCTGTTCAACATCACCACCAACGCCATCGGTCGCAGCGTGGACTTCACCTCCGACACCACCACCTCGATCCGCGACATGAAGATCGTCCGCGAGGCCCGCGACGACGCCGCCAGTTTCGTCGCCAGCGAAGGCGCCATCCGCGGCGCGCAGCTGGAAGCGGCGCTGAAGGTGGTCCGCGAGAAGGTACCGGATGCGCGCGACGCCTCCGACCAGCAGCTGGCCGAAGCCATCCTCGCTCTGTGATCCCCCGCGGCCGCCGCGCTCTGGCGGCACTGGGCCTGCTCGTCGCCGTCGGCGCCCGGGCCGATCTGCGCCTGGAGCTGCTGCCCGACGGCCTCGCCCCGGCGCAGCGCCAGGCCAGCCAGCAGCTGCTGGATGACGTCCGCCAGGCGTTGCCGCCACTCTTCGTCCAGGCCCTGGACCGCCGCGTCGAGGTGCAATGGCGCGACGACCTGCCGGGCAACGGCATGGGCCAGGCCCTGCGCCCCGGCGCCATCGCGCTGAACCGCAAGTACCTGGCCGCCCTCGCCGACGGCAGTGCCGCCAGCCTCAAGACCGGCCGCAGCCACGGCACCTTGCGCCGCGAATTGCAGGCCACGGTGGTCCACGAGCTGACCCACCTGTACGACCGCGGCCGCCTCTGGCTGCCCGCCGAGGCCCGGCTGATCCAGCGCTGCACGCGCCAGCAGGGCAGCATCGGGCGCATCGGCGAGGGCGCCGAGTGCCGCGGCCAGGCCAACCGCCGCTTCACCCTCTCCGACGACCCGCGCCTGCTCGACCTCGCCGGCTGGCCGCAACTGGCCGGCAAGCGCGGTCAGCGCGAGCACGACAACCGCTTCGTACTGCGCAGCCCGGACCGCTACGAGCTGAGCAACCCGCGCGAGTTCGTCGCGGTGAACATGGAGTACTTCGTCCTCGACCCCAGCTACGCCTGCCGCCGCCCGGCGCTGTACCGCTATTACGCCGAACGCTTCGGCGAGCGCCCGCAGCGCCAGGCCTGCGAACAATCCTTCGCCTACCTCAACGCCGGCCGCGACTTCGGCCGCCAGCCGCTGGGCAGGCTGGACCCGGAGCGCGTCTACGAGGTCGACTACCTGCTGGCCGAGGCCAACGACCAGTGGGTGAGCCGCTGGGGCCACGCCATGCTGCGCCTGGTGGTCTGCGCCCCGGGCCGGCCGCGCGGCCCGGATTGCCGGCTGGACCTGGACCAGCACCTGGTGCTGTCCTACCGCGCCTTCGTCGGCGACCTGCAGCTGTCCAGCTGGGACGGCCTGACCGGTTCCTACCCGTCGCGGCTGTTCGTCCTGCCGCTGTCCCAGGTGATCGAGGAATACACCAAGATCGAGCTGCGCAGCCTGGCCTCGATCCCGCTCAAGCTCAATCGCCAGCAGATCGACGAGCTGGTGGAGCGGGCCATGCAGGTGCACTGGGGCTACGACGGCAACTACTACTTCATTTCCAACAACTGCGCCGTGGAAACCCTCAAGCTGCTGCGCAGCGGCATCCCCGACCCGCGCCTGCAGGACCTCGACAGCATCACCCCCAACGGCGTGGTGCAGATCCTGGAGAACCGCGGCCTGGCCGACGCCAGCGTGCTCGACGACTCCAAGCGCGCGCTGCGCCTGGGCTACCGCTTCGACTCCTTCCGCGACCGCTACCAGGCGATGTTCGAGGTGCTGCGCCAGCGCCTGGACATTCCCCAGAGCAAGGTCGAGGACTGGCTGGCCCTGCCCGCCAGCGAGCGCCGCGCCTGGTTCGACAAGGCCGACCTGCGCGCCAGCGCCGCCATGCTGCTGCTGGAGCAGGCCTCGCTGCGGCGCCAACTGCAACTGGCCCAGGACGAGCTGAAGCGCCTGTACCTGGGCCACCGCGACGACGCCCGCGCCGACCCCAAGCTGGTGGCGGCGGGCAAGACGCTGCAGCAGATCCTCGACGACAGTGGCTTCCTAAGCCAGCCGGCGGAGCTGCTGGACAGCGGCTACGGCCTGCCGCAGCCGGGCGAGTCGACGCGCCTGGAACAACAGACCCAGGCCCGCCAGGCGCGCCTGCGCCAGCTCAGCGACAACCTCGACCAGGAAGTCCGCGCGCTGCTGGAGCCGGAGCGCCGCGAGGAGTTGCAGGCGCTGGAGGCCAATCTCAAGCAGCTTGGTGCGCACTTGCGGGCGCTGCATAAGGCGGCGGGTGGGTTTGAGTTGCCCTGAGGGGCTGTTTCTGTAGGAGCGACTGCGCCAAAGCGCTTTTCGTAGGATGGGTTGCAGGGGAGCACGTTGGGAGCGAGCTTGCTCGCGAACGGTGGTCAGCTGCGGCTTCGGTACGTTGGTTTGACTTCGCTCCCTCTCCCCAGCCCTCTCCCTGAAGGGAGAGGGGGCTAGTCCGTGCCGAGATGAGGCATGGTTTCAGCCTGGCAGCAACGGAATTGCCGGCTGACTCCAGAACATCCAAGCACACCGAACGGTTCCCTCTCCCTTCAGGGCGGGGCGCGCAGCCGAGGGTTAGGGAGAGGGGCTCTTCAGGACACGCACCGAGCCATCGGGCTGCGTTCCGTTCGCGAGCAAGCTCGCTCCTACACAAAACCCACCACCCCAAACAAAAAACGCGCCCGAAGGCTAATGCCAGTCAGTTAAGCTGACTGGCATTTTCATTTTCGTGTCGAATATTTTGCTGGTCGCTGCTTCACCGTTCTCGGGAACCAGCGATCAGGTCGCCGATGAGGTAGGACATACTGCGCCGCTGAGGCCTGCAAATCTGCCAGAAATCCTGGCAAGTTACCGGGATGGTTCAGCGACGTGCCATGCAGCAAGCCCAGGATTGCCCAACTGCAGGCGGTAAAACTCATTTCGCATGGGTATACCCCCGGGCACTGCCTCGACATCTGTACCATCTGATAACGTAACAGGTTGTAGCCCAGCAGCACGCCCCACAGTTCTTGCGCAATCATCTCCGGAGTCTTGCTTCTCAGGGTGTATTCGCCGCCCAAAAGTCCTTGCTTGATCTCCCGATAGCCCAGTTCGATTTCCCAGCGCTGACTGTAAAGATCGACGATCTCATCGCCAGGGAAACGCAGCGGATCGGTCATTGAGGTCAAGACGCTCACCACCTTTCCTTTGATCGTTTTGCTCAGCAACCTCGCTCGAATTTCCAACGGCAAGTCTGGCCATTGTTTGCGAGCCTGAGGCGATGTACGCAGAACGACCTGGGCATCATTGCGCCCAAGCTTGTGCTCTACCTCATACTGAGTGCCCTTTTTCAAAGGGATCAGCCAGTGTCGATGCTCGCCGTGCGATTGCCAGTGATGCAGCAAGCCCAACGAGTAGAAACCTTTGTCGAACAGGGTCAACGAATGATTCGGCGTGGTGGCGATCAGCTGTTCTGCCAGCTTCATTTCGCTACTGTGATAGCCCTCGAAAGTGCTGCTTATCAGTAGATGGCTGGTCAGCTCCATCTGACAGACCATCCGAACTTGAGGAAAGCTGCCGTCACCATGCTGGTTGGTCGCGCTGCCGTAGCACGCACGATTTTCTGCGGTATCAGGCGTATCCAGACAACGCCGTCCACGCCAAGCAGCGTCAATCCCAACCACTGCGGATGTTTGGTTTCTTCGTGCCATCGCTGCTGGGTCAGCGTAAAGACTTCGCGTACAGCTTCGCTACCCAGCCGCTGCCGCCCTTGCACAACAGCGCTGGGCGCCACCAGCGGCCGCTTGCCCGGTAGCATGATGTCCATGTGGTTCACGACATCCCAAGCCGACATCCGGCGGAACAACGCCATGCCGATGATGCACCACACCAGGCTTTCAAGCGGAAGACGACGCTTGCGAATGGTCGAGACACCTGCAGTCTCGAAAGCCTGTTTCACGATGTCTGGATCGAGCAAAGCTCCCAGCCCCTCCAGCGCATGAGGCCGCGATGCCATTTCGTGAGTGAGGGACAGGGCTTGTGACAGGCGCATAAAAAATCCGATGCTCGTTTCCAAGCATCGGATTTTGCGGCCTGCAGACTAAAGGTCAATGTGTCAGCCTTAACTGACTGGCATTAGCCCGAAGGCGCGTTTTTCATCAACCGAAGAACCCCTCAGCGGCGCCCCTCCAGCTTGAAGTAGAAGACCTTGGTCGCCTGCCGCGCGACGATCCGGCCGCCGCTGATGCGCGGCTCGAAGCGCCAGGTGTCCATGGCCTGGCGCACGGCGTTGTCGAACATCCGCGGCGGCGAGGAGTCCAGCACCTGGATGTCGTCGATGCGGCCGTCGGCGGTGATGGTGAACAGCACTTTCACGTGGCCTTCGATGCCGCGGCGCTGGGCCATCAGCGGGTACTTCGGCGAATCCATGCGCAGCGGCTTGATGTCGCTGTCGTTGAGGCTGCCGGTGGGCAGGCCGGCCGGGCCCTGGGTGCCGGTCGGGGCGGCCTGGGCGCCCGGGGTGCTCTGGCCCACGGTCGGCGCGGCCGGAGGCGGCGGCGGGGCGGGCGGCGTCGGCTCGGCCTGGGCTTGCTCGGCCGGCTCGGGTTCGGGCTTGGGTTTCGGCTTGGGCTTGGGCGCCTTCTTCGGCACCGCCTTTTCCACCGGCTTGGGCTTGGGTTTCGGCGGCTCCGGCTTGGGCGGCTCGACCACCGGCTCCGGCGGCGTGGGTTGCGGCGGCTGCGGCTCGGGCGCGGCGGCCGGCGGCTCCTTCACCGGTTCGGGCTTGGGCGGCAGCTGCACCACGCTGACCTGCATGGTCGGCACTTCGCCACGGCCGAGGTTGAGCTCGTCGGGGCTGGGCACGGCCCAGACCAGGCCGGCGACCACGGCCAGGTGCAGCACCACGGACAGCCCGGAAGACTTCCACCAGCCCGCCTGCTGGGGCGGCTGCTCCGCGTCTTCCACGCCCTCCACGGGCGCGGCGTAGGGGATCAGCAGTTCGGCGACGGGAACTTCCTCGTCGCGGCGGGCGCCGGAGCAGTCCACCAGACGCAGGTTGGCTTCATTGCCACGCTGGGCGCTGACGCAGGGCAGCGAGAGTCCTTCGTCGCTGTCGGAGGACGAAGGAAGTTCCGCGGCGGACGCGACGAGAGTGGAACTCGCCGGCGAGCGCGATTGCGATGGCGACATGGGAGAAGCCTGTGGAGAAATGACAGAATCTGATAATTATTATCATTCGCCCCGGGTATGGCAACCTTATTGGCCATCCGGCAACCAGGCACAGGTCAACATTTGCTGCTGCAGCGCCTGCGGATCCTGCTCTTTGGCGAAGATCAGCTCCAGCCGATTGTCCCGCCGCCAGGCGCTGGGCTGCCAGGGTTCGGCGCCCGTCACCCGGTTGCAGGCCAGCCAGCCGTCCTCGCAGTGCAGCACCGCCTTGGCCCGCAGCAAGCCGTCCAGGCCGGCCAGCCAGGACTCCAGCGCCGCGCGGCGGAAGCGCCAGTCGGCGTGCAGGCGCCAGCCGACGGCCTGGTGTCCACCGTCGCTGTGCACCTGGCGCAGGGGCGCGGCACGGGTCAGCAGTACCGGCAGTTCGGCCGTGGGGGCTGGCAGCTCCACCGCCGCGGCCGGGTCTAACGCTGCGACGAACGGCAGGCTCGCGAAGGGCAGGCGCCCCTGCTCGGTCCACACCAGCGGCAGCGCCGGCAGGCTGGCTTGCAGACGCGCGCGGGCCGCCTCATCCAGGGCTTCGCTCTTGTTCAGCACCAGCAGCGCGGCATCGGCCAGGGCGTCCTGCTGCGCCTCCGGCAGTGAAGCCCCGGCTGCCAGCGCCGCGGCATCCAGCACCAACAGCAGCGGCTGCGGCGCCAGCACGCCGCGCCAGGGCGCCTCGCCCAGCTGGCGCAGCAGGGTGCGCGGGTGGCCGAGGCCGGAGGGCTCGATGAACAGCCGCTGCGGCCGCGCCTTACGCAGCAGGCGGGCGAGGCCGACCTGGAAGGGCGCGCCGTTGACGCAGCACAGGCAGCCGCCGGCCACCTCGCCTATGGCCACGCCGTCGGCGTCGGCGGCCAGCAACGCGGCGTCCAGGCCGACCTGGCCGAATTCGTTGACCAGCACCGCCCAGCGCTCGCCAGGCGGGCGCTGGGCCAGCAGGTCGCGGATCAGGCTGGTCTTGCCGGCGCCCAGTGGGCCGCCGATCACATGGGTGGGAATCTGTTCGAGCATGGCGCCATGTTGCCGCCTGACGCAGGCCGGGAAAAGCGCTAGAGTCGGCCCTTCGCTCAAAGGACCCCGTTTTCATGCGTCTGCCGGCCCTGCTCCTGTCGTCCTGCCTCGCCCTGCCAGCCCTTGCCCACGCCGAAGCCTGCGTGGTGCACAGCCGCGGCAAGAACCTCGACGTGAAGGTCTGCCAGCAGAACCGCAGCATCCCGGCGAAGCTGTTCCACGAGGGTTTCTGTCAGCCGCAGCTGAAGGACCAGCAGGTCGAGGTGACCTACGCCGACGCCTGCCCCAGCGGCGCCTTCGGCGTCTGCAACAACGCCCAGGTGCCCAACAGCCCCTACCGCCAGGACATCCACTACTACGGCGTAGCCAGCGACGCGCGCTTCCTCCAGCCGTTCTGCGAAAGCCAGAGCAAGGGCCAGTGGCAGGCCGGCAAGTGACCGTCACGCGCCTGTCATGGGCGGCTGTTCTACTGCTGGTCGGGTACCTCACACCCACTGGCGCCCCACGCCAGCAAAGATCTTGGTGATAGGGCCGCCCCGCGCGGCCCTCTTTTTTCCGACTCTATTTCCCGCGTTTTCGCCATCCGGACCGGCGGTATCGCCGTTCGTCCGCGCAAAGGTGTCTTGCGCAGCCGCCCCTTCTGTCAGAAGGTCACATCCGCTAAGTTTTCAGAGCGTGAGGTACCTTGGGGGTTACGCATGAGCACGTCTATGAACCTGGACGGCCCCTTCTATCCACCGGCGCTGGGGGCGCCGGAACGACTCAGCGCGGAGCAGTTGCGCGCCTCGCTGGAAATCACCATGGCCGAGCACGGCGGCGGCGCCGTCTGGCTGTTCGCCTACGGCTCGCTGATCTGGCGCCCGGAGTTCCCGGTGGCCGAGGCCAGCCGTGCGCGGGTGCACGGCTACCACCGTGGGCTGTACCTGTGGTCGCTGACCCACCGCGGTACCCCGGAGATGCCCGGCCTGGTGCTCGGCCTGGACCGCGGCGGCTCCTGCGCCGGCTTCGCCTACCGGCTGCCCGACGACGACCTCGACGCCAACCTGTTCGCCCTCTGGCAGCGCGAGATGCCCTACGCCTCCTACCGCCCGGAATGGCTCAGCTGCCGCCTGGAGGATGGCCGCCGGGTGCGCGCCCTGGGTTTCGTCCTCGAACGCCACCTGCCCAGCTATGCCGGCTCGCTGCCGGACAGCATCGTGCAGCGCGTGTTCGACAGCGCCCAGGGGCACTTCGGCACCACCCGCGAATACGTCGAGCAGACGGTCAGCGCGCTGCGCGCCTGCGCCATGCCCGACCTGAACCTGGAGGCCCTGCTGGCGCGCTGCTGCGCCAAGGCCAGCGGCTGAGTCAGGGCGTCGGCTGGCGCACCTCGATCGGTTGCGCCGGCGTCTCGTCCAGCCCCCAGTCTGACCCATCCGCCCAGTCCTCGCCGAAGGTCTCGATGGGGTGCTGGGTGCGGCTGGAGCCATTGCCGCAACCCATGGCCGAGGCCGGGCAGTAGCGGTCGCAGCCCCAGCAGATGCGTTCGGGGTGGGCGGGGTGCAGGGGGAATTTCTTGGCCATGGAGGTTCGCCTGAAGGGAGTGGGCCCAGCTTCGATTCAACGCCTTCCGGCGCCCTGCGTACTTGTCGCGAATCAAGAAGTGCGGGAATAAGCAAATGCAGCATAAGTAAAGCATTTTTTATTCCTTAATTTATTGACGAAGCCCACCTACACTGCCTCCCCATGACGACTTTCAGGGGGATGAACCCATGCGCAGCGAACGCGTCCGCTATGTCCTGGTGCCCGGCTGGCACGGCTCGGAGGACGAGCACTGGCAGAGCCACTGGCAGCGCGCGCTGCCCAACGCCTCGCGGGTGGAGCAGCGCGACTGGGTGACGCCGCGGCATGTCGACTGGGTCGCCGAACTGGACCGCGAGATCCGCCGCCAGCCCGGTCGCGTGGTGCTGATCGCCCACAGCCTGGGCTGCGTCACCGTCGCTTCCTGGGCCCGCCGCGCCGGGCCCAGGGCCCTGGCCCAGGTGGCCGGCGCCCTGCTGGTAGCGCCCGCCGACGTCGAGCGCGAGACCTGCCACGCGGCGCTGCGCAACTTCGCCCCCATCGCCCTGGACGCCCTGCCTTTCCCCAGCGTGCTGGTGGGCTCGGACAACGACGCCGCCTGCAGTCCGCAGCGCGCCTTGCAGTTGGGCCGCGCCTGGGGCGCCGAGACGCTGATCCTGCCGGATGCCGGGCACATCAATGTGAAGTCCGGCCACGGGGCCTGGGAAGCCGGCTACCGTCACCTGTTCCGCCTGCAATACCTGATCGACCAGCGCGAACGCCGCCGGGCCTGAGCGAGACGGAATGTAGGAGCAACTGTCTTGCGCCGATGTGCCCTTCGTAGGATGGGTTGAGCTTGCGATACCCATGCTGCCGTGGTGATGGGTATCGCTTCGCTCAACACCATCCTACGAAAAGCCGTGCTTCCCTGGAGGTGTAGGCGGGCCCTGCCCGCGATTTCGCGCGCAGGGCGCGCTCCTGCATGGGAATGGTGCTCGGGCTTGCCCTCACCCCAGCCCTCTCCCGGAGGGAGAGGGGACCGCAGGCTCCGAGCGCGGGTAGCGCGGTGTAGCGGATCTCATCCGCGATCCGGCTGTCATGCGTGTCGCGGCATGACAGCAGAAACCCATCCTACGAGCCTGCCGCTCCCGCCTCGCGCCGTGCGCGGCCTTCGAGGCGGCGGCGCAGGCCGTGGCTTTCCAGGCTCAGCCGGCAGCCCTTGGCCGCCGCGGCGCGGCCCCAGTCCTCCAGCAGTTCCATGCAGGCGTGGTCGATGTAGCGCAAGTGCTGCAGCGGCACGTGCAGCGTGGTGCCCGGCTTCACCTGGTCCAGCAGGCGCGCCAGCTGCGGTACCCGCAGGAAGGTGGCGGCGCCCACCAGGCGCAGCTCGGCTTCGTCGCCGGCGCCGTTGTAGTGCAGGCTGGCCTTCAGTCGCGCGGCCTTCAGCGCCAGCTTGAGCAGGGTCAGGGCGAAGCCCACCAGCACGCCGGTGAGCAGGTCGGTGAGGACGATGCCCAAAGCCGTGGCCAGGTACACCAGCGCCGGCATCCGCCCGTAGCGCAGCAGGCCGGTGAGCGCCTTGGGATCGGCCAGCTTGAGCCCGGTGTAGACCAGCACCCCGGCCAGGCCGGCGATGGGGATCTGCCGCAGCAGCCCGCCGAGCAGGGCGACGAAGGCCAGCAGCCAGAGGCCGTGGAGGATGGCGGACAGGCGGCTGCGGGCGCCGGCCTGCACGTTGGCCGAGCTGCGCACGATCACCCCGGTCATCGGCAGCGCGCCGAGCAGGCCGCAGATCAGGTTGCCGACGCCCTGGGCGGACAGCTCACGGTCCATGTCCGAACGCGGCCCCTGGTGGATGCGGTCCACCGCGGCGGCGGAGAGCAGCGTCTCGGCGCTGGCGATGAAGGCCACCGCCAGGGCCGCCAGCAGCAGCTCGGGTTCGGCCAGGCGCAGCAGGTCGGCCGGGCGGACCCAGTCGATGGCCTGGCTGAGTTGTTCCGGCACTTCCACCCGCAGCACGTCCATGGGCAGCGCCAGGCTCGCCAGGGTCGCCGCGCTCACCCCGAGCAGGGCGCCGGGCAGGAAGCGCAGGCGCGCCGGGCGGAAGCGTTCCCAGCCCCACATCAGCGCCATGGTGCCGAGGCCCAGGGCCAGGGCCTGCGGGCCGTTGCCCAGCGAGGCGGCGAGGGCGCCGGGGAACGCCAGCAGGTTGTCCAGCCCTGATGCCTGTGGCTGGAGGTCGAGCATCACGTGGACCTGCGACAGCACGATGAGGATGCCGATGCCGGCGAGCATGCCGTACACCACCGCCGGCGCGGTGACGCGGAACCAGCAGCCCAGGCGCAGGCGCCCGGCGACTAGTTGGATCAGCCCGGCCAGCAACAGGATCGGCCCGAGCATGGCCATGCCGTGGCTGCGCACCAGTTCGAAGACCAGCACCGCCAGGCCCGCCGCCGGCCCGCTGACCTGCAGCGGCGAGCCGGCCAGCAGGCCGACCACCAGGCCGCCGACGATGCCGGTGAGCATGCCCTTGGCCGGCGGCATGCCGGAAGCGATGGCGATACCCATGCACAACGGCAGGGCGACGAGAAAGACCACCACCGAGGCCAGCAGGTCGCGGGGCAGGTTGTCCTTGAGGGCGCGCAGGGGCGCATGAAGGGGTTGGGGAACGGGCATGGCGCTTTCCTCCTTGGCTTTTTCGGGCGCGAGAAAGCCCACGACGCCGGGTCAGCGGCATCGACACGCGCAGGTTGTCAGGCCGCGCCGGCGGGCCGGCGCGGGGTTCGGGCAGGTGTCAGGTCAGGAAGCGGGCACGGCTGTCGTTGTGGAGGTGGGCGCCGTGCCCGTGAGGGTCAGGATTGCGAGTAGCGCGGGCGCGGCGTCGCCATGGGCATCGGGCCTTCGCCGTCCAGCGGGCGGAAGTGACCCACCTCGGCGTCGTAGGCCTTGATCTGGCTGGTCTCGATGTCATAGACCCAGCCGTGGATGAACAACTGGCCGCTGGCCAGGCGCGCGGCCACCGAGGGGTGGGTCTTCAGGTGGTCGAGCTGGGCCACCACGTTTTCCTCGGTGAGGATGTCCAGGGTGTCGTGGCTGGCGCAGCCGCAGTTCTGCTCGACCACCGTCTTGGCCACTTCGGCGTGGCGCAGCCAGGCCTTCACCGTGGGCATGCGCTCCAGCGTCTGCGGGTCGAGCACGGCCTTCATGGCGCCGCAGTCGGAATGCCCGCAGATGATGATGTGCTGCACGCCCAGGGCCATCACCGCGAACTCGATGGCGGTGGACACGCCGCCGTTCATCTGCCCGTAGGGCGGCACCACGTTGCCGACGTTGCGGGTGACGAAGAGGTCGCCCGGCGAGCTCTGGGTGATCAGTTCGGGGACGATGCGTGAATCCGCGCAGGTGATGAACATGGCGCGCGGGTTCTGCGCATGGGCGAGCTTCTTGAACAGCGCTTCCTGTTGCGGGAAGACCTCCTGGCGGAACTGGCGGAAACCTTCGACGATGCGCCGCAGGGCCTCGTCGGCATTCTCCGTGATGTGCTCCTCACCGTGCGATTTGTCGTTCATTGCATGAGCCTCGAAGAGTGACGATGGATTTTTCCCATGCTTGCCGACGTTTCGCACATGGCGAAAAGACACAAACGTTGGGAAATGATGTTCGTGACCGTTTGGTCATCCTGTCGGCAACCCTAGACAAGGAAGATTAATCAAAAATTAAATAAACGCTCTATCTCGCACGTTACAGACATCTTTAAGGCAAGATCGCCGATGATGCCGACAAGCTATCATGGCCCGATGATGTGAATGCGCCGCCTCAGAACAGGCTCATCTGTGCCCGCGGGACCTGGAACAGCGAGCAGTCCAGCCCACCGTAGTCGCGGCGGTCCAGCCCCAGGCGGCGGGCGGCCAATTGGAAGCGCTTGGCCAGCAGTTCGGCGAACACGCCTTCCCCGCGCATGCGCGTGCCGAAGCGGCTGTCGTAGTCCTTGCCGCCGCGGCTCTGGCGGATCAGGCTCATCACGTGCTCGGCGCGGTCGGGGAAGTGCGCCTGCAACCATTGCTGGAACAGCTCGGAAATCTCCAGCGGCAGGCGCAGGAGGATGTAGCCGGCCGAGCGCGCGCCGTTGTCGTGGGCGGCTTCCAGCAGGCGCTCCAGCTCCATGTCGTTGACCATCGGGATCATCGGCGCCAGCACCGCGCTGACCGGCACGCCGTGCTCGTGCAGGGTGCGCATGGCGCGCAGGCGCGCGCCGGGGCTGGCGGTGCGCGGCTCCATGATGCGCTTGAGCTCGTTGTCCAGGGTGGTGAGGCTGAAGGCCACGCTGACCAGGTTGAGGCTGGCCAGTTCGCCCAGCAGGTCGAGGTCGCGCAGGATCAGCGAGCCCTTGGTGATGATGTGCAGCGGGTGGCGGAAGCGCAGCAGAATCTCCAGCGCCTGGCGCGTCAGGCGCTGCTCGCGCTCCAGCGGCTGGTAGGCGTCGGTATTGATGCCCAGGGCGATGGGCCGCGGCACGTAGCCGGGCTTGCTCAGCTCCGCCTCCAGGCGCTCGGCGAGGTTGGTCTTGGCGATCAGCCGCGTCTCGAAGTCGATGCCCGGCGACAGGTCCCAGTAGGCGTGGCTGGGCCGCGCGAAGCAGTAGATGCAGCCGTGCTCGCAGCCGCGGTAGGGGTTGATCGAGCGGTCGAAGCCGACGTCCGGCGACTGGTTGCGGCTGATCACCGTCTTCGCCTGCTCCATCCGCACCTCGGTGGCGCGGCAGGGCGGCGCCTCGTCCTGGTACCAGCCGTCGTCCTCGGCCTCGCTGCGGGTCGGCGCGAAGCGGTTGTGCGGATTGCTGGCGGTGCCGCGGCCACGCGGCGGCAGGGGAGAGGACATGGGTGGGCTCCAGAATTTACTGTATATAAATACAGTATTCCCATGCGAATGACAGCCCCTGCCGATGGATGGCTGGGCGTAGGGCGAATAACCGTTCGCGGTTATCCGCCGTTTGACCATGGCCCCAGGCCCCCTGCGGAGCCAAACCCGAAGCCCCGCCTCAAGGCGCTCCGAACCCGACATCGGGTTGGGCAACGGCGTACAACCGCGAACGGTTGTGCGCCCTACGAATGGTGATGGGTATCGCTTCGCTCAACCCATCCTACGAGGGTGTTTCTCCCGCATCCCGCAGGAGCGGATTCATCCGCGATGCCGCCGGCAGGGCCGGCGCTCATGCCATCGCCGACCTCAGATCAACGCCCGCAACGACCAGTACAGCAGCGCCGCCAGGCAGATCGCCGCCGGCAGCGTCAGCACCCAGGCCAGCAGCATGTTGCGGATGGTCTGCCATTGCAGACCGCTGCCGTTGGCGGTCATGGTCCCGGCGACGCCGGAGGACAGTACCTGGGTGGTGGACACCGGCAGGCCGTAGATGTCCGCCGCGCCTATGGTGAGCATCGCGGTGAGCTGCGCGCTGGCGCCCTGGGCGTAGGTCAGCGGCTGCTTGCCGATGCCCTCGCCGACGGTGGTGACGATGCGCCGCCAGCCCACCAGGGTGCCCAGGCCGAGGGCCAGGGCCACCGCCACCTTGACCCACGGCGGGATGAACTGGACGGTGTCCAGGCTGCGGTCGCGCAGGGCCTGCAGGGTGCTCCAGGTGTCGACGTCGAAGACCTGCTCGGTGCGGTCGAGCTGGCGGATGGTCTCCACGCTCAGATACAGCTCGTTGTGCAGCGCCAGCACCTCGTCGTCGGGCAGCCCGCTCAGGTCGTCGTGGCCGCGCAGGCGCGCGCCTATGTTGTGCAGTTGCGCGGCCAGCGCCGGCAGCACCTCGGGGGTCAGGCGCTGCTCGCTCTGGTAGTCCAGCAGCACCCGGCGCGGGGCCGTGGGGATGTCTTCCGGGGCCAGCCGGCGCAGCTGCAGTTCGGCCCGGTGCGCCAGTTCGCGCAGTTGCTGCACCTGGGCCGGCGCCTGGCCGCGGTCGACGGCGAAGCTCAGCGGCATCAGCGCGGCGAGGATCAGCATGATCAGGCCGATGCCCTTCTGCCCGTCGTTGGAGCCATGGGCGAAGGACACCCCGGTGCAGGTCAGCACCAGCAGCGCGCGGATGCCCAGCGGCGGCGGCTGGCGCCCCTGGGGCGCGCTGAACAGCGTCTTGCGCCGCGCCACCGCGCGCATGCCCAGCAGTAGCAGGCCGGCGCCGAGGAAGCCCAGCAGCGGCGACAGCAGCAGGGCGTAGCCGACCTTCTGCAACTGCTCCCAGGCGCTGCCGTCGATGCCCAGTTCGCCGCTCAGCACGCCGTGGGCCAGGCTCACGCCGACGATGGAGCCGATCAGGGTGTGCGACGACGACACCGGCAGGCCCAGCCACCAGGTGCCCAGGTTCCACAGGATGGAGGCGCCGAGCAGGGCGAAGATCATCGCCAGGCCGGCGGCGCTGTCCACCCGCAGCAGCAGGTCCAGCGGCAGCAGGGTGACGATGCCGAAGGCCACCGCGCCGCTGGAGAAGAGCACGCCGAGCAGGTTCCATAACCCCGACCAGCCCACCGCCAGCTGCGGCGGCAGGGCGTTGGTGTAGATCACCGTGGCCACCGCGTTGGCGGTGTCGTGGAAGCCGTTGATGAACTCGAAGCCCAGGGCGATCAGCAGCGCCAGGGCCAGCACCAGCAGGGTGCCGCTGGGGCGCAGCTGGCCGCCCTGGGCGAGGATGTCCAGGGCCAGGTTGCCGAAGGTGTAGACCAGGCCGCCGCCGAGCAGGAGGAAGAACAGCACTTGCCCGGTGGGCGTGGCCACTTCCTGCAGCACCGGGTTCACCGGCATGCGCGAGACGCGCGTGGCGCGCAGGGACTGGAGCAGGTGGTAACGGTCAAGCACGTCCGTTGTGCTCCCTGTCGGGGACTGTGGTGTCGGGGGCGGGGCGAGGGGGCACTGGCGGCTCCTTCCTGCAAATGCCTAATAGCCTAGTCCGCCGGGCGGCGCTGCGGTTCTCCAATGTTTCCGAGATAGGCGCCCCAGGCGATATGTCAAATGGCTATTATCCGTGCCGGTCTTTCAACCACTACGCTTTCCTGGTGGGCCACCCGAGGGCACTGTCATGCAGGAAGAAAGCCCAAGTGCGTTTCCGAGATGGATGCCAGCAATGCCCTACGACCAGCTCCCGGATGTCTTCGCGCAGATTCTCGAACAGGCCATCGATGGCGTGGTGGTGCTGGACGAGCACAACCGCGTGCTGCTGTTCAACGCCGCCGCGGAGCGCCTGTGGGGCTATTCCCGCGAGGCGGTGCTGGGCCAGGACGTCGGCCTGCTGCTGCCCCGGGAGGTGCGTCCGCGCCTGGACGCCAGCCTGGACACCGAGGGCATAGTCGGCAGCCGTAGCGAGGTGCCGATGCGCTGCCGCGACGGCAGCCGGCTGTGGGGCTCGATGTCGATCTCGCACATCGAGTTCGACGGCAAGCGCCTGCTCGCCGCCTTCGTCAAGGACTGCACCCTGCAGCGCCGCCAGCGCGAGCAGATGGACGTGCTGTCGCTGGCCGCCAACGAGACCGACAACGCAGTCATCGTCACCGGCCGCGAGGGGCGCATCCTCTACGTCAATGCCGGCTTCAGCCGCATGTTCGGCTGGAACGCCGAGCAGGCCCAGGGGCGCTACCCCTCGGAGCTGCTGCAGGTGCCCCAGGCCAGCGTGCGGCGCTGGCGCCAGGCCGGCGCCGGGCTGTTCCGCAGCGAAGAGCTGGTGCGCGACCTGATCGGCCGGCCGCTGTGGTGCTCGGTGGTGGCCAACCCCATCCTCGACGCCCGCGGCCAGCCGGTGAACTCGGTGATGCTGCTCACCGACATCACCCACACCAAGCTGCACGAAGTGCTGCAGAACAAGGTGCTCGACGCCCTGGTGCGCGAGCGCCCGCTGGTGGACGTGATGGACCTGGTGTGCCGCGAGGTGGAGCGCATCGCCCCGGAGGTCAAGGCCTCGATCCTGCGCGTGGACGCCCAGGGGCGCATGCACCCGCTGGCTGCGCCGAGCCTGCCGGAGGCCTTCTCGCAGTCCATCGAGGGCGCGCGCATGGGCCCCCACGCCGGCAGCTGCGGCACCGCGGCCTACCGGGGCAAGGCGGTGATGGTCAGCGACATCGCCAGCGACCCGTTGTGGGACGACTACCGCCAGCTGGCGCTCCCCCTGGGCCTGAAGGCCTGCTGGTCGAGCCCGATCAAGAACAGCGAGGGCCGCGTCATCGGCACCTTCGCCTTCTACTACGAGCAGTGCCGCGGCCCGGACGAGTTGCACCTGCGCCTGGTGGACGTCAGCCTGCCGCTGTGCGCCCTGGCCCTGGAGCGCGAGGAAGCCCGCGCGCACATCCGCCAACTGGCCTTCTACGACACCCTCACCGGCCTGCCCAACCGCAGCCTGCTGCTGGCCGAGGCCGAGCAGGCGATGACGCGCATCGAGAACGACGAGGCGGAAATGGCGGTGCTGTTCATCGACCTGGACCGTTTCAAGCAGATCAACGATTCCCTCGGCCACCCGGCCGGCGACGAGCTGCTGCGCCTGGTGGCGGCGCGCCTGCAGGAGGTGGTGCGCGAGCAGGGCCTGGTGGGGCGCCTGTCGGGCGACGAGTTCGTGGTGGTGCTGCCGTACTGCGGCGGCCTGCTCGCCTCGCAGATCGCCGAGCGCATCCTCGCCCGCCTGGCCCTGGCGCACCGGGTGGGCGGCGTCAGCCTGATCACCCTGGCGAGCATCGGTATCAGCCTGTTCCCCAGCAACGGCCGGGACATGGAGACGCTGCTGCACCGCGCCGACATCGCCATGTACCAGGCGAAGAACGGCGGGCGTGGCAGCTACCGCTTCTTCAGCGAAGAAATGAACCAGCGCGCCCAGGAACGCCTGGCCCTGGAAAGCGCGCTGCGCGAGGCCGTGCAGCGCCAGGCGCTGAGCCTGCACTACCAGCCCCAGGTGCGCCTGGACGACGGCCGCGTGCACGCGGTGGAAGCCCTGGCCCGCTGGCGCCACCCGCAACTCGGCGCGGTGGCGCCGAACCGCTTCATCCCCCTGGCCGAGGAGTGCGGCATCATCGGCGAACTCAGCCAGTGGGTGCTGCGCGAGGCCTGTCGGCAACTGGCCGACTGGCGCCGGCGCGGCATCCACATCCCGGCGGTGGCGGTCAACCTGTCCCCCGCCGACTTCCGCGATCCCGACCTGCCGGTCCGCCTGCAGGACCTGCTGCAGCGCAACGGCCTGGCCGGCACCGACCTGGTGGTGGAAATCACCGAAGGCATGCTGCTGGACAACCACCCGGCGACCCTCGACATCCTCCGCGCCGTGCATGGCCTGGGCGTGCGGCTGTCGATGGACGACTTCGGCACCGGCTACTCCAGCCTCGGCTACCTGCACCGGCTACCGATCAGCGAACTGAAGCTCGACCGCAGCTTCGTCGCCGAGCTGAACGCCGGCGCGGCGGCGCAGGCGCTGACCGACGCGGTGATGAACATCGGCCGCAGCCTGGAGCTGATGGTGGTCGCCGAAGGGGTGGAGGACGAGGCGCAACTGGAGCTGTTGCGCCAGCAGGGCTACCCGGTGGCCCAGGGCTACCTGTTCTCGCGGCCCTTACCGGCGGCGGCGCTGGAGGAGTGGTTGGTGAGGAGGGGGAGAGAGGGGTAGGAGCGAGATTGCTCGCGAACCGGCTTTGCCGGTGGCTCTGGCGTGTCGGGTTGACTCCGATCCCTCTCCCCAGCCCTCGGCTGCGCGCCCCGCCCTGAAGGGAGAGGGGGCTAGTCCGTGCCGAGAGAAGGTATGGTTCCAGCTGGAAACCACCGGAGCTGTCGGCTAACGCCAGAGCAACCGTTTCTGCCGAACGGTCCCCTCTCCCTTCAGGGAGAGGGTTAGGGAGAGGGCGCTCTTAAAACCCCAGCACCGATAGCCCCCAGCAACCTCAATCCTTCTTCTTCAGCTTCGGATTAGGGAAAAACTGCACCCCCTGCACCTTCGGATCAGCCGGCTTCTTCAAAGCGCTGGCATTGACCCGCGTAGCCAACTCCTTCGGCACCGACTGCCCCTGGGCATTCAGCGTGTCGGCGTAACCGCAGGCCACGCACTCGCGGTGCGGCACGCCGTCCTCGTCCCACATCAGGATCTTGTCCTGCTCGCTGCAGGCCGGGCATACCGCGCCGGCGATGAAGCGCTTCTTCACCTCGGCCATCACGCAGCCTCCCCGGTCAGGCCGGAATGGCGCAGCAGCGCGTCGATCGACGGCTCGCGGCCGCGGAAGGCGACGAACAGCGCCATCGGCTCCTGGGAGCCGCCCTTGGCCAGGATGGCCTCGCGGAAGGCCGCGCCGGTCTGCGGGTTGAACACGCCCTCTTCCTCGAAGCGCGAGAAGGCGTCTGCCGACAGCACTTCCGCCCACTTGTAGCTGTAGTAACCGGCCGCGTAGCCGCCGGCGAAGATGTGCGCAAAGCTGTTGGCGAAGCGGTTGTACGCTGGCGGGCGCATCACCGCCACTTCGTCGCGCACGCCGTTGAGCACGTCGAGCACGCTGCGGCCGTCGCCGTGGCTGGTGTGCAGCTCGAAGTCGAACAGCGAGAACTCCAGCTGGCGCACCATCATCAGGCCGGACTGGAAGTTCTTCGCCGCCAGCATCTTCTCCAGGATGTCCTGGGGCAGCGGCGCGCCGCTCTCGTAGTGGCCGGAGATCAGCGCCAGGCCCTCGGGCTCCCAGCACCAGTTCTCCATGAACTGGCTGGGCAGCTCCACCGCGTCCCAGGCCACGCCGTTGATGCCCGAGGCGCCGGCGTGCTCGACGCGGGTCAGCAGGTGGTGCAGGCCATGGCCGAATTCGTGGAACAGCGTGGTCACTTCGTCGTGGGTGAGCAGCGCCGGCTTGCCGTTCACCGCCGGGGTGAAGTTGCACACCAGGTAGGCGACCGGGGCGATCAGCTGGCCGGCGGCGTCGCGGCGGCGGTCGCGGGCGCCGTCCATCCAGGCGCCGCCGCGCTTGTTGGCGCGGGCATAGAGGTCGAAGTAGAAGCGCCCGACGTGCTGGCCGTTCTCCTCGATCTCGAACAGGCGCACGTCCGGGTGCCAGCGCTCGAAGTCATGCAGCTCGCGGATCTGGATGCCGTAGAGCTTCTGCACGATGGCGAACAGGCCGGACAGCACCTTGTCCACCGGGAAGTACGCGCGCAGCGCTTCCTGCGACACGCTGTAGCGCGCCTCGCGCAGCTTCTCGCCGTAGTAGCCGGAGTCCCAGCTCTGCAGCTGCGCGCAGCCCTGTTCGGCGGCGTAGGCCTTGAGCTGGTCGAGGTCCTGCTGGGCGTAGGGCTTGCTGCGCACCGCGAGGTCACGCAGGAAGTGCAGCACCTGCTCCGGGGATTCGGCCATCTTGGTCGCCAGCGACAGCGCCGAGAAGTTGGCGTAGCCCAGCAGGCGCGCCAGCTCCTGGCGCAGGTCGAGGATTTCCTGCATCACCGGGCCGTTGTCGTTCTGCCCTGCGTTGGGGCCCTGGTCGGAGGCGCGGGTGCAGTAGGCGGCGTAGACCTCTTCGCGCAGGGCGCGGTCGTCGGCGTAGGTCATCACCGCGAAATAGCTGGGGAACTCCAGGCTGATCAGCCAGCCGTCCAGGCCCTTGGCCTGCGCGGCCTGCTGCATCTGCGCCTTGGCCGAGTCGGTCAGGCCGGCCAGCGCCGCCTCGTCGGTGACGTGCTTGGTCCAGGCCTGGGTGGCGTCCAGCAACTGGTTGGAGAAGCGGCTGCCCAGCTCGGACAGGCGCGCCTGGATTTCCGCGTAGCGCTTCTGCTGCTCGGCCGGCAGGTCGATGCCCGACAGGCGGAAATCGCGCAGGGCATGTTCCAGGATGGTCTTCTGCGCCACGTCGAAGTTCGCCGCGGCGGGGCTGGCGGCCAGGGCCTCGTAGGCCTTGAACAGCTCGCGGTTCTGGCCCAGCTCGGTCCAGTAGGCCGAGAGCAGCGGCAGGCAGCCTTCATAGGCCTCGCGCAGTTCGGCGCTGTTGCACACGGCGTTGAGGTGGCTCACCGGGCTCCAGGCCGCGCCCAGGCGCGCATGCAGTTCGTCCATGGCCAGCACCAGGCCGTCCCAGCTGGGGTTGGCGCCCTGTTCGGCGAGGATGCGCGCGATGGCCGCGCGGTTGTCGGCGAGGATCTGCTCGATGGCCGGCTTCACATGCTCGGGGCGGATGGCGGAGAAGGGCGGCAGGTCGTAGGACTGCAGAAGGGGATTCGCGCTCACGGTGGCAACCTTGGCTGAGGAAACACCCGGCCATCTTAAATACAATCGACGGCATCCGCAGCCTGAAGGAAAACTATCGTGGCCATACGTTCGTATCAGGGTAAAACGCCGCAACTCGGCGAACGCGTCTTCGTCGACCCCAGCGCCGTGCTCATCGGCGACATCGAGATCGGCGCCGACAGCTCGGTGTGGCCGCAGGTGACCATCCGCGGCGACATGCACCGCATCCGCATCGGCAGCCGGACCAGCATCCAGGACGGCAGCGTGCTGCACATCACCCACGCCGGCCCCTACAACCCCGACGGCTTCCCGCTGACCATCGGCGACGAAGTGACCGTCGGCCACAAGGTCCTGCTGCACGGCTGCAGCGTCGGCAACCGCGTGCTGGTGGGCATGGGCTGCATCGTCATGGACGGCGCGGTGATAGAAGACGAAGTCATCCTCGGCGCCGGCAGCCTGGTGCCGCCGGGCAAGGTGCTGGAAAGCGGCTTCCTCTACGTCGGCAGCCCGGCGAAGAAGGCCCGGCCGCTGAGCGACAAGGAAAGGTCCTTCTTCGCCTATACCGCGGGTAACTACGTGAAGCTGAAGGATCAGCATATTGCCGAGGGCTATGCCGAATGAGGCAATAGGCCGCGCGGAGACGATTGGGCACCGGTCTGTTTGTACGGCAATGAGACGAGCAGGAATGCTCTTCCGAGTGTCCGGTGCTTTTTAGCTGCCTACACGGCAGTGAAGCACGAGATCAACCGGGCCTACTGCGCCTCGCTTTTCTTAGCTGCCTACACGGCAGTGAAGCTGCTGGAAATGCCCGAGCAGACCCAGCGTCTTTTCTTAGCTGCCTACACGGCAGTGAAGGTGCTGCTCACCGACGGATCCCTGGCGTTCCTTTTCTTAGCTGCCTACACGGCAGTGAAGTAGAGATGTTACTCCTCAACCCCCTGACTTCCCACGAGAAAGCACCCTATCCACACGCATAACCCTTTTTCCAGGGGCCTCTCCAACTCATTGATTTTCATGGGACTCGCAAGAGGCTCCAGAAAAAGGGCAGGAAGTCACTGCATGGGCGTTTGGTCGGTGCGAAGGCCAGTTGTATGCTTCCGGTTCGATTCTTCCTGCCGCAGCTTCGCCCATGCACTACCAGAACATCCTCTTCGACCTCGACGGCACCCTCACCGACCCGCGCGAGGGCATCACCCGTTCGATCCAGTATGCCCTGGCGCAGCTGGGCATCGACGAGTCGGACCTGCGCCGGCTCGAGCACTTCATCGGCCCGCCGCTGCTGCAGTGCTTCATGAGCACCTATGGCTTCGACGAGGCGCGGGCCTGGGAGGCGGTGAACCATTACCGGATGCGCTTCAAGGACACCGGGTTGTACGAGAACCGGGTGTTCGACGGCGTCGGCGAGTTGCTGGCGCTGCTTGGCGGCCAGGGCCGCACGCTGTTCATCGCCACCAGCAAGCCCACCGTGTTCGCCGCCGAGATCGCCCGGCATTTCGACTTCGCCCGGCATTTCAAGGTGATCTACGGCAGCGAGCTGGACGGCACTCGCACCAACAAAGTGGAGCTGATCGAGCACCTGCTGCGCCTCGAAGGCCTGGACCCGGCGCAGACGCTGATGATCGGCGACCGCAAGCACGACCTGATCGGCGCGCACCGCAACGGCCTGAGCGCCGCCGGCGTCGGCTACGGCTTCGGCAGCCGCGAGGAGCTGCTGGCCGAAAGCCCGGCGCACTACTTCGCCAACCTGGGCGAACTGCACGCAGCCTTCGCCGCCGGCTGAGGCGCAAGACCCCGGGAGGACCGCCTCCCCGTGCTGCAACGGGGCGCCGTGGCGGCGGGGGAAATCGCGTCTAGAATGAGTCAGTCGGATGACGTCAAAAATATGGCAAATAGCCATTAATTTGCATTGCCTGGGGAAAGGCTCGCCTGCACAATTGCGCTTTCGCCAAAAGAACGACACTGACTCGGCGAACGGGATTTCTGGGGACAGCCATGGCGGCACGATGGGGATTGCGCGGCAAATCGGTGGTAGCGCTGTTACTGGCCTGCGTTCTGGCGTTGGTTCCCGCGGTGCTGCTCGGCTGGAAGGCGATGGAGGACATCCGTACGCACTTCGGCCTGGCCTATGCGAAGAACTTCACCCTGCTCAACCAGCAGAAGATCCTCGCCCCGGTGATCCGCGAGCTGTCGCTGTCGCGGCGCCTGGCCGAGTCGGTGGTGACCCAGGACTGGCTGCTGGACGAGAGCAGTTCCGAGCGGCGCACGCGCTTCTTCCGTGAGGCCGACGGTTACCGCGGCGACCAGGGCGAGTATTCCTACTTCGTCATTGTCGACTCCTCGCTGCACTACTACTTCAACGACTCCACCTCGCCGCTGTCCAACGCCCCGCGCTACACCCTCAGCCGCGACGACCCGCAGGACGCCTGGTACTTCGCGACCATGGCCAGCGACAGCCCCTACAACATCAACGTCAACTACGACGCCAAGCTGCGCGCCACCAAGGTCTGGTTCAACGTCCAGGTCATCGCCGGCAACCACAAGGTCGGCCTGGCCGGCGGCGGGCTGGACCTGACCGCCTTCCTCGACCAGTTCATCTCGCGCCGCGAGCCCGGGGTGACGCCGATGATCGTCGACGCCGACGGCGCCATCCAGGCGCACCCGGACCGCAAGCTGATTGCCCTGAGCTCCGGCGCCGGCACCGCCGAGAACGCCGGCCACCGGGTCTTCGACCTGCTGGCCAGCGACGAGGAACGCAAGGGCCTGCGCCAGGTGCTGGACGACGCCCAGGCGCACCCGGGCGAGGTGCGCACCTTCTGGGCCACCCTCGACGGCAAACGGCAGCTGCTGGCCACCGCGTACATTCCCGAGCTGCGCTGGCACGTGCTCAGCGCCGTCGACCTGCACGCCGCGCAGGTGCTCGACAGCCGCTGGATCTGGCCGCTGGCGGGCACCCTGCTGGGCCTGCTGGCGCTGCTGCTGATCGGCTTCGCCTACACCGTCGAGCTGCTGCTGCTCAAGCCGCTGCGCGGCCTGCGCCAGTCGGCCAAGGCGATCGCCGCCGGGCAGTACGACAACCCGCTGCCCAAGTCCCGCGGCGACGAGATCGGCGAGCTGTCCGACGCCTTCGCCAGCATGGCCAACCAGGTCCGCCGGCACACCGAGGACCTGGAGGACAAGGTACGCCAGCGCACCCAGGCCCTGGAGCAGGCCAACCGCGAGATGGCCGCGGCGCAGAAGAAGATCGGCGATTCCATCGACTACGCCAGCCTGATCCAGCGCGCCATCCTGCCCGACCGCCAGCTGCAGTCGTCCCTCGGCCAGCACCATTTCGTGCTGTGGAAGCCGCGCGACGTGGTCGGCGGCGACTTCTACATTTACCGCGAAGGCAGCGAGGACAGCCTGATCGGCGTGGTCGACTGCGCCGGCCACGGCGTGCCCGGCGCGCTCATGACCATGCTGGCGCTGGCCGCCATCGACCACGCCATCGACAGCGTGCAGAGCCACGACCCTGCGTCGATCCTGCGCGAGACAGACCAGGTGATGCGCGGCATGATCGGCCAGGAGCGGGTGACCCAGGCCCTGGCCACCAACATGGATGCCGGTTTCGTGCGCGTCGACCACGGCCGCCGGCTGCTGCACTTCTCCGGGGCGAAGATCTCGCTGTTCGCCAGCAATGGTGACGAGGTTCGCGAATACAAGGGCGGCCGTCGCGCCATCGGCGACAAGCGCCAGGGAGAGTACGAGAATATCCAGCTGCCGCTGGAGCCGGGCTGGACCTTCTACCTGTGCACCGACGGCTTCCTCGACCAGGCCGGCGGCGAGCACGGCTTCGGTTTCGGCAACAGCCGCTTCGCCGAACTGCTGCGCCGTCATTCACGTCTGCCATTGGCCGAGCAGGCGCGGGTGTTTGCCGCTACCCTGGCGGACTATCAGGGCGAACGGCCGCAACGCGACGACATCACCATCCTGTCCTTCCGATTCGAGTAGGAGTACGCCATGGAGACACTAGACCTGTTGGCCATGCGTGAAAGCTACACCCGACAACGCATCCTGCTGTGCTTCAACGGCCCGATCTCGCGCAGCCTGATCGAAGAGATCGGCCACGCCCTGCGCAACTACATGCAGGCCGAGCAGGCGCACCCCAGCGAGGCCATGGACGTCTTCGCGGTCTACATCGAGATGACCCAGAACATCCGCCACTACGCCACCCAGCGCGGCTACGGCGACCAGGACGCCTCGGCCACCGTGGCCATCGCCCGCGACGACGACGGCCACTACGTGGTGTCCGCCGGCAACCTGGTGGAGCTGGCGGACGGCCGCGAGCTGGTGCGCAACATCGAGGCCATCGCCGGGCTCGACAAGGCCCAGCTCAAGGCGGCCTACAAGGAGCAGCTGCGCCGCCCGCGCGATTCCGGGGTCAGCAGCGGCGCCGGCCTGGGCCTGCTGGACATCGCCCGCAAGTCCAGCATGCCCTTGCAGACCTCCCTTACCGAACAACCCGATGGGCGCGCGTTCTTCAGTCTGCGCGCCGTGATCTGACCACGCGTTTCAGGAATACAAAGGTATGAGTGACCTTCACATCAGCGGCACCCAGTCCACCCCGTCGATCCACGGTGACTGGGAAGCCGGCGTCCTGGCCATGCAGGGCGACTCCTATCCCGAGAACTCCTACGAACTCTTCGGCCAGGTGATCGAATGGGTGGAACGCTTCCTCGCCGGGGAGCAGCGCCCGCTGGCACTGGACCTGCGTCTGCTATACCTCAATACCAGTTCGATCAAGGCGATGATGGATATCTTCGACCTGCTCGAGGAAGCCCACCGCAACGGTCGACAGACCCAGGTGAGCTGGCACTACGACCGCCGCAACGAGCGCGTCGCCGAACTGGCCGAGGAATTCCGCGAAGACTGTAGCTTCCCGTTCGTCATACAGCCCTACGACGAGTGATGCCATGAACAGCGAACGCGAGCTGGACCTGTTGATCGAGGAGCTGCTGGCCGACCCGCAGTATTTCGACCATCCGCTGCGCGAGGCGCTGTTCCTCAAGCACCAGCAGTCCCTCGACCAGCTCGCGCGCCTGGAGCGCATCGCGCGGATTTCCGACGGTTTCCAGTCGATGGCGCGGGCGCAGAACTCGACGCTGTCCGAGCGCTACCACAAGCAGTTGCGCCAGCTGGAGAAGGTGGCGCGCATCTCCGACCGCTACCAGAACATGATGCGCGACCTCAACGTGGCGCTGCGCGAGGCCTCCACCCACGACCCGCTGACCGGCATCGGCAACCGCCGCCTGCTGATGGAGCGCCTGCGCGAGGAAAGCGAGCGCGCCCAGCGCAGCGGCAAGCCCTACGTGCTGGTGATCCTCGACATCGATCACTTCAAGCAGGTCAACGACACCTGGGGCCACGAGGTGGGCGACCGCGTGCTGGTGGAGATCGGCTGCACCATGCAGGCCGCGCTGCGCCAGTACGACCTGTGCGGGCGCTGGGGCGGCGAGGAGTTCCTCCTGCTGCTGCCGGAAACCGCCATGGCCGACGCCGACCAGGTGATCGACCGGGTACGCCAGGACATCCGCTCGCTGGCCGTGCGCGTGGGCACCGAGGCGCTGTCGGTGACCGCCAGCTTCGGCGTGGCCGAATACCGCCTGGGCGAGAGCTACTCGCAGACACTCAGCCGGGCCGATGCGGCGCTGCTGGAAGCCAAGCGCAGCGGGCGGGACAAGTGCGTGGCGAGTGCTGTGGCGAGTGGTTGAGCTGACGGGGTTTCTGTAGGAGCGAGCTTGCTCGCGAACGGTGCTCGCCGGTGGCATGGGTATTTCAGGTCACCTCCGCACCCTCTCCCCAGCCCTCTCCCTGAAGGGAGAGGGGGCTAGTCCGTGCCGAGAGAAGGTATGGTTTCGTCCTGATACCTGCGGAGTTGTCGGCTAACGCCAGAACAACCGTTTCTGCCCAACGGTCCCCTCTCCCTTCAGGGAGAGGGTTAGGGAGAGGGGCGGAGCCAATCCCAGGTACCAAAGCGACAGGTGAACCCCCATCGCAATCACCCCACCGCAAAAAAACCTCAAACCCTCACACTGGCAAAGGTCGACTCCCCCTGTGCCTGGCTCAGCGCCGAGATCGCCGAGGAGTGCGGCATCAGCGCCAGGTCCTGGGGTATCGGCATGACCATCACCGGCTGGCCGATCGGCTGGCCCTGGCGTTCGTCGCGTGGCGGGATGCCGAAGTATTCGCGGTAGCACTTGGAGAAGTGCGGGGTGGAGACGAAGCCGCACACCGAGGCCACCTCGATGATCGACATCGAGGTCTGCTTGAGCAGCTGGCGCGCGCGGATCAGGCGCAGCTTCAGGTAGTAGCGCGACGGCGAGCAGTGCAGGTACTTCTGGAACAGCCGCTCCAGCTGGCGCCGCGAGACGTTGACGTAGACCGCCAGCTCGTCGAGGTCGATCGGCTCTTCCAGGTTGGCTTCCATCAGCGCGACTATTTCCTGCAGCTTCGGCTGGTTGGTGCCGAGCATGTGCTTGAGCGGCACGCGCTGGTGGTCCTGCTCGTTGCGGATGCGCTCGTAGATGAACATCTCGGAGATCGCCGCCGACAGTTCGCGGCCGTGCTCGCGGCCGATCAGGTGCAGCATCATGTCCATCGGCGCGGTGCCGCCGGAGGAGGTGTAGCGGTTGCGGTCGATGGAGAACAGGCGGGTGCTCATGGCCACCCGCGGGAAGGCCTCCTGCATCGCCGCCAGGCATTCCCAGTGCACGCTGCAGTCGTAGCCGTCGAGCAGGCCGGCGCGGGCCAGCGCCCAGCTGCCGGTGCACACCGCGCCGAGGCGGCGGCCCAGGCGCGCCTGGGTCTGCAGGAAGCTCACGTGCTCGCGGGTGACGCTGCGCTGGATGCCCACGCCGCCGACCACGATCAGCGAATCCATCGGCGGGGCGCCGTCGGTGCTGGCGTCGGGGGTGATCTGCAGGCCGTCGCTGGCCCACACCTGGCGGCCGTCGAGGGTGAGGGTGTGCCAGCGGTACAGCTCCCTGCCGGAGAGCTGGTTGGCCATGCGCAGCGGTTCCACCGCCGAGGCCAGGGAGATCAGGGTGAAGTTGTCCAGCAGCAGGAAGCCGATGGACTGCGGAGCTCGGTTTTGCGGGGGAACTCCGGGGTTGAAAGCATTCATGATGCTCGATCTCCTCACGCTAGTCACGGTTGCCCCTGAGGGGCTTTCTTATGCTTGTTTTCTGCCTGGGTGACCCGCAGGTCACCACCGCTTCCAAGAGCAAGGCAAATGCCGTGCCTATGTTGATTGGGCGTTCAATAAAAAAAGAAAAGCGCCTGGGAACGGCGCTTTTGGGAGCTTGGATGCGACCCCTGACATGTCGCAAACGCCTATGGGGCGTGGCCTCTGGGGCATTTGGTAGCACTCGGCCCGTGGCTGCCGAGTGCCAGCATTTTCCGAAAGTAACGCTTGTCAGACCTGCCCGATAACGGCGCGACGCTGCGCCAAAATGTGGCGCCGGGCGCGCGGAGTGAGCAAAAGGGGGTCAGCACTCGATGATGCTGACGGCCAGGCCGCCGCGGGAGGTTTCCTTGTACTTGTCGTGCATGTCGGCGCCGGTGTCGCGCATGGTGCGGATGGCCTGGTCGAGGCTGATGAAGTGCTGGCCGTCGCCGCGCAGGGCCATCTGCGCGGCGTTGATGGCCTTCACCGCGGCGATGGCGTTGCGCTCGATGCAGGGCACCTGGACCAGGCCGCCGACCGGGTCGCAGGTCAGGCCCAGGTTGTGCTCCAGGCCGATCTCGGCGGCGTTCTCGACCTGCTCGGGGCTGGCGCCGAGCACTTCGGCCAGGCCGGCGGCGGCCATGGCGCAGGCCGAGCCGACCTCGCCCTGGCAGCCGACTTCGGCGCCGGAGATGGAGGCGTTCTTCTTGCACAGGATGCCCACCGCGGCGGCGGCGAGGAAGAAATCCACCACGTCCTGCTCGCTGGCGTCGGGGTTGAAGCGCATGTAGTAGTGCAGCACCGCCGGGACGATGCCGGCCGCGCCGTTGGTGGGCGCGGTGACCATGCGCCCGCCGGCGGCGTTCTCCTCGTTGACCGCCAGGGCGTAGAGGTTGACCCATTCCATGGCGCTGAGGGTGGAGCCGATGACGTTGGGCTTGCCGATCTCCAGCAGGTTGCGGTGCAGGCGGGCGGCGCGACGCTGCACGTTGAGGCCGCCGGGGAGGATGCCCTCGGCCTTGAGGCCGTTGTTCACGCAGTCCTGCATGGCGTGCCAGATGCGCATCAGGCCGTCGCGGGTGTCGGTGTCGCTGCGCCACATGCGCTCATTGGCGAGCATCAGCTGGGACACGCGCAGGTTGTGGCGGCGGCACAGCTGCAGCAGCTCGGCGGCGCTGTTGAAGTCGTAGGGCAGGCGGGTGGCGTCCTGGTCGAGGGAGCCGGTGGCGGCCTGCTCGGCATCGACGACGAAGCCGCCGCCGATGGAGTAATAGGTGTCGGCGTACAGCTCGGCGTCACCCTCGTAGGCGACCAGGCTCATGGCGTTGGGGTGGTAGGGCAGGTTCTCCTCCAGCAGGCGCATGTCGCGCACCCAGTCGAAGGCAATGCGCCGCTCGCCGGCCAGCAGCAGTTCGCCGCTGCCGAGCAGGTCGGCCATGCGCGGGGCGATCTGGCTGGGATCGATGCGGTCGGGCCATTCGCCCATCAGGCCCATGATCACGGCGCGGTCGGTGCCGTGGCCGACGCCGGTGGCGGAGAGCGAGCCGTAGAGCTTCACTTCGACGCGGCTGACGCGGGGCAGCAGCTGGCGCTCGCGCAGGGCGCCGACGAACAGGGCGGCGGCGCGCATGGGGCCGACGGTATGCGAGCTGGAAGGGCCAATACCGATCTTGAACAGGTCGAACACACTGATAGCCATGCCGGCCTCCGCAGGAACTGGGCGTGATGCGGAGCGCCCGCGGGCACTCCTGATGCGGGGCATCATCGGCCCTCGGCCGGCGGGGCCGGCGTCCGGCACCGACTTGGCCTTATCCAAAAGCGCCGCGGCGTGCGACACGGGAAGAATCGTGCCAGGCGATGTCGCTAATGCGACAAATAATTACGAATTTGAGACTTGGTCGATAGACAACATCAATCAGTCGACAGCCCCATATTTCGGGGTGTTTCATGATGAACGGTCGACGAACGGCTAGGGTTTCGCCTTCGGACCTGCGCTTGACCCCTCCCCGTAATTGCTAGAGGCTGACCTCATGAAGTGTTTTCTGTTGTCGCTGTTGGCGTTACCCGTTCTTTGCTCAGGCCTGGCCCAGGCCGCCGAACCACAGTCCTGCTCGCTGGTCCGTTTCGCCGATGTCGGCTGGACCGACATCACCGTCACCACCGCCGTCACCCGCCTGGTGCTCAGTGAACAGGGCTACCGCACCAAGGTCGAGCGTCTCTCCGTCCCCGATACCTACAAGGCCATGGCCGAGAAGCGCATCGACGTCTTCCTCGGCAACTGGATGCCGAGCATGGCCGCGGACATCAAGCCCTACGCCGACAACGGCCAGGTGCAGACGGTGCGCGCCAACCTGGAGGGCGCCAAGTACACCCTCGCCGTTCCCCAGTACGCCTACGACGCCGGCCTGAAGAGCTTCGCCGACATCGCCAGGTTCAAGGAGCAGCTGGGCGGCAAGATCTACGGCATCGAGCCGGGCAACGACGGCAACCAATTGATCCGCAAGATGATCGCCGAGAAGGCCTTCGGCCTGGGCGACTTCCAGCTGGTGGAGTCCAGCGAGGCCGACATGCTCGCCTCGGTGCGCCGCGCCGGCGCCCTCAAGCAGCCGATCGTGTTCCTCGGCTGGGAACCGCACCCGATGAACACCCGCCTGCAGATGCGCTACCTGGAAGGCGGCGATGCCTATTTCGGTCCGAACTACGGCGGCGCCACCGTCTACACCAACGTCAGGGCCGGCTATCTTGATGAATGCCCGAACGTCGCGCAGCTGCTGCGCAACCTGAAATTCGACCTGGCCATGGAGAACCGCCTGATGGACGCGGTGCTCAACGAACGGAGCAATCCGCGCCAGGCCGCCAAGGACTGGTTGCAGGCCAACCCGCAGGTGCGCGACGCCTGGCTCAAGGGCGTGCAGCCGCGCGCCCAGGCCCAGTCCAAGGCCGTCGCCCAGCAGTGAGAGCGACGCCGCCGGGACGCCGGAACAGGGCCGTGGAACTGGATGCGACACCCCTGGTGCTGATTGCGACTTCGCCTGCACTGGTTGCGACGCACCCGGTATGCGGCGGATTTTTCCTGTTCCATGATCGTTTCCGAATCGACGAAGAAAGGGCCCGCGTCCCGGCGCGGCCCACCTAGAAACCCACGCAGATCGCCCCATCCCGTAGAGGAGTACGCTCATGAAAGGTTGCAAGTCTTTGCTACTGGCTGTGTCCCTGAGTACGCCGCTGGTGGTTCAGGCCGCTGAACCTGAGTCGTGCGGCACGGTTCGCTTCTCCGACGTCGGCTGGACCGACATCACCGTCACCACCGCGACCACTCGCCAGGTGCTGGAGTCGCTCGGCTACACCACCAAGGTGAACATGCTTTCCGTGCCGGTGACCTATCGCTCGCTGGCGAACAAGGACCTCGACGTCTTCCTCGGCAACTGGATGCCGAGCATGGCCAACGACATCAAGCCCTACGCCGACAACGGCTCGGTGGAAACCGTGCGGGCCAACCTGGAGGGCGCCAAGTACACCCTGGCGGTCACCCAGGCGGCCTACGACGGCGGGCTGAAGACCTTCGCCGACATCGCCAAGTTCTCCGACAAGCTCGGCGGCAAGATCTACGGCATCGAGCCGGGCAACGACGGCAACCGCCTGGTCCAGGGCATGATCGACAAGAACCAGTTCGACCTGGGCAAGTTCAAGCTGGTGGAGTCCAGCGAGGCCGGCATGCTCTCGCAGGTGGGCCGCGCCGACCGCCGCAGCCAGTGGATTGTGTTCCTCGGCTGGGAACCGCACCCGATGAACACCCGCTTCAAGATGCAGTACCTGCAGGGTGGCGATGACGTGTTCGGCCCCAACTACGGCGGCGCGACCATCTACACCAACGTGCGCAAGGGCTACGTCCAGGAATGCCCGAACGTCGGCAAGCTGCTGACCAACCTCACTTTCACCCTGGACATGGAAAACAAACTGATGGACGCCGTGCTCAACGAGGGCAAGAAGCCCGAGGACGCGGCCAAGGCCTGGTTGAAGGATCACCCGGAACTGCTCGATGCCTGGCTGGCTGGCGTCACCACGCGTGACGGCAAGCCGGCGCTCGCCGCGGCCAAGGTCGCTTTCGCCAAGTGACCCTGGCCGGTCGCTTCCACCTTGCTTGATGGGCCCGCACTATGTTTCTGACTGAACACAAGATCCCCCTCGGTGAGCACATCGCCGCCTTCGTCGACTGGCTCACCCGCCATGGTTCGGCGGTCTTCGACAAGATCTCGGATGTCCTCGAGTTCCTCATCCACGGTGTCACCGGCGGGTTGCTGTGGTTCCACCCGCTGCTGCTCACCGCCATCATGGTGGGCCTGGTGCACTTCATCCAGCGCAGCATCGGCCTGACGCTGTTCGCCCTGGCCTCGCTGCTATTGATCCTCAACCTGGGCTACTGGCAGGAAACCATGGAGACCCTGGCCCAGGTCATCTTCGCCACCCTGGTGTGCGTCGCCATCGGCGTGCCCCTGGGCATCCTCGCGGCGCACAAGCCCTGGTTCTACACCGCCCTGCGCCCGCTGCTGGACCTGATGCAGACGGTGCCCACCTTCGTCTACCTGATCCCCACCCTGACGCTGTTCGGCCTGGGTGTGGTGCCGGGCCTGATTTCCACTGTGATCTTCGCCATCGCCGCGCCCATCCGCCTGACCTGCCTGGGCATCCAGGACGTGCCGGCGGAGCTGATGGACGCCGGCAAGGCCTTCGGCTGCTCGCGTTGGCAGCTGCTGACCCGAATCGAACTGCCGCACGCCATGCCCAGCATCGGCGCCGGCATCACCCAGTGCATCATGCTGTCGCTGTCGATGGTGGTGATTTCCGCGCTGGTAGGCGCCGACGGCCTCGGCAAGCCGGTGGTGAACGCGCTGAACACCGCGGACATCTCCCTGGGCTTCGAGGCCGGCCTGGCCATCGTCCTGCTCGCCATCCTGCTCGACCGGGTGTGCAAGCAACGCTCGCTGCGGGGGAGGTAAGCAACCATGGCTGCGATTGAATTCAAGAACGTCGATGTGATCTTCGGCAAGAACACCAAGGAAGCCCTGCGCCTGCTCGACGAAGGCCTGGGCCGCCAGGAAATCCTCAAGCGCACCGGCCAGGTGCTGGGCGTGGAGGACGCCAACCTAGACGTCGAGCGCGGCGAGATCTGCGTGATGATGGGCCTGTCCGGCTCGGGCAAGTCGAGTCTGCTGCGCTGCATCAACGGCCTCAACACGGTCAGCCGCGGCAAGCTGCTGATCGAGCACGAAGGCCAGCAGGTGGACGTCGCCAACTGCTCGCCGGCGACGCTCAAGACCATGCGCACCAAGCGCATCGCCATGGTGTTCCAGAAGTTCGCCCTGATGCCCTGGCTGACCGTGGCCGAGAACATCGGCTTCGGCCTGGAGATGCAGGGCCGCCCGGCTGCCGAGCGCAAGAAGGTGATCGACGAGAAGCTCGAACTGGTGGGCCTGTCGCAATGGCGCGACAAACGCCCGGACGAACTCTCCGGCGGCATGCAGCAGCGCGTCGGCCTGGCCCGCGCGCTGGCCATGGACGGCGACATCCTGCTGATGGACGAACCCTTCTCGGCGCTGGACCCGCTGATCCGCCAGCAACTGCAGGACGAACTGCTGGTGCTGCAACGCCAGCTGCACAAGACCATCGTCTTCGTCAGCCACGACCTCGACGAGGCGCTGAAGATCGGCTCGCGCATCGCCATCATGAAGGACGGCCGCATCATCCAGCACAGCAAGCCCGAGGAGATCGTGCTGAACCCGGCGGACGACTACGTGCGCACCTTCGTCGCCCACACCAACCCGCTCAACGTGCTGTGCGGCTCCAGCCTGATGCGCGGCCTGGACCAGTGCCGCCGGCAGGACGGCGAGGTGTGCTTCGACCAGGGCCGCGACTGCTGGATCGGCCTCACCGAGACCAACCAGATCAAGACCGCGCGCCAGGGCAGCAACATCATCGACCTGCAGCAATGGCGCCCGGGCGACCCGGTGGAAAAGCTCAAGCACGAGCCGACCCTGGTGGACGTCAGCATCCGCATGCGCGACGCGCTGCAAATCCGCTACCAGACCGGCCACAAGCTGGTCCTGCAGGAGCAGAGCCGCGTAGTCGGCGTGCTCGGCGACAGCGAGCTGTACCACGCGCTGCTGGGCAAGAACCTGGGCTGACGGGGCCGAGGCAACGAAAACGCCGGGCAGATGCCCGGCGTTTTCGTTTTGCGCGGAGTTTCTCCTGCACTTCGTAGGATGGGTTGAGCGAAGCGATACCCATCGCCACGGCCGCATGGGTTTCGCAGGCTCAACCCATCCTACGAAGAGCCCATCGGTGCAGCCATTCTCAATGCTTGAGCTCGGCCAGCCCCTTGAGCAGCGCCGCGTGGAAGGCCTGCGGGTCCTGGATCTGCGGCGCGTGGCCGAGCTTGTCGAACTCCACCAGGGTGGCGTGGGGGATGGCCTGGGCGGTGCGCTTGCCCAGCTCGGCGTAGTTGCCCAGCTTGGCGCGCAGCGGCTCGGGGGCCACGTCCTTGCCGATCGCGGTGTTGTCCTGGGTGCCGATCATCAGCAGGGTGGGCGCCTGGATCTGGCCGAACTCGTAGACCACCGGCTGGGTGAAGATCATGTCGTACTGCAGCGCCGAGTTCCACGCCACGCGCTCGTGGCCGGAGCCGTTGTACAGGCCGGCGAGCATGTTCACCCACTTGTCGTACTCCGGCTTCCACTGGCCGGCGTAGTAGGTGGCCTGCTCGTACTTGCGGATGCTTTCCGCGCTGGTCTTCAGCTCGCGCTCGTACCACTGGTCCGGGGTGCGGTAGGGCACGCCCAGGGCCTTCCAGTCCTCCAGGCCGATAGGGTTGACCAGCACCAGCTGCTCGACCTGCTGCGGGTACATCAGCGCGTAGCGCGCGGCGAGCATGCCGCCGGTGGAGTGGCCGAGCATGGTCACCTTGTGCAGCCTGAGCTTGTCCAGCAGGGCGTGGGTGTTGCTCGCCAGTTGCTGGAAGCTGTACTGGTAGTGCTCCGGCTTGGTCGACTTGCAAAAGCCGATCTGGTCCGGCGCCACCACCCGGTAGCCGGCCGCGCTGAGGGCGGCGATGCTCGCCTCCCAGGTGCCGGCGCAGAAGTTCTTGCCGTGCAGCAGCACCACCGCGCGGCCGTTGGGCTTGGCCGGCTTCACGTCGATGTAGGCCATGTGCACGTGCTTGCCCTGGGAGGCGAAGCTGAAGTGTCCCACCGGGTAGGCGTAGTTGAAGCGTTCCAGTTCGGGACCGTAGTTCGGCCGGGTTTCGGCGGCCTGCAACGGCAGGGCGGCGGCCAGCAGCAAGGCGGGGAGCCAGCGTCGGAACATGGGGTTTCCTCGGGAGGGCGGGGGAATGCTCTAGCATGCCTGGGGAGGCTTGAGGCTCACAAGGGCGTAGGGCGGATAACCGTTCGCGGTTATCCGCCGTTTGACCTACGACGGCGCTCTTCCTGCCATGTTAGGAGCAACTGTCTTGCAAGCCGCGCCGAGGTGCTCTTCGTAGGATGGGTTGAGCTTGCGAAACCCATGCGGTTGCGCTGATGGGTATCGCTTCGCTCAACACCATCCTACGAGAAGCCGTGCCTATCCGTATTGTAGGAGCGGGCCCTGCCCGCGAATCGCGCGCAGGGCGCGCTCCTACAGGTGACTCCGTTCGCGATGGCGGCGTTTCAGGCCGGCCCGTCGCGGGTCAGCCAGTCGATGAACAGCGAGAACAGCTCCGCCTGGGAGTTGATCTCCAGCTTGGTGTAGAGGTGCTTGCGGTGCATGCGCACCGTCTCCGGCGAGATGTCCAGCACGCGTGCGCTGGACTTCACCGAGTGGCCGCGCAGCAGCAGGTGGGCGATTTCCCGCTCGCGCTCGGTCAGGCAGTCGCCGCCGAAGTTCATGAAGGCTTCGCGGATGTGCCGGTTCAGCGCCGCCGCCGGTTGCGCGCCGGCGTCGCCGCCGGCCAGCAGCAGGTCGAGGCCGCCGCGGCTCTCGAACTGCCGGCACAGCTCGCGCACCAGCGGCAACGCGGCGCGCAGCAGTTCGGTCTGTTCCTCGCTGAAGCGCGCGCCGCTGCGGCCCTGGTACACGCACAGGGAAAGCTTGCGCTGGGCGTCGAGGTCGACGATGTAGTGGCTGTCTTCCACCGAGCCGCACTTGAGGTAGTAGGTCTTGTAGTACTCGCTGGCGAAGAAGTCGTCCGGGGCGATTTCCGCCAGCGGGTAGAAGCCCTCGGCCAGGCCGCCTTCCATGGCCAGGCAGAAGGGGTCGAGCAGGTAGCCGCGGGCGTAGTAGCGCTCGGTCAGCGGCTCGCGGTATTGCGCGGGGATGCCGTGCTGGAACAGGTGGCGCGGCGGCTGGCCCTTGCGCTCCAGGCCGAACAGCGAGGACTCGATGGGCACCAGCGCGCCGAGTGCCTCCACCAGCCGCGCCGGGAATTCCGCCGTGGCCACCGCCGCCATGGCGCGCGCCAGCCCCGCATGCCAGGCATGCCAGGCATGCAGGGCCGGGCTGTTGGGTGGGGTGTCGAGTGGGGTGGCCGGTGTGCTCATGGTCGGCAGCATACGGCCGCCGCCGACCAGGTGCAAAGCGCCGCGTCCGCGCATCAGTGGCCCGCGTAGTCGCCGCTGCGCTTGAGGTCCTCGGCGGTTTCGAGAATCGCCTCGCGCAGGGTGTCGACCACCTCGTCGACCTGCTCGCGGGTGATGGTCAGCGGCGGCGACATCACGTTCAGGTGCACGATCGGGCGCACCAGCAGGCCGCGCTTCTGCGCCCGCAGGTGGATCTTCTCGCCGATGTTCAGCTCCTCGGGGAACAGCGTCTTGCTGCGCTTGTCGGCGACGAACTCGACGCAGGCCATCAGCTTCTGGCAGCGCACGTCGCCCACCAGCGGCAGCTCGGCCAGCTCCTGCAGGCGCTGCTCCAGGTAGGCGCCGACGTCCTTGACGTGTTCCAGCAGGTTCTCGCGCTGAATGATCTCGATGTTCTTCAGCGCCGAGATGCAGCTCACCGGGTGCCCGCTGTAGGTGAAGCCGTGGCTGAAGCAGCGGCCTTGGTTCGGCTCGGCGATCACCTTCCAGATGCGCTCGGAGAAGATGCACGCGCCCAGCGGCAGGTAGCCGGAGGTCAGGCCCTTGGCGGTGGTGATGATGTCCGGCTGCATGCCGAACACGTCCTCGGAGGCGAAGAAGGCGCCCAGGCGGCCGAAGGAGGTCACCACCTCGTCGGCGACGTAGAGCAGGTCGTACTTCCGGCACACCTCCCACATGCGCTTGTGGTAGCCCTTGGGCGGGATGATCACGCCGCCCGAGCCCATGATCGGCTCGGCGAAGAAGGCCGCCACGTTGTCGGCGCCCAGTTCCAGGATCTTGTCCTCGAACTCCTTGACCAGGAATTCCAGGAAATCGCCCTCGGTCATGCCTGCCGGCGCGCGGTAGGGGTTGGGGCAGGAGATGTGGTGGATGAAGTCCTTGAGGAAGTCGAACTCGGCCGGGTGGTCGGCCACCTTGCCGCCGAGCGACATGGTCAGGAAGGTCGAGCCGTGGTAGGCGTTGACGCGGCTGATGATGTGCTTCTTGGCGTGCTTGCCGCGGCAGTTCTGGTAGTACTGGATCAGCCGGTAGGCGGTGTCCACGGCGGTGGAGCCGCCGGTGGTGAGGAACACGTGGTCGAGGTCGCCCGGGGCCAGTTCGGCGAGCTTCTCGCAGAGCTGGATGGCGGTGACGTTGGCCATGTCGCAGAAGGGGTTGGAGTAGGCTAGCTGGCGCACCTGCTCGGCTATGGCCTCGGCCATCTCCTCGCGGCCCAGGCCGATGTTGGTGCACCACATGCCGCCCACGGCGTCCAGGTAGCGGTTGCCCTTGGTGTCGTAGATGTAGGCGCCCTGGCCTGCGGCGATGTTCAGCGCGCCGTTCTCGCGGTGGTCGTCGAACACGTGGTAGCCGTGCACGTAGTGGGCCTTGTCGGCGGCGACCAGCTTTTCGTCATCGAACTGGGCGAAGAAGGCGGCGGATGGGGTGGTCATGGCAGTACCTCGATATTGCGGTTTCATCTCGTTAATTCCGTTTCCCTCTCCCTTGCCGGATCTGGTATCGCCTGAGCGCTTCAGGAGGGCGCCATCGGTCATCTCGGCACTATCGGCCCCCTCTCCCTTCAGGGAGAGGGCTGGGGAGAGGGGGCTCTTCAGTCAGTAGTCAGTCACGAAAACTCAGGTCCCCGTCTTCACCGCATTCCACGTCCGGGTGATCAGCCGCGTAGCCTTGGGCCCCTGGACCTTCTGGGTGAACAGCCGCGAGCGCGTCTCGGCATCCGGGTAGATCGCCGGATCGTCACGCACCTCGGCGGCCAGCAGCGGCTTGGCCGCGCCGTTGCTGGTGGCGTAGCGGATGTAGTCGCTGACGTCGGCGGCCACCTTCGGCTGCAGCATGTACTCGATGAACTTGTGGGCGTTGGCCACGTGCGGCGCGTCGGCCGGGATGTAGAAGTCGTCGAACCAGATCAGCGAGCCTTCCTTGGGCACGAAGTAGCCCAGCTTGACCTTGGCCCCGGCCTCGTCGGCGCGGGCCTGGGCGGTGGCGTAGTCGCCGGACCAGGTCATGGCCATGCACTGGTCGCCGTTGGCCAGGCCGTTGAGGTAGCTGGTGGAGTCGAACTTGCGGATGTACGGGCGGATCGACTGCAGCAGGTCCTGGGCGGCCTTGAGGTCCTCGGGGTTGGCGCTGTTCGGGTCGCGCTTGAGGTAGGCCAGGGCCAGCGGGATGACGTCGGTGGGCGAGTCGATGATGGTCACCCCGCAGTCGGCGAATTTCGACACCACCTTGGGATCGAACAGCATCGCCAGCGAGCCGATGGGCGCGTCGGGCATGCGCTGCCTGATCTTCTCGATGTTGTAGGTGATGCCGTTGCTGCCCCAGGTGTAGGGCGCCGAGTACTGCACGCCGGGGTCGTAGTGGTCCAGGTGCTTGAGCACCTCGGCGTCGAGGTTGCTCCAGCTGGGCAGCCTGCTCTTGTCCAGCGGCTGGAACACCCCGGCCTTGAGCAGCGGCGGCACCAGCGCGGCGTTGAGCACCACCAGGTCGTAGCCGGAGCGGCCGGGCAGCAGCTTGCCCTGCACCGTCTCGTAGGAGTCGAAGGTGTCGTAGACCACCTTGATCCCGGTGGCCTTTTCGAAGTCGGCGATGGTGTGCTCGCCGATGTAGTCGGTCCAGTTGTACAGCCTCAGCGTGTTGCCGCCGTCGGCGTCCGCGGCCTGGCCGAGCAAGGGGCTCAGCAGCAGGGCCGTGCCCAGGATCGCTGCGCAGGATTTGTACATGTCACTCCCACCTGTGGTTGTTTTCGAGGGTCGTGTCGGCTGTGGCCACTGTCCGCCGCCGGCCGTCGCCGGGCCATTCCCCGAATGGGTGGGTGGGGCTGGTATGCTGTTGCACATTCGTTCAGATTGGCGGCCTCGGACACAGGAGCGGCAGGCGATGAACCAGGCAGTGCGCTTTTCCCGGCTGGAACCCGAACAGCGCAAGGCGCTGCTGATCGAGGCCACCCTGGCGTGCCTGAAGCAGCACGGCTTCCAGGGCGCGTCGATCCGCAAGATCTGCGCCGAGGCCGGGGTCTCGGTGGGGCTGATCAACCACCACTACGCGGGCAAGGACGAGCTGGTGGCCGAGGCCTACCTGACGGTCACCGGGCGCGTCATGCAGTTACTGCGCGAGGCCATCGACCAGGCCGCGCCGGACCCTCGCGCACGCCTCTCGGCGTTCTTCCGCGCCTCGTTCAGCGCCGAGCTGCTCGACCCGCAGCTGCTCGATGCCTGGCTGGCGTTCTGGGGCGCGGTGAAGACCGCCGAGGCGATCAATCGTGCCCACGACCATTCCTACGGCGAGTACCGCGCCCTGCTGGCCCAGGCGCTGAACCAATTGGCCGAAGAGGAAGGCTGGGCCGACTTCGACGCCGACCTCGCCGCCATCGCCCTGTCCGCCATGCTCGACGGCCTGTGGCTGGAATCCGGGCTGAACCCCAACACCTTCAGCCCCGAGCAGGGCATCCAGGTCTGCGAAGCCTGGGTCGACGGCCTGCAGGCCGGCGGGCGGCAGCGCTTCAGCCGTCGGCCGGCGGACTGTTGATCGGCCGTTCAGCAATCGCTACTCTGCGCCGGCCCCTGGGAAATTTCCCATGGGCGCCCATCCTCTAATAAGAAATCCGCCGCGACCTCGCCGGCGGCCGCAGCAGGGTATTGGCGATGGCTCCCCGTGTACTGATCGTCGACGACGATCCGCTGATCCGCGAACTCCTCCAGTCCTACCTCGCCGGGGAGGGCTACGAGGTGGCCTGCGCCAGCACCGCCGAACAGGCCGAGGCCAGCCTGGCCGAAGCCGAGCAGGGCGGCCCGCCGTTCGACCTGGTGCTGCTGGACATCCGCCTGCCCGGCAAGGACGGCCTGACCCTCACCCGCGAACTTCGCGTGCGCTCGGAGGTGGGCATCATCCTGATCACCGGGCGCAACGACGACATCGACCGCATCGTCGGCCTGGAATGCGGCGCCGACGACTACGTGATCAAGCCGCCGAACCCGCGCGAGCTGGTGTCGCGGGCGAAGAACCTGATCCGCCGCGTGCGCCACGCCCGCGCCCCGGCCGCGGCGACGCCGGCGCGCCAGCCGCTCAAGCGCTTCGCCCAGTGGCGCCTGGACCCGGACCGCCGGCGCCTGGTCGACCGCGACGGCGGCGAAACCCTGCTCACCCACGGCGAGTTCCAGCTGCTCAGCGTGTTCCTGCGCAACAGCGGCCACACCCTCAGCCGCGACCAACTGATGGACCAGATCCGCAACCGCGAGTGGCTGCCCAACGACCGCTCCATCGACGTGCTGGTCGGCCGCCTGCGCCGCAAGCTGCGCGACGACCCGGCCGAACCCGAGCTGATCATCACCATCCACGGCGCCGGCTACCTGTTCACCGCCGCTCCCAGCGACGCCTGAACGTGCGCTGGCTGGCCCTGCTCGCCCTGGCGCTGCTCGCTCTGGCCCGGGGCGGCCTGGCGCCGGCCGCCGAGCGCGTGCGCTACTGCGACTATCCGGTGTACCCGCCGGTGTCCTGGAGCGATGGCCATGAAGTGCGCGGGCTGGCGCCGCAGGTGGTGAAGCGCGTGCTCGGCGGGCTCGGCTACGACGTGCAGGTGGTGGTGCTGGGCAACTGGAAACGCTGCCTGCTGGACGCCGCCGCCGGGCGTGTCGACGTGGTGCTGGCCTACCGCACGGCGCAGCGCGACCAGGGCCTGGCCTTCGCCGAGGCGCCGGTGCTGCGCGAGGAAGTGGCGCTGTTCTACAACCGCCGCAAGCCGGTGCGCTTCCAGACGCTGGAGGACCTTTCCCGCTACCGCGGCGGCCTGCTCTTCGGCGAGAGCTACGGCGCCGCGTTCGACCGCTTCGTCGCCAGCCACGACAATATCGAGTACGTCTCCGACAGCACGCAGAACTTCGGCAAGCTGATCCGCCAGCGCATCGACTTCATCCCCTACGAACGGCGCACCGGGCGGCTGCTGGTCGAGCGCCTGCCCGGCGGCGCAGACATAGTGGACGCGCCGCAACCGATCACCGTGGACTACCTGCGCCTGGCGGTGTCGCGGCATTCGCCGTTGCAGGCGCGCCTGGGCGAGATCGACAAGGCCCTGCAACGCCTGCAGGCCGACGGCAGCCTGGCGCGCTGGCTGGATGAGAGCGAGCGCGACTACCGCGCCATGCTCGCCCCCGGGGCGCAACCATGAAGGCCCTGCGCGCCCCCGGCCCGCTGGCGCGGCGCCTGCTGCTGCGGGTGCTGGGCTTCAGCCTGTGCTTCACCCTGCTGGCCGGCGCCCTGCAGCTGTACCTGGAATACCGCCGCGAGATGCGCGACATCGAAACCCGTCTGGAGCTGATCCGCAGCGGCTACCTGGCCAGCTTCGAGCGCAGCCTGTGGGACCTCAACCAGGCCCAGCTCAACGTGCAGCTGCACGGCCTGGTGGACTTCCCCGACATCGCCTGGGCGAGCCTCGCCAGCGCCGACTTCAACCTGATCCAGGGCGACATCCAGGCCCCCGGCCCGCTGCGCGTCGAACACTTCCCGCTCAGCTACCAGCCGCCGGACGGCGAGCTGCGCGCCCTCGGCGAGCTGGCCGTGGCCATCGACCAGGGCGCCGTGTATCGCCGCCTGTGGCACGGCGGGCTGAGCAACCTGCTGTGGATGGGCCTGTTCCTCTGCGGCCTGGCGGTGGCCCTGAGCTGGCTGTTCCACAAGCTGGTGACGCGCCACCTGGAGCGCATGGCCGAGTTCGCCGGGCGCATGGCCGGCGGCGACCTGCAGCAGCCGCTGCGCCTGGACAAGCGCATCCGCACCGAGGCCGACGAACTCGACACCGTGGCCCATTCCCTCGACGACATGCGCCAGGCCCTGCGCGAAGAGCGCGACGAACTGCAGCGCCAGGTCGAGCGGCGCACCGCCAGCCTGCGCCGGGCCAAGGACGAGGCCGAGGCGGCCAACGAGGCGAAGAGCCGCTTCCTGGCCACCATGAGCCACGAAATCCGCACCCCGCTGAACGGCATCCTCGGCATGGCCGAACTGCTGCGCGACGCGCCCCTGGGCGAGCTGGAACGCAAGCGCCTGCACGCCCTGCACAAGGCCGGCGAAGGCCTGCTGGCAGTGCTCAACGAAGTGCTGCACTTCGCCAAGCTGGAGGACGGCGCCAGCCTGCCGGAGCCGGTGGACTTCGACCTCGGCGAGCTGCTCGACGAGGTGCTGACGCTGCTGGAACCCCGCGCGGCGGCCAATGCCACGCTCCTGTCGCTGCACCTGGACGACGACGTGCGCCGCCGTTGCCGCGGCGCCGAGCAGTTCCTCCGCCAGGTGCTGAGCAACCTGGTGGCCAACGCGGTGAAGTTCACCGAGGGCGGCGAAGTGCGTGTGGAGGTGGAACTGCTGGCGCAGCAGGGCGAAGGCCAGCGCCTGCGCTTCGCGGTGGTCGACGATGGCATCGGCATTCCCGAGGCGGTGCAGGCGCGCATCTTCGAACGCTTCACCCAGGCCAGCGAGGAAGTCACCCGCCGCTACGGCGGCAGCGGCCTGGGCCTGGCCATCAGCAAGCGCCTGGTGGAAGCCATGGGCGGGCGCATCGGCGTGCGCAGTCGGGAAGGGCAGGGCAGCACCTTCTGGTTCGAGGTCGAGCTGCAAGCCGCGCTGGCTCCCGTGGTGGAGCCGCAGACGGCCCCGCGCGGCGAACGTGCCCTGAGCGTGCTGCTGGTGGAGGACGTGCCGCTCAATCGCGAAGTGGCCCAGGGCCTGCTGGAGCGTGACGGCCATGCCGTGTGCCTGGCCGAGGATGCCGAACCGGCGCTGGTCGCCTGTCGCGAGCAGGCCTTCGACCTGATCCTGCTGGACATGCACCTGCCTGGCCTGGGTGGCATCGAACTGTGCCGGGCGATCCGCGGCCAGGAGGGCGGGCGCAACCGGGAAACGCCGATCCTGGCCTTCACCGCCAGCGTGCAGCCGGCGCTGGTGCGCACCTACTTCGAAGCCGGCATGCAAGGCGTGCTGGCCAAGCCGTTGCGCGTCGACGACCTGCGTCGTGCGCTGGCCAACCTGCATCCGCCCATGCTGGAGCGGCCAGCGAATGGGGTGATCGACGAGCAGGTGCTGGCGACCCACCGTGAACTGCTGGGCGAGCATCGGGTGAAGGAACTGCTCGGTGTGCTGCGCGACCTGCTGGCGCAACAGCTGCCGCTGCTCCACGAAGCCATCCGCGCCGACGACGCCAGCGAGGCCGCCGGCCTGGCCCACCGCCTGGCGGGCAGTTGCCACTCGATGGGCCTGCGCGGGCTCGGCGAATGCCTGCACGGCCTGGAAGAAGCGGCCCTGGCCGGCGAACCGCTGCAAGCCTGGAGCGAAAGACTCGACACGCAACTCGGCGCCGCCAGGGCGCACCTCCTGTAGGAGCGAGCTTGCTCGCGAACGGACTCCCCGGCGGCTGCGGCGTCATGCGGTTCGCGAGCAAGCTCGCTCCTACGAAAGGCATGCATAGCCGCATGGCTTACCGGGAGGCACGCATTTCCCGCAGGCACGGACAGTCCCCTCTCCCTTCAGGGAGAGGGTTAGGGAGAGGGTTGCGGGCTTGCCGGTGAACTCCGTGCGTTCGGCCAACTCCGTCCCCTCTCCCCAGCCCTCTCCCTGAAGGGAGAGGGGGCCGCATGGCATGCTCGGACGTTTCGGCGTCAGCCGATGCGTCCGAAAAGCCCCCGCTACAAATTCCTTTGCTCGCGAACGAATTTCCCGGCGGCTGCGGTGCCATGCGGTTCGCGAGCAAGCTCGCTCCTACGAAAAGCACAGAATGCGCAGACCCAGCAGGGAGGCACGCATTCCCCGCTGGCACGGACAGTCCCCTCTCCCTTCAGGGAGAGGGTTAGGGAGAGGGTTGCGGGCTCCCAGATGAACTCCGTGCGTTCGGCTGACTCCGTTCCCTCTCCCCAGCCCTCTCCCTGAAGGGAGAGGGGGCCGCACGGCATGCTCGGACGTTTCGGCGTCAGCCGGTGCGTCCGGAAAGCCCTCGCTACAAATTCCTTTGCTCGCGAACGGATTTCCCGGCGGCTGCGGTGCCATGCGGTTCGCGAGCAAGCTCGCTCCTACGAAAAGCATGCATAGCCGCATGGCTTACCGGGAGGCACACATTTCCCGCAGGCACGGACAGTCCCCTCTCCCTTCAGGGAGAGGGTTAGGGAGAGGGTTGCGGGCTCCCAGATGAACTCCGTGCGTTCGGCTGACTCCGTTCCCTCTCCCCAGCCCTCGGCTGCGCGCCCCGCCCTGAAGGGCGAGGGGGCCGTTCGGCAGGCTTGGATGTTTCGGAGTTAGCCGGACGTTATCCCGAGGGCGTGGGGACTAGCCCGCTACAAATTCCTTACAGCTTTTTACATCTTCGATCCCGCCGTTCAACGCGACCTTACATCCCCTTCGAATAATCCGGCGGTATCCGTGCCCCGAGCCACGGCCTCTGACTGATTGGAGATAACAACAATGATCCAACGTAGAGTTCCGCTTCGCCGCGCCCGCCGTTTGCCGGAGGTGCGCCATGTCTGATTCGAAGATCCAGCTCACCCGCGCGCTCAAGAGCCGCCACATCTTCATGCTGTCCCTCGGCGGGGTGATCGGCACCGGGCTGTTCATGGGCGCCGGCGTCACCATCAACCAGGGCGGCCCGGCCGGCGCCGTGCTGGCCTACCTGGTGGCCGGGCTGCTGATGTACCTGGTGATGGTCTGCCTGGGCGAGCTGTCGGTGCAGATGCCTGTCTCCGGCTCCTTCCAGGCCCACGCCACGCGCTTCATCGGCCCGGCCACCGGGTTCATGATCGGCTGGGTGTACTGGATGAGCTGGGCCTCCACCGTCGGCCTGGAGTTCACCGCCGCCGGCATGCTGATGACGCGCTGGTTCCCAGAGGTGCCGATCTGGCTCTGGTCGGGCTTCTTCGTGGTCGTGCTGTTCTCCCTCAACGCCCTGGCCACCCGCGCCTTCGGCGAGGCCGAATACTGGTTCGCCGGGATCAAGGTGGCGGCCATCCTCGCCTTCATCATCGTCGGCGTGCTGGTGATCTTCGGCGGCATCCACCTCAACGACGGCGCGCCCGCCCCGATGCTCAACAACCTGGTCGGCGACAGCCTGTTCCCCAATGGCCTGTCGGCAGTGTTCGCGGTGATGATGACGGTGGTCTACGCCTTCCAGGGCTGCGAGATCATGGGCGTGGCCGCCGGCGAGACCGACCAGCCGGAGAAGAGCATCCCCCGCGCCGTGCGCAACGTGGTGTTCCGCGTGCTGATCTTCTACGTGCTGGCGATCGTCGTGCTGGCCGCCATCGTCCCCTGGCAGCAGGCCGGGCTGGTGGAAAGCCCGTTCGTGCAGGTGTTCGACATGGTCGGCATCCCCTACGCGGCGGACCTGATGAACTTCGTGATCCTCACCGCCATCCTCTCGGTGGGCAACTCCGGCCTGTACGCCTCTACGCGCATCCTCTGGGCCATGTCCAAGACCGGCATGGCGCCCAAGGGCCTGTCCAAACTCAGTTCCCGCGGCGTGCCGCTGTACGCGCTGCTGATCAGCCTGGCCTTCGCCCTGCTCTCGCTGCTGACCAGCGTGGTCGCCGCCGACACCCTGTTCATGGTGCTGATGGCGGTGAGCGGGATGGCCGGCACCGTGACCTGGATCGTCATCGCCTACGCCCAGTACCGCTTCCGCCGCGAACACATGGCCAAGGGCGGCAGCGTGGCCGACCTGAAATACGCCGCGCCGCTGTTCCCGCTGATCCCCCTGGCCTGCATCGCCATCTGCTGCTCGCTGTTCGTGTTCCTGGCCATGGACCCGACCCAGCGCCCGTCGCTGTACTGGGGCTTCGGCTTCATCGCCGCCTGCTACCTGGCCTACTACGTGCTCAAGCGCAAGCGCCCGCAGGTGGTCGGCGAGGCGGTGCCGAGCATCGGCTGAACCCACGAAGCCCCGCCCCGCGGGGCTTTTCGCTTTTCGGCCTTTCGTAGGATGGCGTTGAGCGAAGCGATACCCATCACCGCAACCGCATGGGTTTCGCAAGCTCAACCCATCCTACGAAAAGCCGTGCTTCCTGGAACCGTAGGAGACTTCGTCCGCGAAGGCCCGCAGGGCCGTTTGTGCGAAGTTGTAACAAGGTCCCGGGAAAAACCCTTCCGAATCCCCGCAGCCCCCGCACCACGCGGCCTTCCCGCCGTCCGGCGGGGCGTTACAAGCCCCCCGAACGGGTGCATTGCCGTCTTGTTGAACACTTGTTTAGTATTGTGGCCAACACCGCCCTCATGCGACAACAACAACGAGGCCAGCATGACTCACGCATCCCCGCTCAGCCGGGTCCAGGACGGCATCGCCTGGATTACCCTGAACCGCCCCGAACAGCGCAACGCGCTGGACGTTCCCACGCTGAAGAATCTGCACGCGCTGCTCGACGCCTACGCCGTCGACCCGGCCGTGCGCGTCATCGTGCTGACCGGCGAGGGCCGCAGCTTCTGCGCCGGCGCCGACCTCGCCGAATGGGCCGAGGCGGAAGCCCGCGGCGAGCTGGAGACCTACGGCTGGACCGAAACCGCCCACGCCCTGATGACCCGCCTGCACGGCCTGGACAAGCCGACCATCGCCGCGGTCAACGGCACCGCCGTCGGCGCCGGCATGGACCTCACCCTGTGCTGCGACTTCCGCATCGCCGGCGCCTCGGCGCGCTTCAAGGCCGGCTACACCGGCATGGCCTACTGCCCAGACGCCGGCGCCAGCTGGCACCTGCCGCGGCTGATCGGCAGCGAAGCGGCCAAGCGCCTGCTGTTCCTCGACGAACTGTGGAACGCCGAGCGCGCGCTGAACGCCGGGCTGGTCGGCGAAGTGGTCGCCGATGACCAACTGCAGGCCCAGGTCGGCGAATTCGCCGCGCGCCTGGCCGCCGGCCCGACCTTCGCCTTCGCCCAGACCAAGCGCCTGATCCGCGACGGCGCCAACCGCACGCTGGCCCAGCAACTGGAGGCCGAGCAGGCCGCCGGGCTGCTCTGCGGCCGCAGCGAGGACGCCGCCGAAGCCCTGCGCGCCGTGGCCGAGAAACGTCCTCCCAAATTCCAAGGCCGTTGAACGGCGAGGTATTCCCCATGGATTTCAAACTGACCCAGGAACAGGAAATGCTCGTCGAGGCGGTCAAGGCCTTCGTCGAGAAAGAGCTGCTGCCCCACGAGGAAGAAGTCGACCGCGCCGACGCGGTGTCGCCGGAGCTCGCCGCGCAGATTCGCGGCAAGGCGCTGGCCGCCGGCTTCTATGCCTTCAACATGCCCGAGGAAGTCGGCGGCGGCGGCCTCGACTACCTGTCCCAGGCGCTGGTCGAGCGCGAGCTGTCCAAGGTCTCCTGGGCGCTGCACGTATTCGTCGCGCGGCCCTCGAAAATCCTCATGGCCTGCAAGGGCCAGCAGGTGCAGGACTACCTGCTGCCCTGCGTGAACGGCGAGAAGATCGACTGCTTCGCCCTCACCGAGCCGGGCGCCGGCTCCGACGCCAACTCGATCAAGACCCGCGCCGTGCGCGACGGCGACGACTTCGTCATCAACGGCGCCAAGCACTTCATCAGCCACGCCGGCCACGCCGACTTCGCCATCGTCTTCGCCGTCACCGACAGCTACGAGCGTAACGGCAAGAAGCGCAACGCCGTGACCGCCTTCCTGGTCGACAAGGGCACCGCCGGCATGACCGTGCGCCGCGGCCCGAAATGCGTCAGCAACAAGGGCTACCACACCTACGAAATCTTCTTCGACGACTGCCGCGTGCCGGCCTCCAAGGTCCTCGGCGAAGTCGACAAGGGCTGGGAAGTGGCCAACGCCTGGCTCACCGCCGGCCGTGTGATGGTCGCCGCCAACTGCGTCGGTCAGGCCCAGCGCGCCATGGACCTGGCCCTGCAATGGTCGGCCGACCGCAAGCAGTTCGGCCAGGTCATCGGCAGCTACCAGGGCATTTCCTTCAAGCTGGCCGACATGGCCACGCAGATTCGCGCCGCCGAGCTGATGACCCTGCACACCGCGTGGAAGATGGACCAGGGCACGATGACCGACGGCGAGGCCGGCATGGCCAAGCTGTTCGCCAGCGAAGTGCTCGGCAAGGTCGCCGACGAGACCGTGCAGATATTCGGCGGCATGGGCCTGATGGACGAAGGCCCGGCGGAACGCATCTGGCGCAACGCGCGCATCGAGCGCATCTGGGAAGGCACCTCGGAAATCCAGCGCCACATCATCTCCCGCGAACTGCTGCGGCCGCTGCTGCGCTGATCCTCGCTCCCCTCTCCCGCTTGCGGGAGAGGGGCTGGGGGAGAGGGCAACGAGCCTTGCACCGAGACCTGATATGAACACAGAGAACCTCAAGCGCCTGCTGGCGCCCCGTCACCTGGCCTTCATCGGCGGCCGCAGCATGGCCCGCGCGCTCAAGCGCTGCGCCGAGGGCGGCTTCGCCGGGCCGCTGTGGCTGGTCAACCCGCAATACGACGAGCTGGAAGGCGTGCCTTGCGTGCGCAGCGTCGCCGAGCTGCCCGAAGGCCCCGACGCGGTGTTCGTCGCCACCAACCGCGACCTGACCCTGAATGCGGTCGCCGAGTTGGCCGCCAAGGGCGCCGGCGGCGCCATCTGCTACGCCTCCGGCTTCGCCGAAACCGGCGCCGAAGGCCAGGCCCTGCAACAGCGCCTGCTCGATGTGGCCGGCGACATGGCCCTGCTCGGCCCCAACTGCTACGGCCTGCTCGACTACCTGCACGGCGCCGCGCTGTGGCCGGTGGCCCACGGCGGGCACATCGTCGAGAGGGGCGTGGCGGTGCTGACGCAGAGCGGCAACTTCGCCTACAACCTGTCGATGAGCGACCGCTCGCTGCCGATCGCCTACATGGCCTCGGTGGGCAACCAGGCGCAGCTGGGCGTGGCCGAGCTGATGGACGTGCTGCTCGACGAGCCGCGCGTCACCGCCATCGGCCTGCACCTGGAAGGCCTGAAGAACGTCCCCGGCTTCGTCCGCGCCGCCTACAAGGCGCTGCAGAAAGGCATCCCGGTGATCGCGCTGAAGACTGGCGTATCGCAGATAGGCGCGGAACTGGCGCTCAGCCACACCAGCTCGCTGGCCGGCTCCGACGCGCTGTACGACGCGCTCTTCGACCGCCTCGGGGTGATCCGCGTGAGCGGCCCGGTGAGCTTCATCGAAACCCTCAAGGCCGCCGCCTGCGGCAACCTGCCGGCCGGCCCGAGCCTGGCCGCGCTGGCCTGCTCCGGCGGCGACGCCGGGCTGATCGCCGACTACGCCGAACGCAACGGCCTGCCGTTGCCCAGGCTGGTCGACGCGCAGCGCGCCGAACTGGCCCAGGTGCTGCCGGACTACGCCAACATCGCCAACCCGCTGGACTTCACCACCGCCATCTGGGGCGACGGCCCGGCGCTGGAGAAGATGCTCGACAGCGCCCTGCGCACGCCGGCCGACGCGGCCCTGCTGGTGCTCGACTACCCCGGCGAGGAAACCGGCGAACGCCCGCAGTGCGACCTGCTGCTGGAGCTGTACTGCGCGGCGCTGAAGCGCCACGACAAGGTCGGCTTCATCGCCTCGGCGCTGCCCGAACTGCTGCCGGCCCACGCCCGCGAACTGCTGCACGGCCACGGTGTGGCGGCGTTGCAGGGTGTGGAAGACGGCCTCGCCGCCTGGGGCCGCATCGCCCACTACCGCCAGCGCCGCGACGCGCTGCTGGCGCGCGGCGAGGCGGCGCTGGTGCCGCTGTGCCCGCAGGCCATCGACGGCCAGGGCCGGCTGCTCGACGAGTGGCAGTCCAAGCAGGCGCTGAAACCCTTCGGCCTGTCGCTGCCGGCCGCCGTGCTCAGCACCCCCGGCCAGGCCCGCGAGGCCGCTGCCGACCTGGGCTATCCGCTGGTGCTCAAGGCGGTCAGCGCCGAGCTGCCGCACAAGACCGAAGCCGGCGGCGTGGCGCTCAACCTACGCAACGAAGCGGCCCTGGAAGCGGCGCTGTTCGATATGCGCGAGAGCCTGGCGAAGCACGCTCCGCTGCTGAAGTTTGAGCAAGTGCTGCTGGAACGCATGGCCAGCCCGCCGCTGGCCGAGCTGATCGTCGGCATCAAGCGCGAGGTCGGCTTCGGCCTGGCCCTGGTGCTGGGCGCCGGCGGCATCCTCGTCGAGCTGCTCAAGGACAGCCGCAGCCTGCTGCTGCCGACCACCGACGCGGCCATCCGCGACGCCCTCCTGGGCCTGCGCAGCGCGCCGCTGCTCAGCGGCTTCCGCGGCCGCCCGGCGGTGGACATGGACAAGCTGGTGGACGCCATCCGCGCGGTCGCCGACTACGCCTGCGAGCATGCCGACGGCCTGCTGGAACTGGACGTCAACCCGCTGCTGGTCAACGCCGAAGGCGCCGTGGCAGTGGATGCGCTCATACGGCTGGCCGACGCCTGAGGACCTGAAGGGGAACACGAACGCTCCCCTCTCCCTTCAGGGAGAGGGGCTGGGGGATAGGGTGGTGGGCCGACGCGCCGACGACAAGAGCCCCTCTCCCCAGCCCTCTCCCGCAAGCGGGAGAGGGGGCAAGAGCGCTACGGCGCGAACGGCGATCACACACGTCGCCGGACAGACGAGGATTTGCCCATGCAACAACAGAAGACCCTCACCGGCGGCCAGGCCCTGGTCCGCCTGCTGGCCAACTACGGCGTCGACACCGTGTTCGGCATCCCCGGCGTGCACACCCTGGAGCTGTACCGCGGCCTGCCCGGCAGCGGCATCCGCCATGTGCTGACGCGCCACGAGCAGGGCGCCGGCTTCATGGCCGACGGCTACGCGCGCGTCAGCGGCAAGCCCGGCGTGGCCTTCATCATCACCGGCCCGGGCGTCACCAACGCCGCCACCGCCATCGGCCAGGCCTACGCCGACTCCATCCCGATGCTGGTGATCTCCAGCGTCAACCACACCGCCAGCCTGGGCAAGGGCTGGGGCTGCCTGCACGAGACCCAGGACCAGCGCGCCATGACCGCGCCGATCACCGCCTTCTCGGCGGTCGCCTTGACCCCGGAAGACCTGCCCGAGCTGATCGCCCGCGCCTACGCCGTGTTCGACAGCGAGCGCCCGCGCCCGGTGCACATCTCGGTGCCGCTGGACGTGCTCGCCGCGCCCATCGCCCGCGACTGGACGAATGAAGTGGTGCGCCGCGCCGGCCGTGGCCAGCCCGCCGCCGACGCGCTGCGCCAGGCTGTGGATAAACTCGCCGCGGCCAAGCGCCCGATGATCATCGCCGGCGGCGGCGCGCTGCATGCCGCGCAGGCCCTGGCAGCGCTCAGCGAACGCCTGGCCGCGCCGCTGTTCACCAGCGTCGCCGGCAAGGGCCTGCTGGCCCCGGAGACGCCGCTGGCCGCCGGCGCCACCCTGTGCACCCAGGCCGGCTGGGACATGATCGCCGAGGCCGACGTGGTGCTGGCCATCGGCACCGAGATGGCCGACACCGACTACTGGCGCGAGCGCCTGCCGCTGAACGGCGAGCTGATCCGCGTGGATATCGATTCGCACAAGTTCAACGACTTCTACCCCAGCGCCGTAGCCCTGTTGGGCGATTCGAAAGCCACCGCCGAAGCGCTGCTCGCCGCGCTGCCGGCCGCCAAGCGTGACGCCGGCAGCGCCATCGACCGCGTCGCCCAGCTGCGCCAGCAACTGGATGCCAGCCACGCGCCGCTGCAGCTTATCCACAAGGCGATCCTCGAACGCATCGCCAAGGCGCTGCCGGCCAACGCCTTCATCGCCAGCGACATGACCCAGCTGGCCTACACCGCCAACTACCTGTACCCCAGCCAGGCGCCGCGCGGCTGGCTGCACCCCACCGGCTACGGCACCCTCGGCTACGGCGTGCCCGCCGGCATCGGCGCCAAGTTCGGCGCGCCGGAGCGCCCCGGCCTGGTGCTGGTGGGCGACGGCGGCTTCCTCTACACCGCGCAGGAACTGGCCACCGCCACCGAGGAGCTGGACAGCCCGCTGGTGGTGCTGCTGTGGAACAACGACGCGCTCGGGCAGATCCGCGACGACATGCTCGGCCTGGATATCGAGCCGGTCGGCGTGCTGCCGCGCAACCCGGACTTCGCCCTGCTCGGCCGCGCCTACGGCTGCGAGATGCGCCAGCCGCAGAGCCTGGACGAGCTGGAGCGCGACCTGCGTGAAGGCTTCGCCCACCCCGGCGTGACCCTGGTCGAACTGAAACACGCCTGCGCGAAGTAGGCCCCGTTGCACCCGCCGGGGCGCAGGCCCCGGCGCATTGAAGGACTCCCCGTCATGCGCTTCTCGAACCTCACCCAACGCATCGCAGGCCCCGGCGCCGCCGCCTGGGACATCCACTACCGCGCCCTGGCGCGCCTGGAGCAGGGCGACGACATCCTGCTGCTGTCGGTGGGCGACCCCGATTTCGACACCCCGGCGCCCATCGTGCAGTCGGCCATCGACAGCCTGCTGGCCGGCAACACCCACTACTCCGACGTGCGCGGCAAGCGCAACCTGCGCGAGGCCATCGCCCGCCGCCACACGCAGCGCAGCGGCCAGGCGGTGGACGCGAACGACGTGGTGGTGCTGGCCGGCGCGCAGTGCGCGCTCTACGCCGTGGCGCAGTGCCTGCTGAACCCGGGCGACGAGGTGATAGTCGCCGAGCCCATGTACGTCACCTACGAAGCGGTGTTCGGCGCCTGCGGGGCAAAGGTCGTGCCGGTGCCGGTGCGTTCCGAGCACGGCTTCCGCGTGCAGGCCGAGGACGTGGCCAGGCTGGTCACCCCGCGCACCCGCGCCATCGCCATCAACAGCCCGCACAACCCCTCCGGCGCCAGCCTGCCGCGGGCGACCTGGGAGGCACTGGCCGAGCTGTGCATCGAACACGACCTGTGGATGATTTCCGACGAGGTCTACAGCGAACTGATATTCGACGGCGAGCACGTCAGCCCGGCCAGCCTGCCGGGCATGGCCGAGCGCACCGCGACCCTCAACAGCCTGTCCAAGTCCCACGCCATGACCGGCTGGCGGGTGGGCTGGGTGGTCGGCCCGCAGGACCTCTGCGGCCATCTGGAAAACCTCGCGCTGTGCATGCTCTACGGCTCGCCGGACTTCGTCCAGGACGCCGCCTGCACCGCGCTGGAAGCCCAGCTGCCGGAGCTGGAAGCCATGCGCGAGGCCTACCGCCAGCGCCACGACCTGGTGCTCGACTGCCTCGCCGATTGCGTCGGCCTGCGCGCCCTGCGCCCGGACGGCGGCATGTTCGTAATGGTCGACATCCGCCCCACCGGCCTCTCCGCCCAGGACTTCGCCGACCTGCTGCTGGACCGCCACGGCGTCTCGGTGCTGGCCGGCGAAGCCTTCGGCCCCAGCGCCGCCGGGCACATCCGCCTGGGCCTGGTGCTCGGCGCCGAGCCGCTGCGCGAAGCCTGCCGGCGCATCGCCCTGTGCGCCGCCGAACTGCTCAAGGAGAAGCGCTATGCATGACCGCCTGCGGCTGTACATCGACGGCGCCTGGGTAGCGCCGCAAGGGCAGGGCCTGGCCGAGGTGCAGAACCCGGCCACGGAACAGACCATCGGCCGCGAGTGGGGCGAGGAAGGTCTGGCGGAGTTCGTCGAACACAAGGTCATTCAACTCTGAACGCCTGAAGAGCACCCTCTCCCCAGCCCTCTCCCGCAAGCGGGAGAGGGGGCAAAAGCGCTTCGGTGCTACCGGCGGGAGAGGGCGCTGCAGGATGAACACGAACGCCCCCTCTCCCTTCAGGGCGGGGCGCGCAGCCGAGGGCTGGGGAGAGGGTGCTGAGCCAGTACGCCAATCCGCCAAGTAGCGCTTTTCTAGCCAGGAATCCACATGAACGTACTGATCATCCACGCTCACAACGAACCCCAGTCCTTCAGCACCGCGCTGTACAAGCTGGCCGAGGAAACCCTCAAGGGCCAGGGCCACGAAGTGCAGGTCTCCGACCTCTACGCGATGAACTGGAACCCGGTAGCCAGCGCCGCCGACTTCGGCGCGCGCGCCAACCCGGACTACCTGGTCTACGCCCTGGAGCAGCGCGAAGGCGCCAAGCACCAGACCATCGCCGCCGACATCCAGGCCGAGCTGGACAAGCTGCTCTGGGCGGACCTGGTGATCTTCAACTTCCCGATCTACTGGTTCTCCGCCCCGGCCATCCTCAAGGGCTGGTTCGACCGCGTGCTGGTCTCGGGTATCTGCTACGGCGGCAAGCGCTTCTACGACCAGGGCGGCCTGGCCGGCAAGAAGGCGCTGGTCACCGTCACCCTCGGCGGGCGCGAGCACATGTTCGGCGAAGGCGCCATCCACGGCCCGCTGGAAGACATGCTGCGGCCGATCCTGCGCGGCACCCTGGCCTACACCGGCATGACGGTGCTGCCGCCCTTCGTCGCCTGGCACGTGCCCTACATCGGCAACGACGCGCGCCAGGACTTCCTGCGCCAGTACCAGGACCGCCTGCAGCACCTGGAGGGCGACCAACCGCTGGAATTCCCGCGCCTGGCGCAGTTCGACGAACGCCTCTACCCGCTGCCGCGCTGACTGGCACGCCTCGATGCCGTGGCGCACCGTCGTAGGATGGTGTTGAGCGAAGCGATACCCATCACCGCGACCGCATGGGTTTCGCAAGCTCAACCCATCCTACGAAAGCACCTCGGCGCCGCCTGCAAACGAAAAAAGGCGCACATCAATCAAGACATGCGCCTTTGGAGGAAAAGGGCAGCCGCTGCAGCGGGGTATGCGCGGGGGAGTGTTGGCAAGCGGCTGGTGTGCCGGGTGCCAGACGATGGGCCTGATGGACCCATCGCTGCTGCAGCGACCTGGTTGCCACTATACCCGGCAACTGTCGCGGGAAAATGACCCTATACTGCGATTCAGTTTTGCAGACGGGGCAACAGTGGACACTTTACATGCGATGCGGGTCTTCGCCCGCGTGGTCGATGCCGGCAGCTTCACCGCCGCCGCCAATGCCCTGGGCCTGTCGACCGCCCAGGTCTCCCGCGTGGTCTCGGACCTGGAGGCCTACCTGCAGGCGCGCCTGCTGCACCGCACCACGCGGCGCCTGGCCCTGACCGAGACCGGCGAACGCTACCTGCAGCGTTGCCGGGAAATCCTCCTCGACGTCGAGGAAGCCGAGGCCGAGGCCAACGGCGCGCACCTGCGCCCGCGCGGCCGGCTGCGCGTGCACTCGTTGACCGGGCTCGGCCAGCAGCATCTCATCCCGCTGATCTCGCGCTACTGCCAGCAGCACCCGGAGGTCTACATCGAGCTGACCCTGGCCCAGCGCCAGCCGGACATCCTCGAAGAAGGCCAGGACGTGGTCATCACCCGCGACCGCGAACTGCCCGATTCCGAGTACGTCGCCCAGACCCTCGGCAGCATCTACAGCGTGCTCTGCGCCAGCCCCGGCTACCTGGCCGAGCGCGGCACCCCGCGCGCCATCGAGGACCTGCGCGAGCACCGCTGCCTGCGCCTGCAGGACCCGACCTTCCCGGAAGGCTGGGCCTTCGAGGAAGACAACGAGGCGAGCGTGATCCGCCCGCGCGACACCTTCATGGTCAACGTCGCCGAGGCCCTGGCCGGGGCCGCCCGCGCCGGCATGGGCATCTGCCTGCTGCCCAGCTACGTGGCTGCGCCGGCGCTGCGCCAGGGCGAGCTGGTGCGCGTGTTGCCCGAGCGCAGCCTGCACGTGCGGCAGATCTTCGCGCTCTACCCGTCGCGGCGCTTCCTCGACGCGAAGATCCGCACCTGGGTGGAGTTCCTCAAGGAAGAACTGCCCAAGGCCTTCGACGCCGACGAGCAGGTGATGAACGACCCCGCGCACTGGGCCTGAAAACGGATTGTTGCTTTTCAGGCAATGGTCTGTTGGTGAGCCAGCTATTTTTCCGCCTGTCGCCGAGTCGTAACCTTTGCATCGCCCCCACTGAGCGGGGCCAATCAAAGGTTCGAAAATCATGTCCCGTAAACTTGTTGTTGCTGCCCTGCTGTCCGTTTGCTCGCTGTCCTTCGTGCAACTGAGCTTCGCCGAAGAATCCCGACTGATGACCGACAAGATGGTGAAAGCCAACGAGGCCGCCATCGCCGCTGCCCAGCAGGCCTCCGATGCCGAGCGTACCGCCGGCAAGGCCGCTGCCCAGTCCAACGCCGATTCCTGATCGGCGTTACTTTCCCCCGGGAAGCCCGGAGCGTGAGCCGGTATTCCCAATGCCTTGCGCCGCATACGAAATGCGGCGTTTTTTTATCCTGGCGGGGGCGGTGATCTTTTCATTTTATGAAAAAGTCTTTCGCCGTCTTCGCGCTTTATCGGAAATAGATAGGTCAATAGACTTGTCTTTATCTGCCGGGCTCTCCCGGCAGGCCCGACACGATCAGCCTGATGTGTCACCGAGGGGCGGTGACTGCGAACTTCCGCCCCTCACGCCAGCCGGTTCCTCCAACGCCGACTGGCCCTGCTTCCCGACGCCGATATCCGATTGCTCCAATCGACGTCTTCTTTCCGGCCGCTGCACTCAGCGGCCGTTTTTTTGCCTGTGGAAAAGCGCCGGCCGCTCGAGGCGATATTGGCGAAGTGCCGTTGCGCAGGACAGAATCCCTTCTGTCTGGACATGGATGCCACGCATGACGCCGAACCTGTTCGCCACTCCCCGCGCAAGCCTGGGCTGGCCGCTGCTGGCTCTGTTCGGAGCCGCCGTCGCATTGCTGCTGCTCTGGTGGGGGGCAGGGAGCATCTCGCGCGGGTACCTGGCCAAGCGCCTGGAGGAGGCGACTCAGCCTTCTCCGAGATAATCCCCCCGGCTCAACCCATGCCGCTGCATCTTCTCGTTGAGGGTGCGGCGCGGCAGGCCGAGCAGTTCCATCACCGCCTTGATGTCGCCCTTGCACTGGCTCAGGGCCTGGCGGATGCATTCGGCCTCGTAGGCTTCCATGCGTTCGAACAGGCCGCTGCCGGCCGGCGCTTCCAGTTGCGCGGCGCGGTCCAGGCCGAGCACGTGGCGCTCGGCGGCGTTGGCCAGTTCGCGCACGTTGCCCGGCCAGTCGTGGGCCAGCAGCCGGGCCAGTTCGGCGGTGGACAGCGGCGGCGCCTCGCGGCCGAGCTTCTCGCTGGCCAACTGGGCGAAGTGTTCGAACAGCAGCGGGATGTCCTCGCGCCTTTCGCGCAGCGGCGGCAGGCGCAGTTCGGCGACGTTCAGGCGGTACACCAGGTCTTCGCGGAAGCGCCCGGCGCGGGCTTCTTCCAGCAGGTCCGGCTTGGTCGCGGCGATCACCCGCAGGTCGACGCGGATGCTCTGGTTCGAGCCCAGGCGCTCCAACTGCTGCTCCTGCAGCACGCGCAGCAGCTTGACCTGCTGGGCCAGCGGCATGCTCTCGATCTCGTCGAGGAACAGGCTGCCGCCGTTGGCGTGCTCCAGCTTGCCGATGCGCTTGCCCTGGGCGCCGGTGAAGGCGCCGCTCTCGTGGCCGAACAGCTCGCTTTCGAACAACTGCTCGGGGATGGCCGCGCAGTTCAGCGCGACGAAGGGCTTGTCCGCGCGCGGGCCGAAGTCGTGCAGGCAGCGGGCGACCAGCTCCTTGCCGGCGCCGGTCTCGCCGCGGATCAGCACGTTCACCGGCGTGCCGGCCAGGGCCAGCACCTGGCGGCGCAGGGCTTCCATCGGCTTCGACACGCCGAGCAGGCGCGACTCCACCTGGTCCTTGAGCGTGGCCTGTTCGCGCAGCTGGCGGTTCTCCAGCACCAGGCGGCGCTTTTCCAGGGCGCGGCGCAGGCTGTCCAGCAGGCGCTCGGGGGTGAAGGGCTTCTCGATGAAGTCGTAGGCGCCGTCGCGCATGGCCTGCACCGCCATGGGCACGTCGCCGTGGCCGGTGACCATGATCACCGGCAGGTCGCGGTCCAGCTGCTGCAGGCGTTCGAGCAGGGCCAGGCCGTCCGTGCCGGGCATGCGCACGTCGCTGATCACCACGCCGGCGAAACCGCGCTCCAGGTTCTTCAGGCACTCCTCGGCGCTCTTGCACAGGCGCACCGTGAAGCCGGACAGCTGCAGCCACTGCTGCACCGCTTCGCGGATGGCGGCTTCGTCATCGACGAAAATCACGTGTTCGGTCATGTCTCTTCGCTCGCGGCGGGCAGCACCAGGCGGAACAGCGCGCCGCCTTCGGGACGGTTGGCGGCCTCCAGGCGGCCGCCGAGTTCGTGGACGATGCCGTAGGATACCGCCAGTCCCAGGCCGAGTCCCTCGCCCACCGGCTTGGTGGTGAAGAAGGGATCGAAGACGTTGCCCAGGTGTTCGGCGGCGATGCCCGAGCCGTTGTCGGCGACTTCCAGAATCCAGTACGGGTCCTCGCGACGCAGTGCCACCCCGATGTGCGGGCGCTCGACGCCGGCCACCGCGTCCAGGGCGTTGCGCAGCAGGTTGACCAGCACCTGTTCCAGGCGGATGGCGTCGCCCAGCACCCAGGCCGGCACGCTGAGCACCTGGCTGACCTCCACCTGTTCGGCGCGGATGCGCGGCGTCAGCAACTGCAGGGCCTGGTCCAGCACGTGGCCCAGTTCGATGCGTTCGCGCAGGCCGCCGGGGGTCTTGCGGGCGAAGGTCTTCAGGTGGCCGGTCAGCGCGGCCATGCGCTCCAGCAACTCGTCCAGGCGCGCCAGGGCGGCGCGCGCCTCGTCGCTGCGCCCGGCGTCCAGCAGCAGGCGCACGCTGGCCAGGTGCATGCGCTGGGCGGTCAGCGGCTGGTTGATCTCGTGGGCCAGGGCCGCCGACATCTGCCCCAGGGCGGCCAGCTTGGCGGCTTGCACCAGGCCGTCCTGGGCGGTTTTCAGGGCGGCGGTGCGCTGTTCCACCAGTTGCTCCAGTTCCTCGCGGCTGCGCTGGCGCAGGCGGGCGATGCGCCAGCGCTGTTGCAGCAGCAGGGCTAGGAACACCAATGCCAGCCAGGCCCCGGCGGCGGCCAGGCGCGCGGTGGCGACGTCGCTCTGCACGCCGCGGGCGTCGCGCAGCAGGTGCAGGGTCCAGTCGTCGTCGGGCAGGCTCAGGGACTGCCAGAGGTAGTCGGTTTCGTCGTCCTTGGCGCCGACGCGCACCAGGCGGCTGTCCTCGCCCAGCGGCTGCAGGGTGCGGTGCTGTAACGGGCTCAGCGGCTGGCGGTCGTACTGGCGGGTCTGCGCCAGTTCCAGGCGGGCGAAGGTGTCCAGCGGCTGCAATTCGCGGTAGCGCCAGCCGGGGTGGTTGGCGAGGAAGACGATGCCCTTGGTGTCGCTGACCAGCACCAGGTCGGGGGTCTGGCTCCACTGCTGTTCCAGGTCGGGGAATTCCAGCTTGACCACGATGGCGCCGAGGAAGCGCCCGGCCTCGTCGCGCACCGCGTTGGCCAGGAAGTAGCCGGGGATGCCGGTGGTCACGCCCACCGCGTAGAAGCGCCCGGTGCCCTGGGCGATGGTCTGGCGGAAGTAGGGGCGGAAGGCGTAGTTGTGGCCGACGTAGCTGGTCGGCAGGCGCCAGTTGCTGGCAGCCACCGCCAGGCCGTCGCGGTCGAGCAGTTCCAGGGTGGAGGAGCGCGCCGCGGCGTTGATCCGCTCCAGCTTGAGGTTCAGCGCCTGCTGCAGCCCGCCGGCGACCGGGCCGGCCAGGGCCTGGCGCAGCTCCGGGTCCAGGGCCAGCACCGCCGGCAGGCTGCGGTAGCGTTCCAGCAGGGTGCGCAGCGAGCTGACGTACAGCCCCAGCTGCTCGTGGGCGGCCTCGGCCTCGGCGAGCAGCGAGCGGTGCCGCGCCTTTTCCCCGGCCCAGTACACCGACAGCAGCAGGCCGGCCAGCACCAGCAGGCTGGCGAGGATCAGGCGCAGGGGACGGGTCGGGCTCATGGCGCTCGGTGCGGGTGGGCGGAGCGCGACCATAGCATGTCCGGGCACTGGTCCGGCGCGGCCGCGGGTCGCTACACTGCGCGACCCTCGAGGAGAACGTCCGATGCAGTTGATCGCCTGGTCCCATTCCTGCTCCGCCGGCTTCACCCTGCGCGGCTGGCGCAGCGAACCCAGCGGCAAGCCGTTGCTGCACTTCCTGCATGGCAATGGTTTCTGCGGGCGGGCCTACGAGCCGATGCTCAAGCACCTGGCGCGGGACTTCGACCTCTGGCTGTGCGACGTCCAGGGCCACGGCGACAGCGACCACGGCGGGCGCTTCCATGGCTGGAACCGCAACGCCGAGATGGCCGTGGAGGCCTTCGAGGCCGGCCGCGGGGGCTACGGCGAAGTGCCGCGCTACGCCTGCGGGCACAGCTTCGGCGGCGTGCTCAGCAGCCTGATCCTGGCGCGCCATCCGCAGCTGTTCGAACGCGCGGCGCTGCTCGACCCGGTGCTGTTCACCCCGGCGATGATCGGCGTGATGGCGCTGTCCGAGGTGCTCGGCCTGCACGAGCGCAGGGCCATGGCGCAGAAGGCCAGGGCGCGGCGCAGCCAGTGGCCGGACCGCGCCGCCGCCTATGCCGGCCTGCACGGCCGCGGCATCTTCAAGGGCTGGACCGACGAGGCGCTATGGGCCTACGTGGAGAACGCCATCAAGGCGGTGGACGGCGGCGTCGAGCTGAAATGCCGGCCGAGCCGCGAGGCGGAAATCTTCAGCTCCTTCCCCAAGCGCCTGTGGCCGTCGCTGGCGAAGGTGAGCACGCCGACCCTGGTGCTGTTCGGCGAACGGACCTACCCCTTCGTGCCCAAGGCGGTGGCCCGCTGGTGCGCGCAGAACACCCACGTCGGCGGGCAGAGCGTCGCCGGCGGGCATTGCTTCATGCAGGAATACCCCCAGGACAGCGCCGAGCGGGTGGCGCGCTTCCTGCTCGGGCACGAGTAGCTAGTCGCCGACCTTCTTGTCGGCGTGGTTGCGCCGCCACTCGTCCAATCGCACCACCTCGGCCTTGTGCCGTGGCGCCTGTGGCTCGGCCGTGGGCGCCGGCAGGGCCTGGGCGATTTCCACCACCGCGTGCACCTCGTGGGGCTCGGGGTGGAAGCGGAAGGGCTCCAGCTCGATCGGGCCGGGGCGCTGGCCGAGCATGGTGATGCTGCCGTTGTAGCGGTCCTGGCCGCTGGCGGTGAACTCGAAGCCGTATTCCCGGGCCAGGCAGAGCATGCCGTTGGCGCCGCGGCGCAGGCGCAGGCGGCGCAGGGCGACGTTCTCGTCGAGCAGCTCCACCCCCTGCCGCGCGCAATGCTGGCGCGCCAGCTGCAGGGCGCGCTCGCGGATGCCGTGGGCGCGCCACCACCAGGCGGCGGCCGTGGCCAGCAGGAGGAATACGAAAAGGTTGCCCAAGGTCACTTCAAGGCTCCGCTCGGGAAGAGGCGCTCCAGCTTACCGAGTCTGTAGGAACGCGGCGAGAGCCGCCGGTTCCCAGGTGGTGATTTGCGCCCCATACTGACACATCCAGTTGCAGGAATTCGTCATGTCGTCGCGCACTCCCCACGTCCTCGCCATCCAGTCCCACGTCGTCTTCGGCCATGCCGGCAACAGCGCCGCCGTGTTCCCGATGCGCCGCGTCGGGGTGAACGTCTGGCCGCTGAACACCGTGCAGTTCTCCAACCATACCCAGTATGGCCACTGGACCGGCCAGGTGCTGCCGCCGGAGCAGATTCCGGCGCTGGTGGAGGGCATCGCCGCCATCGGCGAGCTGGGCAACTGCGACGCCGTGCTTTCCGGCTACCTGGGCAGCGCCGCCCAGGGCCGCGCGATCCTCGAGGCGCTGGCGCGCATCCGCGAGGCCAACCCGCGGGCGATCTACCTGTGCGACCCGGTGATGGGCCACCCGGACAAGGGCTGCATAGTGGCCCCGGAAGTCGGCGAGTTCCTACTCCAGGAAGCCGCCGCGGTGGCCGACTACCTGTGCCCCAACCAGCTGGAGCTGGACAGCTTCTGCCAGCGCAGCCCGCAGTCCCTGGAGGATTGCGTGGAGATGGCGCGCAGCCTGCTGGCGCGCGGCCCGAAGGCGGTGCTGGTGAAGCACCTGAACTACCCGGGCAAGCCGTCGGACGCCTTCGAGATGCTGCTGGTCAGCGCCGAGGGCAGCTGGCACTTGCGCCGCCCGCTGCTGGCCTTCCCGCGCCAGCCGGTGGGCGTCGGCGATCTGACCTCCGGCCTGTTCCTGGCCCGCCTGCTGCTGGGCGAGGCGCCCTGCACGGCCTTCGAATTCACCGCCGCGGCGGTGCACGAAGTGCTGCTGGAGACCCAGCACTGCGGCAGCTACGAACTGGAACTGGTGCGCGCCCAGGACCGCATCGCCCACCCGCGGGTACGTTTCGAGGCGAAGGCGATCTGAGGAGCGGCGCGTCAGGTTTCTTCGTCTAGGTGAGGAAGTGTTTGTAGCAGGGCGGGCAGTGCGCTGCGTACGGTTTCCCAGGTCAGGCCGAGGTCGATGTCGAAATAACCGTGGGCCAGGCGGTTGCGCATGCCCCTCATGTTGCGCCAGGGCACCTGGGACTGGGTGGCGACGAAATCGGGATGGTTGTCCATGATCTTGGCGGCGGCTTCGCCGATGATCACCAGGCTCATGATGACCGCCTGTTGGGTACGCTTGTCGGCGAGGAACGCCGTTTTGTCCATGCCTTCGACGAAGGTGCAGGCGTCGTTGGCCGCCTGGCGGATATGCTCCAGATAATCCTCCAGGCGGTTGATCGTCATACCGGCCTGGCTTCGCTCAGCAACTGGGCGCGAAATTTCACTGGGATATCGCCGGGTGTCAGCAGGTCGACCCTTACGCCCAGCACTTCCTGCAGTTCGTCCTGCAGGCCGCCGAGATCGAATAGCGTGGTACCGGGCGCCACGTCTACCAACAGGTCAAGATCGCTGCCATCCTGGTCGGTGCCCTGCAGGACCGAACCGAATACGCGTGGGTTGAGCGTGCCATAGCGGCGTGCCAGGTCGCGGACGACCTGGCGCTTTTGTTCGAGTGCAAGCGACGGCTTCATGGCCTTTCTCCATTCAGGCGTGCCGCATGGATGGCACCTTCGTTGATGTATACCTCCAGTGCCACCCCGGCCTCAAGCCGACTGCGGCAACCCATCCGGCTGCGGCGCCGGGGTGCCGTGCTGCTCGACGCGCTGGTACATGCCCTGGGCGATCTCGCGTTCGCCCATGATCACCAGGCTGGCGCCGTTCTGTTCCAGGTATTCCACCTCGGCGTCGAAGTGCGCGCGGGCGATGATGTCCAGTTCGGGGTTGGCCGCGCGGGCGCGGCTGGCGATCTGCCCGGCCTCGAAGCCGTTGGGGATGGCGATCAGCAGCCAGCGCGCGGTGGTGATGTTGGCCAGGGCCAGCACTTCCGGGTTGGCGGCGTTGCCGACCACTACGCTGAGGCCGCGCTCGCGCAGTTCGGCGGCCTTCTCGCGCTTGTCCTCGATCACCACCAGCGGCGTGCCGTCCTTCTGCAGGCGCGCGCTGACCAGTTCGCCGACGCGGCCGTGGCCGATGAGGATGGCGTGCTCGTGCTCGCGCACCGGCGGCGGCAGGTCCTCGTCCTGCACCTGGGCCTCGCTGGGCTGGGCGCTTTCCTTGCGCGCCTGCAGGCGCTCGATGGCGATGAACAGCAGCGGGTTGACCAGGATCGACAGGATGGCGCCGGCCAGCACCAGGTCGCGGCCCTGCTCGGGCAGCAGTTCGAGGGTCACGCCCAGGCCGACCAGGATGAAGGAGAACTCGCCGATCTGCGCCAGGCTGGCGGCGATGGTCAGCGCGGTGCTGTTGGGGTGGCCGAACAGGCGCACGATGACGTAGGCGGCCACCGATTTGCCGAAGACGATGACCAGGAAGGTGGCCAGCACCGGCAGCGGCTCCTGGATCAGGATCGCCGGGTTGAACAGCATGCCCACCGAGACGAAGAACAGCACGGCGAAGGCGTCGCGCAGGGGCAGCGAGTTCTCCGCCGCCTCGTGGCTGAGCTCGGATTCGTTGAGGATCATCCCGGCGAAGAAGGCGCCGAGGGCGAAGGACACGCCGAACACCACCGCCGAGCCGGTGGCGATGCCCAGGGCGATGGCCAGCACGGCGAGGGTGAACAGCTCGCGCGAACCGGTCGCGGCGACCTTCTCCAGGGCCCAGGGCACCACGCGGCGGCCGCCGAGGATCATCACCGCGACGAAGGCCACCACCTTGCCCAGGGTCAGCAGGATCGGCAGCAGGATGCCGCCGCTGGCGCCGTCCTCGGCCTTGCCGCCAAGCGTGCCGGCCAGCGCCGGCAGCAGCACCAGGGTGAGGACCATGGCCAGGTCTTCGACGATCAGCCAGCCGATGGCGATGCGCCCGCGCTTGGTGTCGATCAGCTGGCGCTGTTCCAGGGCGCGCAGCAGCACCACGGTGCTGGCCACCGACAGCGCCAGGCCGAACACCAGGCCGCCGCCCAGCGGCCAACCCATCATCCAGGCCAGGCCCATGCCGAGCAGGGTGGCCACGCCGATCTGCACCACCGCGCCGGGGATGGCGATGGCCTTCACCGAGAGCAGGTCTTTCAACGAGAAGTGCAGGCCGACGCCGAACATCAGCAGGATCACCCCCAGTTCGGCGATTTCCGTCGACAGCGCCTGGTCGGCGACGTAGCCGGGGGTGAAGGGCCCGGCCAGCACGCCGGCCAGCAGGTAGCCGACCAGCGGCGAGATGCGCAGGCGGTTGGCCAGGGCGCCGAGGATGAAGGCCAGCACGAAGCCGACGGCGAGGGTGGTCAGTAGCGGTGTGTGGTGCATGGTCTGGGCTCCGGGCACGCAGGGAACTGCCGCCCCGGGAGGGCGGTGGTTCGCAGGTGGATCACGGGGGCAAACCCGCGGATTGGGCAAGTCTAGGCGCTGGCGAGGCTTTCGGCCTTGCCGACGCTCAAGGTTAACTTGTTGACGCGCCGGACTTTTTCAGCGGCACTTGAGAAATCTTGTCAAGAAATGTCGGCATCCTTGTCCCATTCTTCACGAATTGCCTGGTAACGCTGCTCAAGTTCCTGGCGCAGCTGGCGACGCTGCTGGGCCTGGGCGAAGCGCCGGCGCTCCTCCCGGGTGACCGGCTGCAGCGGCGGCACGGCGGTGGGTTTGCGCTCGTCGTCCAGCGCCACCATGGTGAAGAAGCAGCTGTTGGTGTGGCGCACGGATTTCTCGCGGATGTTCTCGGTGACCACCTTCACGCCGATCTCCATGGAGGTGCGGCCGGTGTAGTTGACCGAGGCGAGGAAGGTCACCAGTTCGCCGACGTGGATCGGCTCGCGGAAGATCACCTGGTCGACCGAGAGGGTCACCACGTAGTGGCCGGCGTAGCGGCTGGCGCAGGCGTAGGCGACCTCGTCGAGGTACTTGAGCAGGGTGCCGCCGTGGACGTTGCCGGAGAAGTTGGCCATGTCCGGGGTCATCAGGACGGTCATGCTGAGTTGGTGGTTGCCGGGTTCCATATCGCTCTCGCAAGGCGGGTGGGGGATGCCAAGACTGGACGCACTGCGCCCAGCCCCGCGACACACTCTTTTCTATACCCCCCATTGGCCCCGGCGAACAGGGGCGCGCGCCAATCGCCGGGCGATTGGCGCGCGGCGCGGCTCAGCGGCCGGCGGAGAGGCCGAAGTCGATGGCCAGGTCGGCGCCGGTGATGGCTTCGGATTGCGGGCCGCAGAGGTACCAGACCAGGTCGGCGACCTCTTCCGGGCGGATGAAGCGCGCTTCCTTGCCCTGTGGATAATCCCGCAGCAGGCCGAGCTTGTAGGCGGCGGGGTTGCCCTGGCCGTAGCGCTCGGCCTGGTAGTCGAGCATCGGCGTGGCGATGTCGGCCGGGGAGATGGCGTTGACGCGCACGCCGTCCGCGGCCAGTTCCAGGGCCAGGGTGCGGGTGAGCATGGTCAGCGCCGCCTTGCTCGCGCAGTAGGCCGCCGAGCCGCGGTAGGCCTGGCGCCCGGAATCGCTGGAGATGTTCACGATGCAGCCGCGGTTGTCCTTGAGGTAGGGCGTGGCGGCCTGGCACATGTAGAACGCGGCCTTGAGGTTGACCCCCAGGACCAGGTCGAAGTCGTCCTCGTTGAAGTTTTCCACCGGGCCCTCGCGCCAGACCCCGGCGGCGTTGATCAGCGCGTCCAGGCGGCCGGTGCGGGCGAGGATGTCCGCCACCAGGCTCTGGCAGTTGTCCGCCCGGCGCAGGTCGGCCACGGCGCTGGCATCCAGCGGCACCTGGGCGTTGAGCGCATGCAGCCCGCTCTTGTCGACGTCGGTGGCGGCGATGCGCCAATGGCTCTGGGCGAAGCGCTTGGCGATGGCCTTGCCGAGGCCGCCGGCGGCCCCGGTGATCAGAACAACGGGTGTGCTCATTGACTGAGTGATCTCCCTGCCTGATAGGGAAACGGCGCGCCGTCAGGCAGTGGCGGCACGCCGCAAGGAAGAGGGCCGCACGGGCGGCCCTCTGTCTCTACTGACCAAGAAAAGACCAGAATCTTCGCTTTGCCAGGGTAATTTTTTCGTAAATCCCGCTGGAGCTTTCGTAGGCGACTGATGGTCGCGCTGGCTCAGGCGTGGTGCAGGTACCAGCGCCAGTCCTGCTCGCCGACCTCGCCCATGAACTGGCGGTATTCCTCCCACTTGATGGCCAGGAACACCTTGAGGAACTCCTCGCCCAGCGCCTCGCGGGCCCAGCTGGAGGCCTCCAGGGCGCGCAGCGCGGTGAGCCAGTCGGTGGGCAGGAACTCGCGGGCCTGCTCGTAGCCGTTGCCCTCGATGGCCGCGCCGGGGTCGAGCTGTTCGCGGATGCCCTTGTGGATGCCGGCGAGGATAGCCGCGGCGGCCAGGTAGGGATTGGCGTCGGCGCCACAGATGCGGTGCTCGATGTGCCGGCTCTTGGCCGGGCCGCCAGGCACGCGGAACGACACGGTGCGGTTGTTCACCCCCCAGCTCTTGGCCAGCGGCGCGTAGCTGTTGGCCTGGAAGCGGCGGAAGGAGTTGGCGTTGGGGCAGAAGATGGCCAGGGAGTCGAGCAGCGTGGCCATCATGCCGCCGATGGAGTGCCGCAGCAGCGGCGTGCCTTGCGGACCTTCAAGGTCGGAAAGCTCGCTGGCGTAGAGGTTGTTGCCCTGTTCGTCGGCCAGGCTGACGTGCAGGTGCATGCCGCTGCCGGCACGGTCGCCGAACGGCTTGGCCATGAAGCAGGCCTGCAGCCCGTGCTTGTTGGCCACGCCCTTGACCAGGCGCTTGTAGCGCACGCCTTCGTCGATGGCCTGGAGCACGTCGAAGCGGTGCTCCAGGGTCAGTTCCAGCTGGCCGGGGGCGTATTCGGAGATGGCCGTGCGCACCGGCAGGCCCTGGGCCTCGCAGGCGGCGTAGAGGTCGTCGAGGAAGGGCTGCATCTGTTCCAGCTCGTACACGCCGTAGACCTGCGGCGCCTGCGGGCGCACGCCGTTCATCTGCAGCGCCGGCTGCGGGCGGCCCTGGGCGTCGCGCTGCTTGTCCAGCAGGTAGAACTCCAGTTCCACCGCCATCACCGGGTGCAGGCCCTCGGCCTTGAGCCGCTCGATCACGCGCACCAGGGCCTGGCGCGGGTCCGCCGGGGTGGCCGGCAAGCCCTGGGTCGGGTGCATGCTCACCTGTAACTGGCCGGTGGGCGAGCTGCGCCAGGGCTGCAGGGTCAGGCTGCCGGGCAGCGGGTAGGTCCAGCAGTCGGCGTCGGCCACTTCCCAGACCAGCCCGGTGCCTTCGACGTCCTCGCCCTGCACGGTGAGCGCGAGGATCGAGCTGGGCAGCGGCCGGCCGTTGTCGTAGATGGCCAGCAGCTCGTCGCGGTGCAGCAGCTTGCCGCGCGGGATGCCGTTGGCGTCGATGATGAACAGCTCGATGCTGCGCACCTCGGGGTGCGCGGCGAGGAAGGCTTCGGCTTCCTTTCGATCGGCGAATTGCATGGTGGTCCTCGGTTAGCGCGGCGCGCCGGATGTTCTCTTCGTAGGAGCAACAGTCTTGCAGGCTGCACCGTAGGATGGGTTGAGCCTGCGAAACCCATGCTGCCGTGGTGATGGGTATCGCTTCGCTCAACCCATCCTACGACGGCGCTGCTCCTGTTCCTTGTAGGAGCGGATTCATCCACGATCCGCCGGCAGGCGGCGGAAAGCATCGCGGACGGAGTCCGCTCCTGCGACGGTGTTTCGGGTGGGCCCAGGGGCGCGGTGCATCAAGCCTCGCGCGCGCCAGGAATCGCCAGCAGCTCGGTGATGCCCGCGTCGAGGGTGTCGATCAGGCGGTCGACGTCGGCTTCGCTGGTGTCCGGGCAGCACAGGGTCATGTTGTGGAACGGCGTGATCAGGATGCCGCGGTTGATCAGGTACAGGTGCAGGGCCATCTGCAGTTCGTCGTGGAAGGCCGCTTCGGCCTCGGCGCCGGTGCGCGGCGAGACCGGGCAGAACTGGAACTCGCTGCGCGCGCCCAGCTCGGTCACCGACCACTTCAGGCCGTGCTTGGCGATCAGCCGGCGGAAGCCGTCGGCCAGGCGCCTGGCCAGCGGCAGCATGTGGTCGTAGGCGGCCTGGGTCATCACCTGTTCCAGGTTGGCGCGCATGCAGTGCATGGCCAGGGCGTTGGCCGAGAGGGTGGTGCCCATGCCGCTGTGGCCGTGGCCATGGCTGTCTTCCTGGGCCTTCTGCCGCGAGGCGAGCATCTTCTCGGCCATGTCCGCGCTGCAACCGAAGATGCCGCAGGGCACGCCGCCGGCGATCGGCTTGCCGACCACGAAGAAGTCCGGGTCGAGGTTCCACAGCTGGGTGCAGCCGCCGATGCCGGTGGAGATGGTGTGGGTTTCGTCGATGATCAGCAGCGCGCCGTACTTGCGCGTCAGCTCGCGGCACTTCTGCAGGAAGCCCGGGTCGGGCAGGACCATGCCGATGTTGGTCATCGCCGGCTCGCACAGCAGGGCGCAGACGTCGCCCCTGGCCAGCGCGGCTTCCAGCGCTTCGACGTCGTTGAAGGGGATGGAGCGGCTGTACTGGGTCAGGTCGTAGGCCTGGCCGACCAGGCCGGAGCGCGGCACGGTCTCGCCGTCGCGGTAGCGCACCATGACGTCGTCGACGGTGCCGTGGTAGCAGCCGTCGAACACCAGCAGGGTGTTGCGCCCGGTGATGGCGCGGGCCCAGCGCAGCACGTAGCGGTTGGAGTCGGTGGCGGTGGCGGTGACCTGCCAGAACGGCAGGCCGAAGCGCGCGGCCAGCAGTTCGCCGCAGACCACGGCGTCTTCGCCCGGGAGCATGGTGGTCAGGCCGTTGTTGGCCTGCTCGGCGATGGCGCGGGCCACCGGGTCCGGCGAGTGGCCGAACATGGTGCCGGTGTCGCCCAGGCAGAAGTCGACGTACTCGTGGCCGTCGACGTCGTAGAAGCGGGCGCCCTTGGCGCGCTCGACGAACAGCGGGCAGGGGGTGGACCAGTCGGCCATCCAGTGCATGGGCACGCCGGCGTACAGCGAGTTGCGCGCGCGCTCGGCCAGGGCCACGGATTTCGGGTTCTGCTCCAGGAAGCGTTGGCGTTCGCGGGCAGTGAATACGTCCACGGCCTGTTGGGCGATTCCGCTGGCGGTCATCTTGCACACCTCGTTCGTTTTTTCGCACATCTTCCATTTGTGATCACAAAAAAGTCAATACATGCTGCGGGACGCCTGTTAATCTTTCTTCTCAACAGAATTTGTGATCACAAAACAGAATGGCTCATGGGAGCGCACTGGCAAGGCCAGTTGGCGCGCCTGATCGGAACAAGGGAAAAGAAAATGACGCACAACTGCAGCCTGACCTTCGCCCAACTGCCGGCGCCGCCGGCCCGCGCGGAGTGACGCCATGGCCGAGAACCTCCAGCAGCAGCTGTACCAGAACCTGCGCCAGGCCCTGCTCAGCGGGCGCTTCCAGCCCGGCGAGCGGTTGAAGATCCGCGATCTGGCCGACGAATGGGGCACCAGCCCGATGCCGGTGCGCGCCGCGCTGCAGCGGCTGGTAGCCGAGGGCGCCCTGGAGGGCGAGCCGCAGCGCTCGCTGCGGGTGCCGCTGATGACCCGCGAGCGCTTCCTGCAGATCCTGCAGATTCGCCAGTCACTGGAGGGGCTTGCGGTGGAGGATGGGGTGCCGCGCCTGCAAGGGGCGGACATCGAGGTCCTGCAGGCCTGTACCGAAGCCATGGAGGAGGCCGTGCGGCGGCGCGACGTGCAGGCCTACCTGGAGCACAACAGCCGCTTCCACCTGACGCTCTACCGCGCCTGCGGCAACCCTACGCTATTGCGCATGATCGAGGCGCTGTGGCTGCAGGTCGGGCCCTTTTTCAACCGGCTGTTCACCGGCGCCGACCTGTCGCTGCGCCTGAACGACTTCCACGGCCAGGCCCTGGACGCCATCCGGCGGGGCGATGCCCGCGGCGCGCGGGCGGCCATCGAGCAGGACCTGGCCTACTTCGGCCAATACCTGCTGAATCTGCTGGCGCTGGAGTCGGGGGCGAGCGTGACGCGCTGAGGGCGCGTCACTCGGTCTTGATGTAGCGGACGTTTTCCTTGCGGATGAGGATCGTCTGCCCGTCGAGCTGCTCGAATTCGTAGTAGTCGTGGTACTTGTCGAAATCGGCATGGTCCTTTACCAGGACCTCGCTGCCGTCGTTCAGCATCACCACGGCCTTGTCGGCACAGCCGGCCAGGCCGAACAGCAGCGCGCTGAGGAGTAGGAATTTCAGCTTCATAGAGTCTCCAAGGGACATCGTGGACCGGCCTTGGCAGAAGGTTTGGGTACACGCTCGGTAGCCACTGTGACAACCGCTCCGCTTGGAAATTCAGTGCTCCGGGCTCAGGTGTCCAACCATACGTCGCGTGCCCAGGTCCACACCGAGTCCCAGGTTTCCTCGGTCAGTTCGCCGTCCGCCCAGAGCACCACCTCGCCGTCCTGGGCCACCGCATAGTAGTCGTCGCCATCGGCGCAGAGCGGTATCAGCTCGCGCGGCAGGCCCATCGCCCAGGCCACCGCGGCCACCTCCGGCAGGTAGGTATGGGAGTGCGGGTCGGTCACCGTGACCGGCTCCAGGCGACCGTAGACCACGTCGCTGACCTTCAGGAGGAACTCGCGGAATTCCGACGGAAGGCCGATCAGCAGCTCTTCCTCGATCTCCACCAGCAGTTCCTCGTCCGGCAGCTCCAGGGGGACAGGGACGGGCTCGTTGAGTTCACGCAATTGGTCGATGACGTCTTCCACGGCAGGGGCCTCTCGATTGACTGGGGCGCTTTATACAGTAGTAGCCGGGCCTGGGCGCAAGTTCACGTTGGGGGTGTTTGGCGGACGAGTGGAAGGGATTGGGGTGGGGCTGTCCTGAGCGGGGTGTCAGTCAGGCGCCATTGGGGTGGTTCCGGCTACCCTCGCGAATTCCCCGCCACGAAGGCCCGGACCAGGTGTCTCCCGTCGAGGGTACGTCCCTGCAGTCCATCGGGGCTCTCGCGACATCCATGTCGCATGACCTCCTGAGTGCGGGTTTCGCTCGGCCTTCTGAAGGGGCGTTCCGGTGCGCGCAGAGGTTTCTCTGGAAGTCCGAATCGCGGACAGAGTCCGCTCCTACGGTTCCAGGAAGCGCGGGCGTAGGAGCAACCGTCTTGCGCCGGGGCGCTTTTCGTAGGATGGGTTGAGCTTGCGAAACCCATGCGGTTGCGGTGATGGGTATCGCTTCGCTCAACACCATCCTACGGGTCTCGTGTTTGCCGGAGGGGGTAGCGGACCTTGTCCGCGATGGCCGGAACCTCCGGCGCGATTCGCGGATGAGATCCGCTCCTACGCTGCCCACCCGCGCCATTCCCCTGTAATTGGATGGACTCACCCTCACCGAGGCGTCGAGGCGCCACGGTGGCGGTCTAAGAAGCCACCGACAGTGAGGGTGAGTCCATGAAAAAGCATACGACGATGAATAAGCCGGTGTCTGCAACCGATGTATCGGTGTGCACGACAGTCGCCGTGGATCTGGCGAAAAAGGTCTTCCAGGTGGCGGGGGAAGACGCCCAAGGTCAACTGGCGTACGAACAGCGAATCAAGTCGCGTGAAGCGTTTCAGGTGTTTCTGCAGAAGCTGCCGGAGGGCGTGACGGTGCTGATGGAAACCGGCCCTGGAGCACAGGCCTGGGCCCGGTTGCTGCAGGCGCAGGGCAACCCGGTGCGTATTCTGCCGGCCCAGCGGGTGGCCGAGCACCGGAGCGGAGCGAAGAATGATCGCAATGATGCCCACGCCATTCTGCGGGCGGGCCGGGATAGCAGTATTGCGTCGGTACCGGTGAAGAGCGTCGCGGCACTGGCGATGCAGGCCTGGCACCGTGTCCGGCGGGGCTATGTGCGGCGGCGCACCGCCATGGGTAATCAGATCCGCGGGCTGCTGCTGGAGCAGGGTATCGCCCTGGCGCAGGGGGATGTGGGCTTGAAGCAAGGTGTCACCCGGGTGCTGGAAGACGCTAGACAGCCGTTGCCGGCGCTGCTGCGCGAGCTGATCGACGAGATGCTGAACGAATGGCAACGGCTGGGCGAGCGTATCGCCGCGCTGACCGGGCGTCTGGAAGCCTGTGCCGCCGCCGACCCGACAGCCAAACGGCTAATGACGGTACGTGGTATCGGTCCGATCACGGCCACGGCCTTGCTGGCCAAACAGGTCGAGCCGGAACGTTTCGCCAATGCGCGTCAGTTCGCTGCCTACTTCGGTATCGTGCCCGACCAGCACAGCAGCGGGCAGAAGGTAAGGCTGGGCAAGATGACCAAACGTGGCGACGCCTATGTGCGCAGCCTGATGGTCGTGGGCTCGCATGCGGTGTTGAAGCAACTGCGGCCCGATTCCGAACACCCGGACGATCGGCGCCTGCAGCGCTGGCTACAACGCCTGGGGCGCAAGGGCGCGGCAGTGCGACTGGCCAACCGCAACCTGCGTATCGCCTGGGTGCTGCTGTGCAGCGAACAAACCTACCAGCGCAAGCCGAATGCTTGCCGGGAGATGGAAATGAGCCACTGATCAACGAGTTCCCGCCAACGGGGCGCCAAGTCGCTCCAACCCTTGCTGAAGAACATTGACCCCTGGTCAGACCGTCGCGGATCGATGCCTACGCTCCTACCGGCCTTCGAGGCCTCTTTGTAATCGGCATTCCGCGGGCTTACCCAATGTTGGCCAGAAGCCCGACGTGGCTTCCTCGAACAGGCCTAATACATAGATGCAGTCGGGTTTTCATGTTCAAAAGCGGGTTGACGGTGGGGGTGAGTCCATACATAGGAGCGCGCCCTGCGCGCGAAATCGCGGGCAGGGCCCGCTTACAGGTTGCCGGAAGGCACGGTATTCCTCCCGCCGTAGGACTCTGTCCGCGATTGGACTCACCGGCCACGCCGGACGTCCCGGTGGCACTCCCGGATACGAAAACGCCGTTTCCCGGTAGAGGGAAACGGCGTTCTTTCTTGCTCAAGCGAACAGCCCTACGGCAGAAGCCATCAGCCGTTCTGGCGGATACCAGCCAGCAGCCAGGGCTGGTCCTGACCCTGGGCGCGCTCCATGCGCCAGCTTTCGCTGAAGGTCTCGCCCTGGTCGAAGCGCGAGGTCTTGGAGAGGCCGCTGAAGGTCAGGGTGGCGATGGTCTTGTCGGCCTGGTCGTCGACGCCTTCCAGTTGCACCTGCAGGTTGTCGATGTAGGTGGACTGGTAGCCGTCGCCCAGTTCGGCGCGTTCCTGCTTCAGCCACTGCAGCATCTGCGGGGTGACGAACTCGGCGATCTTGTCCATCTCGTTGGCGTCCCAGTGCTGTTGCAGGGACAGGAAGTGCTCGCGGGCGGCGCCGATGAAGCGCTGCTCGTCGAACCAGCTCGGCGCGTTGATCGCCGGGGCGGCCGCGGCCGGACGGGCGCTGGCGCCGAACGGCGACGGCTGGGCGGCCGGCATCTCGCGCTGTTGCGGCGCATGGCCGGCCATCGCCGGCTGGCCCTGGGCCTGCTGGCGGCGACGGGAAGCGATGAAGCGGAAGGCGATGAAGGCGATCAGCGCGATGATCAGGATGTCGAGGAACTGCATGCCCTGGAAGCCGTCGCCCATGAACATGGAGGCCAGCAGGCCGCCGGCGGCGATGCCGGCCAGCGGGCCCAGCCAGCGCGATGCGCCGCCAGCGGCGGCGGCACCTGCGGCCGCACCGGCTGCGGGAGCGGCGGCGTTGGGGGTGTTCGGGGCGGTGTTCGGTTGCACCTGGCGGGTCTGGTGGCTCGGCGCCGAGCCCATGCTCTTGCCGCCGCCGAAACGTTTGGCGGCATTGACGTCGAGGCTGAGCGTCACGGCGACACAGAAGGCCATGGCAAGGCTGAGAAAGCGCTTCATTGGGGTCATTCTCTTGGTTGGAATACGACGCGCGTCATGTTGCCGAGCATGGCCGCCAGGAACCAGCCGGATTTTGTTTCCGGCTATTGCCCCTGCGCCGCGCCAGGTCTCGGGCCAGAAGGGCTGCGAAGGTCTGTAACCGGGTTTTTCAGCGGCCTCGAAGACGCTGGCCGTTTGATAGGCTGGCGCCCTAGCGGGGCCGCTGGCCGCGCGATCCCCCCACTGCCACATCGCGCGAGGACCGCCGCCATGCACGCTATCGACTTCATCCAGGACCTGGCGGTGATCATGCTGATCGCCGGTTTCGTCACCATCCTCTGCCACCGCTTCAAGCAGCCGGTGGTGCTCGGCTACATCATCGCCGGGGTGATCATCGGCCCGCACACGCCGCCCTTCGCCCTGGTGCACGACGAGCAGACCATCAAGACCCTCGCCGAGCTTGGGGTGATCTTCCTGATGTTCTGCCTGGGCCTGGAGTTTTCCCTGCGCAAGCTGTTCCAGGTCGGCGCCACGGCGTTCATCGCCGCCTTCCTGGAGATCACCCTGATGATCTGGGCCGGCTTCGAGATCGGCCGGCTGTTCGACTGGAACACCATGGACTCGCTGTTCCTCGGCGCCATCCTGGCGATGTCCTCGACCACCATCATCATCAAGGTGCTGGGCGACCTGAAGCTGAAGAACGAGCGCTTCGCCCAACTGATCTTCGGCGTGCTGATCATCGAGGACATCCTCGGCATCGGCATCATCGCGCTGTTCTCCGGCATCGCCGTGAGCGGCACGGTGGAGGCCGACCAGGTGGTCTCCACGGTGGGCAAGCTGAGCCTGTTCATGGTCGTGGCGCTGGTCGTCGGCATCCTGCTGGTGCCGCGCCTGCTGGCCTACGTGGCGAAGTTCGAGAGCAACGAGATGCTGCTGGTGACGGTGCTCGGCCTGTGCTTCGGCTTCTGCCTGCTGGTGATCAAGCTGGAATACAGCGTGGTGCTGGGCGCCTTCCTGATCGGCGCGATCATGGCCGAGTCGCGCCAGCTGGTGCAGATCGAACGGCTGATGGAGCCGGTGCGCGACATGTTCAGCGCCATCTTCTTCGTCGCCATCGGCCTGACCATCGACCCGCGGGTGCTGGTGGACTACGCCGCGCCGATCCTGGTCATCACCCTGGTGGTGGTGCTGGGCAAGCTGGTGTCCTGCGGCACCGGCGCCTTCATCGCCGGCAACGACGGGCGCACCTCGATGCGCGTGGGCATGGGCCTGTCGCAGATCGGCGAGTTCTCCTTCATCATCGCCGCCCTGGGCATGAGCCTGGGGGTGACCAGCGACTTCCTCTACCCGGTGGTGGTCGGCGTGTCGGCCATCACCACCCTGCTGACGCCCTACCTGATCCGCTCTGCCGACCCCCTGGCGCTGTACCTGGGGCGCACCCTGCCTTCGCCCATGGTGCGGGTGTTCGGCCTGTACGGCGAGTGGCTGCGCAGCATCCGCCCGCGCGGCGACAAGGCGGTGCTGGCCGGGATGATCCGGCGCATCCTGCTGCAGGTGGGGGTGAACCTGGTGCTGGTGATCGCCATCTTCTTCGGCCTGGCGTTCTTCGCCGGGCGGATCGCCGAGTGGCTGGCCAACTGGGTCGAGCACGAGGCGCTGCACAAGGCGCTGATCTGGGGCGCCGCGCTGCTGCTGTCACTGCCTTTCCTGATCGCCGCCTACCGCAAGCTCAAGGCGCTGGCCATGCTGCTGGCGGAAATGGGCGTCAAGGCCGAGAGCGCCGGGCGCCACACCGCGCGGGTGCGCCGGGTGATCGCCGAGATGATCCCGCTGCTGTCCCTGGGCGGCATGATGCTGCTGCTGGCGGCGCTCAGCTCGAGCATCCTGCCGCCGGGGGAGCTGCTGGTGGTGGTGGGCCTGGTGGCCGCGCTGGCGCTGGCGGTGGGCTGGCGCTGGTTCATCCGCCTGCATTCGCGGATGCAGATCGCCCTGCTGGAAACCCTGGAGCAGGGCAAGGGCGGGCATTGAGCGTGCCGGGGCGATGCGGCCGGACTATACGCCCCACGAACCGCGCCGAGGGGCTTTCGTAGGATGGGTTGAGCTTGCGAAACCCATGCGGTCGCGGTGGTGATGGGTATCGCTTCGCTCAACCCATCCTACGGGACTTGCCGGATGGTGTAGGAGCGGACTCTGTCCGCGATAGCCGGATGTTCCGGCGCGATTCGCGGATGAGATCCTACGCTGCGCCACCCGCGCCACTCCCTGTAGGAGCGCGCCCTGCGCGCGATTCGCGGGCAGGGCCCGCTCCTACAGGTGATGCCTGACGTTGGGGCGGCGGCTCTACACCGCCTCCAGCTTGGCGTAGCCGAGCATCAGCCACTTGCTGCCTTCGCTGTCGAAGTTCACCTGCACCCGGGCCTGGGCGCCGGAGCCTTCGAAGTTGAGGATCACGCCGTCGCCGAACAGCGGGTGGCGTACCGACTGGCCGAGGGCGAAGGGGGTTTCCGGCACGCCGGCGCCGCTGAACAGGCTGCCGCTGCGCTGGTTGCCGGACAGCGGCCGGCTCACCGAGTTGGACAGGCGCACTTCCTGGATCAGGCCCGGCGGGATTTCGCGGACGAAGCGCGAGACCTTGTTGTAGGTCTCGCTGCCGTACAGGCGGCGCGTCTCGGCGTAGGTCAGCACCAGGCGCTGCATGGCGCGGGTGATGCCGACGTAGGCCAGGCGGCGTTCCTCTTCCAGGCGGCCGGGCTCTTCCAGGCTCATCTTGTGCGGGAACAGGCCTTCTTCCATGCCGGCCAGGAACACCAGGGGGAACTCCAGGCCCTTGGCGCTGTGCAGGGTCATCAGCTGCACGCTGTCCTCGAAGGCGTCGGCCTGGGTGTCGCCGGCCTCCAGCGCGGTGTGGTCGAGGAAGGCCACCAGCGGCGGGATGTCCTCGTCCTCGGGGTTCTCGAAGGCGCGGGCGGCGCTGACCAGTTCTTCCAGGTTCTCCACCCGGGCCTGGCCCTTCTCGCCCTTTTCTTCCTTGTGGTAGCCGATCAGCCCGGACTGCTCGATGACCGTCTGGGTCATCCGGTGCAGCGGCATGCCCTCGACCTGCTGGGCCAGCAGGTCGACGGTTTCGAGGAAGCCGTTGAGCGCGCTGGCGGCGCGGCCGGTCACGGCTTTCGCGGCGATCACGTCGTTGATCGCGCGCCACATGGAGGTGCCGTTCAGCCGCGCGGCGTTGCGGATGGCTTCGACGGTCTTCTCGCCGATGCCGCGCGGCGGGATGTTGACCACCCGTTCCAGCGCGGCGTCGTCGTCGCGCAGGCGGATCAGCCGCAGGTAGGCCAGGGCGTTCTTGATCTCGGCGCGCTCGAAGAAGCGCTGGCCGCCGTAGATGCGGTAGGGGATCTTCTCCCGCAGCAGCGCCTCTTCCAGCACCCGCGACTGCGCGTTGGAGCGGTAGAGGATGGCGATTTCGCTGCGCTTGAGGCCGTCCTTGCGCAGGGCGTCCTCGATGGTCTCGACGATGTAGCGGGCCTCGTCGTGCTCGTTGAAGCCGGCGTAGAGGGTGATGGGCTCGCCATCCACCCCGTCGGTCCACAGCTCCTTGCCCAGGCGCCCGTGGTTGTTGGCGATCAGGGCGTTGGCGGCCTTGAGGATGGTGGCGGTGGAGCGGTAGTTCTGCTCCAGGCGGATGTCCTCGGTGCCGGCGAAGTCGTCGGCGAACTGCTGGATGTTCTCGATCTTCGCCCCGCGCCAGCCGTAGATCGACTGGTCGTCGTCGCCCACCACCATCAGGCTCTCGCCGCCCTTGGCCAGCAGGCGCAGCCAGGCGTACTGCACGGCGTTGGTGTCCTGGAACTCGTCCACCAGGATGTGCCGGAAGCGCCGCTGGTAGTGCGCCAGCAGGCCGGGGTCGTTGCGCCACAGGTCCAGCGAGCGCAGCAGCAGCTCGGCGAAGTCGACCACCCCGGCGCGGGCGCAGGCCTCTTCGTAGGCCTGGTAGACGCTGACCATGGTGGCCAGGTAGAGGTCGCCGCTGGCCTGGATGTTCTGTGGGCGGTTGCCCTCGTCCTTCTGCGCGTTGATGAACCACTGCGCCTGGCGCGGCGGCCAGCGCTGCTCGTCCAGGCCCAGCTCGCGCACCACGCGCTTGACCAGGCGCAGCTGGTCGTCGCTGTCGAGGATCTGGAAGCCCTCGGGCAGCCCGGCCTCGCGCCAGTGGGCGCGCAGCAGGCGGTGGGCCAGGCCGTGGAAGGTGCCGACCCACATGCCCGCCGGGTTGATCCCCAGCAACTGCTCGATGCGCGCGCGCATCTCCGCCGCCGCCTTGTTGGTGAAGGTCACCGCCAGGATGCTGTGGGGCGAGGCGTGCTCCACCTGGATCAGCCAGGCGATGCGGTGCACCAGCACGCGGGTCTTGCCCGAGCCGGCGCCGGCGAGCACGCGCTGGTGGCCCAGCGGCGCGGCCACGGCCTGGCGCTGCGGGTCGTTGAGGGAGTTGAGCAGGAGGGAGAGGTCGTCGTTCATGGGGCGGCATTCTACCGACGGCGGGGAAAGCCCGGCAAACCAAAGCGCCGTCCGGCACCTGCCCGACGAAAGTTCAGCGATTTGCTGGCATATTGCCGCTTTCCCGAGCTTGGGCGACCCTGCCGCCTCGGTTATGCTCGGGCCACGCCAAGGCCGACCACTACAAGAAAAAGCCGCCTATGACCGCATACCTGGATACCTCGGCCGCGCCTTTCAGCCAGGCCGAGATCCGCCAGCAATACGCCCACGAACTGGCCATCGAGCGCACCCGCCTGCTCTACCAGGGCTCGCGGGTGCCGACCCTGCTCATGCTGCTCAACGGCCTGGCCTGCGCCGGCCTGCTCTGGCACAGCCAGGACGGCCTGCTGCTGTCCGGCTGGCTGGTGTGGCTGGTGCTGCTGGCGGTGATGCGGCTGATCCAGGTCGCCGCCTTCCACAACGCCGAGCCGCAGCGCCAGGCCGAAGCGCACTGGCAGCGGGCGTTCCTCTTCGGCGCCGGCGCCTCGGGGCTGACCCTGGCCTTCGCCGCCATCGCCCTGGTGCCGCCGGATGCCTTCCTGCAACAGGCCCTGGTGTTCGGCCTGATCGCCGCGGCCATTCTTTCCGCCAGCGTCGCCTACGCGGTGAGCCTGCCGGCCTTCCTGACCTTCGCCTTGCCCTGCCTGCTGCCGTCCATCGGCTACCTGCTGCTCAAGGGCAGCGACCTGCAGCAGGGCTGGGGGCTGCTCGGCTCGATCCTGCTGTCGGCCCTGCTGGTGGTGGCCTGGCAGGTCAACCGGCTGGTCCAGGGCAGCCTGCTGCGGCGCTTCCAGACCCTTGCGCTGGTAGACCACCTGGAGCAGGCCAAGGGCCGCGCGGAAGCCCTCAACCAGGACCTGGCCCGCGAGGTCGAGCAGCGCCGCAGCGCCGAACGCGCCCTGCGCGAGGCGCGCGACCAGTTGCAGGTGCGGGTCGAGGCCGGCAGCGTCGAGCTGAGCAACAGCCAGGCGCGCCTGGCCATGGCCCTGGAGGCCAGCGAGCTGGGGCTGTGGGACTGGAACCTGCGCACCGACGAGGTGCACCACTCGCGCCTGCGGGAAATCTTCGGCCTCGACCAGGACGCGGTGCGCAGCATGCGCGCCGACCTGCGCCCGCTGTTGCACCCGGACGACGTGCCGCTGCTGCGCCGGGCCCTGGCCGACCACCTGCGCGGGCGCACCGACGGCTACCGCGTCGAATACCGCGTGCGCCACGCCGACGGCCACTGGGTGTGGGTGGAGGACCGCGGCCGGGTGATGGCCCGCGATGCCCGCGGCAAGGTCACGCGGATGGTCGGCACCCGCTGCGACGTCAGCGCGCGCAAGCGCCGCGAGGAAGAGCAGCGCCTGGCCGCCACGGTGTTCGAGGCGGCCAGCGAGGGCATCGTCATCCTCGACGCCGACTACCGCCTGCTGGCGGTCAACCAGGCCTTCAGCCGCGTCACCGGGCACCGCCCGGAAGAGGTGATCGGCCAGGTCGCCGCGAGCCTTTCCGGCAACCCCGAGACGCGCCGCCAGTACCTGCTGATCCGCGAGGAGCTGGAGCGCGCCGGCAGCTGGCAGGGCGAGCTGCTGGAGACGCGCAAGAACGGCGAGCCCTACCCGCAATGGCTGCAGCTGAACATGGTGCGCGACAACCGCGGCCAGCTGTCCCACGTGGTGGGCTTCTTCGCCGACCTCACCGCGCGCCGCGACGCCGAGGAGCGCCTGCGCTACCTGTCGCACTACGACGAACTCACCGGCCTGGCCAACCGCGGCCTGTTCAAGCAGCGCCTGCACGATGCCGGCCAGCGCGCGCGGCACAGCGGGCGCGGCCTGGCCCTGCTGCTGATCGACCTGGACCGCTTCAAGCTGCTCAACGACAGCCTCGGCCACGAGGTCGGCGACCAGCTGCTGCGGCAGATCGCCCGGCGCCTGACCCAGGCGGTGCCGGAGGCGGACACCATCGCCCGGCTGTCGGCCGACGAATTCGCCGTGCTGGTGGACTCCTATTCCAGCCTCTCGGCCCTGGCGCGCCTGTCCAGCCGCCTGCTGACGCGGCTGCGCATGCCGATGAGCGTCGCCGGTCAGGAGCTGATGCTCAGCGCCTCCCTGGGCATCAGCCTGCTGCCGGAGAACGCCCGGGAGATTTCCGCGCTGATGAGCCAGGCGAACATGGCCATGCAGCACGCCAAGCACCTGGGCGGCAACACCTTCCAGTTCTTCACCGACAACCTCCAGGCCTGCACCCTGGAGCGCCTGCAACTGGAAGTGCAGCTGCGCAAGGCTGTCGAGGACGGCCAACTGGAAGTGCACTACCAGCCCAAGCTGAACCTGGCCAATGGCCGCCTGGACAGCGCCGAGGCCCTGGTGCGCTGGCGCCATCCGCTGCAGGGCATGATCCCGCCCGGCGACTTCATCCCCCTGGCCGAGGAAACCGGGCTGATCGGCGCCATCGGCGAGTTCGTGCTGCGCCGCGCCTGCCACCAGGGGCGCACCTGGCAGGCCCGCGGCCTGGCCGAGCTGCGGGTGTCGGTGAACCTCTCGGTGCACCAGCTGCGCCAGGGCAACCTGGTCAGCCTGGTGCGCACCGTGCTCGACGAAACCGGCCTGGAGCCGCGGCTGCTGGAGCTGGAGATCACCGAGAGCCAGCTGCTGGAGAACGTCGAGAGCGTCAGCACCACCTTCCGCCAGCTGCGCGAGATGGGCGTGAAGCTGGCCATCGACGACTTCGGCACCGGCTATTCCTCGCTCAGCTACCTCAAGCGCTTCCCGGTGGACTACGTGAAGATCGACCAGACCTTCATCCGCGACCTGTCCGCCCAGGGCGAGGACGCCGCCATCACCCGCGCCATCATCGCCATGGTCCACAGCCTGGAGCTGAAGGTGGTGGCCGAGGGCGTGGAGCGCCAGGAGCAGCTGGACTTCCTGCGCCAGCACCGCTGCGACGAGATCCAGGGCTACCTGATCAGTCCGCCGCTGGCGCCGGCGGCCTTCACCGCCTTCCTGGAGGCCCACGGCCAGCGGCCGGGCTAGGCCGCTCAGCGGTGCGCGTGGTCGCCGCTCACGCCCTGCAGCACGGCCTGGTCGATCTCGCTGAAGCGCAGCACGCGGCCGCCTTCGGCCTTGGCCAGGCGCTCGGCGTCGGCCTGGTTGCCGAAGGAGGCGAGGGTGGCGCCCATCGCCCCGGGGCGCTGGATGCCCACCACGTAGTAGGCGCTGGTGGCGTCGATCAGGTGGCGGTCGTCCGGGTGGTTCCAGTCGCTGCGGGCCATGTCGTGCACGTACAGGCGCTGGCCGTCGTGGCGGTTCTCCGGCTGCAGCCACCAGCCGAGCAGCTCGGCGGTGGAGCAGAACTTGCGCACCTTGCCGGCGCTCACGGCCTCGCCCTTGGGCCCGGGGAAGCCGTCGATGAGCATGCCGCAGACGTGGCATTCGTCGCCATTGTGGAAGGGCACCGGGGCGAGGTTGGCGGCGTCCTGGCGGCCGTCGCCGCAACCGGCGAGCAGCAGGCTGAACAGGGCGGCGGCGAGGTAGAGGCGGGGCAGCGGCATCGGGGGCTCCTTGGAGTGGGTTTTCAGGCCGGGCGGCGCCGGAACAGGCGGTAGGCCAGGGCCAGCGCCGCCGGCGTCCAGGCCGCCAGGGCCAGCCAGAGCACGGCGCCGGGCACCGGCAGGTCGCGGCCCAGGACCAGCACGCCGTCGATCTCCGGGCCGAGGCCGGAGAGGTTGATCAGGCGGTAGATGTCGGTGGGGTTGAGCAACAGCAGCCAGGGCAGCAGTTCGGGGCTGATGCGGCCCTTGCCGAGCACCAGCAGGGCCAGCAGGGCCAGGTCGAAGAGCAGCACGAAGAAGAACCACAGGCCCAGCGCCAGGCCGGCGGCGGTGGACTTCTCGCTCACGCGGCTGCTCAGCGCGTAGGCCATGGCCAGGAAGGCCCAGCCGAGCAGGGTGGAGGACAGGATGAAGCGGGCGAAGGCCCACAGCAGCTGCGACAGCTGGATGTCCGCCACCAGCACGGCGATGGACAGCGCGGCGGCGGCGAAGCCGAGCAGGGTGGCCAGGGCGAGGATCAGCCCGTGGCCGAGGAACTTGCCCAGCAGCAGCTGGCCGCGGCTCAGCGGGTAGGCCAGCAGGAGCAGCAGGGTGCCGCCTTCCTCCTCGCCGACGATGGCGTCGTAGGCCAGCAGCAGGGCGATCAGCGGCATGAGGATGGTGGCCAGGCTTGCGAGGCTGGCCATGGTCGCCGGGATCGAGGTGAAGCCCACCTGCCCGGCGGTGGCCGCGCCGAACCAGGCGATGCCCACGGCGAGCAGGGCGAACAGCAGGCTGATCGCCAGCAGCCAGCGGTTGCGCAGGCCGTCGGCCAGTTCCTTGCGGGCGATGTGCCAGACCGGCGTCATGCTGTTTCTCCGCAGGCGCGCGCGGCGCCCTGCATGTGGTGCAGGTAGAGGTCCTCCAGCGAGGGCGGCAGCACCTCCAGGCCCTCGGGCTGTTCTTCCAGCAGCGCCTGCAGCAGGCGGCGCTGCCGTTCTGCGGCAGCCAGCAGCTCGATGCGCCCGCCGTCCAGGGCGCGCACGCTGTAGCCGCTGTCGCGCCAGTGGGCCAGCCAGCGTTCGTTGCGCGGGCCGGCGATGCGGATGCGCGTCGGCAGGCCGGCTTCGCGGCGCAGCTCGGCCAGGCTGCCGCAGGTCAGCAGGCGGCCGTTGGCGAGGATGGCGGCGCGGTCGATGTGGGATTCGACGCCGGGCAGCACGTGGGAGCAGAGGATGACCCCGGTGCCCTGGTTGCGCAGGCGGTCGAGCAGGCGGTAGAGCTCGACGGTGGCCAGCGGGTCGAGGCCCACGCTGGGCTCGTCGAGCAGCAGCAGGCGCGGCCGGCCGAGGATCGCCTGGGCCAGGCCGAGGCGCTGGCGCATGCCCTTGGAGTAGGTCTTCAGGCGCCGGTCGGCGGCCTGGGTCAGGCCCACCTGTTCCAGCAGCGCGTCCACCTCGGCGGGGGCCGCGCCCTTCAGGCGGGCGAAGTGGCGCAGGGTTTCGCGGCCGGTCAGCTGCGGGTAGAAGGTGACGTTTTCCGGGAGGAAGCCGAGCTGGCGGCGCACCGCGGGGTCTTCGGCGGCGCGCCCGAACACCCGCACCTGGCCTTCGTCGGGGCGCAGCAGGCCGAGCATCAGCTTGATGCTGGTGGTCTTGCCGGCGCCGTTGTGGCCGAGCAGGCCGAGCACTTCGCCGGCGGCCAGGTCCAGGTCGAGCCCGTGCAGGGCGGTGAAGGCGCCGTAGCGCAGGCTCGCGCCTTCTATTTGCAGCAGCTTCATGGGCTCGCCTCCGCTTGCGGTTCGCGCATCAGCGGGTGGCTGTCGCGCACCCCCGGCGAGCGCGTCACCGGGAAGGCGCGCTGCACCCAGCGCAGCAGTTCGATGGATGGGCTGGCGAGCAGCAGGCGCACCTGCGGGTACAGCCACAGCAGGCGGTCGACGTTGTCGTTGGGCTCGTAGAAGACATCGCCCAGGCCGTCGTCGTCGCGGTCCCAGCCCAGGTAGTCGCTCCAGTAGTTGCCGCGGCCGTCGGCCGACCATTCCTGGGTGCGGTTGGCCACGTAGAGCACCTGCCGGCGGTTGCCGACGAAGGCGTTGCCGGCGATGCGGTTGTCCTCCGAGCCCGCGGTCAGGTGGATGCCCAGGGCGCTGCCGGCCAGGCGGTTGCCCTCGATGCGGTTGTACAGCGAGTTGTAGATGAACAGGGCCTTGCCCTCGGCGCCGGCGATCATGCCTTCGCCGGTCACGCCGCTGCCGCTGCGCACGCCCTCGACGCGGTTGCCGGCGAGGGTCGAGTAGGTGATGTAGTTCATCAGGATGCCGTAATTCTCGTCGTCCACCGAGCGGTTGCCGATCACGCTGAGCTTGCGGCTCTGCATCAGCGCGTAGCCGGTGCGGGTATGGCGGGTCAAGTTGCCGATCACCCGGCTGTCGTTGGTGAACATGTAGTGCACGCCGTAGCGCAGGTCTTCCAGGCGGTTGTGCTCGATGGCGCTGCCGTTGGCGGTGTCGATGTAGATGCCGTCGCGGGTGTGGCGCACCCGGTTGCCGCGCACCAGGGCGTTGCGCACCGCGTAGAGGTGGATGCCGTTGCCGCGGTCCTGGGAGCGCAGCCGCGCATCGCCCTCGATGCGGTTGTCCAGCACCTGGGCGTCTTCGCTGGCGTCGAGCCAGATGCCGAAGCCCGGGCCCTGCAGCCGGTTGTTGCGCAGGACCACGCCGCGGGCGCGCTTCTCGACGAAGATCGCCGAGTCCATGTCGGTCAGGTTGCGGCCCCAGTTGCGCACCCGGCAGCCTTCGACGCTGACGTCGGCGCTGCGCACGGTGAGGGTGCTGCCCTCGCCCTGGCCGTCGAAAGTGGCGCCGTCTTCACAGCGCAGGCGCATGGGCCGGTCGATGAGGAAGCGGCCGGCGTAGGTGCCGGCCGCCAGCGTCCACAGCCCGTCGCCGGCCGCGCGCAGGGGCAGCTCGTCGATCGGCTGCAGCGCGGCCAGCGCGGGGCCGGCGAGCGTCAGCAGCAGGGCGAGGCAGGCGCGGGAAGTGGGCACGCGGAAGCATCCTCCGGGGGCTTTTGCAGGTGGCGGCTGCCGGGCCCCCGAGCCCGGCAGCGCCAGCGGCCCGTATCAGGCCTTTTCCACCAGCATGCGGCCGACCATTTCCATGTGCAGGGCATGGCAGAACCAGCTGCAGTAGTACCAGTGCACCCCGGGCCTGTCGGCGACGAAGGTGATGGACGAGGTCTGCTGCGGGCTGATCTCCATGCTCACGCCGTGGTTGACCATGACGAAGCCGTGGGTCACGTCCTCGATCTCGTCGAGGTTGGTGATGGTCACCGTGACCTCGTCGCCCTGCTTCACGGTGAACTCGGTGATCCCGTAGGTGGGCGCCATGGAAGTCATGTACACGCGCACCTGCTTGCCGTCGCGGATGACCTTGTTGTCCTTGAGCAGGTCGATGCCGTCCTTCTTCGCCCGGGCCACGGTCGGGGCGAAGAAGGGGTCGTCGCGCGACCAGATCTTGCGCGGCTTGATCTGGTCGCGGCGGGCGAGGATGCAGTCGTGCGGCTCGGCGAAGGTGGGGCCGTCGTGGACCAGTTGCATCTCGTCGCCGGAGATGTCGATCAGTTGGTCGTTCTCCGGGTGCAGCGGGCCGGTGAGCAGGAAGCGGTCCTTGGAGAACTTGCTCAGCACCACCACCCACTTGCCGTCGGCCTCGCGGGTCTCGCAGAGCGAGGCGTGGTTGTGCCCCGGCTGGTAGTGCACGTCGAGCTTCTGGCGGATGTAGTCGACCTTCTCGCCCTTGTAGGCGCGCACCGCGTCCTCCAGGTTCCACTTCACCAGCTGGCTGTCGATGAACAGCGTGGTGTAGGCGTTGCCGCGGCCGTCGAAGGTGGTGTGCAGCGGGCCCAGGCCCAGTTCCGGCTCGGCGACTACGACCTCGCGTGGGTCCTTGAGCTTGCCGGCGAAGAGGTCCGGCAGTTTATCGATGGCGATCATGCTGCAGGTCGGCGACAGCTTGCCGTTGGCGATGAAGTACTTGCCGTCCGGCGAGGTGTTCAGGCCGTGGGGGTTCTTCGGCACCGGGATGTAGCGCGTCACCACGCTATCCTTGCCGTCTTTCCTGCGGCCGTCGACCACCGGGACCTTGGAGTCGCCCAGGGTGACGAAGCGCTTGGCCTTGATCTCGGCCTCGATGCGCGGGATGTCGAACACCACCACCCAGTCGCGCTCGTTGCGCATCATGCCGGCCAGGTCCACCGCCTTCTCCGAGTTGTAGCAGGTGGAGGCGGCGAAGCGGCCGGTGTAGTCCATGTCGGTGTTGTCGAGGTTGCCGTCGACTATCACCTGCCAGGCCACCTCCATGGTTTCGGCGTCGATGGCGTTGTACATGGTGAAGGCGTTGTCCGCGCCGGGGTCGAAGCTGGAGCCGTCGTTGGGGTGGGGAATGATGAACTCGGCGTTGCAGAACACGTACTTGGTGTGCGGCACCTTCTGCAGGCGCAGGCCGTGGATGGCCTGGACGTTGGGGATGGTGACGATCCTGTCGCACTTCATGATGTCCAGGCGGATGCGCGCGACGCGGCTGTTGGCCTTGTCGTTGATGAACAGGTACTTGCCGTCGTACTTGCCGTCGGTCATCGAGATGTGCGGGTGGTGGCAGTCGCCGTTGTGGAAGCGTGCGCTGTCGCCGAGGATGTGCTTGCTCTCGTTGGTCAGGCCCCAGCCGGTGGCCGAGTCGACGTTGAACACCGGGATGCGCATCAGCTCGCGCATCGACGGGACGCCGATCACCCGGACCTCGCCGGAGTGGCCGCCGCTCCAGAAGCCGTAGTACTCGTCCAGCTCGCCGGGGCCGACGTGGGCCTTGGCCTGCGCCGCCTTGACCGTATCGGCCCAGGCCTCGCGCGGGATCACCGCGCCGCCCAGGGCGCTGGCGCCGACCAGCGCCGCGGCGCCGGTGACCGCCGAGGCGCCGAGGAAGTCGCGGCGGCTGAAGCCGCTGGCGTCTTCGGGCTGCGGGTGTTTCTTCTCGTTCATGTCCGTTCCTCCCAAGTTGCTATTCAGAATTGGCGCTTCAGAGTTGGCGCACGGCAATCCGCTCGCCGTCGTCCGCCGGTTCCGGCTTGCTACGTTTCTTGCGCTTGTTCACCAGCGGTGGGCACTTGTTCTGGTCGTGGTAGGTGAGCTGGCAGTCGAGGCAGTAGTGGCACTCGTTGGCGTTGATCCGGCCGTCCGGGTGAATGGCCTGGATCTCGCACTCGCGGGCGCACAGTTGGCAGGGCTGGCCGCATTCCTTGCGCCGCTTGAGCCAGTCGAACAGGCGCGCCTTGCCGGGGATGGCCAGGGCCGCGCCGAGCGGGCAGAGGTAGCGGCAATAGACCTTGCGGGTGAACAGGTTGACCAGCAGCAGGCCGCCGGCGTAGGCGACGAAGCCCCACTGGCGGGCGAAGCCCAGGGTGATGGCGGTCTTGAACGGCTCCACCTCGGCGGCGCGCTCGGCGGTGGCGAGCGATTCGAGGGAGAGGCCGAACAGCGCCAGCAGGATGATGTACTTGATCGCCCAGAGCCGCTCGTGGACCGCGAAGGGCAACTCGAACTGCGGCACCCGCAGCTTGCGCGCGGCCTCGTTGAGCAGCTCCTGCAGGGCGCCGAACGGGCACAGCCAGCCGCAGAACACGCCGCGTCCCCAGAGCAGCACGCTGGCGGCGGTGAAGGTCCAGAGGATGAACAGGATGGGGTCGCTGAGGAACAGTTCCCAGCGGAAGCCTTCGAACAGCGCGTGGACGAAGGTCAGCACGTTGACCACCGACAGCTGGCCCAGGCAGTACCAGCCGATGAACACCAGGGTGAAGGCCAGGTAGCCGCGGCGCACCCAGTGCAGCAGGTGCGGCCGGCGGGTGAGGGCGTCCTGCAGGAAGAGGATGGTGGCGAGCAGCGCCAGGGCGCCGAGCAGCACGCCGATCTGGAAGCTCTTCTGGTACCAGATGCGCAGCCACAGGGGGCGCTTGGCCTCTTCCAGGGCCGCCAGTTCCTCGGCGCTGGGCTGCGGCCGCAGCAGGTAGGCCTCGGGCGTCTGGTAGGGCAGGGCGAAGCTGGTGAACAGGCTGGCCACCGGGCCGGTCTGGCGGCGCACCAGCAGCTCCAGGTTCCACGGCGTGCCGGGGTCGAAGCGGTGCTGGGCGCGGACGATGAAGACGGCCATCTCGGCGAAGGCCGGCATACCCTCGGCGTAGACGTCGGACAGGCGCTGGTAGTCGAGGTCGCGGAAGCTGAGGATGTCGCCGAACTGGCGCAGCTGCACCCGGTCGAAAATGCCACCGCGCACGTAGCCCGAGCCCTTGAACGAATACTGGCCGTTGCCCAGCACGGCGATGGCGTATTCGCCGGGCTTCAGCGAGTCCATCAGCTCGTGGTACTGGCGCTCGCCCAGCAGGTTGCGGCCGACGGTTGGCGGGTTGAGCAGGGCGGTGTAGAGGTCGATGAAGTCGTCCGCCCGGTGCGCCGCATCGGCCGCGCCGACGCTGGCGGCCTCGGTGCCCTTGAAGGCGTCGTCGATCTGCCCGCGGTTCAGCTGCAGGCGGCGGATCGCGCCGTTGCCGGTCAGCTCGGCCCAGGTCGCCGGCTGGAAGGCGTCCAGGCGCACCTGCGCGGGCTTGGGCCGGACGCTGCCGCCGTCCTCGATCAGCCCCAGGGACACCGCCACGGTATGGGCGGCGCGCATGACGATCTCATTGACCACCATGACTGTGACAGTGGCGCCGGCGACGGCATCGATGGTGGTCGTCCGGGCGTCGCTGGAGCGGCCGACCACCACGCGCTGGTCGGCCCGCACGCCGGCATAGCCGGCGGTGAAGGCGTGCAGTTTCTCGACGGGAATGCCGATCAGCAGGATCGGCTCGTGGTGTTCCAGTACATAGGCGTCGCGGATCACCGCATGGGGATCGAGGATCACCTGCAGGTTGATCGGCTTGCCGGAATAGGCCGGCATCTGCGTGACGCGGATGCTCTGGAAGGCGTAGCCGAGCAGCTCGTCGCCCTTGAACAGGCGGCGCACGCCGAACTCGCCCTCGGCATCGCTGATGCGTTCTACGCCGGGGAACACCTGGGCGATGCGCGTGCGCTCCAGGTCGCTGAGTTCGGCGCCTTGGGCGGCCAGGCCGACCAGTAGCAACAGCCAGCCCAGCAGCAGATGGAGGCACCGGACGGCGCCTTTGCGGCCGGCGTCGGGCTCCGTACTACAGTGGGCATCCTGGTCGGCGGCCATCGGGTTTCCTCCCCTGCGCAACAACAACTACTTGAGCGTGACTATCCACTCGGCAAGGGTCTTGGCCTCATCCTCGCTGACAGCGTTGGGCGGCATCGGCATCGCGCCCCAGACGCCCTGGCTGCCCTTGCGGATGCTGTGCATCACGTGGGCCACGCCGTCGGACTGGTCGCCGTACTTCTTCGCCACGTCATGGAAGGCCGGGCCCACCAGTTTCTTGTCCAGCGTGTGGCAGGCCACGCAGGCCTTGGCCTTGAACAGGTCCTCGGCGCTGCTGGCGAAGGCTGGCGCCTGTGCCAGCAACCCGGCGGCCAGCAGTACGGCCATTGCTTTGTTCATGGTTCTCTTTCCTCGCAGGCTTGGCGCCGCAGCGCCGGATCCAGGTGCCGGCGTCCCCCCGGCGGTGGCTGCGATTCTAGGAGGGGCCCGTGGCGCAAACGCTTGATGGGGATCAAGAACTTCCGGCGCGGCGCTTGAGGCGGATCGTCGCGCTGGCTAGCGTGCCAAGCCGTGGAACCCGATGGAGAACCCCCGCCCATGAACGCCCCCGCCCAGGAACTTCCGCTCTTCTACCAGCCCAGCGGCAACGAGGTGACGCTGTTCGGCGAAGCCGCGGCGCAAGGCATGCCGGTGCTGATCAAGGGCCCCACCGGCTGCGGCAAGACGCGCTTCGTCCAGCACATGGCGCAGCGCCTGGGCCGGCCGTTGTACACCGTGGCCTGCCACGACGACCTGTCGGCGGCGGACCTGGTCGGCCGCCACCTGATCGGCAGCGACGGCACCTGGTGGCAGGACGGCCCGCTGACCCGCGCGGTGCGCGAGGGCGGCATCTGCTACCTCGACGAGGTGGTCGAGGCGCGCCAGGACACGGTGGTGGTGCTGCACCCGCTGGCGGACGACCGCCGCGAGCTGTTCATCGAGCGCACCGGCGAATCGCTGGTGGCGCCGCCCGGCTTCATGCTGGTGGTGTCCTACAACCCCGGCTACCAGAACCTGCTCAAGGGCATGAAGCCGAGCACCCGCCAGCGCTTCGTGGCGCTGCGCTTCGACTACCCGGCGGCGGAGGTGGAGGCGGGCATCATCGCCCGCGAGGCCAACGTCGACCGCGAGCTGGCCCAGCGCCTGGCGCAGCTGGGCGTGGCCCTGCGCCGCCTGGGGCGGCAGGAGCTGGAAGAGGTCTGCTCGACGCGCCTGCTGGTGCTCACCGCGCGGCTGATCCATGCCGGGCTGGCGCCGCGCGAGGCCTGCCGCGCCGGGCTGGCCGAGCCGCTGTCCGACGACGAGGGCACCGTCGCCGCGCTGATGGACCTGGTCGATGTCCACTTCGCCTGAGACCCTGGCCAGCGCCCGGCGCCTGCCGGGCGACCTGGCGATGTGGCTGTTCATCCTCGCCGAGCTGAGCGTCTTCGCCATCCTCATCCTGGTCTTCGCCGTGGCCCAGCGCCTGGATGCCGAGGGCTTCCGCGCCGGCCGCGCGGCGCTGGACCTGTCCCTGGGTCTGGCCCTGACGCTGAGCCTGCTGACCGCCGGCTTCCTCGCCGCCGCCGCGGTGGAGCTGGTGCGCCGCGGCCACCAGCGCCGTGCCGGCTTCCTGCTGCTGGCGGCGCTGGCGCTCGGCCTGCTGCACGTCTGGCTGAAGGCCGGCGAGTACCTGCACCTGGCGCAGCGCGGGCTGGACCTGGAGCACAGCACCTTCTTCACGCTGTTCTGGCTGGTCACCGGCTTCCACTTCCTGCACGTCTGGCTGGGCCTGGTGATCCTCGGCTGGATGGCCCTGCGCTGCCTGCGCGGCGCCTATGCCCAGGGCGCCCTCGGCGGGCTGGAGTCCGGGGCGCTGTACTGGCACATGGTCGACCTGGTGTGGGTGATGCTGTTCCCGCTGGTCTACGTGCTGGCGCCGCTGCCATGAGGTCGCTGGCCCTGGCCTGGGCGTTGCTGGTGCCGCTGGCGCTGGCCGGCATCTGGCTCGGCAACCACGCCGCCAGCGCGCTGCTGCCGGTGGCGAGCATCCTGCTGCTGGCGCTGGGCAAGGCCTGGCTCATCGTGCTGCGCTTCATGGAGCTGGGCCACGGCCCGGCGTTGTGGCGCCGGCTGCTGCTCGGCTGGCCGCTGGCGCTCGCCGTGCTCCTCCTGGCCGTCCACGCAAGCTACTGATTTACCTGAAAATAAATACCTGACAGGAAGCATTGGTCTTTCTTGATCGCCATCAAGCGGATCGGCCCGGGGGCCTTCCTAGAATGGCCGCAAATCGAGACCGAGGAGGACCCCATGTCAGACACCTTCACCAAGGGCATGGCGAGGAACATATACCTGGGGGGAGGCGTTTTCTTCTTCCTGGTGTTTCTCGCCCTGACCTATCACACCGAAACCACCTTCCCCAAACGCACCAACCAGGCCGAGCTGACCGAGTCGGTGGTGCGCGGCAAGCTGGTGTGGGAGCAGAACAACTGCGTCGGCTGCCATTCGCTGCTCGGCGAGGGCGCCTACTTCGCGCCGGAGCTGGGCAACGTGATCGGCCGCCGCGGCGGTGACGCCGCCTTCGACAGCTTCCTCGCCGCCTGGATGAAGATGCAGCCGCTGGGCATCCCCGGGCGCCGGCAGATGCCGCAGTTCCACCTCAGCGACCAGGAGGTGACGGACCTGGCGGCCTTCCTGCGCTGGACCTCGAAGATCGATACCAACAAATGGCCGCCGAACAAGGAGGGTTGAGCATGAACCCGGGCAATCCCCATCTGAAATTCGCTTCGCAAGCGGTGGCCAAGCCGTACTTCGTGTTCGCCCTGATGCTGTTCGTCGGGCAGATCGTCTTCGGCCTGGTCATGGGCATGCAGTACGTGGTCGGCGACTTCCTGTTCCCGGCCATCCCGTTCAACGTCGCGCGCATGGTGCACACCAACCTGCTGATCGTCTGGCTGCTGTTCGGCTTCATGGGCGCGGCCTACTACCTGGTGCCGGAGGAGGCCGACCGCGAACTGCACAGCCCGAAACTGGCGATCGTGCTGTTCTGGGTGTTCGCCATCGCCGGCGTGCTGACCATCCTCGGCTACCTGCTGGTGCCCTACGCGGGGCTGGCCAGGCTGACCCACAACGAGCTGCTGCCGACCATGGGCCGGGAGTTCCTCGAACAGCCGACCATCACCAAGCTGGGCATAGTCGTGGTCGCCCTGGGCTTCCTCTACAACATCGGCATGACCTTGCTGAAGGGCCGCAAGACGGTGGTCAGCGTGGTGATGATGACCGGCCTGGTGGGCCTTGCGGTGTTCTTCCTGTTCTCCTTCTACAACCCGGAGAACCTGGCCCGCGACAAGTACTACTGGTGGTGGGTGGTGCACCTGTGGGTGGAAGGCGTGTGGGAGCTGATCATGGGCTCGATGCTGGCCTTCGTGCTGATCAAGGTCACCGGCGTCGACCGCGAGGTGGTGGAGAAGTGGCTCTACGTGATCATCGCCATGGCCCTGATCACCGGCATCATCGGCACCGGCCACCACTACTTCTGGATCGGCGCGCCGGGCGTGTGGCTGTGGCTCGGCTCGATCTTCTCGGCCCTTGAGCCGCTGCCGTTCTTCGCCATGGTGCTGTTCGCCTTCAACATGGTGCGCCGCCGTCGCCGCGAGCACCCGAACAAGGCCGCCTCGCTCTGGGCCCTGGGCACCACGGTGACCGCGTTCCTCGGCGCCGGCGTGTGGGGCTTCCTGCACACCCTGGCCCCGGTGAACTACTACACCCACGGCACCCAGCTGACCGCGGCCCACGGCCACCTGGCGTTCTACGGCGCCTACGTGATGATCGTGATCACCCTGATCAGCTACGCCATGCCGCGCCTGCGCGGGATCGGCGAGGCGGCCGACGCCCGGGCGCAGAGCCTGGAAATCTGGGCCTTCTGGCTGATGACCATCTCCATGCTGCTGATCACCCTGCTGCTGACCGCCGCCGGCGTGGTGCAGGTGTGGCTGCAGCGGATGCCGGCCGACGGCGCGGCCATGCCGTTCATGGCCACGGTGGAGCAACTGAAGGTGTTCTTCTGGTTGCGCCTGTACGCCGGCTTCGGCTTCCTCATCGGGCTGATCTGTTACCTGCTGAGCTTCCGCCAGCGCGGCCGCATCGCGGTGGGCGTGGCGCAACAGGCCGGTTGAGTTCCCTCCCCCGGGGCCCGTCTGCCTGGCAGCGGGCCCTTTTTTCGCGAGGCCGCGATGACCATTCACCTGGAACTGGAGGAAGGCTTCGGCCGCGCCTGGCACCGCTTCATCACCCGCCGCGCGAGCCCGACCTTCGAGGACGCGGCGGTGAGCCTGGACGAGGTCCGCCGCAGCCTGCTGCTGCTGTTCCGCGGCACCGGCGGCGAGGCCGGCGTCGGCGTGGAGGCGGCCAGCCCGCGCGAACTGCTGGTGCGCCGCAGCCTGTTGCAACAGGTGGCCGGCACCTGCCAGCAACTGCCGGTGGCCTGGTTCGACGCCGACTCCCTGCGCCTGCCGCCCAGCCTGGCGGTGTACCCGGATGCGCAACTGAACCGCGAACTCTACCGCTGGCTGGCGCTGCTCGCGGCGCACAGCCAGCCGCTGCGGCACTGGGCCGGCGACAACCAGGCCTGGACCCTCGCCGTGTTGCAGCGCTACCCGCTGCTGCGCCCGCGCTACGAGCGCCTGGTGGAGGCGCTGCTGCCGCTGCGCCCGGACCCGGCCCAGCTGCCGCCGGCCGAGGCGGTGCTGGAGCGCGCGCTGCGCCAGGCCCTGCGCGAGCCGGGCAGCGTCCTCCGCCTGCCGCGCAGCGAGCGCGCGCCCTGGCCGCTGCCGTTGTGGCTGTATCCACCGCAGCAGTTGGCGGCACCGCAGCGCACCGAACTGGTCGACGGCGACGAGCAGGGCAGGCCGACGGGCGACGTCCGCAACGGCATCGCCCGCAAGCGCGGCGAGCGCACCGAACAGGACCCGGGGCGCGGCGGCCTGCTGCTGTTCCGCCTGGAGAACCTGTTCAGCTGGTCCGAGCACGTCGAGCTGGACCGCGCCGGCGACGACAGCGAGGACCTGGACGCCGCGCGGGTGGCCGAGGACCTCGACCACCTGAGCCTGTCCCGGCAACGCCAGCGCAAGGGCGGCGGCCTGCGCCTGGACCTGGACCTGCCGGCGGCCGAATACGACGACCTGCCGCTGGGCGAGGGCATCCGCCTGCCGGAGTGGGACTACCGGCGCGGGTGCCTGCAGCCCGACCACGTCTGCCTGCAACCGATGCTGCCGCGCGATGCCGCGCCGGCGCCGCTGCCGGATGCGCTGGCGCCCATCGCCCGGCGCCTGCGCCGGCAATTCGAAGGCCTGCGCCAGCAACCGCAGTGGCTGCGCCGCCAGCCCCAGGGCAGCGAGCCGGACCTGCAGGCCTGGCTGGACTTCAGCGTCGAGCGGCGCCTGGGCGCCTGCGCCGAGACCGGCCTGTTCCTCGAACGCCGGCAAACCCGCCGCGACCTGGCCTGCCTGCTGCTGGCCGACCTGTCGATGTCCACCGACGCGCACCTGGACGACCGCCACCGCGTCATCGACCTGATCGGCGACAGCCTGCTGCTGTTCGGCGAGGCATTGCAGGCGGTGGGCGATCGTTTCGCGCTGTACGGTTTCTCCTCGCTGCGCCGGCACCACGTGCGCCTGACCCAGCTGAAGAGCTTCGAGGAACGCCACGGCGACGCCGTGCGCGGCCGCATCCGCGCCCTGCGCCCCGGCTACTACACACGCATGGGCGCGGCGATCCGCCGGGCCACGCAACTGCTGCTCGAACGCGGCGAGCGCCAGCGCCTGCTGCTGATCCTCACCGACGGCAAGCCCAACGACCTGGATTGCTACGAGGGCCGCTACGGCATCGAAGACACCCGCCAGGCGGTGCTGGAAGCCCGCCGCGCCGGGGTGCTGCCGTTCTGCCTGACCATCGACCGCGAGGCGGCGGACTACCTGCCGCACCTGTTCGGCCACCAGGGCTACCAGATGCTGCACGACCCGGCCCAGCTGCCGCTGCGCCTGCCGCAGCTGTACCGCCAGCTGACCCGCCGCCGCGAGTGAGGCCATGCGCCATTGTAGGAGCGGGCCCTGCCCGCGAATCGCGCGCAGGGCGCGCTCCTACAGGGGAACGACGTGGCGAGTGAGGCGGTGGACAGCCCTTTGTAGGAGCGAGTGGGACGCCCAGTTCTTGCTCGCGAACCAATCCCCGCAGCGAGACCCGTTCGCGACCGATTTACCGGCCGCTCAGGACAGCCCCCTCTCCCGCTTGCGGGAGAGGGTTGGGGAGAGGGTGCTCTTGAGCCCAACACCTGCGTCGCCGGAAACCCCGTTCGCGAGCAAGCTCGCGGTGGTGGCGATGGGTATCGCTTCGCTCAACCCATCCTACGGGGCTTCGAACCTACCTGTAGGAGCGGATTCATCCGCGATCCGGCCGGCAGGCCGGTTTCGGGACGCCTAGCGCGGCAACCAGACCGCCATGGCCACGCAGAACACCGCAAGGACGACACAGAACAGCTTGAACCGACGCAGCCGCTTCTGTCGGGCCAGGGCCTGTTCGGCCGGCAGCGGCATGCCGCAGCGCGGGCAGTCGGCCTGGTCGTCGGGACTGGCCTGCTGGCAATACAGGCACTGGCGCATGCCTATTCGAACTGCTCCAGGCGCAGCGGATCGAGGACCTGCACGGTGCGGCCCTGCAGGTCGATGATGCGTTCGTCGATCAGCCGGCGCAGCACGCGGGAGAAGGTTTCCGGCTGGATCGACAAATGCCCGGCCACCAGTTGCTTGGCCATCGGCAGGTCGAAGCGCAGGTCGGCGTCGCCGTGGCGGTTGAGCAGCGTCAGCAGGTAGCGCACCACCCGGTGGGTGGAGTTCTTCAGCGACAGCGTCTCGATCTCGTTGATCCGCCGGTGCAGGCGGATGCACAGGGTGCCGAGCAGGGCGAAGGGCAGCTGCGGGTTGCTGTGCAGCAGCTCCAGGTAGGTGCGGTTGGCGAAGCGGTAGACCTGCGTCGGCTCCAGCGCCTGGGCCGAGGCGACGTAGTCCGGGGTGTCCATGAACATCATGGCCTCGGCGAAGGTCTGCCGGCCGACCACCACTTCCAGCACCTTCTCCTGGCCCTCCGGGGTCAGCCGGAAGATCTTCACCGCGCCGGATATCACGAAGAAGAACGCATGCGCCGGCTCGCCCTGGTGGAACAGCTTGTCGCCCTTGTCGAGGTTGAGCAGCTGGCAGGTGGCGAGCAGCTGTTCCAGCTGCGCCTCGTCGAGGGCATCGAACAGGTGATGCCCGCGCAGGATCTGCTGGTGGACGCGCTGGGACTGCATGGCGGAGCTTTCCTGGGCAGGGGACATCCGCCCAGTATGCTCGCCATGCGCGGGTTGGGGGGTGAGGCATGCTGTCACGCCGGCCTCCGGCCGATGAATGGTCATTGTGGCCGGTTGGCGCCGACGAATAGCAGGTTGTTTTCCAGGTGGATGTGCTGCATCAGGTCGCGGCGCAGCTCTTCCAGCCCGGCGTAGAGCGCGCGCCAGGTGGTGCAGGCGTTGGCCGGGGCGGTCAGGTCGTCGGTCAGCTCGGCCAGCGCGGCCAGGGACTGGGCGTGTTCGTCGTGCTCGTGGCGCATCACCCCGATCGGCCCCTGCACGTGCAGCAGCGGCACGCCCTGGTTCAGCCAGGGGAACAGGATGTGCTCTTCCTTGCACATGTGCGATTCGAGTTCTTCCTGCATCCGCTCCAGCAGCGCCACCAGGCCGTGGGGGCAGTGCGGGTGCGCGGCGTGGGTGCGCTCCACGCGCTGGGCCAGCGGCAGCAGCGCGGGGAACTGCTGGCGGTGGCGCTGGTGGTAGCGCTCGAGGATGTGCTCGATCAGTTCGGCGTTGCTCGCCTGGCGCCAGTCGCGCTCTTCGCTGGCCGGGCGCAGGGCGCGCAGTTCGCTGGCGATGCGCTCGGCGTCCAGGCCCAGTTCGCTGGCGGCTTCGCGCAGGCTGCGCTGGCCGGCGCAGCAGAAGTCCAGCTTGTAGTCGCGCAACAGGCTGGTGCTGCCGGGCAGGCTGCAGGCCAGGTCGCTGAGGGTGCGTTCGGTCAGGTTGTCGTGCATGGCGGCGGGCCTCGGGAATCGGTGCGGTAGGCAGGCGCCAGTCTAGGAAGGGCGGTGCTCCGGGCTCCTTGATTGCGGTCAAGCGTCGCAGTGCGCGGTTTCCCGTTCGTCGTCGCCCTCGGCGATGTGCAGCAGCTGCTGCGGGTTGCGCACCAGCAGCTTCTGCCGGCCGCTGCGCACCAGGCCGCGGCCTTCCCAGGCGCAGAGGATGCGCGAGACGGTGTGCAGGGTGGTGCCGGTCATCTCGGCGATGTCCTGGCGGCTGACCGGGAAGTCGATGCGCACGCCCTCGGATTCCGCGCGGCCGCTGTTGCGCACCAGGCGCAGCACGGCGTGGGCGACGCGGCGCTCGACTTCCTCGGTGGCCAGTTCGCAGAAGCGCACGTGGGCTTCCTGCAGGCGCACGCCGATGGCCTGCACGGTGTTCACGGCGAAGCCGGGGTGGCGCGCCAGCAGCGGTTCCCACAGCGCGGTGGGCCAGGCCAGCGCCAGACTTTCCTGGGTGGCGGTCGCGCTGGCGGGGTAGTCCTCGCGGCCCAGGGCGCGGACGAAGCCGAACAGGTCGCCGGGGTTGACCAGGCGCACCAGCACGCGCTGGCCGTCGCAGGTCAGCTGGGTGGCCTTGAGGCGGCCGTGCACCAGCAGGTAGAAGTGCTCGGCCGGCTCGCCCTGCTCGAACACAGTGGCGCCGCAGTGCAGCGGCAGCACGCTGGCCGGGCGGAGGATGTCGTCCTGTTCCTCGCGGGTGCAGTTGGCAAAGGGTGGCAGGTTCGCCAGCCAGGCGCGGTTGATCGTCGGCTTGTCGCTCACGCTCGGGATTCCCTGGGGCCCGCCGCAGCATACCCGTTTCGCGGGGTGGCGAAACTTGAGTGGGATCAAGTCAAGGCAGCTCTCTGACCAGGCGGAAACCCAGGTTGTCCGGCGGTTGCCCGGCGCTGCAGCCGCCGCCGCGGGCGTCGCGGACGAATTCGTTGATGGCGGCGCGGTGGCGGCCCTCGGCGATGCGGATCGAGCAAGCCTCGACGCGGCTCTTTTCCGTGCCATCGGCGTCCAGGCTGACCCGCGTGTGGCAGCTCTGCGTCCACTCCCAGACGTTGCCCGCAAGGTCTGCCACGCCCAGTTCGTTGAGGCCATGGCTGCCGCGCGGCTGTGCCCGGGCCGGGCCTTCGCTGGCCGCCGCGGCCTCGAAGCGGTAGCGCGCCAGCCAGCGGCGCGCCGGGTTGCGGCCGTCGTCGTCGATGCGCAGGGCGTCGTCGGCCCAGCGCGAGCCGGCGAAGAACGCCCATTCCTCATCGCTGGGCAGGCGCCAGCGCTGGCCGGTGCGCTTGGACAGCCACTCGGCATAGAGCTGGGCGTCCAGCAGGCTGGCGCCGGTGAGCGGCAGGTCGGCGCCGGGCGTGGCGGCCTGGCCATCCAGCGCCAGGCAGGCGCCGGCGTCCACGCAGCGGGCGTATTCGGCCCGGCTGACCTGGTATTTCATCACCGCGAAGCGCGGCGCCAGGCGTTCGCTGCGCAGCGGCGCGTCCACCGGGCGGGCGTCGCGCCAGTAGTCGCCGGCGGGGCGGAAGCGGTATTCCCGCGGCGTCAGGCTGACGGTCTCCGGCGCCAGGCTCGGGTCGCTGCGCGGCAGCCAGGCGCCCAGGGCGATGGCCACCAGCAGCAGCGGAAGGGCGATGATCAGCGCCTTGCGCATCGGCGTTCCCTCGTGGCGGGGCCGGCCCTCGCGGGCCGGCCGGTGGCGTCACTTGATGGGCGAGGGCGGTTCGACCTGGCTCATCAGGTCGGAGTCCCATTGCCCCTCGACCTGGAAGTGCGCGGTTGCGCCCAGGGCCACGCCCTCGATCAGGTTGTGGTTGAGGTAGGCGTACAGGCCCGGCTGGCGGAAGGTGTACAGCGCAGCGCCGGCGGCGCCGCCGGGGATGAACCAGGTCTCCAGGCCTTCCTCCGGCGGGTTGCCGAACTTGCCGGTGGCCCAGACGTGGTCGCCGTGGCCGCCGATCAGGTGCGGGCGGGTGTCGCGGTTGGCCTGGGAGTGGACGATCAGCACGGTCTCGCCGACCTTGGCGGTCAGCGCGTTCTTGCCGGTCAGGGCGCCGACCCGGCCGTTGAACACCACGTGGCTGGGGATCAGCCCCTTCATGGTCTGCATGGTGTCGTTGAAGCTCTCGGCGGGCGTGGCGTAGCGCTTGAACTTGCCGTCCTTGTCGCGCGGCACGTAGAAGTCCTGCTCGCCGATGTAGAACACCTTGTCGTACTTCAGCGGGCGGCCGTCGCGGTCCTTCAGGCCGTCGCGCGGCAGCACCATGATCGCGCCGTTCATGCCCGAGACCACGTGCCAGGGGATCATCATCCCGCCGGGCGCGCAGTGGTAGACGAACACGCCGGGGCGGGTGGCCTTGAAGCGCAGCTTGACCTGCTCGCCGGGGTTGACGATGGTCAGCGAGCCGCCGCCCAGGGCGCCGGTGGCGGCGTGGAAATCGATGTTGTGGGCCATGCTGTTGCTGGCCGGGTTGACCAGGGTGAGTTCGACGTAGTCGTCCTGGTGCACCACCATCAGCGGCCCGGGCACCGAGCCGTCGAAGGTCATGGCGTGGACGTGGGTTTCGTCGTCGTCGATGATCAGGTCCTTCTCCTGGATGACCATGCGGAACTCCACCACCCGCGGCTTGGCGCTGGTGCGCTGTTCGTGGGCATGGACGAAGGGCGGGGCGAGCAGCTCGACCTTGCTCCTGGCCAGCTTCGACAGGTCCGGCGCCGGCCCGGTCTGCAGCGGCGCCGACTCCTTGGCGAAGGCCAGACCGCTGCCGAGGACCGAGCCGGCGACGCCGAGCGCGACGGCTCCGGCGAGCAGGCTACGGCGCGAGAAAGGCGTTTTTTCCAGGTCAGCCATGGGTACTTCTCCTAATGGACGAGATTGCGTTGTCCACAGGGAAACCCCTTGGGCGAAAACCTTCTTTGCGCCGCAGCAAATAGCGGCGCAGCTGGACAATCTGCCGCAGCGCGCCGTCTGGTTTTTCCTACGGCGCCTGTGTGAATGCGGCAAGTGCCTGTGCGCCGAGGTAAGATTCCAGCCCAAAGAGCGAATTCCCCGCGCCAAGGCGCGGGCCCCAACGGACAAGGACCTTGCATGCGCCCGCGTGGACTCCCCCTCCTGGCCCTCACCTTCGGCGTGCTCGCCGCGCAGCAGGCCTACGCCAGCAGCGACGATTCCTGCTACCCGAGCTGGAACCTCAAGCGCGACACCCTGGACGTGTGCAACAGCCTGCCGTTCCTCAGCCCCGGCAACGACAGCCGGGTCAACCTGCAGCTGCTGCTGGCCGATGCCGGCCGCGCCAGCCTGCCGGTCAAGGCGCTGTCCGATGACGAGCAGCAGCTGGGCTATGGCCTGGTGCCCTTCCCGCTGACGCGGCTGTTCGACGAACCCATGACCGTGGAGCCCGCAGCGGCCGCCGCGGCCAAGCCGGCGGCGCCCCTGGCGGAGCTTGCGGTGCGCATCGGCCTGCCGGCGGACGCGGTGCCGGCCGAGGGCGAGCGCTTCGCCAGCGGCGAGGGCAGCCGCTGCCGCAGCAACAACCCGGCCACCGCCCAGGACTTCCTCGCCCAGCTGCTGGCCGCCGACCTGCCGCCCGCCGACCTGCCGCCCGCCGAGCGGCAGGGCCTGGCGCGGGCGCGCCTGGCCCTGTTGCAGGGCTGCCAGTGGGACGACGCGCAGCTCGCCGGTCTGCTGCCCAAGGACGTGGATTCCCCCGCCGGGCGCGACTTCGCCGGCTACCTGCAAGGCGTCGCCGCCTTCTACAGCGGCCACTTTCCGGCCGCGCGCAAGAGCTTCCAGGCCCTGCACGACAGCCGGCTGCCGTGGCTGCGCGAGACGGCGCGCTACATGCTTGGCCGCAGCCAGCTCAACCAGGCGCAGCAGAACGCCTTCGACGACATGGGCTACCCCGACCTGCGCAAGGTCGACCAGGCCGCGTTGAAGGTCGCCGAGAGCGACTTCAAGGCCTACCTGCAGGCTTATCCACAGGGCCGCTACGCCACCTCGGCCAAGGGCCTGATGCGCCGCGTGTACTGGCTGATGAACGACCCCGGGCGTCTGGCCGCGGAGTACGCCTGGCTGTTCGCCCAGCCGGAAGCGGCCCAGGGCAACGCCGACCAGGCCCAGCTGATCGCCGAGGTGGACAACAAGCTGCTGGTCAGCGCGCACCCGGACGAGGTCAAGGACCCGCGCCTGCTGGCGGTGCTCGACCTGATGCAGATGCGCCACCACGAAGCCGGCGAGGGCCGCGCCCTCGACCTGCCCGGGCTGCAGGCGCAGAAGCCGCTGTTCGCCGAGCTGCCGGGGCTGCACGACTACCTGCTGGCCGCCTGGCAGCTGTACGTCGAGGAACAGCCGGCCAAGGCGGCCGAACAGCTGCCGAAGGCCCTGCCGCAGAAGCTCGACTACCTCGCCTTCAGCCAGCAGACCCTGCGCGGCTTCGCCCTGGAGGCCGGCAACGACTGGCTGGGCGCGGAGAAGCTCTGGCTGCAGCTGCTGCCGCTGGCCCGCCAGCCGCTGCAGCGCGAGCAGCTGGAACTGGCGCTGGCCTTCAACTACGAGCGCAGCGACCGCCTGGTGAAGGTCTATGCGGAGAACTCGCCGGTGCGCACCCCGGCTATCCGCGAGCTGCTGCTGCGCCACATCGCCGGCCCCGAGCTGCTGCGCCAGCAGGTGAAGTCCGAGACGGCGCCGGCCGAGGAGCGCGACACCGCGCTCTTCACCCTGCTGTACAAGGACCTGCTGCACGGCCGCTACGCCAACTTCGTCAACGACCTCGCGCTGCTGCCGGCCGAGCCCTCGACCAAGCCGCTGAGCGCCAGCCTTGGCTTCGTCTACGGCGGCGGGCAGCCGCTGAGCCTGTTCCAGTGGCCGGGCGGCAAGGGCAGCTCCGGCTACGATTGCCCGGCCATCCGCGACCTGGCCCTGGCCCTGCAGCAGGACCCGCAGCCGCCGCAGGCGCTGAACTGCTTCGGCGAGTTCATCCTGCGCAACAACCTCGACAGCTTCCCGCTGGACAACCAGCCCGGCGTGCGCGAACTGGGCGGCAGCCCGTCGCTGTTCGAAGGCGAGCCCTACTCGCGCCTGGACGGCTACCTGAAGGTGATCGCCGACGACCAGGCCGGCAGCGACGACAAGGCCTACGCGCTGTACCGCGCCATCAACTGCTACGCGCCCAGCGGCTACAACGGCTGCGGCAAGCAGGACATCGCCCCGGCGCAGCGCAAGCGCTGGTTCCGCACGCTGAAGACGCAGTACGCCGATACGCCCTGGGCGAAATCGCTGAAGTACTACTGGTAGCGCCGCCATGGGCCTGGCCGCGAAGAGCCTGGCGCTGGGCCTGCTGCTGTGGAGCGCTACGGCCCGCGCCGGAGTGGTGGACGCCGCCGACTACGACGCCTTCTGGCTGTGGGGCGGCGTGCAGGCCCAGCCGGTGCTGCGCCAGGCGCGCACGCTGTACGTGCTGCAAGGCCAGGTCAGCGCCCCGCGCGGCGCCCCCGAACAGCCGGCGCGCCTGCACGCCCAGGGCATCGCCATGCCGCGCCTGCGCACGGGCCAGGTGTGGCTGGTCTACCGCGCCCACAGCCTGCGCTGGAGCGAGGACAGCTACGCTACCCTGCTGGCCCAGCTGCGCCGCTGGCAGCGCGGCGGCAACCCGCTGCTGGGCGTGCAGATCGACTTCGACGCCCGCACCCGCTACCTCCACGAATACGTGGCCTTCCTGCGCGACTTCCGCCGGCGCCTGCCCATCGAATACCGCCTGAGCATCACCGGCCTGCTGGACTGGAGCAGCAACGCGGAGCCGGCGACCATCAACGAACTCAAGGACGTGGTGGACGAGGTGGTGGTGCAGACCTACCAGGGGCGGCGGACGATTCCCGACTACCAGCGCTACCTGCCAAGGGTGGCGCGCCTGCAGCTGCCGTTCCGCATCGGCCTGGCGCAGTACGGGCAGTGGCAGGCGCCGGAGTATCTGGAGCGCAGTCCGTGGTTCCGGGGGTATGTGGTGTTTTTGCAGAATCCGTGAGTTGGTGGGGGTTGGTTGTAGGAGCGAGCTTGCTCGCGAACGGAGTTTCCCGCTGGCTGCAGTGTTTCGGGTTGACTCTTTTCCCTCTCCCCAGCCCTCTCCCTGAAGGGAGAGGGGGCTTGTCTGTGCCGAGAGAGGGTGTAGTTTCAGCTGGAAACCACCGGAGTTGCCGGCTGACGCCAGAATAGCCAACCCTGCCCAACGGTCCCCTCTCCCTTCAGGGAGAGGGTTAGGGAGAGGGCGCTCTTCAGGTCAAGCGCCGAGATTGCCGGCGAAGCCCCCGTTCGCGAGCAAGAACTAGGCGTCCCCCTCGTTCCTACGAAAAACCTCCGCAACCACAACTCCCCCCACATCCCGCCTTAGCCGGCCGCTCCAGCAGATCCCGCATCAGCAACCCATAATCCAGCCCCACCTCCTCCGGCACCGGCAGATACACGACGTGCCCATCACCCGGCGCGACCTCGATGGCTTCACCACGAACATTCTCCAGACGTTCCAGCCGCAGCGTACGGTTCCCGCCCGGCGTCATGAGTTCGAGGCTGTCGCCCACCGCGAAGCGGTTCTTCACCCTTACCTCGGCGAGGTCGCCACGCCGCCCGCCAGTGAACTCCCCGACGAACTGCTGGCGCTCCGCCCGCGAGCTGCCGTACTGGTAATTCTGATACTCGTCATGTACATGGCGACGCAGGAAACCCTCGGTGTAGCCACGGTGGGCCAGGGACTCCAGCTCATCCATCAGGCCACGGTCGAAGGGCCGGCCGGCCACGGCGTCGTCGATGGCCTTGCGGTAGGCCTGGGCGGTGCGCGCCACGTAGTAGTGCGACTTGGTGCGGCCCTCGATCTTCAGCGAGTGCACGCCCATCTCGGCCAGGCGCTGCACGTGCTGGATGGCGCGCAGGTCCTTGGAGTTCATGATGTAGGTGCCGTGCTCGTCCTCGTGGGCTTCCATCAACTCGCCGGGGCGGTTGCCTTCTTCCAGCAGGAACACCGCGTCGGTGGGCGCGCCTTCGCCGAGAGTGGCTTCGCGCACCAGTTGGCCCAGTTCGTCCTCCCGCGCCGGGTGCGCCTGGTATTGCCAGCGGCAGGCGTTGGTGCAGGTGCCCTGGTTGGGGTCGCGGCGGTTGATGTAGCCCGACAGCAGGCAGCGCCCGGAGTAGGCCATGCACAGGGCGCCGTGGACGAACACCTCCAGCTCCATGTCCGGGACCTTCTCGCGGATTTCGCCGATCTCCTCCAGCGACAGCTCGCGGGAGAGGATCACCCGGCTCAGCCCCTGGTCGCGCCAGAAGGCCACGCTGGCCCAGTTCACCGCGTTGGCCTGCACCGAGAGGTGGATGTTCGCCGCGGGGAAATGCTGGCGCACCAGCATGATCATCCCCGGGTCGGACATGATCAGCGCATCCGGCCCCAGGGCCAGCACCGGCTCCAGGTCGGCCAGGAAGGTTTTCAGCTTGGCGTTGTGCGGGGCGATGTTCACCACCAGGTAGAAACGCTTGCCCAGGGCATGGGCCTCGGCGATGCCGATGGCCAGGTTGGCCAGGTCGAATTCGTTGTTGCGTACCCGCAGGCTGTAGCGCGGTTGCCCGGCATAGACGGCATCGGCGCCGTAGGCGAAGGCGTGGCGCATGGCTTTCAGCGAGCCGGCGGGGGAGAGCAGTTCGGGGGCTTGGAGCATGGCGTGGGGACGGTTGTGGATAAAACGCCGCACTCTAGCGGGGGCGGGGGTTTGGTGCCCTGAGCGGGGTCAATGTTGGTGGGGCTTTTCGTAGGAGCGAGGGGGACGCCTAGTTCTTGCTCGCGAATGAGGTTTCCAGGTGGCCCCGGTGTTTCGGTTTGACTCCTCTCCCTCTCCCCAGCCCTCGGCTGCGCGCCCCGCCCTGAAGGGAGAGGGGGCTAGTCCGTGCCGAGAGGAGGAATGGTTTCAGCCGGAAACCTTCGGTGCTACCGGCTGACTCCAGAACATCCAGTTCTGCCCAACGGTCCCCTCTCCCTTCAGGGAGAGGGTTAGGGAGAGGGCGCTCTCCAGGTCAAGCGCCGAGACTGCCGGCGAAGCCCCGTTCGCGAGCAAGCTCGCTCCTACACAAAAAGCACAACCTCACTCCAACCACCGCCGCCCCTGCAACTCCAGCAACATCTGCGCCTGCTCCGGCCCATTGCTGCCGGCGGGGTAGGGGCGCGGGCGCTGGTAGTGCTCCTGCCAGCCGGCGATGATCGGGTCGATCCAGCGCCAGGCGGCCTCCACTTCGTCGCGGCGCATGAACAGCGTCGAGTCGCCCTGGATCACGTCCAGCAGCAGGCGCTCGTAGGCGTCCCAGCGGCGCTTGCCGGGGCTGGCGGTCTGCGCCAGGTTCAGGTCCAGCTCGGCCGGTTCCAGGCGCATGCCCTTGCCGGGGGTCTTGGTCATCAGCTGCAGGCTGATGCGCTCCTCCGGCTGCAACCTTATCCACAGGCGGTTGGCCGGGCCGCTGCCGTCGCCGATCAGGGCGTGGGGCACCGGCTTGAACTGGATGACGATCTCCGAGCACTTCTTCGCCATGCGCTTGCCGGTGCGCAGGTAGAAGGGCACGCCGGCCCAGCGCCAGTTGTCGATCTCGGCGCGCAGGGCGACGAAGGTCTCGGTGTCGCTGTCGTTGTCCACGTTCTTCTCGAACCAGTAGGCCGGTACCTCCTGGCCGCCGATCCGCCCGGCGCCGTACTGGCCGCGCACGGTGCGGTCCTGCACGTCGAGGCCGCCGATCGGGCGCAGGGCCTGGAGGATCTTCAGCTTCTCGTCGCGCACCGACTCGGCGTCGAAGTGCACCGGCACCTCCATGGCCACCAGGCACAGCAGCTGCAGCAGGTGGTTCTGCACCATGTCGCGCATGGCCCCGGCGTGGTCGTAGTAGGCGCCGCGGTTTTCCACGCCGAGGGTCTCGTTGACGCTGATCTGCACGTGGTCGACGTAGGCGCTGCGCCACAGCGGCTCGAACAGGGTGTTGGCGAAGCGCAGGGCCAGCAGGTTCTGCACCGTCTCCTTGCCCAGGTAGTGATCGATGCGGAACACCCGCGACTCGTCGAACACCTGGCCGATGGCCTGGTTGATCGCCCGCGCCGATTCCAGCGAATGGCCCAGCGGCTTCTCCAGCACGATGCGCGTGTTCGGCCCGGCCAGGCCGGCGACCTTGAGGTTCTGCGCGATGGGCGCGAAGAGGTCCGGGGCGGTGGCCAGGTAGTGCACCAGCACGCGCTCATGGCCGAACTTCAGGCGCTGGCGAAGGCGGCTGAAGTCGGCGCTCTGCGAGGCGTCCATGGCCAGGTAGTCCAGGCGCGTGGCGAAGCTCTGCCAGTCGGCGACGCTGAAGTCGGCCCGCGCCACCTGCGCCCGGCAGTGCCGCTCGGCCAGCGCCAGGTAGGCCTCCTGCGAACGCTGGCTGCGGGCCAGGGCGAGGATGCGGGTGTCGGCCGGCAGGCGCTCCTCGCGGTGCAGGTGGTAGAGCGCCGGCAGCAGCTTGTGCAGCGCCAGGTCGCCGGTGCCACCGAACACCAGAATGTCGCAGGAAAGGGGAAATGCGGAAGTTTCGGACATCATCAGGTACTGCTCCACCACTTATTGCCTGGGCGTGACCACCTGACTTGTAGTATAACTACAAGCAGACTACATCCCTTCCGCCGATCATAGCCGAGTCCAGCCCAGTGAACCTGTTGCAGCACATTGCCCAGTCGCGTCATCTGCTTCGCAAGTCGGAACTCAAGGTCGCCGATCACGTGATGCAGGACCCCGCCTCGGTCATGCACAGCTCCATGGCCGACCTCGCCCACGGGGTGGGCGTCAGCGAGCCGACCATCGTGCGCTTCTGCCGCGCCATCGGCTGCACCGGCTTCCAGGACCTCAAGCTGAAGCTGGCGCAGAGCCTGGCCGCCGGCGCCAGCTTCGGCCAGTTCGCGATCAGCGAAAGCGACTCGGTCACCGACTTCAGCCTGAAGATCTTCGACACCACCCTGCATTCGCTGATGGAAGTGCGCGAGAAGCTCGACACCCACGCCCTGGAGCGCGCCATCGCCGCCATCGCCCACGCCCAGCGCGTGGAGTTCTACGGCTTCGGCGCCTCCGGCGCGGTGGCCGCGGATGCCCAGCACAAGTTCTTCCGCCTGCTGCTCTCGGCCGCGGCCTATTCCGACCCGCACATGCAGGCGATGTCGGCGGTGACCTTGAAGCCCAGCGACGTGGCCATCTGCATCTCGCAATCCGGCCGCTCCAAGGACCTGCTGGTGACCGCCAACCTGGTCCGCGAGGCCGGCGCCACCCTCATCACCCTGTGCCCCAGCCAGACCCCGCTGGCCGACCTGGCCACGGTGAACCTGGCGGTGGACGTCCACGAAGACACCGACATCTACACCCCGCTGACCTCGCGCATCGCCCACCTGGTGGTGATCGACGTGCTGGCCATGGGCGTGGCCATGGCCCGCGGCCCGGACCTGGTCAACCACCTCAAGAGCGTCAAGCGCAGCCTGCGCAGCCTGCGCCTGTCGCCCAAGGTGGTGAAGAGCCACGAGGAGCCGCGGCCGGAAGAGACGTCCTGAGCCGGCGCCGACCGCTCGTCGGCGTCACCGCGGCTTCACCGCCGCGCCCTCAAATTGTCATCCGTCGTCCGCATCCTGGCGTCTCCAGCCCTTCGGCCTTGGGAGATGCGAGATGCAACGCCATATCGACGACACCCAGAACCTGGACAGCAAGACCCGCCGCAAGCTCGAGGACCAGCGCCGCATGCAGTTCCGCCGGGCCATCGAGGAGCGTCTCGAAGCGCAACGTCTCGACCGCGAGATGTCCGATTATCCCGACCTGATCGCCGCCAACTACCTCAATTCTGCGCGGGCGTCGGTGAAAAGCGCTCGGCCAGCTGGCTGATCAGCGCGCGCTCCTCGCGGATGAAGGCGACGAACGCCTGGGCCACCGGGCTCAGGCGCTTGCCGCGGGCGTGCACCAGGCACCAGCTGCGGTAGAGCGGCAGTTCCTCCACCGGCAGTTCGCGCAGCAGCCCGGCGCGCAGTTCGCGGCTCACTGCGTGGCGCGGCAGCAGGGCCAGGCCGAGGCCGGCCAATACCCCTTCCCGTGAGCCTTCCAGCGAGGCGAATTCCAGTGTCTGCGGGAAGTGCGCGCGCTTCTGCTGGAAGTGTTCCTCGCAGGCCTTGCGCGTGCCCGAGCCGGGCTCGCGGATCAGCAGCGGCCAGGATTCCAGGTCCTTCAGCGACAGCTTGGCGGCGCTGCACAGCGGGTGGTCGGGCGGCGCCACCGCGACTATCGGGTTGTTCAGGAAGGGCAGGAACTCCAGGGCCATGTCCTGCGGCACCAGGGACATGATCACCAGGTCGTCGCGGTTGTCCGACAGGCGCTTGATCACCTGGGCGCGGTTGACCACGGTCAGGTGCAGGCTGACGTCCGGGTGCTGCTTCTGGAAGGCGGCGAACAGGTGCGGGGTGATGTACTTGGCGCTGGACTCCACCGCCAGGCGCAGCTGGCCCTGCAGCGAGCCCTTGAGGTCGGAGAGCTGCATGTCCAGCACTTCCAGGCGCTGGAAGATGTCGGTGCTGGCGCGCAGCAGGGCGTCGGCGGCGTCGGTCTGGTAGAGCTTCTTGCCGATGTACTCGAACAGCGGCTGGCCGACCAACTCCTCCAACTGGCGGATCTGCAGGCTGACCGCCGGCTGCGTCAGCGCCATTTCCTCCGCGGCGCGGCTGTAGGAACGGCTCTCGCACACCGCACGGAACACCTGCAGTTGGCGAAGTGTCATTCGCATCAAGGACTTACGCATTCGCACCGGCTCCCGCACGGGTCAGTTCGCTCGACTATAAGTCAAAAATTATGGCTATCCCAATAAATATTGATTTTGGGTAATCCTCGATCCCGCGTAGGGTAAAAAAACGCCGGAACCCTGCTCCGGCATTGCGCCGAACCGCCGCGGATCGCTCCGCGGCGGATTGCCGATTGTTTCAAGTGCCGGGTCCACGAGCCCCGGTCGAGGGAAACCGCAAGTGATCAAGAAAATCCTGATCGCCAACCGTGGGGAGATCGCTGTCCGCATCGTGCGTGCCTGCGCCGAGATGGGCATCCGTTCGGTGGCCGTCTACTCCGACGCCGACCGCCACGCCCTGCACGTGAAGCGCGCCGACGAGGCGCACAGCATCGGCGCCGACCCGCTGGCCGGCTACCTCAACCCGCGCGCCCTGGTGAACCTGGCGGTGGAAACCGGCTGCGACGCCCTGCACCCGGGCTACGGCTTCCTCTCCGAGAACGCCGAGCTGGCGGAAATCTGCGCCGAGCGCGGGATCAAGTTCATCGGCCCGTCGGCGGAAGTGATCCGCCGCATGGGCGACAAGACCGAGGCGCGGCGCAGCATGATCGCCGCCGACGTGCCCTGCACCCCGGGCACCGAGGGCAACGTCGCCGACCTCGCCGAGGCGCTGTCCGAGGCCGAGCGCATCGGCTACCCGGTGATGCTCAAGGCCACCTCCGGCGGCGGCGGCCGCGGCATCCGCCGCTGCAACAGCCGCGAGGAGCTGGAGCAGAACTTCCCCCGCGTCATCTCCGAGGCCACCAAGGCCTTCGGCAGCGCGGAAGTGTTCCTCGAGAAGTGCATCGTCAACCCGAAGCACATCGAGGCGCAGATCCTCGCCGATTCCTTCGGCAACACCGTGCACCTGTTCGAGCGCGACTGCTCGATCCAGCGCCGCAACCAGAAGCTCATCGAGATCGCCCCCAGCCCGCAGCTGACCCCCGAGCAGCGCGCCTACATCGGCGACCTGGCGGTGCGCGCGGCCAAGGCCGTGGGCTACGAGAACGCCGGCACCGTGGAGTTCCTGCTCGCCGATGGCGAGGTGTACTTCATGGAGATGAACACCCGGGTGCAGGTGGAGCACACCATCACCGAGGAAATCACCGGCATCGACATCGTCCGCGAGCAGATCCGCGTGGCCTCCGGCCTGCCGCTCTCGGTCAAGCAGGAAGACATCCAGCACCGCGGCTATGCCCTGCAGTTCCGCATCAACGCCGAGGACCCGAAGAACAACTTCCTGCCCTCGTTCGGCAAGATCACCCGCTACTACGCGCCCGGCGGCCCCGGCGTGCGCACCGATACGGCGATCTACACCGGCTACACCATCCCGCCGTACTACGACTCCATGTGCCTGAAGCTGATCGTCTGGGCACTGACCTGGGAAGAGGCCCTGGACCGCGGCCTGCGCGCCCTGGACGACATGCGCGTGCAAGGCGTGAAGACCACCGCGCCCTACTACCAGGAAATCCTCAAGAACCCGGAGTTCCGCAGCGCCCAGTTCAACACCAGCTTCGTCGAAAGCCACCCGGAGCTGACCCAGTACTCGATCAAGCGCAACCCGTCGCACCTGGCCATCGCCATCGCTACCGCCATTGCCGCCCACGCTGGCCTGTAGGGGAAGGATTCAGAACATGAGCAAGAAAATTTCCGTTACCGATACCATCCTGCGCGACGCGCACCAGTCGCTGCTGGCCACCCGCATGCGCACCGAGGACATGCTGCCGATCTGCGACAAGCTCGACAAGGTCGGCTACTGGTCGCTGGAAGTCTGGGGCGGCGCCACCTTCGACGCCTGCGTGCGCTTCCTCAAGGAAGACCCGTGGGAGCGCCTGCGCAAGCTCAAGGCCGCGCTGCCCAACACCCGCCTGCAGATGCTCCTGCGCGGGCAGAACCTGCTGGGCTACCGCCACTACAGCGACGACGTGGTGCGCGCCTTCGTGGCCAAGGCCGCGGTCAACGGCATCGACGTGTTCCGCATCTTCGACGCGATGAACGACGTGCGTAACCTGCGCGTCTCCATCGAGGCGGTGAAGGCCGCCGGCAAGCACGCCCAGGGCACCATCTGCTACACCACCAGCCCGGTGCACACCATCGACGCCTTCGTCGCCCAGGCCAAGGCCATGGCGGCCATGGGCGTGGACTCCATCGCCATCAAGGACATGGCCGGCCTGCTGACCCCCTACGCCACCGGCGACCTGGTCAAGGCCCTGAAGGACGCGCTGCCCCTGGAAGTGGTGGTGCACTCCCACGACACCGCCGGCGTGGCCAGCATGTGCCAGCTCAAGGCCGTGGAGAACGGCGCCGACCGCATCGACACCGCCATCTCCAGCATGGCCTGGGGCACCAGCCACCCGGGCACCGAGTCGATGGTCGCGGCGCTGCGCAACACCCCCTACGACACCGGCCTGGACCTGGAGCTGATCCAGGAAGTCGGCATGTACTTCCACGCCGTGCGCAAGAAGTACCACCAGTTCGAGAGCGAATTCACCGGCGTGGACACCCGCGTGCAGGTCAACCAGGTGCCCGGCGGCATGATCTCCAACCTGGCCAACCAGCTGAAGGAGCAGGGCGCCCTCAACCGCATGGCCGAAGTGCTCGAAGAGATCCCGCGGGTGCGCGAGGACCTGGGCTTCCCGCCCCTGGTCACCCCGACCTCGCAGATCGTCGGCACCCAGGCGTTCTTCAACGTGCTGGCCGGCGAGCGCTACAAGACCATCACCAACGAGGTGAAGCTGTACCTGCAGGGCCGCTACGGCAAGGCCCCGGGGCAGATCAACGAGCAGCTGCGGCGCCAGGCCATCGGCAACGAGGAAGTCATCGACGTGCGCCCGGCCGACCTGATCAAGCCCGAGCTGGACAAGCTGCGCGGCGAGATCGGCGCGCTGGCCAAGTCCGAAGAGGACGTGCTGACCTACGCCATGTTCCCGGACATCGGCCGCAAGTTCCTCGAGGAACGCGAGGCCGGCGCCCTGAAGCCCGAGGAGCTGCTGCCGATCCCCACCGGCAACGGCGTGGCCGCGGCCGGCGGCGAAGGCGTGCCGACCGAGTTCGTGGTCGACGTGCACGGCGAGAGCTACCGCGTGGACATCACCGGCGTCGGCGTGAAGACCGACGGCAAGCGCCACTTCTACCTGTCCATCGACGGCATGCCCGAAGAGGTGGTGTTCGAGCCGCTCAACGAGTTCATCGGCGGCGGCGGCAACAAGCGCAAGCACGCCAGCGCGCCGGGCGACGTCAGCACCACCATGCCGGGCAACATCGTCGACGTGCTGGTGAAGGAAGGCGACAGCGTGAAGGCCGGCCAGGCCGTGCTGATCACCGAAGCCATGAAGATGGAAACCGAGGTGCAGGCGCCCATCGCCGGCACCGTCAAGGCGATCCACGTAGCCAAGGGTGACCGCGTCAACCCGGGCGAGGTGCTGATCGAGATTGAAGGCTGACCGACGGACAGACGGGTCTCAAGGTTCAGTCCCCGGGGGAGCACGATGCTCCCCCTTTTTTTGCCTTTGCGAAAGCCATCACCTTCCGGCGCGGCCGGCTCGCCGCTTCATTGACCTGCATCCAGGCCCTTCGCCGCGCGCACGCCTATAAACGGCAGGCCGCAGGCCGAGTTCCGGGGAGGAGGCGATGCGTTTTGCGATTGCTCTGCTGTTGACCGTCAGTTGTACCGCCCTGGGCGACGAGGCCGCCCAGGCGCGCTTCGACGCCATCATGGCCGACCCCGCCAAGCGCGAGCAGGCCTATGCCGCCGGCCACGAGCGCATCGTGCTGTGCCGCAACTGCCACGGCGACGACGGCAACAGCCGGCGCGACTACATCCCGAACCTGGCCGCGCAGGCCCCGGGCTATCTGTTCACTGCCTTCGAGCGCTACGCCAGCGGGCAGCGCAGCGACTTCGTGATGAACCAGGCGGCCCGGATGCTGAGCCTCGACGAGCGGGTGAACATCGCCGTGTACTACAGCCAGCAGCAGGTGCTGCCGCGCCAGGGCACGGTGGACGATGCGCTGCGCGCCAGGGGCGAGGCGCTGTTCGGGCAGGTCTGCGTGGCCTGCCATGGCCCGCAGGGGCTCGGCCAGCAGGGCGTGCCGCGTATCGCCGGGCAGCCGGCGACCTACCTGCAGCGGACGCTGGAGGCCTACCGCGACAAGGATCCGCGCCGCGCCGGCTCGACCATGCTGGCGGTGGCGTCGCAGCTGCAGGCCGGGGATATCGAGGCGCTGGCGGCCTACCTGCAGCAATTGCACCCCTGAGGCGGGCAAATCCTTATATAATGCACGGTCTTTCCCCACTGTCAGTGATAGCGACCATGAGCCTGCCACCCTGCCCCAAATGCAATTCCGAATACACCTACGAGGACGGCGCGCTGCTGGTCTGCCCGGAATGCGCCCATGAATGGTCGGCCGATGCCGCCGTCGAAGGTGAGGGCGATGCCAAGGTGATCAAGGACGCCGTCGGCAACGTGCTGCAGGACGGCGACACCGTCAGCGTGATCAAGGACCTGAAGGTCAAGGGCTCGTCCCTGGTGGTCAAGGTCGGCACCAAGGTGAAGAACATCCGCCTGGTGGACGGCGACCACGACATCGACTGCAAGATCGACGGCATCGGCGCCATGAAGCTGAAGTCGGAGTTCGTGAAGAAGGTCTGAGCCGCTCGGCTTTTGTAGGCGCGGATTCATCCGCGATCGCCGCGCACGGGCCCGGCCGATCGCGGACGGAGTCCGCTCCTACGGTTCCAGGATGCACGGCTTTTCGTAGGATGGGTTGAGCTTGCGAAACCCATGCGGTCACGGTGATGGGTATCGCTTCGCTCAACGCCATCCTACGAAAAAGCGCCTCGGCGCAGTCGTGTAGGAGCGGGCCCTGCCCGCGAATCGCGCGCAGCGCGCGCTATTCCGCCGGCTGCAGGTCCTGGCGCAGCAGCTCCAGCGCCTCGCGCGGGCCGCCGGAGACGATCTGGGTGGGCACCGCCAGCATCAGGTTCAGCGGCAGGCCGAAGGCTTCCAGGACGTTGCCGTCGCGGTCGCGGCCGGGCTGCTGGCTGAGCCATTCCGGGTACTTGCGGCGCATGCGCTCGACGTAGCTGCCGGCGTCCGGCAGGTAGCCGTACAACGGCTTGCCCAGGGCCGCGGCGTAGCCGACCTCGAAGCAGGTGCCGCTGTCCGGCTCGCTGCCGCGGAACGACGCCAGGTTGGCCAGCACGCAGTCGGCCTCGGCGATCAGGCGCAGGTTGGCGCGGTAGATCCAGATCGCCTGCTGGTGCGGCTCGGTGATTTCCGCCGGCACCTGGACGTCCAGCGGGAACAGCCCCTCGAACCCGTATTCCGCGCACAGCGCCTTGAGCTGCGCGCCGTGCCCGGCGGCGTCGGGGCGGAACACGTCGGGGCCGGCGAGGTAGATCTTCAGCATGGTCACAACCCCATGAACGACAGCATCAGGAAGGTGGCGAAGAGCACGAAGTGAGTCATGCCCTCGATGGCGTTGGTCTTGCCGTCGTGCAGGTTGAAGCCCGCCACTATCAGGGTGATGAACATCATGCCGGTCTGCAGCGGCGTCATGGCCATCTGGATCGGCTGGCCCTTGAACAGCGCCAGGGCCTCGATCACCGGCACGGTGAGGATCACCGTGGACAGCGAGGCGCCCAGGGCGATATTGACCACCGGCTGCATGCGGTTGGCCAGCGCGGCGCGCAGCGCGGTGAGGATTTCCGGGCTGGCGGAGATGGCCGCCACCAGCAGCGCCGGCACGATCGGCGGCACGCCGCTGCCTTCCAGGCTGACGTCCAGGGCCTTGGACATGACCTCGGCCAGCGCGCCGATCAGCACCACCCCGGCCACCAGCAGGGCCATGGACTGGCGCGTGCTGCCGTGGGCCTCGTGGCCGTGCTGCTGCTCGCCGTGCACCGCGTAGTTGTAGGCGAAGAAGTAGCTGTGCTGGCCGGTCTGCATGCGCAGGAACAGGCCGTAGAGCATGATCATGCAGCCGATGGTGAACAGCGAGTAGAGCTTCCACTGCGCCGCCGGGATCAGCTCCGGGACCACCATGGAGATGCCCACCGCGGTGAGGATCATGGTCACGTAGGTCTTGCCCGAGTCGTCGTTGTACGACTGCTCGCCGTGCTTCAGGCCGCCGAGCAGCGCGGCCAGGCCGAGGATGCCGTTCATGTCCAGCATCACCGCGGCGTAGATGGTGTCGCGGGCCAGGGTGGGCGAATGGTTGTGGCCCATCATGATGGCCAGGATGACCACCTCCACCAGCACCGCGGCGAGGGTCAGGATCATGGTGCCGTAGGGCTCGCCGACCTTCTCCGCGAGGATCTCGGCGTGGTGCGCCACGCGCAGCGAGACGCTGATGATCGAGGCCAGCAGGACGCTGGCGGCCACCCCGGCCAGGGCCTTGCCGCCTTCGAGCAGGCTGTGTTCCAGGGGGTAGACCAGCACCGCCAGGAGCAGGGCGAGGAGGAGGAATTTCTCGTCTTTGAGCAGGCGCAGCATCGTCGGGGGACATCCGTTCCATGGGATAGAGGCGCCCATCTTAGGCCTTGCCCGGGGCCTTGCCCACCGTCGCCGGGGCGCAGACACCTATGAGGTTATCCGCCGTTTGGCGCGCGCTTCGGGGTCGGCCGAAACGCCGGGCCGACCTGCCGCGTTACCTCAGGCCGGCTCGACCAGCAGCACCGCGCCATCCTGCCCGGTGACCTTCACCTGGGCGCCGGCCGGCAGGTCCGGGCCGCTGACCAGCCACAGGCTGTCGCCGACGCGGATCTTGCCGCGGCCGCCGATGATGGCGTCGTGCAGGGCGAACTGCCGTCCGACCAGCTCGCTGCCGCGGCGGTTCAGGCCGCTGGCGGCTTCGCCGGCGCCCGGGCGGTGCTGGTAGCGCCACCAGAACACCACGGTGAGCAGCGCCAGGATGCCGAAGGCGAGGAACTGCCAGGTCCAGGCCAGGGCCGGGGCGAAGAAGGCGAGCACCCCGGTGGCCGCGGCGGCGATGCCGATCCACAGCAGGTAGCCGCCGGCGCCGAACACCTCGAGGATCAGCAGCAGGGTGCCGAAGGCCAGCCAGTCCCAGAAGCTCAGGTGTTGCAGATAGCCCCACATGGCTCAGCCCCGGCCCTTGGCGCCCGGCGCGCCATCGCCGAAGGTGGCCTTGACGATCTCGCCGATGCCGCCCACCGCGCCTATCACCTGGCTGGCCTCCAGCGGCATCAGCACTATCTTGCTGTTGTTCGAGGCGGCCAGCTGGCCGAGGGCGTCGACGTATTTCTGCGCGACGAAGTAGTTCACCGCCTGCACGTTGCCGCTGGCGATGGCCTCGGAGACCACCTGGGTCGCCCGCGCCTCGGCCTCGGCCTGGCGCTCGCGGGCCTCGGCTTCGAGGAAGGCGGCCTGGCGCTGGCCCTCGGCCTTGAGGATCTGCGCCTGCTTCTCGCCCTCGGCGGTGAGGATTTCCGCGGCGCGCTTGCCCTCGGCATCGAGAATCTGCGCGCGCTTGAGGCGCTCGGCCTTCATCTGGCTGGCCATGGCTTCCACCAGGTCGGCCGGCGGGCTGATGTCCTTGATCTCGATGCGGGTGACCTTCAGGCCCCAGGGCGCGGTGGCCTCGTCGACGGTGCGCAGCAGGCGCTCGTTGATGGCGTCGCGCTGGCTGAGCATGTGGTCCAGCTCCATGGAGCCGAGCACGGTGCGGATGTTGGTCATCACCAGGTTGCGGATGGCGTTCTCCAGGCCGCTGACCTCGTAGGCCGCGCGCGCCGCGTCGACCACCTGGTAGAAGCACACCGCGTCGATCTGCACGATGGCGTTGTCGGCGCTGATGGCCTCCTGCGGGGGAATGTCCAGCACCCGCTCCATCATGTTGATCTTCTGCCCGATGCGGTCCATCACCGGGACGATGATGTTCAGCCCCGGCTTGAGGGTGCCGGTGTAGCGGCCGAAGCGCTCCACCGTCCACTCGTTGCCCTGGGGTACCACCTTGAAGCCCATGAACACGATCGCCACCGCGAGGATGACGAAGAGGATCAGGACACTGCCGGTTTCCATTTGCTGCACTCCTTGGTCGATTGGGACTTCCGTGGCGCCCGGCTCCAAAGGAGCAGGGCGGCGGGAAAAGCTAACCCTTTCCCGTGTCATCCCGCGAGCCCTGTCGGGCTCGGAGATTTCCTATTTCTGCTCGCTCTGCGGCGTCACCCGCAGCACTTCCTCGATGGTGGTCAGGCCCGCGGCGACCTTCTGCGCGCCGGACAGGCGCAGGCTGCGCATGCCTTCCTTGAAGGCCTGGCGGCGCAGCGGGATGAGGTCGGTGTCGGCGGTGATCTGTTCCTTCAGGCTGTCGGTCAGCAGCATGATCTCGTACACCCCGGCGCGGCCGCGGTAGCCGGTGTCGCGGCATTCCAGGCAGCCCACCGCCTGCTGCGCGCCGGTGGGCAGCGGGGCGTTCCAGGGCCGCGTCAGCTCCTGCCAGTCGCTCTCCTCCAGCTCCAGCGGCGCCTTGCAGTGCGGGCACAGGGTGCGCACCAGGCGCTGGGCCATGACGCCGAGCACGGTGGCGCGGATCAGGTAGTAGGGCACGCCCAGTTCCAGCAGGCGGGTGATGGCCGTGGGCGAGTCGTTGGTGTGCAGGGTGGAGAGCACCAGGTGCCCGGTCAGCGCCGCCTGGATGGCCATCTCGGCGGTCTCCAGGTCGCGGATCTCGCCGACCATGATGATGTCCGGGTCCTGCCGCAGCAGGGCGCGCACGCCGCTGGCGAAGGTCAGGTCGATGTTGTGCTGCACCTGCATCTGGTTGAACGAGGGCTCGATCATCTCGATCGGGTCCTCGATGGTGCAGACGTTCACCTCGTCCGTGGCCAGCTGCTTGAGCGTGGTGTAGAGGGTGGTGGTCTTGCCCGAGCCGGTGGGGCCGGTGACCAGGATGATGCCGTTGGGCTGGTTGGTCATGCTCTGCCAGCGGCGCAGGTCCTCGGGGGAGAAGCCCAACTGGTCGAAGCTCTTGAGCAGCACCTCGGGGTCGAAGATCCGCATCACCATCTTCTCGCCGAAGGCGGTGGGCAGGGTCGACAGGCGCAGTTCCACCTCGGCGCCGTCCGGGGTCTTGGTCTTCACCCGGCCGTCCTGGGGCTTGCGCTTCTCGGCGACGTTCATGCGGCCGAGGGACTTCAGGCGGCTGACCACCGCCATGGTGACCTGCGGCGGGAACTGGTAGACGTTGTGCAGCACGCCGTCGATGCGGAAGCGCACCGTGCCCTGCTCGCGGCGCGGCTCGATGTGGATGTCGCTGGCGCGCTGCTGGAAGGCGTACTGGAACAGCCAGTCGACGATGGTGACGATGTGCGCGTCGTTGGCGTCCGGCTCCTGGTCGCTGGCGCCCAGGTTGAGCAACTGCTCGAAGTTGCCCACGCCGCTGGTCTTCATGTCCTGGGCGGAGGCGCCGCTGACCGACTTGGCCAGGCGGTAGAACTCGGTGGTGAAGCGCTGGATGTCCAGCGGGTTGCACACCACGCGCTTGATCGGGCGCTTGAGCACGTGGGTCAGGTTGCCTTCCCAGCTGTGCACGAAGGGCTGGGCGCTGGCGATGGTGACGCTGTCCGGCGCCACGGCCACGGCGAGGATCCTGTGGCGCTGGGCGAAGGCGTAGGACATCAGCGGGGTGACCGCGGCGACATCGATCTTCAGCGGGTCGATGCGCAGGTAGGGCTGGCCGGAATACTCGGCCAGCCAGTGCACCAGGGCGTCGAGGTCCAGGTGGCGGCCGGGGCGGTGCTGGTCCGGCACCTGCTGGGCGGCGAGGAACTCCAGGGGGTGCTGCTGGTTCTTCACCGCGCTGCGGCGGATCGCCAGGCACTGTTCGGCGTCGTTCTGCGCGACTCGGCCCTGGGCGACCAGCTCGTGGAGGATATCGGCCAGGTCAAGCCAGCGATCCTGGGCGGGCGAAGCGAAGACGGACATTCGGACTCCCTGCGTTCGTGTGTGCCGCGGACGGCTGCGGGTGGAGCTGGTCTGAGTCCGGCCCGCGCCGTCGGGTTCCCCAGCTTATTTCAAAAGCGCCTTCCAAGGCTTGAGGGTCAGCACAGTATGGGCCTGGGCGGCGAGGGCATCCAGGTCCGCGCTGTCGCGCCGGTGCAGGGCCTGTTCCAGCTTGGCCAGCTCGCCGTACAGGCGGTCGGCCTCGGGCAGGTCGAGCACGCCGCGGGCCAGGCGCAGCCACACCAGCAGGCGTTGCAGGCGCGGCAGTTGTTCGGCGAGCAGTTCCGGCTGCTGCTGGGCACGGGCCAGGGGCAGGCCCTCGGCCTCCTCGGCGAGCAGGCGCGGCAGCCATTTGCCCAGGGCCGCGGCGCCCTGGCGGTCGCCGCGCTCGTTGCGGCCTTCCTGCCAGGCGCGGGCCAGCAGCCAGCGCGAGGCCTGCAGCGAGAACAGGCCCCAGCGCGTCTGGCCGAGTTCGGCGCGGAAGGCTTCCGGCGCCTGCTGGCGCGCGGCTTCGTCGGCTTCGCCCTGTTCGATGAGCGGGCGCCAGTCGCCGATCAGCGCGTCCAGCGCGGTGCGCAGCTCGCGGCTGCTGGCGCGCGGCGCGGCCTGGCCGAGGCTGCCGAGCAGGGCGCGCAGGTCCACCAGTTGCTGCAGCCACTCCTGCAACAGACGCCAGTGGCCGTTGAAGCGGTACTGCTCGGCCAGGCGCTGGCTGCTGCCCAGCAGCGACCAGGCGATGGCGGCGAAGGCGCCGTCCAGCGGGGTTTCCGCCAGCAGCTTCTGGGTGTCCGGGTGCACCGTGTAGCTGGCCGGGTCGAACAGCCGGTAGCCGCGCTCGGCCTTGCTGATGTCGCAGGGCATCAGCGGCAGGTCGGCGGCCAGCTCGGCGGCCAGTTCCAGCAGCGCGGCGGGTTCGCCCTGGCGCAGTTCCAGCTCCAGCTCGCAGATTTCCTCTTCCTGCCGGTCGGCGACGACCTTGCCCAGGTCGAGGGCGGCTTCGATCGCCACCTTGGTCTTGCCGCGGCCCCAGGCGATCTCGGCGCGCTGGCGGGTGAAGTCGGTGCTGAAGATCGGCTGCAGCTGCTGCTTGTCGAGGTCGGCCAGGGCCGCCGGCCAGCAACTGTCGTCGAGCTTGCCCAGGTCCAGCTCGGGCTTGTCCAGGTACCAGTCCCACTCGTTGCGCTCGGACAGCCCGGCGACGCTGTGGCCGCGGCTCTTCAGCGTCTGGATGTACTGCTCGCCGTCGCGGCGCAGGCGCAGCGCCACCTTGGCCCGGGCCAGGTCGCGGCCGGGGGTGTCGTAGTACTGGTTGTACAGCTCGCTCTGCTGCCAGCCGGACTTGTTGCGCTTCTTCAGCAGCGGGTGGTCGCGCAGCGCCTCGAGGGTCTGGCGGCTGGCGCGCAGCTTGATTTCGGTTTCTTTCTGCATGGCGGAGTCCGGGAAGGAAAAGGGTAGACGGGCCCGCAGGGCTTGGCGCGGGAGCGTTCGTCGAAGCCCGCTAGTGTACAGGACCGCGTCGCCGCGCCGCTGTTCCACGCGACAGCGGCGGTTCAATTGCACGCCATCCTGGGCCATGATGGGTGCAACGCTTCCGGAGACGCCCATGCCCCTGCCGAGCCTGAAAGACCGTTTTGCCCAGTTGCTCGCCCTGCCGTCGGTGAGCTGTACCCAGCCCGCCCTGGACCAGTCCAACCGCCCGGTGGTGGAGCTGCTGGCCACCTGGCTGGGCGACCTGGGCTTCGCCTGCGAATTGCAGGAGATCGCCCCGGGCAAGTTCAACCTGCTGGCGAGCCTGGGCAGCGGCCCCGGCGGCCTGGTGCTGGCCGGGCACACCGACACCGTGCCCTACGACGAGTCGCTGTGGAAAAGCGACCCGCTGCGCCTGGACGAGCGCGACGGGCGCTGGTACGGCCTGGGCAGCTGCGACATGAAGGGCTTCTTCGCCATCGCCATCGAGGCGCTGCTGCCGCTGCTGGACAAGCCCCTGCGCCAGCCGCTGCTGATCCTCGCCACCTGCGACGAGGAAAGCTCCATGGCCGGCGCCCGCGCCCTGGCCGAGGCCGGCCGGCCGCTGGCGCGCGCCGCGGTGATCGGCGAGCCCACCGGGTTGCGGCCGATCCGCCTGCACAAGGGGGTGATGATGGAGCGCATCGACATCCTCGGGCAGAGCGGCCATTCCTCCGACCCGAGCCTCGGCCACAGCGCCCTGGAGGCCATGCACGCGGCCATCGGCGAGCTGCTGGCGCTGCGCGCGCAGTGGCAGAAGGAATTCGACAACCCGCAGTTCGGCGTGCCGCAGCCGACGCTGAACCTGGGCTGCATCCACGGCGGCGACAACCCCAACCGCATCTGCGGCCAGTGCGCCCTGGAGTTCGACCTGCGGCCACTGCCGGGGATGGACCCGCAGGCCCTGCGCCGGGCCATCGGCGAGCGCCTGGCGCCCCTGGCCGAGCGCTTCGCGGTGCGCCTGGACTACCAGCCGCTGTTCCCCGCCGTGCCGCCCTTCGAGCAGGCCGCGGACAGCGAGCTGGTACGCCTGGCCGAGCGCCTCAGCGGGCATTCGGCGGAAGCGGTAGCCTTTGGCACCGAAGCACCGTATCTTCAGCAGCTTGGTTGCCAGACCCTGGTCCTGGGCCCCGGCGACATCGCCTGCGCCCACCAGCCGGACGAACATCTGGAACTCGCTCGCATCCCGCCGACCGTGGAACTGCTGCGCGGCTTGATCCAGCATTACTGCCTGTAACCGCCCTGAAGAGGAGAAACCCGTCGATGTGCATGCGACGACGATAACCGCCGCTCCCGCCGCCCTTGCCGGCCATTCGCACTCGACGACCCTTCATCGCCCGCTCACAGGCCACCTGGACAATGCAAGACTACGTCACCTGGTTACGTCACGCTTCTCCCTACATCAACGCCCACCGGGACTGCACCTTCGTGGTCATGCTGCCCGGCGAGGGCGTGGAAGACCCGAACTTCGGCAACATCGTCCACGACCTGGTGCTGCTGCACAGCCTGGGCGTGCGCCTGGTGCTGGTCCACGGCTCGCGCCCGCAGATCGAGGCGCGCCTGGCCCAGCGCGGCCTGGCGCCGCGCTTCCACCGCGACCTGCGGGTGACCGACGCGCCCACCCTGGAATGCGTGATCGACGCCGTGGGCAGTCTGCGCATCGCCATCGAGGCGCGGCTGTCCATGGATATGGCCGCCTCGCCCATGCAGGGCGCGCGCCTGCGCGTGGCCGCGGGCAACCTGGTCACGGCGCGGCCGATCGGCGTGGTCGAGGGCATCGACTATCACCACACCGGCGAGGTGCGGCGCATCGACCGCAAGGGCATCGGCCGCCTGCTCGACGAGCGCTCCATCGTGCTGCTCTCGCCGCTGGGCTACTCGCCTACCGGGGAAATCTTCAACCTCGCCTGCGAGGACGTGGCCATGCGCGCGGCCATCGAGCTGGACGCCGACAAGCTGATCCTGTTCGGCGGCGAGCGCGGCCTGCTCGACGAGGACGGCAAGCTGGTCCGCGAACTGCGCCCGCAACAGGTGCCGGCGCACCTGCAGCGCCTGGGCAACAGCTACCAGGCCGAGCTGCTCGACGCCGCCGCCCAGGCCTGCCGCGCCGGGGTGCGGCGCAGCCACATCGTCAGCTACACCGAGGACGGCGCGCTGCTCAGCGAGCTGTTCACCCGCACCGGCAACGGCACCCTGGTGGCCCAGGAGCAGTTCGAGCAACTGCGCGAGGCGGGCATCGAGGACGTCGGCGGCCTGCTGGAGCTGATCCGCCCGCTGGAAGAGCAGGGCATCCTGGTGCGCCGCTCGCGCGAGGTGCTGGAGCGCGAGATCGAGCAGTTCAGCATCGTCGAGCGCGAGGGGCTGATCATCGCCTGCGCGGCGCTGTACCCGATCGCCGATTCCGACGCCGCCGAGCTGGCGTGCCTGGCGGTGAACCCGGAATACCGCCACGGCGGGCGCGGCGACCAGTTGCTGGAACGCATCGAGAAGCGCGCCCGGGCCCTGGGCGTGAAGACCCTCTACGTGCTCACCACCCGCACTGCCCACTGGTTCCGCGAGCGCGGCTTCCAGCCCAGCAGCGTCGAACGCCTGCCGGCGGCGCGGGCGTCGCTGTACAACTACCAGCGCAATTCGCAGGTGTTCGAGAAGAGCCTGTAGTTCAACGCCCTCTGTCTTTCGTAGGAGCGGATCTTATCCGCGAATCGCGCCGGGATGTCCGGCCATCGCGGACAAGGTCCGCTCCTACGGGGGAGGAATACCGTGCTTCCCGGCACAACCTGTAGCGGGCCCTGCCCGCGAATCGCGCGCAGGGCGCGCTCCTACAGGGGAATGGTGTGGGTGGGGCGGCGTAGGAGCGGATCCCATCCGCGAATCGCGCCGGGACGTCCGGCGATCGCGGACAAGGTCCGCCTACGGGGGAGGAATACCGTGCTTCCCGGCACAACCTGTAGGAGCGGGGCGGCGTAGGAGATCTTATCCGCGAATTGCGCCGGGGCATCCGGCTATCGCGGACAAGGTCCGCTCCTACGGGGGAGGAATACCGTGCTTCCCGGCACAACCTGTAGGAGCGGGCCCTGCCCGCGAAATCGCGCGCAGGGCGCGCTCCTTACAGGGGAATGGTGTGGGTGGGGCGGCGTAGGAGCGGATCTTATCCGCGAATCGCGCCGGGACGTCCGGCTATCGCGGGCAAGGTCCGCTCCTGTGGGGCTTAAACGCCGATCACCCCGAGGATGCTCGCCTGGTAGGCCGCCACGAAGGTGTCGAAATCCCCTTCCGGCTGGTGTTCCAGTTCCTCTTGTTCGGCCAGGGAGATCTTCGCCATGGCCTCGAAGGCTTCCTGCTCGATGGCCGGCAGCGGTTGGGCGAGGGTTTCCGCGTGTTCGCGGCTCTTGCGCAGGGCGAAGGCGGTGAAGCTTTCGCCGCGCTCGCGCATTTCCGCCAGGACCTGCGCGGACGGCGTGCGCTCCGGATCGGCCACCTTCTCGCGCTGCTGCGCCAGGCTCTGCGCATGGGCGTCGCCGCCGGTGGCGCGGTCGAGCAGTTCGGCGATGGGCGCGATGTGTTCCAGCAGTTCGCTGGCCCAGACCTGCAACGGCACGGTCTGCCCGCCACGCTGCAGGTGCAGCCCCGGGCGGCGGCCTTCCTTGACCACCTTGAGGAAGTTGCTGGTGGCCGCGCCGCACTCGCCGTCGGCCAGCAGCGGGCTGTCCTGCAGCGCGCAGTAGAGCAGGAAGGCGTCGAGGAAGCGGCCCTCGGCGGCGTCGATGCCCAGCGGCAGGAAGGGGTTGATGTCCAGGCAGCGCGCCTCGACGTACTGCACGCCGCGCGACTCCAGGGCCTGGATCGGCCGCTCGCCGCTGTAGGTCACGCGTTTCGGGCGGATGCTGGAGTAGTACTCGTTCTCGATCTGCAGCACGTTGGTGTTCAGCTGCACCCACTCGCCGTCCTGCTTGGTGCCGATCTTCTGGTAGGGCGGGTAGGGCGTGCCCACCGCGCTGCGCAGGCTCTCGACGTAGCTTTCGAGGTCGTTGTAGCAGGGCGTCAGGCCGGCCTGGGCGTTGTTCTGGTAGCCCAGGTCGCTCATCCGCAGGCTGGTGGCCCAGGGCAGGTATAGGGTGTGCTCGTCGAACTGCTGCAACTGGTGCGGGCGGCCGCGCAGGAAGCCGGCGTCCAGCGCCGGCGAGGCGCCGAACAGGTACATCAGCAGCCAGCTGTAGCGGCGGAAGTTGCGGATCAGGGCGATGTAGTGCGCCGACTGGAAGTCGCGCAGCGACATGCCGCCGTCCTCGTGGCGCTGCAGCAACTGCCACAGCCCCTCGGGCAGGGAGAAGTTGTAGTGGATGCCGGCGATGCACTGCATGGTCTTGCCGTAGCGCAGCGCCAGGCCCTTGCGGTAGACGTACTTGAGGCGGCCGATGTTGGAGCTGCCGTAGCGCGCGATCGGGATGCTTTCCTCGTCGGGCAGCTCGCAGGGCATCGACGGGCTCCACAGCAGCTCGCCGTCCAGGCGCTGGCTGGCGAAGCGGTGGATGCTCTCCAGGGACGCCAGGGTCTGCTCGACGCCGGTGCTGGTGGGGGTGATGAACTCCAGCAGCGCCTCGGAGTAGTCGGTGGTGATCTGCGGGTTGGTCAGGGCCGAGCCCAGGGCCTTGGGGTGCGGGCTCAGGGCCAGGCGGCCATTGCCGTCGACGCGCAGGCACTCGCGCTCGATGCCGTGCAGACACTGGCTGAGCAGGGGCAGGTTGGCAGCGTCGCCGAGCAGCGCCAGGCGGCGGGAGAGTAGGTCGCTCAATTTGATGTCCTTCACGCGGCAGTCGCCCCACTATGGGGGTGGACCGGGCGGTCTACAAGGGGGAGGGCGGCCGGCGTTGTCGCCTGGCGGGCTGCGACTCACCGGAGCCCACGTGGCGCGCGGGCTGCCGATGGTCAGGATAGAGCAGGAAAGGGGCTCGGGCTTACAGCTGGGCGAAGGTGCCTTGTCCCTTGGCGACCAGCTTGTCGCCCTGGAGCACGTCGGCCTCCACCACCAGCGTGCGGCGCCCGGCGTGCAGGACCTTCGCCACGCAGCGCACCTCGCCCTCGGCGACGGCGCGGATGTAGTTGATCTTGCATTCCAGGGTGACGCTCTGGCGGTCGAAGCCATGGGCGCTGGAGCAGGCCAGGCCCATGGTCACGTCCATCAGCGAGAAGATCGCCCCGCCGTGCATCACGTTGCCGCGGTTGCGCAGGTGCTCGGCCATCTTCAGGCTCACTTCGGCCTCGCCGTCGCCCAGGCGCACCGGCTCAAGGCCGATGTTCTCGCTGAAGGCGCTGATCATGACGTCGCGGCTGGGCATCTCGCTCATGGGGCTTCCTTACTTCTTCTTCAGTTGCTTGGCATTGGCGAACAGCGCGGCCATGGCGTTGTTCGCCGGGGCCTTCTCCTGCTGCCGCGGGGCGCTGCGCTCGCCACGCTGGCCACCGTTGCCGCGGCCGCCGCCGCGCGGGCCCTCGACCTTCTCGCCGGGGGTGTCGCCCATGCGCATGGACAGGCCGACGCGGTTGCGCGGGATGTCCACTTCCATGACCTTGACCTTGACGATGTCACCGGCCTTGACCACTTCGTACGGGTCCTTGACGAACTTCTCCGACAGCGCCGAGATGTGCACCAGGCCGTCCTGGTGCACGCCGATGTCGACGAAGGCGCCGAAGTTGGTGACGTTGGTCACCACGCCTTCGAGCACCATGCCCGGCTTGAGGTCCTTGAGGCTCTCGACGCCGTCCTGGAACTCGGCGGTCTTGAACTCCGGGCGCGGGTCGCGGCCGGGCTTGTCGAGTTCCTTGAGGATGTCGGTGACGGTGGGCAGGCCGAACTGCTCGTCGGTGAACTTCTTCGGGTCCAGGCGCTTGAGGAAGGCCGAGTCGCCGATCAGCGAGCGGATGTCGCGGCCGGTGTCGGCGGCGATGCGCTGCACCAGCGGGTAGGTCTCCGGGTGCACCGCGGAGGCGTCCAGCGGGTTGTCGCCGTTCATCACGCGGAGGAAGCCGGCGGCCTGCTCGAAGGTCTTCTCGCCCAGGCGGCTGACCTTCTTCAGGTCGTCGCGGGACTTGAACGCGCCGTTGGCGTCGCGGTGCGCCACGATGTTCTGCGCCAGGGTGCTGTTGAGGCCGGAGATGCGCGCCAGCAGGGCGGCGGAGGCGGTGTTGACGTCCACGCCCACGGCGTTCACGCAGTCTTCCACCACCGCGTCCAGGCTGCGCGCCAGCTGCAGCTGGGACACGTCATGCTGGTACTGGCCGACGCCGATGGACTTGGGCTCGATCTTCACCAGCTCGGCCAGCGGGTCCTGCAGGCGGCGGGCGATGGAGACGGCGCCGCGCAGCGACACGTCGAGGTCGGGGAATTCCCGGGCGGCCAGCTCGGAGGCCGAGTACACCGAGGCGCCGGCCTCGCTGACCATGATCTTGGTGCACTTGAGCGCCGGGTATTTCCTGATCAGCTCGGCGGCCAGCTTGTCGGTCTCGCGGCTGGCGGTGCCGTTGCCGATGGCGATCAGCTCGACCTGGTGCTTGGCGCAGAGCGCGGCGAGCACGGCGATGGTCTGGTCCCACTGGTTCTTCGGCGCGTGGGGGTAGACGGTGGCGGTGTCCAGCAGCTTGCCGGTGGCGTCGACCACGGCCACCTTCACGCCGGTGCGCAGGCCCGGGTCCAGGCCCAGGGTGGCGCGCGGGCCGGCCGGGGCGGCCAGCAGCAGGTCGTGCAGGTTGCGGGCGAAGACGTTGATCGCCTCGGCGTCGGCGCCTTCGCGCAGCTCGCCCAGCAGGTCGGTCTCCAGGTGGGTGTAGAGCTTGACCTTCCAGGTCCAGCGCACCACCTCGCCCAGCCACTTGTCGGCGGCGCGGCCCTGGTTGGAGATGCCGAAGCGCTCGGCGATCATCGCTTCGCACGGGTGGCTGGTGCCCGGCAGCTCCTCGCCGACCTTCAGCGCCACGCTCAGCACGCCTTCGTTGCGCCCGCGGAAGATCGCCAGGGCGCGGTGCGAGGGCGCGCCCTTGAAGGGCTCGTCGTGCTCGAAGTAGTCGCTGAACTTGGCGCCTTCGGTTTCCTTGCCCGGCACCAGGCGGGCGGTGAGGGTGGCGTTGTCCTTGAGGAACACGCGCAGGCGGTCGAGCAGGGTGGCGTCCTCGGCGAAGCGCTCCATGAGGATGTACTTGGCGCCTTCGAGCACAGCCTTGATGTCGGCGAAGCCCTTCTCGGCGTCGACGAAGCGCGCGGCTTCGGTCTCCGGGGTCAGCGTCGGGTCGGCGAACAGCGCGTCGGCCAGCTCGCCCAGGCCGGCCTCCAGGGCGATCTGGCCCTTGGTGCGGCGCTTCTGCTTGTACGGCAGGTAGAGGTCTTCCAGGCGCGTCTTGGTGTCGGCCAGCTTGATCTCGCGGGCCAGCTCGGGGGTCAGCTTGCCCTGCTCCTCGATGCTGGCGAGGATGCTGGCGCGGCGCTCGTCCAGCTCGCGCAGGTAGCGCAGGCGCTCTTCCAGCAGGCGCAGCTGGGTGTCGTCGAGGCTGCCGGTCACTTCTTTGCGGTAACGGGCGATGAAGGGGACAGTGCTGCCTTCGTCGAGCAGGGCCACGGCGGCGGCCACCTGCTGCGGTTGAACACGGCCGGAGGGCAGTGCGGAGAGCTCTTCGGCGATACGGGTGTTGATGCTGTCCATGAATCCACCTGGTGAAACCAACGAGAATACGGGGTGTGGCGCTAGCGCCGGCCGGCTCGCTCGGGCGTCCGGCAGGCGTCTATGACAACGCCCCGCCGCAAAAGCGCCGCATTATACCCAGGCAAAATCGCGCGAGAGGGCGGTCGGTCGGGGAAAAATCTGCTAACAATGGACAATCCGTGGCCAACCGAGGCTGGGCGATAATTGCCGGCCTGACCCGAACCTGGAGTTTCTATGTCGAACCCGTCCACCCTGCCCGAAGGTGAAAAGATCCTCATCGTCGACGACGACGCCCGCCTGCGCCGCCTGCTGGAGCGCTTCCTCGACGAGCAGGGCTACCGCGTGCGCGCCGTGGAGAACACCGAGCAGATGGACCGCCTGCTGGCCCGCGAGCTGTTCCAGCTGGTGGTGCTCGACCTGATGATGCCTGGCGAAGACGGCCTCTCGGCGTGCAAGCGCCTGCGCGAGGCGAACAACCAGATCCCGATCATCATGCTCACCGCCAAGGGCGACGAGTCCAGCCGCATCCAGGGCCTGGAGCTGGGCGCCGACGACTACCTGGCCAAGCCGTTCAACCCGCGCGAGCTGCTGGCGCGGATCAAGGCCGTGCTGCGCCGCCAGGCGCCGCTGGTGCCGGGCGCCCCGGCCGGCGAGGACGAGGTGGTCACCTTCGGCGACTACGAGCTGTACCTGGCCACCCGCGAGCTGAAGAAGAGCGGCGGCGAGGTGCACATGCTCACCACCGGCGAGTTCGCCGTGCTCAAGGCGCTGGTGCAGCACGCCCGCGAGCCGCTGACCCGCGACAAGCTGATGAACCTGGCCCGCGGCCGCGAGTGGGACGCCCTGGAGCGCTCCATCGACGTGCAGATCTCGCGCCTGCGCCGGCTGATCGAACCCGACCCGTCCAAGCCGCGCTACATCCAGACGGTGTGGGGCGTGGGCTACGTGTTCGTGCCGGACGGTAATGCCCGCAAATGATCCTCCTGTAGGCGCGAGCCCGCTCGCGAACCGACTCCGCAATGGGGCGGGTTCGTGAGCAAGCTCGCTCCTACGTTCCGTGCTCTGTGGTAGTTCATCTTGAAAACCCCGCCCTGGTTCCCGCAAAGCTTCTTCGCCCGCACCCTCTGGCTGGTGCTCATCGTCGTGCTCTTCTCCAAGGCGCTGACGCTGGTCTACCTGCTGATGAACGAGGACATGCTGGTCGATCGCCAGTACAGCCACGGCGCGGCGCTGACCGTGCGCGCCTACTGGGCCGCCGACGAGCGCTCGCGCGAGGCCATCGCCAAATCCGCCGGGCTGGCCTGGGTGCCCCACGAGAACGGCCAGCCGGAAGAACAGCACTGGCCCTACAGCGGCATCTTCCAGCGGCAGATGCGCACCGAGCTGGGCCCGGACACCGAGACGCGCCTGCGCATCCACCACCCGTCCATGCTCTGGGTCCACGCGCCCAACCTGGGCGACGGCTGGCTGGGCGTGCCGCTGTACCCGCACCCGCTGCGCGGCCAGCAGATCTGGAGCGTGCTCGGCTGGTTCCTCGGCATCGGCCTGCTGTCCACCGCCGCGGCCTGGATCTTCGTGCGCCTGCTCGGCCAGCCGCTCAAGCGCCTGGTGGTGGCCTCGCGAGAGTTCGGCAAGGGCCGCAGCGTGCGCCTGCCGCTGGGGCAGGACACCCCCAGCGAGATGGCCGAGGTGTACCGCGCCTTCAACCAGATGGCCGACGATGTCGAACAGGCCGCGCGCGAGCGCGAGCTGATGCTGGCCGGGGTGTCCCATGACCTGCGCACGCCGCTGACGCGCCTGCGCCTGTCCCTGGAACTGATGCCCGAGACCGAGCGCGAAATGGTCGAGGACATGGTCCGCGACATCGAGGACATGGACCAGATCCTCGACCAGTTCCTCGCCTTCATCCGCGACGGCCGCGACGAGCCGGTGGAGGCGGGCGACCTCAACGAACTGACCCGCGAGGTGGTGGCGCCCTACAACCAGGGCGAGGAGCACGTGCGCCTGAGCTTGCAGCCGCTGCCGCCGTTCCCGCTGCGCCGGGTATCGATGAAGCGCCTGCTCGGCAACCTGATCGGCAACGCCCTCAACCACGGCGGCGGCAACGTCGAGGTGGCCAGCCACCTGGCCGGCGGCGACGGCGCGCCCTACGTGGTGCTGAGCGTGCTGGACCGCGGCGCCGGCATCGACCCGCAGGAGCTGGACAGCATCTTCAACCCCTTCATCCGCGGCGACAAAGCCCGCGGCGGCAAGGGCACCGGCCTGGGCCTGGCCATCGTCAAGCGCATCGCCGCGCAGCACGGCGGCAGCGTGGAACTGCGCAACCGCGAGGGGGGTGGGGTGGAGGCCAGGGTGTGCCTGCCGCTGGGGTTGATGTTGCCGCGGGGGGCTTCCTGAGCGGCGCAACTGTCTGGCCAACTGCGCCGAAATGCTTTTCGTAGGATGGGTTGAGCCTGCGAAACCCATGCGGTCGTGGTGATGGGTATCGCTTCGCTCAACACCATCCTACGGGACGGCCGCTACGCCGCTACGTAGGGCGGATAACGCATCAGCGTTATCCGCCGTTGGGGCTAGCCTGGGACGGCGGTGCACTGGATGGGCTCCGCACCCTCTCCCTAACCCTCTCCCTGAAGGGAGAGGGGACCGTTCGGAGCGCGTGGGTATTCCTGAGTTAGCCGGCAACACCGAAGATTTCCGGTTGAAACCATTCCTCTTCTCGGCACGGACAAGCCCCCTCTCCCTTCAGGGAGAGGGCTGGGGAGAGGGTGGGGCTGTCCAGCAGCGAGAATCTTCCAGGAACACTCCCGCTCTACCACTCCAACCCCTTCACCCCCAACCGCCCCACCTTCCCATAAGGCCAAGCCCTATTCTGCGCCCCATGCCCACTCGGCAGCCCGTGGTACAGCGGCACCCCCAGCGGCCTCAGGTACTCCACGAAAATCTCTTCCAGGCTATGCGCCACATTCTTGCGCGGGCAGTCGGTGAAGGTGCCCAGCACCACCGCGCCCAGGCTCTCCGCATCGATGCTGTTGAGCAACTGCCAAAGGCTGCGCTCCAGGCGGTAGTAAGGCTCGCCCACATCCTCCAGCACCAGGATGGCGCCGGCAGGAGCATGCAGCGCGGCTACCGTGCCGGCGGTGCTGGCCAGGGCAGTGAGGTTGCCACCGATCAGTTCGCCTTCGACGGCTTTCTTCGGACCGCTCAGTTGGGAGCAGGGCAGGTGACACTCCTCGCCAGCCAGCAAGCGGCTGACCGAAGCCAGCGAGGCCAGGCGCTCGCGCTGTTCGCTGGGGGCGCTCAGCGGCTGCAGGCCGAGGGCGCTGGCCACCGGGCCGTGGATCGCCGGCAGGCCGTGGCGGTGGAAGGCGCTGAGCAGGATGGAAATGTCCGAGAAGCCGACCAGCGGCCGCGGCGAGGCCGCCCGCAGCCGCGCCCAGTCCAGCCCGGGCACCAGCTGGGCGCAGCCGTAGCCGCCGCGCAGGCACCAGACGGCGCTCACGTCCGGCAGCTCGAAGGCCCGGTGGAAGTCCTCCAGGCGCTGTTCGGCGCTGCCGGCCAGGTAGCGGTAGCGGGCTTCGGCGTGCTCGCCCAGGTAGTAGTCGATGCCCAGTACCTCCAGCTGGCGCAGGGTGGCCTCGAAGACCTCCTCGGCGATGGAGGAGGCCGGGGCGACCAGGGCGACGCGGCCTTCGAAGGGCGACCAGGTCAGGTCGGAGGAGCGGGGGGATCTGGGCATAAACGAAATCCGGGACGGCGTGACGAACGATATTGTAGGAGCGAGCTTGCTCGCGAACGGAGTTTCCCGGTCACAACGGTGAATGAGGTCACCTCCGTACCCTCTCCCCAGCCCTCTCCCTGAAGGGAGAGGGGGCCGTTCGGAGTGGCCTGGAAGGCTGGCGCCATCCTCAAACCCCGTCATTCCCGCGAATGCTGGCCCGAAGGGGAATAACCCAGAAACGGCGTAAGTGGTGAGATGGCCGCCCGGCTCACCCTTTGCCCTTAGTCCTGACCATATGCGGCCCGGCATTCTTCTCCAGGTACTCGATGATCACCCCGGCGATGTCCTTGTTGGTGGTGGTCTCGATGCCTTCCAGGCCCGGCGAGGAGTTCACTTCCATCACCAGCGCGCCGTGGTGCGAGCGCAGGATGTCCACGCCGGCCACCTTCAGGCCCATGATCCGCGCCGCGCGGATCGCCGTCATGCGCTCCTCGGGGGTGATCTTGATCAGGCTGGCGCTGCCGCCGCGGTGCAGGTTGGAGCGGAACTCGCCGGGCGCGGCCTGGCGCCGCATCGAGGCGATCACCTTGTCGCCCACCACGAAGCAGCGGATGTCGGCGCCGCCGGCTTCCTTTATGTACTCCTGCACCATGATGTTGTGCTTCAGCCCCATGAAGGCCTCCAGCACCGACTCGGCGGCCTTCTGCGTCTCGGCCAGGACCACGCCGACGCCCTGGGTGCCCTCCAGCAGCTTGATCACCAGGGGCGCGCCGCCGACCATCTGGATCAGGTCCGGCACGTCGTCCGGGGAGTGGGCGAAGCCGGTGATCGGCAGGCCGATGCCCTTGCGCGAGAGCAACTGCAGCGAGCGCAGCTTGTCGCGGGAGCGGGCGATGGCCACCGACTCGTTGAGCGGGAACACGCCCATCATCTCGAACTGGCGCAGCACCGCGCAGCCGTAGAAGGTGACCGAGGCGCCGATGCGCGGGATCACCGCATCGAAGCCTTCCAGCGGCTGGCCGCGATAGTGGATCTGCGGCTTGTGGCTGGCGATGTTCATGTAGGCACGCAGGGTGTCTATCACCACCATTTCATGCCCGCGTTGTTGCCCGGCCTCCACCAGCCGACGGGTGGAATACAGGCGCGGGTTGCGCGACAGCACGGCGATTTTCATTGGGCACCTGAAAGGGCGGGGGTAACCATGATGAGGGGTTTGTCCTGGACGTAGGTCAGCGCCGGGTTGACCACCAACTGGCCCTGGACCAGGGCCTTGGAACCCAGCAGCACGCGGTAGCGCATGGTCTTGCGGCAGGCCAGGGTGAATTCCACCGCCCAGGCGCGGTCGCCCAGGGCCAGGGTGGTGCGGATCACGTAGCGCGTCTGGGCCTGGCCGTTGGAGCTGCGGATGGTCTTCATCGTCACCAGCGGCGCCTCGCAGCGGTGGCGGCGCTGCACCTGGGTGCCCAGGTGGGCGGTGAAGCGCACCCAGTCGCGGCCGTCACGCTGGAAGGTGGCGATGTCGCTGGCGTGCAGGCTGGAGGTGCTGGCGCCGGTGTCGATCTTCGCGCGCAGGCCGACGATGCCCAGGTCGGGAAGGGCGATCCATTCGCGCAGGCCGATCACTGACAGGTGGTCGAATGTCTTCAAAAGGAGCCATCCCAGGGTTTTGCGGCATTCTAGCAGGGCCATCGGCGCCCGCCAGGGGCCTGCCGGGAACGCCGAGCCGAGGGTAGACTGGCCAGGTTGCAGAAGTGTGGATGAGGCCGTGAGCGAGAAAGACGACGACAGGGTACGCCTGGACAAGTGGCTGTGGGCTGCGCGTTTCTACAAGACCCGAGGCCTGGCCAAGGCGGCCATCGAGGGTGGCAAGGTGCATTGCCGGGGCGAGCGCTGCAAGCCGAGCAAGGAGCCAAAGGTCGGCGAGGAATACGTGCTGCGCACCGGGTTCGACGAGCGCACCGTGGTGGTCAAGGCGCTGTCGGGCGTGCGCCGCGGCGCGCCGGAGGCGCAGCTGCTCTACGAGGAAACCGCCGAGAGCGTGAAGCGCCGCGAGGACGCGGCGGCCATGCGCAAGGCCGGCGCCCTGGGCGTGCAGACCGACGGCCGGCCGAGCAAGAAGCAGCGCCGCCAGTTGCTGCACTTCCTCGACGACCAGGAATAGCGAAACCTCCGCCGTGGCGTAATGCTGTTCCCTTAAGAAAGGATGCTGTTTCTTTGCCTGGGGGAAATGGGATTTTCATATGGCTGGGACTATGGCTTGGCTTGCGAACGCGGAAACCCAGTTGCCTCGGCTTGGGTGTTTCTGCGCCGCACCGAGTCTGCCCGACCGTCTTGTTTCGCCCCCTCGGGCGAGTCCCTTTTGTCAAACGCCACAAAAGGAACCAAAAAGGCTTGCCCCGACATACGGGCCCGATGGAGCCGGGCTACCCTCGCGAACTCCCCCGCCACGGAGGCCCGCCCCGAGGGTACGTCCCTGTAGCCCATCGGGGCTCTCGCGACATCCATGTCGCATGACCTCCTGAGCGGGGGTTTCGTTCGGCCTTCTGAAGGGGCGTTCCGGTGCGCTCGGGTATTTCTCTGGAAGTCCAAAAGCCAGAGCGAATGCGCTTTGGCTTTTCGTAGGAGCGAGCTTGCTCGCGAACCCAGGTGTGAGCTAGTGGGAGGATTGGCACTGCCGGGGATGAGCTGGGAAGAGCCGGGAGGAAGCGGGACAACCAGGGGCGGCGCGGGCTGCAGGCGAACGGCCGACTGAATCAGTGCCAAAACTGGAGAAACGCAGGAAGGGCCAGATTTAGCGGGGCAATTGGCACTACGGCTTGAGGCGCTGAACTTGCCCCTGCTTGACCTCTTCGGCCAAGGCCTTGAGCTGGTCGGCATCGGCGTAGACTTCAGCTAGCAGCTCAAGCAGCGGCAGGCCCTGACGACCTGAGAGCGTCTCGGCAATATGGACGAGTTTACTGGCCAGGGCTTCCTGATGGTAGGCCAGGTCGAGCAGCTCGCGGCGCAGGCGCTGTGTCGGTCGACTCAAGCCCATGGTTATGCCCTCTAGATCAGCCAGCCTCCGGCCCAGACAGCGCGGCCAACAATCTGCAACTCGGGCAGGCGCTCTCTCGGGACGGTCATCGGCTGGTATTCCTTGTTGTGGCTGATGATCACCACCGATCCATCGAATTGCCGCTGCAGCCTTTTCGCATACAGGTGATCATCCAAGAGCACCACGTAAACACCTTCGCCCTCAAGGGTGTTGCGGTTCAGGTCGATCATCACCGTGTCATCGTCCTCGATGAGCCCCTTCATCGAGTCGCCGTCATTGCGCAAGCATGCCAGGCTTTCAGGGTTCAAGCCTTTCTTGCGCAGCGAGTAACGGGTGAAGGCCAGCTTCGTCAGAACCTTTGCGCGCTCGTTCCAGGCGCCATGGCCTGAGCTGCAGCGCGCATCATAGAGCGGTATGAAGGCATAGATATCATCTAGCGGTGTGACCTGCGGAGGCTTTGGAAACGGCTCGCCATCGCCAGATGCTAGCCAGCCGATGTCAACACCCACCGCTTTCGCGATCTCTACGCAGCGAGCGACCTTAGGTTCGCTTTGGCCGGTGAGGTAGTACTCCAGGGTTCTCCTGGGTATGGCTGTAATTCGCGCCAGCTCATCGCCACTTCCCGCTATCTCTGCACATTGACGGATACGAGCAGCAAGCCCTTCGCTCATTTCGCTTTCCCCCCAATAGAAAACGAAACGCCACTAGTGACCAAAGCGAAATTTCGCTTTGTCGGAAATGCTTTTAATATCAATAGCTTAGCCAAAGTTGTCCACCGCAAAGCCATTTTTGGAAAGCGAAACGCCATTTTTCGCTTTACCTGTTGGTTGGTAGTGGCTATGTTTATCCGCAACAGGCCGTTAAACGGCCTAAAAAAACCACCCGCCAAGATGGTTGTGCTGATGAACATCGCCGAAATGCCGCTTGATCCGGCCCAGCGCTGGGAGTGGATCAAATACCAGCTCCGAATCCATAAGTGCGCGCCCGCCGAACTGGCTCGCCAACTGGAGATCACTGACCGGGCAATCCGTGCCGTGAAGACCAGGCCGTACCCGCATATCGAGCGGGAGATCGCCAAAAGGCTGGGCGTGCAGCCCATTGAGCTGTGGCCTGAGCGCTGGAACCAGGACGGCTCCCCCCTGCGTCAACGCCCGAATCGGGCCGAAACCTTTCCACGCGGCGCCGCCAAGGATAGCCGTTACGTTCCTGTTTCGCACCGTAAAACCGGCACGGAGGCTTGAACATGCGTCACGGAAAAGACGACCGCACCCTGAATATTGAGTTCGATGTTCCCCAGCCCGTAGCTGTCAGCTCCTGCGACTTCCGGGTGCAGGTCAGCGAAATCGTTAGCGAGATTCTGGACGGTGCAAAGCTGGCCGCAGGCCTGCAGCGCTGCGACATCGCCGCACAAATGTCCCGTGCCTCCGGCGAGGACATCAGCAAGCACATGCTCGACGCCTGGTCGTCCCCGGCCCGCATTGACCACAACCTGCCTTTCTACAGGGCTGCTCTCCTGGAGCAGGTCTGCGGAACCCATCGCCTGACTGATCTTCTCGTTGAAATCCGAGGTGGGCGAGTCGCCTACGGCCGCGACGCGCTGCTGGCCGAGTTGGGCCGACAAGAGCGCATTCGCGAGGAGGCCACTCGCAAGGCACGCGAGCTGCGGCGCCATTTGGGAGGTGGAGCATGAACCGCATTCCTCAGGTGCTGCTCGACGATCTGCGCAACGCCACCGAGTTCTTCAACTCGGTCGATGGCGACATCGCTTCGATCCACAACGGCACCAGCCAGATTGCCACCGAATGGCTGAAGGACGCCGCGCTTGCCCTCGGTAACGCCCTGATCGCAGCCCGCTCGGCAGGCGAGGTGCCCCATGCTTAAGTGGTTTGCAGCCCAAGAATTGGCGGGGCTTCCGGGCCTGCCAGGCACGGAGCGTGCGATTCAAATCCGCGCCAAGCGCGAAAGGTGGGAAGGCCAGCGCCGCCTGGGCTCCAAGGCGCTGGAATACTCCTTCGCCGTCCTCCCTGCCGAAACCCAGGCCGCCCTGCTGGCCCGCCTGGTGCAGCAGGAAGAGCCGCAGCAGGCTCCGCAACCCACTGCCCCGCACGCGCTCATTACGCCTAAGCGTGACGGCATTTCCGCGTCACGCTTGAACGATGATCAGCGCGAGGTCATGACCGCGCGTATCGCCATCATTCGCGAGATTGAGCGCATGAGCCAGATGGTCAGCCAGCAGCGGGCCATCCTGACGCTTGTCGGCCTGGCCCGTGACAGCAAGCTCCCTCCCTATCTGGCCGGCCAGGTGGAGCGTGCCAACGACCGCAAGACGCCCGACCGCACCTTGAGCGAGCGCACCCTCAAGCGCTGGCTGGCGGACTACCGCAAGCACGGCGAGATTGCCCTAGCCCCCGTGCGGCGCAAGCCCAACATGAGCATTCCGAGCTGGGCGCCGGTCTTCCTCAAGCACTACCAGCGCCCGCAGAAGCCGAGCGTTGAAGCGGCTTATGCAGCGTTCGCCGCCGAGAACCCCGGCTGCCCGAGCATTCATGCCGTGCGCCGCTTCCTCGCCAAGTTGAGCCCGGAGGCTCGCGAGCAGGGCCGCATGGGCAGCCGCGAGCTGAAAGCGCTACAGCCCTTCAAGCGCCGTCAGGCCCATCAGCTGTGGCCCAACGACGTGTGGGTGGCGGACGGCCACACGTTCGACGCGGAGGTCATCAACCCGCTGACGGGGCAAATCTTCCGCCCGGAAATCACCCTGGTCATCGACTGGGCAACCCGGCGGATCACGGGCTTTTCCGTCAACCTGGCCGAGTCGACGCTGGCGACACTCGACACCCTGCGCGACGGCGTGACCCGCTGCGGCATGTACAAGGTGCTGTACGTCGACAACGGCGGCGGCTTCGATAACGCCGACGTCTACGAGGTCAACGACCGCTTGGGTGGCGAAATCACGCACTCCCTGCCGTACAACTCCCAGGCGCGGGGCGTTATCGAGCGGGCGCACCGGACCATCCTGGTGCGACTGGCGAAGGACTTCGACAGCTACATGGGCGCGGACATGGACAAGGAAGCCGCTACCCGTGTCCATCGCCTGTCCCGCAAGCAACTGGCAGAAGGCATCACCCCCACTCAGATTCCCGAGTTCGGCACCTTCTTCGCCAAGCTGCAGGATGCCCTGGACGCCTACAACCACGCTCCGCACCGCGGGCTTCGGAAGGTCCGCGACATCGCCACCGGCCTGATGCGACACCAGTCGCCCATGGAGGCCTGGAAGTCCGCTATCGCCGAAGGCTGGGAGCCTCTGCAGGCATCGGCCGACATCGTTGCCAGCGTGACGCGACCGCAGGTCGTCCGCACCACCAACCGGGGCGAGGTCCGCTTCAGCGGCAACATCTACTTCTTGGACGCCCTGCGTGACATCCACGGGGAAGAGGTCCGCGTTGCCTACGACTTCCGCGACGCCAGCCGGGTGTGGGTTCACACCATCGATGGCGAACTCATCGGCGAGGCGATCCTAGACGGCAACGCCGGCCCCGCGATGCCGCAGACACTCCTGGAGAAGGCCGCAGATAAACGCGAGCGCGGCCAGTTGAGCCGGTTGGTGACAAAGGCCAAGACCCTCACCGGCCAAGACGTCGAGCTGCGCGTTGTGCCAAAGGCGGCGCCAAGCGCAGACCTTTCGGTCGAGCAGATCGGCGAAGCCCGCCGCTATGCCGCAGCGCTGGCCGCGCCCTCGACCACCACCTTCGAAATCCCGACCGACTCTATGGCGCGTTACCGCCTGTGGAAGCGCGTCGACCGCCGCATCACCGCTGGCGAGCAGATGGAGCCCGAGGCCCATCGCTGGCACGGCGAATACCCCCGCACCGATGAATTCAAGTCCACCCAGGACATGTACGACTTTGCCGAGGCCGGCCTGGCCCGCGCTTGACCACAGGAGCAACAACCATGAATGCCAAGAAAATCGTCCCTCTGACCAATGTCGGTCTTCTCGCCAACGCTATCGACCGCGCCATGCGCCGCCCTGTAGGCCTGCCGGGCCTTGTGGTTGCCTATGGCAAGACTGGTTACGGGAAGTCCTTCGCGGCTGCGTTCGCCGCCACCAAGCACCGCGCCTATTACGTCGAGTGCCGTGAGACTTGGACTCGGAAGGCCTTCCTGCAGGCGGTCCTGCGTGACATGGGCATCACACCGGCCAGCACCTTGTCCGAGATGGTCGACCAGATCGCGGAGCAGCTCAGCCGCAGCAGTCGACCGCTGCTGGTCGACGATGCCCAGTACCTGCTGGACAAGGCCGCCGCGAACGTCATCACCGACATTCTCAACGCCAGCCAGGGAACCGTTGTTCTGATCGGAGAAGAGCGCGTTCCGACCAACCTGGCCAAGCTGGAGCGCCTGCACAACCGCGTCCTGGAGTGGGTTCCGGCACAGCCGGCCACCGCCGACGATCTGCGCGACCTGGTGGACGCCACCTACCCCCACCTGACCATTGCTGACGAACTGCTGGACGACCTGTGCGCGAAGACACAGGGCTGCCTGCGTCGTGTGGCCGTGAACCTGTACCGCGTCCACACCGAGGCCCAGGCCATGGGCAAGGACACGATTGACCTGGCCACCTGGGGGAATCGCGGCTGGTTCACTGGCGAAGCCCCGGCGCGGAGGGCTTGAGCATGGGAAACCGTGAGCCTCTACCGCGTGGCGCCGATGACATGAGCCTGCCCGAAGGGAAAACCTGCGGTGACTGCGTTCACTGCCGCCGCTGCACGACCATGTTCGGCCATATCCCGGCTGATGAATCGTGCGACTGGTCGCCCTCTCGCTTCCGTGAGGCGGAGGTGCGCAATGCGTAAGCCCATTCACCTCACCATGACTGGTGGCAAGAGCCCTCGCCAGCACATGTGGGAAGCCATCCGCTCGCTGTCTCGCGATCCTAAGGGCCTGACCACTTACAACGTGTCGCGCCTGTCCAACCAGGAAGATCAGGCAGTCGGCAGCTACCTGCGCGACCTGCAGAAGGCGGGCATCGTCGAGCGTGTTGAGGTCCTGGTGCAGCGTGACGCCCGGTGGAAGCTGCTTGTAGATGAAGGCGCCGAGGCTCCGCGCGTGAACAAGCGCGGCGAGCGCGTGCCGCCGTCTGCTGTCGAGAACATCTGGCGCACCCTGCGTATCCTGGGCGAGATGAGCGCCGCCGAGGCGGCAGAGCACGCCAGCGTCAACGGCGTGACGATGACCGAGCTGGCCGCGCGCACCTACCTGCAGGGGCTGACCCTCGCCGGCTATGTCACCCGTACCGACGGGACCCCAGGCAAGCCCGCCCGCTATCACCTGGTTCGCCAGCGCTACACCGGCCCGCAGCACCCGGTCTATCAGCGCAGCACTTTCGAGCAGGTCTACGACCCGAACCTGGACCAGGTGGTGTGGAGCAAGGGCGACGGGGAAAGCTCGGAGCTGGCCGGCCTGCGCATCGAGCGCGAACAGCTGCAGAAACAACTCCGGGAGCTGCAGGCGGCCACTGCTGAGGATCGAGCAGACGCCGCCCGCTATCGCCATATCGTCCACGTCCTGGGGATGGGTATCTCGCTGTCGGGCTCCTGCTCCGTGACCAAGTCGGTCGAGGAAACCAATGCGGCACTGGACGCCCTTATCGCGGAAGCCTCCGCGGAGGATCGCGCATGACTCGCGTCGACCTGTCCGCCTGGGGCGAGCAGCCCCCGGACTGGGTGGTCCTGCTGGCAGCCGAGGTTCAGCAGACCAACCGCACCCGAGCCGGCGAGCGCATCGGCATGAGCCGCTCTGCGGTCAGCCTGGTGCTCTCCAATCGCTACCCGTCGCCGTCCACCGCAGCCGTCGAGCGCCGTGTGGTGGAGGCGCTCGGCGCCCTGGACTGCCCTGCGCAAGACGCACGCATCAGCGTCGTCGAGTGCCAAGAGTTCCGCGAAATGCGTGCCCCCACGCACAACCCCCACGCCATGCAGCGCTGGCGCGCCTGCCAGCACTGCCCTCTGAACCCCAACTGCGCCCGCGCGATGGAGGCGAGTAATGCAACCCAGCACTAACGCTCCCCTGAAAGTCCTGACTCCGCAGTTCGCCGAGCGCCTGCGGACCTTCAACGAAGCCAGCCGCACGCTGCAGCGCATGGGCATCCGCCTGCACCGCATCGAGCCGACCGAGAACCGCCTGACGATCAGCCCGGAAGGCGGCCGCCTCCTGGAAAAAATGCGCCTGGTGGCTGGCTTCCAGCGCCACGGCTCGGCCGGCAGCACGCGCTACATCGCGCAGTTCCAGGGCGTGGAGGTGACCTGGTCCGAGCCCATCAGCTACCGCGACTACGCCACCCCGCGCGACCTCTGCGACCTCTCTTTCCACTGAAAAACTGGAGTAACCACATGGCTACAAATGCAATCGAAATCCCTGCCGGCTGGGTGCGCAATGCCACCGGCAACCTGGTGCACGAAAGCGAGATCAGCGAGCAGGACCGGCTGCGCGACCGCGTGGTGATGGACGTCGCTGCCGTGGCGCTGCGGCTGAACAGCGAGCTGAAGGCGCTGAAGGCAAAGGCCCTGGCCGACATTGATGACCTCATCACCATCGCCGGCGAGAAGTACGACATGAAGCTGGGTGGGCCGAAGGGCAATGTCAGCCTCCTTTCGTTCGACGGGCAATTCAAGCTCAAGCGCATCCACCAGGACAGCATCGGTTACACCGAGGAAATGGAGGTCGCCAAGGCCAAGGTATTCGAGTGCATCAGCCGCTGGGGCCAGACCGTTCATGAAGATGCCCACAAGCATCTTTTCACCCTGGCTACCAGGGCGTTCCGCCCCACCAAGAGCGGCGAAATCAGCATCTCTCGCGTCACGGAAATGCTGGGTGCCGAGATCAACGACCCCGACTGGAAGGCAGCCAAGCAGGCCGTCATGGATAGCCTGACCGTCAACGGTAAGGCGGTGTATATCCAGGTCCAGCAGCGCGCCGAGGGCAAGAAGTACTCGACCATCCTGCTCGATATCGCGGGGGTGTGATCGTGGCCCAGCGTACTGAAAAACAGCTCAACGCCGGGCAGCGCCGGAGTCTCAACGCCATGCGCGAGAAGCTGCTTGAGATGGCCGCCGTGTGGGACGAAGTCGACCAGTACCACGTGACGATTCTGACCGAGGCGGCAGACAAGCTGCGCGACGTTCACGACGAACTGCTGGGCATTTCAAAGGGGGAATGACGATGGCCAAGACCTTCGCAGCGTGCCGCCTGGACGGCCTGATCGAGCTGCACGAGCAGCATCCTGGTGACGGCTACTTCGCCCTGGCCGAGGGCGATCCGGCTGAGCTGGCGAGCGTCATCGCCCTCACCGCCGACTACGTCGCCGGGCCTGCCTGGCGTGTTCCGGGCTACCGTGCCGTCGAGTCTGCCTGGCGCGTACCGGGCATCAGCCAGGGGGCCGAGCCTCGCGCCAATCTCGGCGCCATCGCCAGCTACATCCGCCACCTTTCCACTCAAGACGCGCCCGGTGTGCGGGCGCTGGGGGTGTGACATGGGACGTGCTCCGCTGCTCGATGACATGAACCTGGACAAGAACGTCCGCCAGATCATCGACGAGGCCGAGCAGCTCGACGCTGACTGCTTCGACGTCATGCACCTGCAGCTGGACAACGGCAAAGAGCTGGTGATGGTCGCCATCACCGGCGAGTACCTGGACCCGGTGGCGAAGGTGCTGGAGTCCATCCGAGACCTACGGGAGGCCAAGTGATGCGCAGTACCGCCGCAATGAAGAACACGCACGGAGCCCTTTTCACCGAGTTCAACATGCGTCGCGCTGGTGATGGCTACACCGCAACGAGCCATGGGAAGTCAGCCAGTTGCTCCTGGAGCCGTGAGGCCTGCGCGAAGCGCTTGGGCCAGAAGCTCTATCCCGACGCTGTGATCCACGTCGAGTGCATCGACGAGAAGGCCGAAGGCTCCCACGACAGCCGTTGGCGCGTGACCGTGGAGGGCCACTGATGGAGCGCTACCACGACCCGCAGACCGACCCGCTGCCGCTTCGCTCGCCCTACCACGAAGCCGAGCGCCAGCGCCTGGAGCAACTGACCGCTGACTTCCTCGCCAAGGGCGGCGAGGTTCAGCAGGTCGGCCACCAGATGCGCGACAAGTACCCGTTCGTGATCGACGCCCGCCGCACCCCGGTCTATGCGCACCTGCTCGACCCGCCGGCCCAGCCCCTGGTGGCTAAGCCGACCAAGACCGTCGAGCGGGAGCCGACCGCGCAGGCGAAGCCTGAACGCAAGGTGCCACCGGCTCTGCTCGATGCGCGCACGCTGGCCGCGCGACTGATGGTCCAGGCGGCGCTGGGCGCATCGCCGGGCCAGGCTGCCAGGGCTGTCGGCATCGGCGAGAAGCACGCTCGCCAGCTGATCCGCGACTTCAACATCAAGTTCCATTGCCAACGCTAGGGGGATTCATGAGCAAGTTCACCATCACCATCGAAGACAAGAACGGTTGCCTGAGCGTCACCATGGCCGGCGACGGCAAGCCGGAAGGGTTCGCGGGACTGACCGCCGTGGCGCTTATGAGGCTCGCCCAGGACGTAGTGCCAAAGGCCGTCAAGCGCGCTGCCATGAATAGCGACTGCAAGTGCGAGAAGTGCAAGGCCGCGCGCGCCGAGGTGCAGACCGAGGCATCAGCCCCCAACGGAAAACCGACCATCCACTGAGTGAAACCGCCCCGGCCTGGCCGGGGACGGTCTGCCCAGCGTGGTGGCTGGGTACTGACGAGCAGCCGAGGAACCTATGGAACACAGCAAGGCCCTGGACAAAATCAAGAAACTGCTGCGCCTGGCCGGTAGCAGCAACCCACACGAAGCGGCGAACGCCATGCGCCAGGCGCGGGCGATGATGGAGAAGTTCGGTATCGGCGAGGGGGATGTCGCCCTCTCCGAGGTCACCGAACACGGCGCTGGGAGCGGCTCCAAAGTGAAGCCTGCCCAGTGGGAAGCGAACCTCTCCGTCACCGTGGCGAAGGCATACTCCTGCCGCACGCTCTTCCGAGGCGGCGTCGGCCAGTGGCGTTTCGTTGGCGAGATGGCCGAGGTAGCTGGCTACACCATGACCATCCTGCTGCGCCAGGTTCGCCAGGCGCGCCGTGAGTACATCGCCACTGTGCTGAAGCGCTGCAAGCCGGCGACCAAGACCAAGCGCGGCGACTTGTTCTGCGAGGCCTGGGTTTGGGCGGTGCGTCAGCAGGTAAACCAGTTTGCCGGGGCTGCGGCTCCGTCGCAGGCTGCCGAAGCCTACATGCTCAAGCACTACCCCAACCTAGTGCAGGGCAAGGCCATTGATCGCACCAGCAAGAAAGGTCCGCTCGGTGCGCGCGACATGCTCGATGCGGCCAAGGGTATCGAGGCGGCGGACGGCGTCCAGCTCAACCACGGCGTCGGTGGATCGGCGCCCCTGGCCCTGACCTGAGGTAGCGCCATGACCACGCCCCGCACCGACAAAGTCCGCAAACAGGACGCCAACCGCCAGCAGCAACTGCGCAACCGCAGGAGGGCGCACAAGCAGGCAGTGGGCGCAGAGAAACTCAAGCTCGAAATCTACGCAGGAACCCGCGCCGACATCGACACCATGTGCCAGGTCGGCGGCTTCGAAGAGGAAGCCGAGGCCATCACCCTTGGCCTGCGCTACCTGGCCGGCATGGCGCGCAGCCATCCCGAGGCGTTCCGCAGCGCCATGGACCCGAGGACCCCGGTATGACTCCCGAGACCATCAACGTCGCCGGCATCCCGGCGGCGGCCAACGAAGAGATCGACAAGCCCCGTTTCCAGACCACCCTGGATGGCGTGGAGCAGCGCTGCAGCAAGTGCGACGAATACTGGCCGTATGACGCGGAGTTCTTCTTCAAAGGCAGCAACGGCAAGCTCTACACCTACTGCAAGGCCTGCTACTACGAAATGCCGTCCATGCAGAAGCGCCTCGCGGCGCGCGGAAAACGGAGGTCGGTATGAGCAGCAAGGGCCGCCAACTGATCCAGATTGCCCGCCGCCAGCTGGGCATGGACGACGACACCTACCGCGCACTGCTCGGCCGCGTGGCCGGCGTGCGGTCCTCTACTGCACTCTCACCGCGCCAGGTCGGCCTGGTGCTGGCCGAGCTGGAGCGCCTGGGCTGGCAGCCTGTTCGGAAGCCGGCCGGTCGCGCCGCGCCGAAGGCGGCACCGGATCGCCAGGCCCTGGTCGGCAAGATCGAGGCGTTCCTGACCGAGGCCGGGCGCCCCTGGGCCTACGCCGACGCCATGGCCCTGCGGATGTTCCAGGTAGAGCGTGTTGAGTGGCTGGACGCCGGCCAGCTGGTCCGCCTGGTCGCCGCCCTGGCGTATGACGCGAAGCGTCACGGGCGGCGCGTATGAGCATGAGCCTGGAGCAGGTGCGGGACCAGCTGCCCGCCCAGGTGCTGGAGATCGCCGACATGGTGGGCATGCCTGCCGCCCTGCGCCTGGTCACGGAACTGGGCGGGACTACCTGGGAGTTCGCCAAGGGCGCCAACCGCAACGGGCAAATCCGGGTGGCGGCGCTGGCGGACATCGTCGGCGATGACGCGGCGCAGCTGCTGACCTCCCGCTTCGGGGGCGACGTGGTCTATATCGCGCGCTGCGACGCGGCGCTGCGCCGGTTGCGTGACCTGGAGATTAATCGCCAGTTCGAGCAGGCGGTGCGCGAAGGCGTGAGCGCGCGGGTTGTGGTTGCGGAGCTGGCCAGAACTTATAAGCTCTCCGACCGTCGTATCTGGATCATCCTCAACCAGGTGCTACCAGACCCTGCCGCACCTGGCGACCTCTTCGACTAGCCCCGCCCTCGCGGGGCTTTGTCTTTCTGCTGAACCCCTTCCTCTAAAACGCCGCCCGTCGCCTTAGCACTATGGCGGCATGAACGCACAGCCGATTCACCACGTCCCCCGTAGCGCCCGCGAGTACGCCGCAGAGGTCCTCGCCGAGCCCTCTGTTGAGCGCCGCCGGGCGATGCTGGAAGCCTGCCCGGCGATCTGGCGGGACATCGTCCGCAGCCACGTCGAGGAGACCTACGAGAAGGTCAAGGCCTACCGCGCTTTCATCAGCGGCCGCCGCCAGTCGATGGCGGCTGGCCCCCAGCCAGCGCCGCGCAGGGAAGACAGCCGCTTCCGCATCAGCGACTTCAAGAAGTCCGCGCCCGAGAAGGGCAACCAGGAACTGGCCAAGCTCAAGGCCCTGGTGGGAGGCCGCGATGGGGATTAAGGCCCGAGTCCTGGCGCTGGCTATCGGCGTAGCCACCCCCGTGGTGGGTTACTTCGAGGGGCGCAACCTGATTGCCTACCTGGACCCGGTGGGTATCCCGACCATCTGCGACGGCTGGACCCGTGGCGTCCAGCTCGGTGACCGGGCGACGCCGGCCGAGTGCGACGAGCGTACCCGCCAGGGCTTGGAGGAAGCGGCCCAGGTCTTCGAAGCCTGGGTGCCGCAGCAGGTCATCGACCGGCTGCCGGCCAGGAGCGTCGCGGCCTTCCTGTCCTTCATCTACAACGTCGGCCCCGGCAAGCCCGGAGTGAAAGACGGGTTCGTCTGGCTTAAGAACGGCAACCACTCAACCATGCTGCGCGAGTTGCAGGCCGGGCGGATCGCCCAGGCCTGCGCCCAGCTCCCCAGCTGGACCAGTGCTGGCGGCCGGAAGCTCAACGGCCTGGTCAAGCGCCGCGCCGCCGAGCGAGCGCTGTGCGAGGCCGACCTATGACCTGGCTCGACATCCTCAAGCGCCTGGCCGGCCCGGTGGCGGTCCTGGCCGTCTTGTTCCTGGTCGTCGCCGGCCTGGAGGCGATGCAGGCCACGGTGCGGCAGCAGGGCTACGACCAAGCCCAGGCCGAAGGCAAGGCCGCCCTGGAGCAGCTGCAGCGGGAATACGCCGATGCGGACACCCAGCGCGCCCGCCAGGCCGAGGCCGAGGCCAAAGCCGCCGCGAATCGCCTGGCCTCGGAGAAGGCCAGGGCCGACAAGCTCGCCGCCGAGCTGGCCGCGCAGCAGCGCCAACACCGCAAGACCACTGACCAACTCGCTGGGGAGATAGCCCGTGTCAACGACCTCTACCGGGAGGCGCTCGATGCGCCGCCTAAGCCTGTGCCTGCTTGCCTGCTTACTCGCGGCTGGGTGCGAGTCTACGACGAAGCAACCGGCGCCCATGTGCCAGCCGATCCAGCTGCCGCCGGAGCTGCTGCGCCGACCGGAGCCGGCAGCCCCGCTGACCAACTCCCCTCAGGCGTCGACCAGCGCGCCGTCCTGGCCCACCACGTTCGCTATGCCGAGCAGTGCCGGAACACGGCCGCTCAGCTGGACGCTCTGATCGACGCCGTGGAGGGCCATTGATGGCAACCGACCTGATCGGCTGGGCAATTTCGCTGCTGTCCATCTTCGCCGCCGTCGTAACCGCGCTGGTCAAGCTGCTGCTCTGGCAGTTCGAGAAGCGCTTGTCCGAGCGTTTCACCAGCCAAGACGAGGCACGCAAGGAAGCCAGCAAGCACTGGGAAGAGAGCTTCGCCAAGGTCCTGGAGCGCCAGGACAAGGACGCACAGGCCGTACAGCAGCTGGAGCGTGCCTTCCTCAACTTCAAGGCCGATCTGCCCAACCAGTACACCCGCCGCGAGGACTGGGCACGTGGCCAGTCCGTGATCGAGTCCAAGCTAGATGGCCTGGCGCTCAGGTACGAAAACATCCTGCTCAAAGGAGCGCGCAATGATTGACCCCGCCAAAGCCCGCCGAGAGTCTCTTCGCTGGTTCATCCTGCTGACTCTCAACACGTCGCGCCCCGTCGACCCGCATGAAACCGTCGTGCTGTCGACCATCCAGGCCGTTTATCCCGACGCCACGCCGATGGAGCTGCGCAAGGAATTGGACTACCTGGCCGACCGCCGCCTGGTCACCCTGGACAAGCAGCCCAGCGGCCAGTGGATTTGCGGCCTGACCCACTATGGCGTGGACATCGCCGAGTACGCCATCGAATGCTTCCCCGGTATCGCCCGGCCCGCGAAATACTGGAGCGTCTGACCATGCCGCCGCGCAGCAAGGTGGCCAGTCTGCCGGCCAAGGTAAAGGCCTGGCTGGACAAGGCGCTGGCCGAAAACAACTTCAGCGACTACGAGGCACTCTCGGCTGAACTGACCGCGCGGGGGTTCTCGATCAGCAAGAGCGCCCTACACCGCTACGGCCAGACCTTCGAGGACCGCCTGGCGGCGCTGCGCCAATCCAGCGAGCAGGCCAAGGCCGTGGTCACGGCGGCGCCCGATGACGAAGGCGCCGTGAACGAGGCGCTCATGCGCCTGGTTCAGGATCACCTGTTCAAGCTGCTGATGGCCTCCGAGGGCAAGCTGGACCTGCCCAAGGTGGCCAAGGCCGTGGCCGAACTGGGGCGCGCCTCCGTCGTTCAGCTGAAGTGGAAGGCCGAGTTCAAGGAGCGCGCCGAGGCGGCTGCCGCCAAGGTCGAAAACATCGCCAAGAAGGGCGGGCTCAGCGCCGACACAGTGGCCGAGATTCGCCGGGAAATCCTCGGGGTGGCCGGATGAACTATCTGCTCGCCTTCCTACTGGTCGCGCTCCCCGCATCGCCTGGCGAGCGGTACGCCGCCGCCGTGGCTCTCTTCCTTGCCTGGGTATTCCAGTGATGAGCAAGCAAACGAACGACCCGCTATTGCAGCACGTCAGCAACACGGCTGGGGCTGCGGTCCCTGCCGTGCTGCTGGACTACCAGAAGGAGTGGATCGGCATTCGCGCCCCGCTCAAGGTGGGCGAGAAGTCGCGCCGGATCGGCCTGACCTGGGCCGAGGCGGCGGACAACGTCCTGGTCGCTGCAGCAGCCAAGAACGCTGGCGGCCAGACCGTCTATTACCTGGGCTACAACCAGGACATGACCGTCGAATATATCCAGGCGTGCGCCATGTGGGCGCGGGCCTTCGACTACGCCGCCGGGGAGATCGAGGAAGGTATCTGGCAGGATGGCCCGGACAAGAACATCAAGACCTATGCCATCACCTTCCCCAGCGGGCACCGCATCGTTGCGCTGACCAGCCGTCCGTCCAACTTGCGGGGCCGGCAAGGCATCGTGGTTATCGACGAAGCGGCGTTCCATGCCGACCTCGCCCAGCTGCTGAAGGCGGCCCTCGCGCTGCTGATCTGGGGCGGCGAAGTCCACGTCATCAGCACCCACGATGGCACCGACAACCCCTTCAACGAACTGATCGACGAGATTCGCGCGGGCAAGCGCAAGGGCGTGCTCTTCCACTGCGACTTCAAGAAGGCCGTAGCCGATGGCCTCTATAACCGCGTGTGCCTGCGCAAAGGCATTCCCTACGACGCGGCAGAGGAACAGGCGTGGGTGGCCGACGTTTACGCCTTCTACGGCGATGCGGCCGAGGAAGAGCTGGATTGCATCCCCAGCCAGGGCGGTGGCACCTACCTGTCCCTGGCGCTGCTGGAGCAGCGCAGCCGGGACGGTGTGCCGGTCCTTCGCCTCGCGTACCCGGTAGGCTACGTCACCACCGCGGAACCGCTGCGCCTGGCCGATTCCTTCGCCTGGTGTGAGCGTGAGCTGGCACCGCTTTTGAAACAGCTGCCGGCCACCGCCTGGAGCTTCTACGGCATGGACTTCGCCCGCAGTGGCGACTTGTCGGTGATCGTGCCGCTGATCCAGGAACAGGACAGCCGCAAGCGGCCGCCCTTCCTTGTCGAGCTGCGCGGGGTGCCGTTCAAGCAGCAAGAGCAAATCCTGTTCTACATCGTCGACCGCCTGCCCAGCTTCATGGCGGGGGCCAACGATGCGCGCGGCAACGGCCAGCAGTTGGCCGAGGCGGCGTCGATCAAGTACGGGCACACCCGTATCAGCCAGGTGATGCTGACCGAGGGCTGGTATCGGGACAACATGCCCGGCCTCAAGGCCGACCTGGAAGACGGAACCCTCTACGACCTGCCCAGCGACCGCGACGTCATCGGCGATCTGCGCGCGTTCAAGATGGTCAGGGGGGTGGCCCGCGTCCCCGACGTCCGCACCACCGAGAAGGAAGGCGGCAAGCGCCACGGTGACGCCGGCATCGCCATGGCCCTGGCGCGCTTCGCCAGCCGCATGGAGATCGAGCAGTACGGCTACGAGGCCGTGCGCCCCTCCAACTCCGACAAGTTCAACGACGACGACCAGGTGTCCCATGGCTGGGGCATCGGAGGTGTGCTGTGACTAATTCCCCCATCCTCGACGCCAACGGCCAGCCCTTCCCGAAGGTCGACATCCTGCAGGAGGTCGTGCAGGCCAGCGTCACGGGCGTCTACCAGGCGTGGTCGACCGACACCGTGTCGACCTCGCTGGACCCGGCGCGGTTGCGCGCCATCCTCAACGCCGCCGCCACGGGCGATGCGCGCGAGTACCTGACCCTCGCAGAGGAAATGGAAGAGAAGGACCCACACTACGCGGCCGTCCTGGGCACCCGTAAGCGCGCGGTCAGCGGCTTGCCTGTCGCGGTAGAGGCCGCCAGCGAGGACCCGCGCGACGAAGAGATCGCAGAGGCGGTGCGCCAACTGGTCGAGGTCCCGGCGTTCGGCGACATGCTGGACGACCTGCTCGACGCCGTTGGCAAGGGGTATAGCGTTGTTGAACCCCTGTGGGAGTACCGCGACGAGAAGCTCTGGCCAAAGAGCTACGAGCACCGCGACCCGCGCTGGTTCCAGTTCGACCGCGTCACCGGCAAGCGCCTGCAGTTGCTCGACTCCACGGGCCTGGGCACCGAGCTGCCGCCTGGCCGCCTGCTCATCCACCGGCCTCGCCTCAAGTCGGGCCTGCCCATCCGGGGTGGTGTCGCGCGCCTGGTGGCCGTTTCCTACATGTGCAAGTCCTTCACCCTGAAGGACTGGATGCGGTTTGCAGAGCTGTACGGCATGCCACTGCGGATCGGCCGCTACGGTCCTGGCGCGAAGCCCGACGACATCGCCGTGCTCCGGCGGGCGGTTGCCCAGCTTGCAGCCGACGCGGCGGCAATTCTCCCGGAAGGGATGAAGATCGACTTCGTGGAAATCGCCAACGCTGCGGGCGGCGCCGAGCTGTTCGAGCGCCTGGCTGAATGGCTCGACAAGCAAATCAGCAAGGCAGTCCTGGGACAGACCATGACCACCGACGATGGATCGAGCCAGAGCCAGGCGAACGTCCACAACGAGGTGCGCAAGGACATCCTCAAGGCCGATGCCAAGCAGTTGACCGCGACCATCAACCGTGACTTGGTACGGGTGTTCGTCGACCTGAACTTCGGCCCGCAGAAGGTCTACCCGCGTGTGGTACTCCAGGTCACCGAACCGGAAGACCTCAAGGTGTTGGCCGATGCCTTGGGACCGTTCATTGACCGGGGGCTTCAGGTCGAGGCGTCTGCGATCCTCGACAAGTTCGGCCTGCCTAAACCTGCGGCCGGTGCGCTGGTGTTGCGTCCGTCTGGCGGGATAATGCAGTCAGCTGCCCTGAACCTTGAGCGACAGGTCTGCCAGTGTCCCGCGTGCGACGTCGCATGGAGGCAACGTAAGGCGCTCAACGCCGAGCAGCGCCGCGACGAGCTGGACCAGCTGGCCGACGGCGATCTGGGCGACTGGGAGCCACTGATGCGGCCCGTGCTCGATCCCCTCCAGGCGCTGGCCGACAAGGCCGGCAGCTTCGAAGAGTTCAAGGCCGGCCTCGGCCAGCTGCTCGATGAGATGGACCCGAGCGAGCTGATCGAGAAGCTGGCCGAGGCGAGCTTCAAGGCGCGCGCCCTGGGCGACGTGAGGGATGAACTGTGACGCCCGAAAACGCCCAGGTGCCAGTGCCAAAGGACGCGCTGGACTGGTTCCGCGCCAAGCGCATGAAGCCCAGCTTCAGCTACCTGGACGTCTGGCAGGAAGAGCACGCCACCATCTGGACGGTGGCCAAGGCTATGCGCCTGGACATCCTGGAAGCGATCCGCTCGGCGGTAGACGAGATGATCGAGGTCGGTCAGGACTTCGGCACCTTCAAGCGCGAGCTGCAGCCGCTCCTGGTCAAGCTGGGCTGGTGGGGCGTGTCGAACATGACCGATCCGCTGACCGGCGAAAAGCGCGACGTGCAGCTGGGCAGCCCGCGCCGGCTGCGCACCATCTACGACATCAACCTGCGCACCGCCAACGCAGCGGGCCAGTGGCAGCGCATCGAGCGAACGAAGAAGACGCACCCGTACCTGCTCTATCAGCTCGGCCCTTCCCAGCACCACCGGCCCCAGCACCAGGCCTGGGCCGGCATCCTGCTGCCGGCTGACCATCCGTTCTGGAAAACGCACTTCCCGCCGAACGGCTGGGGCTGCAAGTGCTGGGTGCGCCAGGTCTCGAAGCGCGAGGCAGCGCGCCTGCTGGCAACCGGCAAGTACCTGGACCGGGCGCCCACCCAGGAAGAGATGGAGTACATCAACCGCCGCACCGGCCAGGTGCTGCGCGTGCCGGTGGGGATCGATCCGGGCTGGGCCTACAACCCCGGCGCCGTGTCCCGCCTGGAGCAGGCGCAGCAGCTCCTGGTGGACAAGGAAAAGGCGTCCAAGGTACTGGCGGAAGCGGAAGGCCCCGGAAAGGCCCCTGGCGAAGGCGAAAGCAACTGAGGCTAGGCGACGGGTGCAGGTACGTGGTGTTTGCGCGTTCTGCGCAAATCTAACGGCGGTCTAACGGTATGACGAGGACGAGTATGCAGATGGAACGACAGGAAGATCAGGAAAAGCCCCAGGTCGAGCGCTTCGGCGGGATCTTGCGGGCGGACACTTCGGGCGAGCAGTGTGCCAAGTATATCCTGGCCAGCGAGTATGACCGCCTGGCCGCTGAAGCGGAGACCTTCCGCATCAGTTCCGACATCAAGCAGGCGAACCTGGAGCTTGAGCAAGAGCGCTACCGGTACGCCCTGATGCGTATAAAGGAGATGGACCTGCTGTTCGCCCGGCTCATTCTGGCCATGCGCTCGGCCGTCATCGAGATGGACCACGGCGCCGGAGCGGAAGCGGCCATGACCTGGATCGTCAACAGCCTGGCCGGTCCCGGCGAGCTGCCGCCGGACGGCGAGGTCGACGCACAAGGCTACTTCGACCGGGAGATCGCCGTGGTGGATAAGTCCCTGGCCGAGGTGTTTGCCTTCTTCAAGGCGAATCGCCTGCCGCCTGGCTGGGGATCGGCTCGCACTCCTTGCTGACTTGCTGAACCCCTTCCTCTAATCCCGCCCCCTCATGCCGCCGACTATGGCGGCATGAACAAACAAGCCCCCCAGCACAACCGCGCAGTCTCCACCGCCCTCTGCTTCGAGCTGAGCGCCGAGGTTCCCGAGTGGGTGGAGGTTCTCCCGCCTGGTCCCACCGTGACCGGCCGCGACGGCCGGCAATGGACCTACGACCCGCACCAGGTCATCGCCGCCACCATGGCGCACCAGGACGGGGCTGACCTGCCGTTCGACTACTGGCACGCCACCGAACTGAAAGCTCCGCTCGGCGAACCTGCGCCGGCTGTTGGCTGGGCGAAGGAGTACCGAGTCAACGAGCGCGGCGCTGTGGAGGCGCGCGTGGAATGGACGGAGGCAGCCCGCAACGCCATCCAGGCGCGCGAGTACCGCTACGTCAGCCCGGTGTTCATGCACAGCAAGGCGGGCCGCATCGAGCGCTTCAGCAGCTTCGGCCTGGTGACCAAGCCCAACCTTTCTATCAAGGCCCTCAACTCCGAGCAGGCCGCCGCCTTTCAACCACCAGAGGTAAACGCAATGGACCTCGCTGCAATCCTGGCGGCCCTCGGCCTGCCTGACACCGCCACGGCAGAGGACGCCGTGGCCGCCATCAACAAGCTGTCGCAGGACAAGAAAGACCTGCAGACCGCCGCCAACAGCGAGAAGGTGCCGTCGCTGGACAAGTACGTCCCGCGCCAGGACTTCAGCGCAATGGAGCGCCGCGCCCTGAATGCCGAGCAGCTGCTGGCGCAGCAGAAAAAGGATGACCTGGAGAAGGCCATCAACTCCGAGATCGAGGCCGCCCTCAAGGCCGGCAAGATCACTCCGGCAACCAAGGACTACCACCTTGCGGCCTGCCGCGAGCAAGGCGGCCTCGACCGCTTCCGCGACTTCATGAAGGCCGCGCCGCCCGTGACCGATCCGGTAGTGCCGGACGGCGAGTACAAGGGCGGCCAGAAGGCGCTCAACGCGGAAGAGCAGGCGGCCGCCAAGGCCTTCGGCTGGACCGAAGAGCAGTACATCGAAAAAACAAAGGGGGTTAAGTAACCATGCCTACCATCATCACGCCGGCCGTTCTCGGTCCGCTGTTCAAAGGCTACCGCGCCGAGTTTCAGCAAGCACTGAGCGACAACCAGGCCCAGGCCAAGTGGCAGCGTGTTGCCACGCGGATTCCCAGCGTCAGCGCTTCCAACCTTTACGCCTGGCTGGGGCAGTTCCCCATGCTGCGCGAGTGGGTGGGGGCCCGAGTCGTCAAGCAGATGGCGGCTGGAGGCTACGAGGTTGCGAACAAGCTGTTCGAAGGCACTGTTAGCGTGCCGCGCGTCGCTATCGAGGATGACCAGGCCGGTGTCTATCTGCCCTTGTTCGAGGAGATGGGGCGCGCCGCTGCCTATCACCCCGACTCTCTGGTATTCGAGGCTCTGAAGGCTGGCATGACCTCGGCCTGCTACGACGGTCAAAACTTCTTCGACACCGAACACCCGGTGTTCCCCGAAGTCGATGGCACTGGCACTGCGACGCTGGTCAGCAACCTGGACATTCCTCGTACCGATCCGGGGCCGACCTGGTATCTGCTGGACGTCTCGCGCGCCATCAAGCCGATTCTCTTCCAGGAACGCACCACGCCGGAGCTGACCAGCAAGACCAACCCGAACAACAGCGACGCGGTATTCGATGAAGACGTGTTCGTGCACGGTATCCGCTATCGCTGTAACGCCGGCTTCGGCCTGTGGCAGATGGCCTATGCCAGCCAGCAGCCGCTGACCGGCGAGTTCTACGGCAACGCCCGTGCCGCCATGGGCGAGTTCAAGGCCGATGGCGGTCGCCCGCTGAACATCGTCCCGAACCTGCTGGTCGTACCGCCCCGGCTGGAAGCTGCCGCCCGCAAGCTGCTGAAGAAGGACCAGGACGGCGGCAACGAGTGGGCCGGCACTGCCGAACTGTTCGTATGCAGTGAGCTGGCTTAAGGGGGCGCCGCCATGATCGTGCGTATCAAGGCAAGTCGGGCTGTCTACCGCAGGTGTGGCGCCGTCTTCGGCAAGCAGCCCCAGGACTTCGCGGACGACCGCTTCACCGTGGCCGAGCTGGAGACGCTCCAGCTCGACCCGGTGCTGACCGTCACGCTGGTCGATGGCGAGCTGCAGGCTGGTGCCAGCCAGTCTGGTGGCGTCCCGGCTGGTGGTTCTGCTTCGGCTGAGCCTCCCACCACGCCTTCTACCCAGGCCGCCAAGACGGCTCCGGTGAAGGCTGCACCCAAAGGCAAGGGCGGCGCCAAGCCTGGCCCGCGTGGTGGCAAGGGCCCGGCCAAGGCGGCAGGGAAGTCCGCCGCACCGGCTGACAAGGACGAGCAGCCGGCCGGTGACAGTGCCAATCCTCCCGCGAAGGATGCGGAAGGCGGCACCGGGGCCGGGCAGGAGTAACCGCCATGCCCTACGCCACCCGCGAGGAAATGGTTGAGCGCTGGGGCATGGACGCCCTCCTGGTCGTGGCGGATCGCGACCAGGACGGCGTGCTCGATGACGCGGTGGTCGACAAGGCGCTGGTGGATGCCAGCGCCGAAATCGACTCCTACGTGGGCGTCCTGAACCGCCTGCCGCTGCCGGAGCTTCCGGCCGCCCTGGTGCAGCCCTGCTGCGACATCGCCATGTATCGGTTGTCGCCGGACGGCACCAGCAGCACGGAAGAGAAGCGCAAGCGCTACGACGACGCGGTGAAGTACCTGGTGCGCGTGTCCGAGGGGAAAGCCTCCCTCGGCCTGGCGACACCGCCTGACCAGGAAAGCGGCTTTGCTTTCTTCGAGTCGGAACCCAAGCGGTTCGGGAAGCTGCTGTGAGCGGGGCCGCCATCAACGTAAACCTACTCCAGGACCCGCGCCTGGCTCGGCGGCTGGATCGTCTGGCCGAGCTGGACCTGGGCCCGCTCTTGGAGGGCATCGGCGCCGAGGTAGAGAGTCAGACGCGCCGCCGCATCCAGGTCGACAAGATGAGCCCGGCCAACGAGCCGTGGCCGGAGTGGTCCGCCGACTACGCCGAGACGCGGCACAGCGGCCAGAGCCTGCTGCAGGGCGCCGGGCATCTGCTGGATAGCCTGACCTACCAGGTCATGGGGGACAGCGTGCTGGTGGGCAGTCCGTTGGTCTACGCCGCCACCCACCAGTTCGGCGACGAAAAGCGCGGCATTCCCCAGCGGGAGTTCCTGGGCCTGGAGGGCGACGATCTGGAGGACGTAATCGGAATGATCGAGGACTACCTGGAGGACCTCGCAGATGAATGAGTTGACCGCCGACCAGGTGCTGGACGGCATCAAGGTCTGGGCCGGGCGGGTGTTCATAGTGGCCGGGCTCAAGGTCGAGACCGCGCTGCACGGCGGGCGTTTTACCCCGGCCGAGCTGGAGCGTTACGCCACCCGCACCCTGGCCTGTCGGATTGCCCTGGAGGGCCTGAAGTTCGAAACCAACGGACGGGGCCAACTGGAGGCTACCGCCCACGTCGTGGTGGTCGCGCTAGCTGGTGACCTGGGCCAGGCCGGGAGCCGTGCCAGCAACGTGCTGACGGTCACGGCAGCACTCCAGGCGGCACTCCCCGGTAGCCGCTGCGGCCTGGAGCTGATGGACAGCGTCAACGCGAAGGACATGCGCGCGGCCAACCTGTACCACGCCGAGCTGGAGAAGCGAAACACCGCAGCCTGGGTGCTGACCTGGCCGGTGAAGTTCCTACACCCCCGAGTCCGATAGGAGGACACATGAAGACCAATCAGGCCCCCGTCTCGGGGGAAACCAAGTCGGCCGGTGTGAAGGTGAAGATCACCGCCGAAAACGGGCATACCCATGCCCGCCTCAAGTATCCCAAGGATGAGGTAATCACCGTCTCCGAGGGCGATGCAGCCTTGATCGTCGACACCTTCAAGGTCGGCGAACGCGTGAAGGGGGAATAGACATGGCACAACCCGAAGTATTCAAAGGCATTGGTATCGTCTCCCTGCAGAAGCTGGGGGTGGAGAACGCCCCGATGCGCGATGCCGGAGACGTCGAGCAGCTCAAGATCGCGCACCGCACCAACTCGATCACCTGGAAGCAGCATCGCCGCCCCGGCGGCGGCAACCTGTCTAAGCTCGACACCCCCGAAGGCATCGACCTTACCGTGCAAATGCAGGAGTGGACCGACGAGAACTTGGCGATGTCCCTGCAGGGCACGGTCGTCGAGCTGGAGCCGGAGACCGTCACTGGCGAGGCGGTCGTCCTGATTCCGGGTAGCCTGGTCGTGACCGACTTCCCCGGCCCGACGAGCCTGGTCATCACCAAGACTCAGGGCAGCACGCCTGTGCCGCTGACCGAGGTTGAGACGTCGGCGGCAGGCTTCCGGGTGAAAGCGGGCAGTACCGCCATCACCGAACCGACTCCGGCGACCATCGCCTACACCAGCACCAAGGCGGTTCGCATCGAGCCCCTGGTTGAAGCCGGCGCCGAGTACAAGGTGGTGTTCGACGGCCTCAACGAAGCCCCTGGCGGTCGGCCGGTGGTGGTCACCATCTGGCGCTGGAAAGCGCCGCCGGCTGAAGAGCTGGCGCTGATCGACGCCGAGAACCCCGGCAAGCTGCTGTCGAAGGGTGAAATCCTGGCCGACCCCAGTCGCCCGGCCAACGAGTCGCCGTTCTACCGCATCGACAGGCTGTAATCCGCCCACCCTGCCGGCCCCGCCAGGGGCCGGCTCTCGGAGATATCGAACATGAGCATGGCTCTGAAACAGACACTCGACTTCGACGGCCTGCGCGTCGAGGTGCGTGAGCTGACCGTCGGCGAGATTCGCCAGTTGCTCAAGACCATGGCCGATGGCAGCGGTGGCGACCTGGTCGACGACATGCTGCTGGAAGAGATCGGTCTGGCCGAGCTGCAGCTGATGACCAACCTGGAGCCCGAGCAGTTGGACGACCTCGCACCGAGCCAGCTGCGCCAGGTGTACGAAGCCTGCCGCGAGGTGAACAAGGATTTTTTCGACCTGCGCGCTCGCGTCGAGCAAGTGGGGCAGCGAATCCTGGCGAAGCTCTCCGGCAGCTCGAACGAAACGCCAGCGCCCTGATTCGCCACGGGCACACTGGCCTCTGGAGCTACCCCTGGGGCACCTGGCAGGCGGCGCACGCCGAGGCAATCGAAGCCGCCGAGCGAGCCAGCAAAGGGCAGTAGCCCATAACGACGAAGCCCCGCGCAATGCGGGGCTTCTGCTGAACCCCTTCCTCTTCGGAGGGGAGCGCTGTCAGAGGAAGCTGTTCAGCAGCTAGGAGCGGTTCTTCGAGCGCCAGCCGGGGAAGCCAAGGGCTGCGGCGAGCAGCCACAGGAGAACCCCTACAGCAAATAGCACCACCGCTGCGCCGCCAACCAGCTCCGGCGCAATCAGGGCGACGACGACGATGAACAAGATGACCAGGTGATAGAACTTCATGACTGACGTTCGCCTCTCAGTTTCCGTAGATGCCCAGCAGGGGCGTGCCGAGCTGCAGAACTTCCGGGCCGGCTATACGGCTCTGGTCGATCAGCTACGGCGCCCACTCGGGCAAATCGCGTCCCTGCGCGATCTGCAGTCCAGCCTAGTCGAGAACGACAAGCAACTCAATGCGGTGCGCGACCGCGTGCGTGAGCTGGCCAACGAGCTGATCAGCGCGGAGAAGCCGACCAAGGCCCAGCAACTGGCCTACCGGGCCGCCACGGCAGAGGCCAAATCCCTGGAGCAGGCCATCGCCGGACAGAAGGTCCAGCTTGCCCAGTTGTCGGCCTCACTGAAGAGTGCCGGCGTCGACACCAACTACCTGAGCAACGAACAGAAGCGCCTCGCGGCGGACTTGGCACAGGCCAGCGCTGCGGCCGACCAGCAGGCCCGCGTGGCAGGTGCCCGCGCCGCGCTTGGCATCCGCCCGCACCGGGAGATTCGCAACGAGGTGGCGCTGCTCCAGCAGCAGTACGCCACCCTGCAGCGTGTCGGTGGGCTATCCGCTGCTGAGCTGGCTCAAGCCCAGGTGCGCCTGCGCGAGCGCACCGCCGAGCTGCTGGAGGGCACCAATGGCTGGGCCAAGTCTCTCGGCCAGGTGCATGTCCAGGCTGGCGTAGCGCTGGCTAGCGTCGGCGCCCTGGCCTACGGTGGCGGCCAGTTGCTGTCCTTCTACGCCCGGTTTGCCCAGGAAATGGCGGCGGTGGACAGCATCACCAACATGACCAGGCCGCAGCTCCAGGCTATGTCTCGCGACGTGCGCGACCTGTCGGTGGCCATGGGGCGGGACGCTGCGCAGTCGGCCGAGGCGCTCAACGACATCCTGTCGTCCGGCGTCTCCGAGGACAACGGCCTGTCGGTCCTGGCGCTGTCGACCAAGGCCGCCATCGCCGGCCTGACCGAGACCAAGACCGCCGCTGCTGGCGGCCTGGCAGTGGTCAACGCCTACGGCGAGAGCATCCAAAACCTGGAGCTTCGCTACGACCAGATGTTCCTGGCGGTGAAGGACGGGGTAACCACGTTCCCCGAGCTGGCGCAGTACCTGGGGGATGTGCTTCCCAGCGCCAAGGCTGCCGGTGTGGGGTTCGACGAGGTGGCCGCCGCCATCGCACGCATGACCATCGCCGGCATCCGCACCCCGCAGGCCGTCACCGCACTGAAGGGGGCGGTGAACGCGCTGGCCGCGCCGACGCCTGACGCGCAGAAGAAGATGGACGAGCTGGGCATCACCTGGAAGGGGCTCACTGCCACTTTGGAGGACATCGCGTCCCGGAAGCTGGGGCTCGATGCCATGCGCCAGCTGATCCCGGACGTTGAGGCGCGTACCGCCGTACTGAGCCTAACGCAGTACATCAAGGAGATGCGGGCCGAGGTGACGGCCATGGGCGAGGCCGGCGGCGCCATGGAAGCGGCCTATCAGAAGATGTCCAACACGCCCCAGGCAGACCTGGACCGATTCAACGCGGCACTCGCAGAGACGAAGCTGCAGTTGGGTGAGGCGGCAACGGCGTTCTTACCTCTGGTTAAAGGCCTGGGCCATGCACTGGAAGGTTTCAACTCACTACCCGGCCCTATCCGCACCACGCTTGCATTGATTGCTGCAACCTTTGCAGGCGTCGCAACCTTCGGAAGTGCAATCCGTGCCCTGCGCAGTCCTTTCGAGCTGTTCCTCGGCCACCTCCGCGCTACTCCCGGCGCCGCTGCTGCTACCTCCAGCGGCCTGGGCCGGATCGGTGCAAGCGCAGCCAGCCTGATTCCCACTCTGCGCAACCTGGCAACCGTTGCCAACCTGGCCAAGGGCTCCCTGGCCCTGGGCGTCATAGGGTGGACCGGCAGCAACCTGCTGGAGCTGTACGACCTCTATAAGCAGAACCAGGAACTGACCAAGAGCCAGCGCGACTACGAGCAAGCGCTCAACGACACCATCGCCACCACGGCTAAGTACGGCGATGTCGTGATCCAGCCTGCCGAGGCGCTGGCCCGGATGAATGACGAAGAGCGCAAGGCCTATGCCGAGAGCCTGCGCCTGGCGCAGCAGCACTACCAGAAGCAATCCGAGCTGCTGAGCCGGCGGGCGTATGAGCGCGATCCCTCATCCAACCAGGTCGATCCCGACGCCCTGGCCGCAGCGAAGCGCGCAGGTGACTACCGCCGCGCCCTGGAACAGATGGAGCATGACCAGGCTGCAGCGGCCCAGGCCCTGGAAGCCGCGGAGCAACGCCACAACGCCAACATGGACAAGATCAGGGCCGACAACCTGAAGAAAATCCAGGTCCAGCTGGCGGCTGAAATGCGGCTCTACGACGATGCCAACAAGCGCCTGCAGGCTGCGAAGAAACAGCGCGAGACCGTCGCCAAGGAATTCTCGGACCTGTCCAAGGACATGCGCGCCGCGCCCAGCCAGGGCGCCGCCTCACTGTCCGACGTCTACGACCTGCAGGCCGGCGCCCGCCAGTCGCTGGCGCGCGGCCGCAACGACGACGCCCTGCGCCAGGCCCGCGAGGCGGCCAAGGTGCTGCGCGAGCTGAAGGACGCGGGCGAGAACGGCTACGGGATGGCCGGCATCGCCGACAACCTGGGCAAGATCGCCAACGAGGCGGCGAAGAACGTCGAGGGCGACGAGAAGGTCAAGCTCGCCTTGGTGAAGGCCGAGATGGACGACTTGCTAGCCAAGGCCGAAGCGCTCAAGCGCGTGAACATCGAGTTCACGGGCGACGAGAAGAGCATGGAGCAGCTGGAGCAGCAGGCGCTGGCCCTGGCCGAGCGTCTGAAAAAATACATGGTCATTCCGGTCAACTACGTTGGCGTGGACCCGAACGTCGCCAGCAGCGAGAAGGCGGCCGGCAAGGTCATCGACGGCGCCGACGGCAGCGTCAATCGCGCGGCCGGGGGCTGGGTGGACGGCCCCGGTAGCTTCACCTCAGACAGCATTCGGCTGAACGCCTCGCGCGGCGAGTTCGTGCTGCAGGCCCGTGCCGCCCAGCGCCTGGGCGCGATGAACCTGGAGCACATGAACCGCACGGGCGAGCTGCCCGGCCGGGCTGAACTGGTGCCGCACATCCCCAGTCTTCCGTCCCTGGAGCGTAGCGGCGAGCGTCAGCCGCTCAACCTGGAAATGCCGTGGGGCGGCTCCTATGCCCTGGAGGGCTCGCCGGCCGAGGTCTCGCGGTTCGACCAGGACCTGCGCAAGGCCCGCATTAAGTTCGGAGGGACCGGCCGTGGATAACACCCCGACGTCGCTGGTCCTGGGCGGCCTGTCCATCATCCAGCACGCGGGCGCCGGCCCGATCCGCCAGCGCTATGAGCCCATCGGTGGCAGCACCTCGCTGCGCCTGAACGGTGGGACCGGGATCAAGATGACGAACTGGTCCAGGACGTCCACGACCGCCAGCGGCTCCGGCAACCTCGACCCCGGTCTGTTCGCCCTCGATGTCAGCCAGCCCCTGGAGCTGCTGTGCGTTGCGCCTCGCGCCATGATTGGCACAGCCCGGCAATTCGCGCTGCCCCCCGCCGCCCAGCGCCGCCCCGACGTGGCGCCCTGGGGCTGGGCATACGCTGGCGGCCGCTGGCTGGACACGAACGTCGACATGAACGGCGACAGCGCCGAGCTGCAGGCGGTCGTTGGCGCCAGCGCCTACCGCGTCTTCTGGCTGCCGCGCCTGGTGGTCTTCACGCCCGGGCTGTCCTACGAGTTCGACGAGGCCAGCGGGCTCTACGACTGGTCGCTGAGCGCGGAGGAAATCTGATGCTTGGCGGGCTTCCTCTCAACGCAGCTGCACTCGGCATACTGTGGGCCGTTGGCTCCGAACCGGGCGAGCCGGGTGAGCCTGGTGTTGTGCAGCCGCCGAAGCCACCAGGCCTGGGCGTGCCGACCTCGGGCTATGCCTTCCGCTGGTGGGTGTCGGTGCTGATCGGCGGCGAGCAAGTCGCCGCGAACCTGACCGGCCGCATGCAGATTGACCGCGAGGAAGGGGCGGCCGGCGTTGCCACTTTCTCCCTGTACTACCCGCCCGGCGAATCGGTTCCGACCGACCTGGGCGGCGATGCGGTGGCCATCGACTTCCTGAGCGAAACCGGCGGCGTCACCACCTCGGCCCGGCGCTATACCGGCGTTGCGGTGGAACCTCGCTGGGACGCGGTCAACCGGGTGATGGAGATCACCTGCAGCGACAAGCTGCAGCAGCGCATCGAGCAGATGCAGATTGCCGAGATTGACGCTCTGATTGGCGGCGCCTGGTCATCTGACGTCTTCGAAGCTATCGAGGGGCGTAGCCGCTTCGACTACGCCACCGAGCGCCTGAGCACGGTGCCTGCGGCCCTGGACATTGGCGTCGATGGCCAGATGCACGTCACCAGCTGGTATGCCCAGGCGCCGGCCTTTGTCTTCGCTGAGGGCAGCACGCTCTATCAGAGCGTGAGCGTCGAACTGGCCCAGGCGCAGAGCGCCACCAATCGCGTGGAGCTTAGCGTCGACTATCGCTACAGCCGCCTGTGGGAGCGCCACGACAGCTATTCGTGGGAGCACCCTGGCACGGGTGGGCTTGGGGGAGTTGGTGGCTTCTGCCACTGGCGGCCGGACTCGTCCGACCTGCCTGACGTCGGCATGATCGAGCAGGCGACGTCCAGCGCTGGCATGAAGATGTTGACCGGCGCGGTCTACAACAAGCTGCCGCCGTCCAGCGGCGACCCGTGCGGCACCGGTCAAGGCTGGATCAACAAGTTCCCCAACCTGGTGCTGGCCACCACCTGGACCGGGGGCCGACGGTGGGTGCAGCCGATCACCGAGCGCTACTCGGTCCTGGTCGGCACGCTTGTGGGCCTACAGGGCGCGAGCGAGGTTCAGGTGATCGCCCGCCAGAACGCCGCCTTCGAGATCGAGGACAAGCGCAGCGAGGCCTGGGAGAACGACGACTTCAACACAGGCGAGCCGGGTGCCATTGACCTGGTGGACGACTTGCGCCGCGAGACGGCCTTCAGCTGCACGCTGCAGCGGGCCGCCGTCACCGTCATCGGCGCGCATCGCGGCACCACGGTCAGCTGGCAGGTGCCCACCCCTATGGGTATCGGCTGCGACCTGGTGCATACGCTGGAGCTGCGCGACCAGGTGAAGGCGCGCGGCAAGTGCCGCCGCATCGTCGACGAGCTGGACTTCAGCGCCGGGACCGCCATCACCACGCTGTCCATTGCCGTGATGCGCGGCGGTGGCAGCTCCGACGTGCTGTCGCCGCCGGCCAAGCCGGACGTCGACGTCGCCGAGGTCGACTTCACCCACGACCCACTGCCCACCCAGCTTGGCATGCGCAACGAAAGCCCGATCTACAACGACGAGCTGGATGGCTTCGCGGGTAACTACGACAACCGCGACGACGATATCAACCCGAACCTGGAAGAGTTCCCGCGCCGGATGACGATCACCGCGCCGGAGATTGAGGCCGGCCTGCGCGACGAGCGCGAAGTGCCCGTTGCGGTCACCTACCAGGTCGGCATCCCCGACGACTTGCTGGAGCTTTGACACATGGCATCCAACACCAGCCGTACCAGCGCGCAGATGGTCGAGGACCTGCGGGTCCTCACTGGCGGCAGTAGCGCGCAGAGCAAGCAACTGGAGGCGCTGGAGCCTCGCGGCGCACTCGCCGCCAAGCGCGGCCGGGCGGACTACCAGGCACCGGCCGCAGCTACTGGCGGCGGGGGCATCGCCAGCCCGCTGAAGGAAGAGGACGCATCCAAGCGGGAGTACTACGAGGACCAGCTAATTCCCAGCACTGACGGGCTAGCATGGCTGCGCCTGAAGTCGGTGAAGAAGCTGGTGATGAAAGACGGTGACGGCGCGGAGGTCGTCATGGAGTTTGCAAATGGCCTATCCGAATAGTCCTGTCGATGCTGTACCTGCCGTGTGGGGCTGGCCCTGGCATGGCCTCATGACCAGCGAGGATGGCGAGTCGCCCAAGTTGGTTTACCCGGATACCGGCCGCGTCGTCGACTGTGGATACGGCGGCCACTGGACGTTCCTCTGGGACATTGGCATGCCGGCGCCGGTGCTGCCTGAAGGCACAGTGCTGGAGCCGAACGAGGCGTGGTGGACCAAGGCCGTGCTGCGACACCCTGGTGGCGCTGAGTTCAACGTCTGGGGCTGGGCTGGGACCGGCGCACCCGGACCGATCAGGCTGGCCAGTGGCGTCGGCAAACTCGAACTACAGTGCTGGCTGGACTTCTTCACCATGGCGCTCAACGTCCGGGCCACTGTCACAATCCGTCTGCCCGACGGTGTGCGCACTTCGACGGCGCTGGCTTCGATCAGCCGTGCCGACCTCGGCATACCGACAAGTGTCACCGAGCCGCCCTCGATTCAGATGATTGACCGACGTGCTGATGGCTGCGGAGTCATCATTCGCCTTTATCAATCAGTGGGAACGGCAGCGCGTCCCCTTGAGGAGACACTTGGGCTTGTCGAGGCCCAGTTCTCCGGTGACTTCAATTCGCTGGCGGTTTCGCTGCAGGTGCTTGCGACGGCTGCCGAAGGGCGTGGCGCATGGACGATCATCACTGATCCGGGCCCTTTTTCTTTGACCAAGGTCAAGGTCTCCCGGCCCGACTTCAACACTCACGACATTTACGTTGGAACCGTTGATGCCAAGTACCGGCTCGACCAGGCGGTATGGGCTTGGTACGACACTTCTGGGTATTCGGCGGAGGTTGTTCGTTACTCGATGCTGTATGACTTCCACGCCGAACTGACCGCCGATATCACAGAAGAAGGAAACCCTGAAGAAACACCCTGGACGTACGACTGCCTGTCAGTGACCGATGAAGTACAGACCTACACCTTGTCAGCAGGTGGCGTATCGACGACCTCCATTGTCACGAACAAGTTTACGGAGCACGACATTGGATGGTTCGGCGCCCCAGGGAACGCCCCGACCCACGGGGTTGATGGCCATCGAGAAAGCATAGGTCTGTGGGATGGCGAGCAGGTCGGCTACCGCGCCACGAATAACTACAACGAGTACGCGTGGCTGGGTTTTACCATCGCGTGGCCTTGGGTTCCGAAGGCGTCGCAACTGCCATGGACCTACGAGGTTGACACCTATGGTGCTCCGCCTGGCTCGTTTACCTCCGTAGTGAGATGGAAAGTCCTCTCAAACAAGATGCTGGCTATACGGCATGAGCTTGTAAAAGAGCAGAACAAGCCGGGACTCCGTTGGACTTACACCGACGCCTTGAGTCCCTCCGGCATCGTGTCTGGACGGATGACCATGAGTTCCGACGACACCTACAAGCCGGGCAAGCTGCGCGGCTCCTGGTGTCCTGTCACGTTCCAGGCGGTCAAGCATCTGGACCTTCACGACTACAGCTGGGTATGAACATGCCGACTCGTTACGTCAATAACTGGCTGACGCGCCTTAACGCCGCACTGCCGGCCGGTGGCGCCTCCCTGCCGGTCCCCCAGGCAGCTCTCAACAGGCTGGACCTGTCCAATGGCGGGCAATACTTCCTGACTCTGGTCAATAGCCTCAACCCCTTAGAGCAGAGTGCTTTCGAGGTGGTGCTGCTTACCGCCTCGGGCCTTCAGCGCGCCCACGAAGGCACAAATGACGTCCAGTGGCCGGCAGGCTCTTACGTCTACTGCGCAGTGACAGCCGGAGCAATAGCGATGCTCTTGGCAAGAGTCGAAGCGTTAGAGGCACAGCTGACTCCCTCTCTTCCGGAGAACCTGCTTGTTGACCACGGCGGTAACTCGCTGGTCGACCAGGCGGGCAACTACCTGGTCTATCGGGCTAGCACTCTTCCGGCCAACCTGCTTGTCGACCAAGGCGGTAATCCGTTAGTCGACCAAGCGAATAACTTCCTTATCAACGGAGCATGAATATGGCGAATGTCGAGCATGTATTGAGCGGGGCTGGTGCGCCAACGGCCGCGCCGCCGAGTATTTCCGCGCACTACGTAGACACTGTGTCAGGGGCCGCCTACATCTCAACTGGCACTTCGAATGCCAGCGACTGGCGCCTGCTGTATGAAGATACTGGATGGCAGTTGGCCGAGGGGTTGAACGACTTCCAGTATCCGCCGGAGTGCCGTCGGCTCAACGGTGTGGTGTACTTGCGCGGGCTGAGCTGGGTATCTACTGAATTCCAGGGGCAGTATGTAGCACAGCTGCCTGAGGGCTTTGCCCCCTTCGGGCAATGGCGCCAGTTTGTCCGTTCGAACTCCAACGAGGGCCGCCAATTCGAAATTACCATCTCGGGTTCTGACCCGAATGCTGGTCCTCCGGAAGACGTTGGCAAGATCATGGTCACGTCCAACTTCTCGGCGGCGGCTGGAAGCGACTATGTCGACTTCAGGGGGATTTCGTTCCCGGTGGGGTAGTTGGTTGTGCTGTCCGGTGCCCGCCTTGTGCGGGCATTCTTTCTTGTGCCAACTACAGCGCGAAAATTCTAGGTGTGCCTAATACGTGTCCGGTGCCAAACGTTGCGCAAGGCTGTGTCAAATCCGGCGCGCGCTTACACCAGGGTTCGCGTTCTCGGGAATGACGAGAGGAGGCAGGCGTTCCGGGATGACTCCGAACTCCCCGCACGCTCCGAACAGCCCCCTCTCCCTTTGGGAGAGGGCTGGGGTGAGGGAGCGAGGCCAGGCTGGTGACCTTCGCTGAACCACCACATATCGCTTAAGTGAACAGCATTACCGCCGTGGCGGGGGTTCCGGAGGGCGCCTCAGGCGGCGATCACGCTCAGGCGGTTGAGCAGCGGCACCTTCGCCAGCAGGGCGAACAGCGGCTCGGTCAGGCGCACCAGGCCGGCGCTGGCCCAGGCGGCGAACGGGGTGAAGCAGCTCCAGGCCAGGGCCAGCAGGGCCATCTGCACGCCGCCTATATAGTCGTCCTGGCCCCAGTGGGCGCCGGCCACCAGACGCGGCAGCATGAACAGCAGGGCCAGGGCCCAGACCACCAGCCACTGCACGGCATTGCGGGCGAACAGGCTGAGGAACAGCGCCCACACCAGCAGCACCGAGGCGTGGTCGCCGGGGAAGCTGCGCGCCGACTCGTCCTTCACCTCGAAGAGGGTGTCCTGCCAGCCGCGGAAGAAGTCTTCCAGGCGCACGGCGTCCGGAGCGATGGCCGAGATGCTGGCGTGCTGCCAGCCCAGGTGGTGGGCGATCTTGGCATAGAGGGTGCGGACGATCATCAGCACCACCATGGTCACCACCAGGCCGAAGGTCGCGGCGCGCACCTGGCCGGCCTTGAAGATCCAGTCGCCGCGGATCAGCAGCAGGAGCAGGATGACCCCGACCAGAATGTCGAACGGCCGGGTGCTGGCCACCGCCCAGACGTTGCGCCAGGCCTCGTTGGTCGCCAGCGGCGCGTTAAGGGCGTGGAACAGGCTGAAGTCGAAGAAGTCGATGGCGGCGCGGCTCGGCGTCCACAGCCAGAGCAGCAGCAGGGCCAGGGCCAGCAGGTGGCAGGCGATGAACGGGCGCCACGACCAGGTGGCTTGGAACGGCGAAGCTTTCTCCATAGAATCGATTCCCCCTTACTGAACCGGGCGGCTGTCGCAAAGCGCGCTTTATAGGCCTTTGCCATCAGCTTGTCATGTATTTGTGCCTCAGCCAGCGTTGTGCCCAGCATGTCCCAGATCGATCAAAGTCAGCGTTTCCTCTTCGACAACACCGACGTTCGCGGTGAAATGGTGGCGCTCGAACGCAGTTTCGCCGAAGTGCTGGCCAAGCACCCCTACCCGCAGCCGGTGGCCCAGTTGCTCGGCGAGATGCTCGCCGCCGCGGCGCTGCTGTGCGGCACCCTGAAGTTCGACGGCCTGCTGGTGCTGCAGGCGCGCTCCAGCGGCGCCGTGCCGCTGCTCATGGTGGAATGCTCCAGCGACCGCGAAGTGCGCGGCCTGGCCCGCTACGACGCCGAGGCCATCCGCGACAGCGCCGGCCTGCTCGACCTGATGCCCGACGGCGTGCTGACCATGACCGTGGACCCGAAGAACGGCCAGCGCTACCAGGGCATAGTGCCGCTGGAGGGCGCCTGCCTGGCGGATTGCCTGTCGTCCTACTTCGCCACCTCCGAGCAGTTGCCCACGCGCTTCTGGCTGGGCGCCGACGGCCGCCATGCCCGCGGCCTGCTGCTGCAGCAACTGCCGGCCGACCGCCTGAAGGACGCCGAGGACCGCGAGGCCAGCTGGCAGCACCTGACCACCCTGGCCGACACCCTCAACGTCGAGGAACTGCTGGGCTTGGACAACGAGACCCTGCTGCACCGCCTGTACCACGAGGAAGCGGTGCGCCTGTTCGAGCCGCAGCCGCTGGTGTTCCGCTGCAGCTGCTCGCGGGAGCGCTCGGCCAACGCCCTGGTCAGCCTCGGCAAGGAAGACGCCGAGCGCCTGCTGGGCGAGCTGGGCGGCGAGATCACCGTCGACTGCCAGTTCTGCAACCAGCGCTACGCCTTCGACGGCAGCGACATCGCCCAGCTGTTCGCCGGCGGCGGCAGCGCGGCGCCGTCACAAACCCGCCATTGATCGGCGCTATCGGGGCGATAGCCGAACCATTGACGCCCTCGCCGGATCAGAGGCTGCACGAGAACCGTTCTTTTCTGGCATAATCCCGCGACTTTTTTCCGCTGTAGTGGGAATTAGAAGTCACTACGCAATGTTTGGAGGACTCGGCTCCGGCCGATGGGGACCCACATGACGCAAGCCAACAAAGCCGTGTACACCGATATCAGCGTTGCCCAACTGGTCGAGGAAGCCATTCGCCGCGGCGAAGGTCGCCTGGCCGACAACGGCTCGCTGGTGGTGGAAACCGGCCACCGCACCGGCCGCTCGCCTGCCGACCGCTTCATCGTCGAAGAGCCCGGCAGCAAGGACTCCATCGCCTGGGGCGCGATCAACCGCCCGTTCCCGGCCGACAAGTTCGACGCCCTCTGGGAGCGCGTCCAGGCCTTCAACGACGCCCAGGACCACTTCGTTTCCCACGTGCATGTAGGTTCGGCCGCCGATCACTACCTGCCGGTCAAGATGACCACCGCCACCGCCTGGCAGAACCTGTTCGGCCGTCAGCTGTTCATCAACCCGGAAACCTACAACCCGGCCGGCCGCGACGAGTGGCAGGTGCTGAACGTGGCCAACTTCGAGTGCGTGCCCGAGCGCGACGGCACCAATTCCGACGGCTGCGTCATCCTCAACTTCGCCCAGAAGAAAGTGCTGATCGCCGGCATGCGCTACGCCGGTGAAATGAAGAAGGCCATGTTCTCGGTGCAGAACTACCTGCTGCCGGAGAAGGACGTGCTGCCGATGCACTGCGCCGCCAACATCGGCGAAGCGGGCGACGTGACCCTGTTCTTCGGCCTGTCCGGCACCGGCAAGACCACCCTGTCGGCCGACGAGAGCCGTTACCTGATCGGTGACGACGAGCACGGCTGGGGCGAAGGCGTCGTCTTCAACATCGAAGGCGGCTGCTACGCCAAGTGCATCGACCTGTCCGAGAAGAACGAGCCGGTCATCTGGAAGGCCATCAAGTTCGGCGCCGTGCTGGAGAACGTGGTTCTCGACGACGCGCGCGTCCCGGACTACGCCGACGACCGCCTGACCCAGAACTCCCGCGCGGCCTACCCGCTGGAGCACGTCGAGAAGCGTTCGGAAGCCAACCTGGGCGGCGAGCCCAACGCGGTGATCTTCCTGACCTGCGACCTGACCGGCGTACTGCCGCCGGTGTCGATCCTGAACAACGAGCAGGCGGCCTACCACTTCCTCTCCGGCTACACCGCGCTGGTCGGTTCCACCGAAATGGGTTCGGGCGGCGGCATCAAGTCGACCTTCTCCACCTGCTTCGGCGCGCCCTTCTTCCCGCGCCCGGCCGGCGTCTACGCCGAGCTGCTGATCAAGCGCATCAAGGCCTTCGGCTCCAAGGTGTACCTGGTCAACACCGGCTGGACCGGCGGTGGCTACGGCGTCGGCAAGCGCTTCAACATCCCGACCACCCGTGGCGTGATCGCTGCCATCCAGAGCGGCGCGCTGGTCGGCGCCGAGACCGAGCACCTGGACATCATCAACCTGGACGTGCCCAAGGCCGTCCCGGGCGTCGAGACCAACCTGCTCAACCCGCGCAACACCTGGGCTGACAAGGCCGCCTACGACGAAGCCGCCAAGGGCCTGGCCAGCAAGTTCATCGAGAACTTCAAGAAGTTCGAAGTGAGCGAAGCCATCAAGAACGCCGGCCCGCAGCTGTAAGCGCGCCCGTTCGCCGAAAGAGCCGCCTCCGGGCGGCTTTTTCATTGGCCGACCCCTGTGGGAGCTTGTCCGCGATAGCCGGGCGTATTGGCGGGCTTCGCGGATAAGATCCGCTCCTACGAGGGAGGAATGCCGTGCTCCCCGGCAACCTGTAATTGGATGGACTCACCCTCACCGAGGCGTCGAGGCGCCACGATGGCGGTCTAAGAAGCCACCGACAGTGAGGGTGAGTCCATGAAAAAGCATACGACGATGAATAAGCCGGTGTCTGCAACCGATGTATCGGTGTGCACGACAGTCGCCGTGGATCTGGCGAAAAAGGTCTTCCAGGTGGCGGGGGAAGACGCCCAGGGTCAACTGGCGTACGAACAGCGAATCAAGTCGCGTGAAGCGTTTCAGGTGTTTCTGCAGAAGCTGCCGGAGGGCGTGACGGTGCTGATGGAGACCGGCCCTGGAGCACAGGCCTGGGCCCGGCTGCTGCAGGCGCAGGGCAACCCGGTGCGTATCCTGCCGGCCCAGCGGGTGGCCGAGCACCGGAGCGGAGCGAAGAATGATCGCAATGATGCCCACGCCATTCTACGGGCGGGCCGGGATAGCAGTATCGCGTCGGTGCCGGTGAAGAGCGTCGCGGCACTGGCGATGCAGGCCTGGCACCGGGTTCGGCGGGGCTATGTGCGGCGGCGCACCGCCATGGGTAATCAGATCCGCGGGCTGCTGCTGGAGCAGGGTATCGCCCTGGCGCAGGGGGATGTGGGCTTGAAGCAAGGTGTCACCCGGGTGCTGGAAGACGCTAGACAGCCGTTGCCGGCGCTGCTGCGCGAGCTGATCGACGAGATGCTGAACGAATGGCAACGGCTGGGCGAGCGTATCGCCGCGCTGACCGGGCGTCTGGAAGCCTGTGCCGCCGCCGACCCGACAGCGAAACGGCTGATGACGGTACGTGGTATCGGTCCGATCACGGCTACGGCCTTGCTGGCCAAACAGGTCGAGCCGGAGCGTTTCGCCAATGCGCGTCAGTTCGCTGCCTACTTCGGCATCGTGCCCGACCAGCACAGCAGCGGGCAGAAGGTAAGGCTGGGCAAGATGACCAAACGTGGCGACGCCTATGTGCGCAGCCTGATGGTCGTAGGCTCGCATGCGGTGTTGAAGCAACTGCGGCCCGATTCCGAACACCCGGACGATCGGCGCCTGCAGCGCTGGCTACAACGTCTGGGGCGCAAGGGCGCGGCAGTGCGACTGGCCAACCGCAACCTGCGTATCGCCTGGGTGCTGCTGTGCAGCGAACAAACCTACCAGCGCAAGCCGAATGCTTGCCGGGAGATGGAAATGAGCCATTGATCAACGAGTTCCCGCCAACGGGGCGCCAAGTCGCTCCAACCCTTGCTGAAGAACATTGACCCCTGGTCAGACCGTCGCGGATCGATGCCTACGCTCCTACCGGCCTTCGAGGCCTCTTTGTAATCGGCATTCCGCGGGCTTACCCAATGTTGGCCAGAAGCCCGACGTGGCTTCCTCGAACAGGCCTAATACATAGATGCAGTCGGGTTTTCATGTTCAAAAGCGGGTTGACGGTGGGGGTGAGTCCATACATAGGAGCGGGCCCTGCCCGCGATTCGCGCGCAGGGCGCGCTCCTACAGGGGAATGGCGTGGGTGGGGCAGCGTAGGAGCGGATCTTATCCGCGATCGCGGACAAGGTCCGCGCCTACGGGGCTACCTTAGGAGCGTACTTTCCTCTGAACCGGAATCGGCTCGTTCGCGAGCAAGCCCGCTCCTACAATGGCTACCCCTAGCATGGCGTTTCCACCCATGACCGGTAAGGGAGATACCCGCATGCACGACACCCTCGAACGCGTCTTCGGTTTCCGCCAGTTCCGCCCCGGCCAGGAGGCTGCGGTCAGCGCCGTGCTGGCCGGGCGCTCGGCGGCGGCGATCTTCCCCACCGGCTCGGGCAAGTCGCTGTGCTACCAGTTGCCGGCGCTGCTGCTGCCGCACCTGACCCTGGTGGTGTCGCCGCTGCTGGCGCTGATGCAGGACCAACTGGCCTTCCTCGCCCGCCACGGCATCGCCGCCGCCAGCATCGACTCGGCGCAGAGCCGCGAACAGGTGGCGCAGACCATGGCCCGCGCCCGCAGCGGCGAGCTGAAGGTGCTGATGATTTCCGTGGAGCGCCTGAAGAACGAACGCTTCCGCAACTTCATCGGCGAAGTGCCGATCTCCCTGCTGGTGGTCGACGAGGCCCACTGCATCTCCGAGTGGGGCCACAACTTCCGCCCCGACTACCTGAAGCTGCCGGCCTACCAGAAACAGTTCCGCATCCCCCAGGTGCTGCTGCTGACCGCCACCGCGACGCCGGCGGTGATCGCCGACATGCGCGCCAAGTTCGCCATCGCCGAGGCCGACGTGGTCACCACCGGCTTCTACCGCGCCAACCTGAACCTGCAGGTGGAGCCGGTGGCCAGCGCCGCCAAGCGCGCCCGCCTGGTGGAATGGCTGGGCGCGCGGGCCGGGCAGCCGAGCATCGTCTACGTGACCCAGCAGAAGACCGCCGAGGACATCGCCGCGCACCTTTCCGAGCGCGGCATCCCGGCCCGCGCCTACCACGCCGGCATGGACCACGCCGAGCGCGAGGCCATCCAGCAGCGCTTCATGGCCGGCGCGCTGAACTGCATTGTCGCGACCATCGCCTTCGGCATGGGCATCGACAAGAGCGACATCCGCAACGTGGTGCACTTCGACCTGCCCAAGTCGGTGGAGAACTACAGCCAGGAGATCGGCCGCGCCGGGCGCGACGGCCAGCCCTCGGACTGCCTGGTGCTGGCCAACCGCGACAGCCTCAGCGTGCTGGAGAACTTCGTCTACGGCGATACCCCCGAGCGCGAGGGCATCCGCAGCGTGCTGGCGGAAATCGCCGCGGCGCCCAACGGCCAGTGGGAGCTGATGCTGACCGCGCTGTCGGACCAGTCGAACATCCGCCAGCTGCCGCTCAAGACGCTGCTGGTGCAGCTGGAGCTGCGCGGCATCATCGCCCCGCGCTTCGCCTACTTCGCCGAATACCGCTTCAAGAACCTCATCGAGCCGGATGCCCTGCTGGGCCACTTCGAAGGCGAGCGGCGGCAGTTCGTCGAGGCCATTCTCAGTACCTCGGCGCGGGCGCGCACCTGGTCGACCCTCGACTTCGACGCCCTCTACCAGCGCCACGGCGCCGAGCGCGCGCGGGTGGTCAAGGCCCTGGACTACTTCCAGGAGCGCGGCTGGATCGAGCTGGAAAGCAAGCAGATGACCGAGGTCTACGCGGTGCGCGAGGCGGGCTTCGACATGGATGCGCTCAGCGACGAGCTGTACGCCTACTTCAAGCGCCACGAGGCCAGCGAGATCGCGCGCATCGGCGCCATGCTGGAGCTGTTCGCCAGCGATCAGTGCCTGAGCCGGCGCCTGGCCCGCTACTTCGGCGACGAGCGGGCGCCGGAGCACTGCGGGCACTGCTCGGTCTGCGCCGGTCGCGTCGCCCACCTGCCGGAGCCGCCGGCCCTGCCGCCGCTGGACGGGCAGACGCTGCAGAGCCGCTGCGCCGCCTTCCTCGACAAGTACCAGGGCGCCCGCGGCATGCCGCCCAGCGCCGACTGCGTGACGCGCTTCCTCTGCGGCATCAGCGTGCCGGCCTTCACCCGCCTGCGGGCGCGCACGCTGCCGGGCTACGCGGCGCTGGAGGACTACCCCTACGCCCAGGTGCGCGCCTGGGTGATGGCGCAGCTGGCGCAAGGGTAACGCCGGGGCGGCTCCACCCATCCTAGGGTGGGGCGCCGGCCGGCGGCGGCCCTTGTAGGGTACGGGGGAGGAAATTCCTCCTAGACTCAGCAAGGCGTTGCCCGCCACCGGCCGAGGAGCCCCCATGTCTGTCGAGCACCTGGATGTCCTGATCGTCGGCGCCGGCCTGTCCGGTATCGGCGCCGCCTACCACCTGATGAAGCACTGCCCGGGCAAGACCTTCGCCCTGCTCGAGGGCCGCGAGGCCATGGGCGGCACCTGGGACCTGTTCCGCTACCCGGGCATCCGCTCCGACTCGGACATGTACACCCTGGGCTACAACTTCAAGCCCTGGACCGACGCCAAGGCCATCGCCGACGGCCCCTCGATCCGCCACTACATCGAGGAGACCGCGCAGGAAAACGGCATCGACCGCAAGATCCGCTACCGCCACCGCGTGCTCAAGGCCGACTGGAACAGCGACAGCGCGCGCTGGCTGCTGACCGTGCAGCGCGGCGACGAGCCGGAGCCGGTGCGCATGAGCGCGCAGTTCCTGCTGATGTGCACCGGCTACTACCGCTACGAGGCCGGCTACACCCCGGAATTCAAGGGCCGCGACAGTTTCCGCGGGCAGATCATCCACCCGCAGCTGTGGCCGGAAGGCTTCGACTACGCCGACAAGCGCGTGGTGGTCATCGGCAGCGGCGCCACCGCCGTGACCCTGGTGCCCTCGCTGACCGACAAGGCGCGCCACGTCACCATGCTGCAGCGCTCGCCGTCCTACGTGATCAGCCTGCCGCAGAAGGACCCGATCTCCAACTTCCTGCGCCGCTTCCTCCCCGAGACCTGGGTGTACCGCCAGGCGCGGGCGCGCAACGTGACCATGCAGATGGTCTTCTTCCTGTTCGCCAAGACCTTCCCCAGCCTGGCGCGCAAGGCCCTGCTGGGGCTGGCCAGGCACCAGTTGGGCAAGGACTTCGACATGCGCCACTTCAGCCCGCGCTACAAGCCGTGGGACGAGCGCGTGTGCTGCGTGCCCGACGGCGACCTGTTCAAGGCGCTGCGCAAGGGCAAGGCCTCGGTGGTCACCGAACACATCGACGGCTTCTGCGAGAAGGGCATCCGCCTGAAGTCCGGGCAGGTGCTGGAGGCCGACGTCATCGTCACCGCCACCGGCCTGGACCTGGTGATGTTCGGCGGCGCGGAGCTGGCGGTGGACGGCAAGCCGTTCCAGGTCAACCAGAGCATGGGCTACCGCGGCATCATGCTGCGCGATTTGCCCAACCTGGCCGCGGTGGTGGGCTACACCAACGCCAGCTGGACGCTCAAGGCGGACCTCTCCAGCGAGTACTTCTGCCGCCTGATCAACCACATGGACGCCATCGGCATGCGCCAGTGCACGCCGCGCGCCGGCGCCGGCCAGGTGAAGGAGGAGCCTTTCCTCAACCTCAACTCCGGCTACATCCAGCGCGCCGCCGACAAGATGCCCAAGCAGGGCGACCGCACGCCCTGGAAGCTCTACCAGAACTACGCCCTGGACCTGGCGCTGCTGCGCCACGGCAAGGTGGAGGACGGCTACCTGACCTTCACCTCGCCGCGCGCCCGGCAGGGCGACGAGGCCTCGTTGCAGGCAGTGTAGCGATTCGATGATTCCTATCGGGAAAACCGCGGCAAGCCTGCGCCCGGGCGGTTTACCATGGCGGACATTTTTCGCCGTCAACGAAAGGAGTCCCCATGCATATCGACGAAGCCATCCGCAGCCGCCGCGCGGTAAAGGGCTACGACCCGGCCTTCACTCTCAGCCGCGAAGAGAAGGACGAGCTGCTGCAGCTGGCCATGCTCGCGCCCTCGGCCTTCAACCTGCAGCACGTGCGCCTGGTCGAGGTCAGCGACGCGCAACTGCGCGCGCACATCCGCGAAGTGGCCTGGGGCCAGGCCCAGGTCACCGACGCTTCGATGCTGGTGGTGGTCTGCGCCCAGCTCGACAGCTGGGAAAAGAACGCCCGCCGCGTCTGGGAAGGCGCGCCCCAGGAAGTGCAGGACTACATGGCCGGCGCCATCGACGCCTACTACCGCGGCAAGCCCCAGGTGCAGCGCGACGAGACCATGCGCAGCTGCGGCCTGATGGCCCAGACGCTGATGCTCGCCGCCCGCGGCAAGGGCCTGGATTCCTGCCCCATGGACGGCTTCGACTTCGACGCCGTGGCCAAGCTGATCAACCTGCCGGAGAACCACGTGATCGGCCTGATGGTCGCCGTCGGCAAGCAGACCGTGGCGCCCAAGCCGCGGGTGGGCAAGCTGGCGCTGGACGAGGTGGTGATTCGCGATCGGTTCTGAGGTTTGCCGATGGCCAATGAACGCGCCCTTGGGCGCGTTCTGCTTTTCGTGGGGGCGAGGGGGACGCCTCGCGGACGGTACGGTTCCAGGAGGCACCCGTAGGATGGGTTGAGCGAAGCGATACCCATCACCGTGACCGCATGGGTTTCGCAAGCCCAACCCATCCTACGAAAAGCATCTCGGCGCAGGCCCTACGCCCTCGGCGCCGCCTCCAGCATCCGCCCCAGCAGCCACTGCAAGGCCAGGTCGCGCTCGCGCTGGGCCAGGTACACCAGTTCCAGGTGGAACTGGCCGACGTCGAAGGGCAGCTCCAGCACCTGCAGCGGCAGCAGCTTGGCGAAGTACTCGGCCAGGCGCGTCGGCAGCACCGTCAGCAGGTCGGTGCCGGCCACCAGTTGCGCGGCCTGCAGGTAGTTGGGGGTGACGTAGGCGATCTGCCGCTTCAGGCCCTGGCTGGCCAGCCACTGGTCGACCATGCCCTTGGTCTGCCCGCCGGACACCCACAGGTGGCGCTCGTTCAGGAAGCTGTCGAGGTCCAGCGAGCCGTTCACCCGCGGATGCCCGCGGCGCGCCAGCAGGCGCAGCGTCTCGCTGGCCCAGGGGCGGCGGGCGAAGCGCGCCGGGATGTCCTCGAAGCGGCCCAGCACCAGGTCCAGGTGGCCCTTGTCCAGCGCTTCAACCGGCAGGCTCGGGGCCAGGTGGCGTACGTCCAGGGCCACGCCCGGCGCCTCCGTGCCCAGGCGCTGCAGCAGCGCCGGCATGCACAGCAGCTCGGCGTAGTCGGTCAGCGCCAGGGTGAAGCGCTGGCGGCTGCGCGCCGGTTCGAAGCGCTCGGTGCCGCTGAGGCTGTGGAGGATACGCTGCAGCGACTCGCGGATCGGCGCCTCCAGCTCCAACGCCCGCGGCGTGGGCTGCATGCTGCGGCCGATGCGCACCAGCAGCGGGTCGTCGAGCAGCTCGCGCAGGCGGCCCAAGGCGTTGCTCACCGCCGGCTGGCTCAGGGCCAGGCGCTCGGCGGCGCGGGAAACGCTGCGCTCGCGCAACAGGGCGTCGAAGACACGCAGCAGGTTCAGGTCGAAGGTATTTATATTCATTAGCTAAATACTGCGCATCACAAGACTAAATTTCAAAAATAATCCGATCTTCCCTAAGGTGACTGTCACTTTTTTGCTCGAACGCCCGTTTGATAACAAGAGGAAGACCATGAGCCAGATTCCCCCGATTCGCAGCGCCGCGGTGATAGGCGCCGGCACCATGGGCCGCGGCATCGTCATGTGCCTGGCCAACGCCGGCGTGCAGGTGCAGTGGCTGGACAACAACCCGCAGATGCTGCTGCAGGCCCAGGGCGCGGTGGCCGACACCTACGCCCACAACGTGCGCCAGGGGCGGATCGACGAGGCTGAAGCGGCGGCCCGGCGGGCGCGCATCTCGCCTGTGGACAACTACACAGCGATCCGCGAAGCGGACCTGGTGATCGAGGCGGTCTACGAGAACCTGGAGCTCAAGCAGGCGATCTTCCGCGAGCTGGACGCGGCGCTGAAGCCCGCGGCGATCCTCGCCAGCAACACCTCCTACCTCGACGTCGACGCCATCGCCGCCGTGACCAATCGCCCGTCGCAGGTGCTCGGCCTGCACTTCTTCAGCCCGGCGCACATCATGAAGCTGCTGGAGATCGTGCGCGGCGCGAAGACCGCGCCCGCCGTGCTGGAGGCCGCCCTGGAGCTGGGCCGGCGCATGGGCAAGGTCAGCGTGGTGGCCGGCAACTGCCACGGCTTCATCGGCAACCGCATGTTGGAGAAGTACGTGCAGGAGTCGCGCCGGCTGATCCTCGAAGGCTCGCTGCCCTACCAGGTGGACGCTGCGCTGCAGGGCTTCGGCTTCGCCATGGGCCCGTTCCGCATGTTCGATGTGGTCGGCATCGACCTCGAATGGCGTGCCCGCGAGCTGGCCGGCAAGGGCCAGGACGCGCCCACCGTGCAGGTGGACAACCGCCTGTGCGAGATGGGCCGCTTCGGCCAGAAGAGCGGCAACGGCTTCTACCACTACGAACCCGGCAGCCGCCAGGCCGAGCACGACCCCGAGGTCGACGCCCTGGTGCTGCGCGAGTCCGAGCGCCTGGGCTACGCGCGCCGCGACATCGGCCCGGAGGAAATCCTCGAGCGCTGCCTGCTGGCGCTGGTCAACGAAGGCGCGAAAATCCTCGACGAAGGCATCGCCAGCCGCAGCGCCGACATCGACACCGTCTACCTCAACGGCTACGGCTTCCCCGCCGACAAGGGCGGGCCCATGGCCTGGGCCGACGCCCAGGGCCTGCCGAGCATCATCGCGCGCCTGCGCGACCTCGCCGGGCAGCACGGCGCGCACTGGCAGCCGGCCGCGCTGATCGAGCGCCTGGCCGCCAGCGGCGGGCGCTTCGCCGACGTCCACAAGGAGCACCACGCATGAGCTACCAGGCGCCCCTGCGCGACATGCGCTTCGTCCTCCACGAACTCTTCGACGCGACCGCTCACTGCGCGCTGCTGGGCAACGGCCTGGACCGCGAGCTGATCGACGGCGTGCTGGAAGAGGGCGCGCGCTACACCGGCGAGGTGGTGGCGCCGCTGAACCGCAACAGCGACGAGCAGGGCGCGACCCTGCACGACGGCGCGGTGACCACCCCGGACGGCTTCCGCGAGGCCTACAAGCAGTACTGCGACAACGGCTGGGCGAGCATGACCGGCCCGGTCGAGTTCGGCGGCCAGGGCTTCCCGCAGCTGGTGGCGGCGAACTTCCACGAGATGCTGATGGCCGCCTCGCTGTCCTTCCGCGTCTATTCCGGGCTCACCGAGGGCGCCGTGCTGGCGCTGTACAAGCACGGCAGCGCCGAGCTGCAGCGCGACTACCTGGCGAAGATGGTCAGCGGCGTGTGGACCGGCACCATGTGCCTCACCGAGCCCCAGGCCGGCACCGACCTGGCGCTGCTGCGCACCCGCGCCGAGCCGCGCGCCGATGGCAGCTACGCGGTCAGCGGCAGCAAGATTTTCATCAGCGGCGGCGAGCAGGACCTGTCGGAGAACATCGTCCACCTGGTGTTGGCGCGCCTGCCGGACGCCCCGGCCGGCGTCAAAGGCATCAGCCTGTTCCTGGTGCCGAAGTTCATCGCCAACCCCGACGGTACGCCGGGCGCGCGCAACGCGCTGAGCTGCGGCGCCATCGAGCACAAGATGGGCATCAAGGGCGCCTCCACCTGCGTGATGAACTTCGACGGCGCCAGTGGCTGGCTGCTGGGCGAGGCCAACCAGGGCCTGGCCTGCATGTTCACCATGATGAACGATGCGCGCTTCCAGGTCGGCCTGCAGGGCCTGGGCATCGCCGAGCGCAGCTTCCAGGGCGCCTTGAGCTACGCCCGCGAGCGCCTGCAATCGCGTGCCCTGACCGGCCCCGCGCAGCCGCAGAAGGCCGCCGACCCGATCATCAATCACCCCGACGTGCGGCGCATGCTGCTGACGCAGAAGACCCTCACCGAGGGCAGCCGCATGCTCGCCGCGCTCTGCGCCCGCGAGCTGGACCTGGAGCACGGCCACCCCGAGGCCGAGGGCCGCAAGGCTGCGGCGAAGCGCGCGGCGCTGCTGATCCCGCTGGTGAAGTCCTTCCTCACCGACATGGGCCAGGAAGTCGCCAGCCTCGGCGTGCAGGTCTACGGCGGCCATGGCTACATCCGCGAATGGGGCATGGAGCAGCTGATGCGCGACAGCCGCATCACGCAGATATACGAAGGCACCAACGGCATCCAGGCGCTGGACCTGATCCGCCGCAAGCTGCTGGGCGACGGCGGCGCCGAGATGGCCGCGCTGCAGGCCGACCTGGCGGAAACCTGCACCGCGCTGGCCGCCCACGCCGAGCTGGAACCCATGGCCGCGGTGGTGCGCGAGCGCATCCAGGAATGGCGTGGGCTGACCGCCGACGTGCTGGCCGCCACCCGCCGCGATGCGCAGGAGATCGGCGCCATGTCGGTGGACTACCTGCAGTACAGCGCCTACGCGCTGCTCGCCGGGCTCTGGCTGCGCGCCGCCGGCGTGGCCCAGGCGGCGCTGGACGCGGGCAGCGGCGAGGGCGACTTCTACCGCGCCAAGCTGGCCAGCGCCGACTTCTACCTGCGGCGCATCCTGCCGCGCGCCAGCATGCACCGCGAGGCCCTGCTGGGCGGCGCCGGCTGCCTGATGGCGCTGGACGAGGCGCACTTCGCCTTCTGATGGCCGGGCGGCCGCCCCGTCTCGCCCGGGGTGGCCGCCATGGCGGGCCGGGTTAAACTTGCATCGATTCAGCCCGATGACGAGAAACCACCCATGTACGAATGGCTCAACGCCCTGCCCAAGGCCGAACTGCACCTGCACCTGGAAGGGACCCTGGAGCCCGAACTGCTGTTCGCCCTGGCCGAACGCAACCGGGTGAAGCTGCCCTGGGCCGACGTCGAGACCCTGCGCAAGGCCTACGCCTTCAACAACCTGCAGGAATTCCTCGACCTCTACTACGCCGGCGCCGACGTGCTGCGCAGCGAGCAGGACTTCTACGACCTGACCTGGGCCTACCTGCTCAAGTGCAAGGCGCAGAACGTCATCCACGTCGAACCCTTCTTCGACCCGCAGACCCACACCGACCGCGGCATCCCCTTCGAGGTGGTGTTGCGCGGCATCCAGAGCGCGCTGAAGGACGGCAAGCAGCAGCTGGGCATCAGCCACGGCCTGATCCTCAGCTTCCTCCGTCACCTGTCCGAGGAAGAAGCCTTCAAGACCCTGGAGCAGGCCATGCCCTTCCGCGACGCCTTCGTCGCCGTGGGCCTGGACAGCTCCGAAGTGGGCCACCCGCCGAGCAAGTTCCAGCGCGTGTTCGACCGCGCCCGCGCCGAGGGCCTGCTGACCGTGGCCCACGCCGGCGAGGAAGGCCCGCCGCAATACATCTGGGAAGCCCTGGACCTGCTCAAGGTCGAACGCATCGACCACGGCGTGCGCGCCATCGAGGACGAGCGGCTGATGCAGCGCATCATCGACGAGCAGATTCCGCTGACCGTCTGCCCGCTGTCCAACACCAAGCTGTGCGTGTTCGAGCACATGGGCCAGCACAACATCCTCGAGATGCTCGAGCGCGGCGTGAAGGTGACGGTGAACTCGGATGATCCGGCTTACTTCGGGGGGTATGTGAGCGAGAACTTCCAGGCGCTGTACGAGCACCTGGGGATGACGAAGGAGCAGGCGCAGCGGTTGGCGCAGAACAGCCTGGATGCGCGGTTGGTGTAGGAGCGGGGGGGACGCCTAGTTCTTGCTCGCGAACGGTGCCTCCCGGCCACGCTGTGCGTGAGGTCACCTCCGTCCCCTCTCCCCAGCCCTCTCCCTGAAGGGAGAGGGGGCCTGTCTGTGCCGAGAAAAGTGATGTTTCCGCCGGAAACCTCTGCGCTAGCCGGCTAACGCCGTAACATCAAACCCTGCCCAACGGTCCCCTCTCCCTTCAGGGAGAGGGTTAGGGAGAGGGCGCTCTACCCCCCAACGCCCAAAGTCCCGAGCAAGCACCGTTCGCGAGCAAGCTCGCTCCTACGAAGAGCCCGTATCTACCCCCGCACACCGCAGAAAAGCCCCCAGGCACGGGTTGTCATTGTGCGGACTCCAAGCCACCCCATAATCCACCAACGGCGACGCCTCCAGCGCCACGAACGCAGCACCGGGCAGCTGCATCTTGCGCATCGAGTCCGGCACCAGGGCCACGCCCAGGCCCTCGGCCACCAGGTTGACGATGGTCTGCTGCAGGTGCGGCTCCAGCTGGATGCGCGGTTCGAAGCCGCTGTCCCGGCAGCATTGCATCACCGCTTCGTGCAGCGCCGGCGCGGTGCTGTGGGGGAAGCTGATGAACGATTCCCCCGCCAGGGCCCCGGCCGCCACCTGGGCGCTCGTGGCTAGCGGGTGCGCACTGGGCAGCACCGCGCACAGCGGCTCGCGCAATAGCGTGCGGTATTGCAGCTGGCCGCTCCCGTGGGCCGGGAAGGTCAGGGCCACGTCGGCCTCGCCGGCTTCCAGCGCCGGGCCGAGGTCGCGCGGCAATACTTCGTTGAGCACCACCTTCACCTGTGGATAAGCGTCGCTGTAGCGCTTGAGCAGGGTCGGCAGCAGCGTCCAGGCGGCGACCATGGTGAAGCTCAGGCGCAGTTCGCCGCGCTCGCCGCGGGCGCTGGCCTGGGCCGAGCGCACCGCCAGGTCGAGGCCGGCGAGCAGGCTCTTGCAGTGCTGCTGGAATTCGCGGCCGGCGGCGGTCAGCTCCACCGAGCGCGAGTGGCGGGCGAACAGCGGGGTGCCCAGCTCGGCCTCCAGCGCGGCTATCTGCCGGCTCAGCGGCGGCTGGGTCAGGTGCAGGGCCTCGGCGGCGCGGCCGAAGTGCAGGTGTTCGGCGAGGGCGAGGAAGTAGCGCAGCTGGCGCAATTCGATCATCGATGCGTTTCCGGAATCGATTGGGCTCTCAACAAGCATTGGACGGTATCGATGCGGCAATCCTATGCTCGCCAGCCCTCCTATAACAACGCCTTGCCGAGCTTGCCATGCACACCGTGATCGCCGTCGTCCTGCCCATCTTCGCGCTGATCCTGGCCGGCTGGCTGGCGCGCAGGACCAACCGCCTGGGCGAGGGCGCGGCGTCGGAGATCAACAAGCTGGTGGTCTGGCTATGCCTGCCGGCGCTGCTGTTCAAGGTCACCGCCACCTCCACCTGGGCGGAAATCTGGCAGCCGGGCTTCCTCGCTGCCTTTACCGCTGGCTGCCTGCTGGTGTTCGTCGCCACCCTGGCCTGGCGTATGTGGCAGGGCCGCGAGCTGCCGGCGGCGAGCATCGACGGGCTCAGCGCCTCCTACGCAAACACCGGCTACATGGGCATCCCGCTGTGCCTGCTGGTGTTCGGCCAGGACGGCCTGGAGCCGGCGCTGATCGCCTCGCTGCTGGTGGTCTGCGTGCTGTTCGCCGTCGCCGTGGTGTGCATCGAGGTCGGCCTGCAGAGCGAGAAGCACGTCGGCCGCGCGGTGCTGGTGGTGAGCCGCGCGCTGCTGAAGAACCCGCTGGTGGTCTCGCCGATCATCGGTGGCCTGTGGGCGGCCAGCGGCCTGGGGCTGGCCGAGCCGGTGGTGCATTTCCTCGACCTGCTGGCGGCGGCCACCACGCCTTGCGCGCTGATCTCGCTCGGCCTGTTCCTGGCGCAGAAGCAGGAGGGCCCGCAGGTGGGCGCCTGGCCGCTGGTGCTGGTCAAGCTGGTGGGGCAGCCGCTGCTGACCGGCGTGCTGGCCTACAAGGTGTTCGCCCTGCCGCCGTTGTGGGCGGATTCGGCGCTGCTGCTCAGCGCGCTGCCGACCGGCACCGGGCCGTACATGCTGGCGGAGTACTACAAGCGCGAGGCGCCGGTGGTGTCGCGCAGCATTCTGTTGTCGACGCTGGGGTCGTTGCTGACCTTGTCGCTGTGCCTGTTGTGGATTGCGCGTTGAGCCAAGGTTGCGGCCACGCCGTGGTCAAGCCTGGCGTAGTGCGGAAAAAAACCGGGCCTGCCAAGCGCGGGGCTGGCAGGCCCGTTCGCAAACCGCGTGGCGCCGGCGCGGGGAGGGGACCCCGCGTGGCGCCGGACGCGCCCCTCAGGCGTATGGCCCGAATTGCGTCAGGGTTGCGATCAAGCCGGTTCGGCAAGCGCGCCAGTCGCGCGCACGGATCGTTGGCGGCCGGAAATCCGGTGGGCGTCGCCGGCCGGCGCGGTGCCCTTGTCGTAGGGCCTGGCCAGCAGCATGTAGAGCACGCCCGCGCCCAGCACCACGGCGGTGGTGAGGATCATCGAGTAGTTGATGTACCAGGGCGCGTCGGGGCTGCGCGGCCAGACCATGTTGGCGATGGCGCCGGCGCCGTAGACCAGCGCGGCGACGTTCACCAGCGTGCCCCAGGGGCCCAGGCTGAACTGGCCGCCGGGCACCCAGCCCTTGGCGCGGGCGATCAGCGCGGCGACCACGATCAGCTGGAAGGCGACGTAGATGCCGATGGCGGCGAAGCCGACGATGGTGGCCGTGGCGTCGGCCATGAACAGGCCCAGGCAGACGATCGCCGCCGGCACCACGCCGCTGACGAGCAACGCGGCGGACGGCACCTGGTTGGCCGACAGGCGCTGCAGCGCGCGGCTGCCGACGATCATCTCGTCACGGGCGTAGGCGAACAGCAGGCGGCTGGCGGCGGCCTGCAGGCTGAGCACGCAGGACACGAAGGACACCAGCACCACCGCCATCACCAGGCGCGAGCCCAGCGGGCCGAAGGCGTTGGCCAGGATGGTGGCGACCGGGTCGGTGTCTTCCCCGGCGAGCACCTTGTGCATGTCCGGCACCGAGAGGATCAGCGCGAGGCAGGCGAACATCGCGGCGGCGCCGCCGATGTAGATGGTCATGCGCATGGCCTTGGGGATGCGCTTGCCGGGGTTGGGGGTTTCCTCGGCGACGTCGCCGCAGGCCTCGAAGCCGTAGTACTGGAACAGCCCGGCCAGGGAGGCGGCGAGGAACGCCGGCAGGTAGGAACCTTGCGCCGCGCCGAGGCCGAAGGTGTCGAAGAGCACGCTGAACGGCTGGTGGCGCTCGAAGATCAACAGGTAGCCGCCGACCAGGATGGCGCCGACCAGCTCGCAGAGGAAGCCGAACATGGCCACCCGCGCCAGCAGCTTGGTGCCCACCAGGTTGAGGCCGGTGGAGACCAGGATCAGCGCCAGGGCGATGTAGATGCTGACGTCCGCGCTCGGCGTGAAGCCCAGCAGCGCCGCCAGGTAGGGCCCGGCGCCGACCGAGACGCCGGCGATGGTGGCGCACAGTGCCCAGGCGTACACCCAGCCGACCATCCACGCCCAGCGCTTGCCCACCAGGCGCCGCGCCCAGGGGTAGACGCCGCCGGAGATCGGGAACTGCGAGACGATCTCGCCGAAGATCAGGCACACCAGCAGCTGGCCGAGGCCGATCAGCAGGTACGACCAGAACATCGGCGGGCCGCCGGCGGCCAGGCACAGGCCGAACAGGGTGTAGACGCCGACGACCGGCGACAGGTAGGTGAAGCCCAGGGAGAAGTTCTCCCACAGGCTCATGCTGCGCTCGAAGTTCGAGCTGTAGCCGAGGGCGGCGAGCTGCTCGGCATCGGAATCGGTTACGCCAGCGGCACGCTTGGCAGGGGACCCACTCATCGTTGTTTCCTCTCAGGGGGTAATGGGCAGTGGCGGATTGTCTGCGGCGGAGCTTGCGCATCCGCCGCTGCCCTCTACGGGCTCATTGTCGTTATGGAAAGCGCGGTGCTTATTTGCCGTCGTCGTACTGCGAGAGCCACTCCACCGCGGCGTCGCGGTAGCGGGTGAAGCCCTTGTAGTCCACCAGTTCCTGGTTGAGGGACTTGAGCACGCGGTGCATGCGCCTGGCCCAGGCGGGGTTGCTGGCGATGTCCTGCAGGCTCAGCAGGTAGGTGCGGATCGGGAACACGATGGCGTTGCTGCGCGGCAGGCGGTGCAGCGGCTGCAGCTCGATGCGCAGGTAGACCTTCTCGCCGGCGTTCTCGGCGGTCACCGTGGTGCGGTCCGGGGCCCAGTCCGGCAGGCTCTCGGCGGACACGTCCAGGCGCGGGTTGACCGTCAGCGACCAGTTCAGGCGGCGCACCGGGTGGCCGTTGCGCAGGCGCAGGAGGAACTTCAGCGCGCGGTCGAGCATGCCGGTTTCCTTCACCAGCGGCACCGGGCCGTGGTACTCGTGCCAGGCCATGCCCAGGTTGAAGCGCAGCGAGTAGTCGGCGCGCTGGGTGGCGATGCCGGCGCCCCAGTACAGGGTGCCGTCGCGCTCCTCCTGCAGCACCCAGTCGCCCTGGGCCTGGCGGGTGATGTATTCCATCGGCTCGTAGGGCAGGGTGGCCGGGTCGCCGAAGGTGAAGGTGTCGTCGATGCCCAGCAGCTTGTTGGTCCAGTGCCAGCGGGTGCCGTCGCGCTCCAGGGCGAAGTACTCCGGGTAGTCCTTGGCGTAGGACTCCATGATCAGCTCGAGCAGGTCCCACTGCGCCTCCATCATGTGCGGCGCCGAGACGTAGTGCATGCCCGGGTCCTTCTCCAGGGTGATGGCGCGGTCGCGGCACTCGCTGATGTAGTGCTCGTCGATGTCGAATACCGCGCGGAAGGCGCCGTCGCCGACGGAGACGTGGGGTTCCAGGTTCATCGAGTACATGTACTCGTCGTCCGGGAAGGGGAAGGGCGCGCGGGCGATGCACGCGGGGCTGTTGGCGTAGGTGTAGTCGTCGCGGTAGGTTTCGTCGGGGCGGAATTGGATGGTCATGGTCGTTCTCCGGCTCAGCAGTCGATGACCAGCCGCGAGCACTTGGCGCGCGACACGCAGGGCATGATTTTCTTGTTGGCGGCCTTGTCCTCGTCGGACAGCCAGTCGTCGGTGTGGAGAATCTCGCCGTCCAGTTCCAGGACGTTGGTCTCGCACATGCCGCAGGCGCCGCCGCGGCACAGGTAGGGAATCTCGTGGCCGGCGGCCTCGGCGGCTTCCAGCAGGCTCTGGTCGGGCGACACCTCGATGGTCGCGCCGCTGCGCGCCAGGGTGACCTTGAACGGCTCGCCGGAACTGCCCTGTTCGAGGAAGCGCTCGTAGTGGATGTGGCTGTCGGTCCAGCCGTGGGCGTGGGCCGCGTCTATGGTGGCCTGGATCATGCCCTCGGGGCCGCAGACGTACACGTCGCTGCCCAGCGGGCGGTCGGCCAGCACGGCGCTGATGTTCAGGCGCTCGCCGCGGTCGTCGCGGTACAGGCGCACGGCGTCGCCGTATTCGCGCGCCAGCTCCTCGCCCAGGCGCGCGTGTTCCGCGCCGCGCACCGCCAGGTGCACTTCGAACGGGGTGCCGCGCAGGCGCAGCTCGGCCAGCTGCGAGCACACCGGGGTGATGCCCACGCCGCCGGCGATGAACAGGTGCAGGCGCGCGTGCTTGCTCAGCGGGAACAGGTTCACCGGGCGGAGGATTTCCAGCTCGTCGCCTTCCTTCACTGCATCGTGCATGCGCCTGGAGCCGCCACGGCCGTCTTCCACGCGGCGCACGGCGATCTGGTAGGCGCTGGCGTCGTAGGGCGAACTCATCAGCGAGTAGGCGTTGCGGTAGGTGCCGCCGTCGTGGGGGATCAGCACCACCACGTTGCTGCCGCCGGAGAAGGGCGTGAGCTGGCCGCCGTCGCGCGGGACCAGGGTGAAGCGCTTGATCTCCGGGGTCACCTGCTCGATGCGGGCGACGCGGACGTTGAGGGTTCCGCTGGACTGGCTCATGTGTCGAGTTCCTCGGCTGCCGGCAGCTCGCCGGGGACTTCGGCGTCGGCCTTGACCGCCTGGAAGGCGGCGAGGCGGCGCGAGTAGTGGTCGCGGACCACCAGGGTGCGGGCGCAGTGCGGGCAGATGAACACGCGCTGGGTGACGTTCTCGGTGTAGCCGTCGCAGTGCACGCACCAGACGCGGCGCACGAAGGAGCCGCAGTGCTCGCGCAGCACTTCGTCCCGGTTCAGGTTGATGGCGTCGGCCGCCTGCATGGCGGTGCCGATGAAGCTTTCCGAGCCGGCCAGGTACAGGCGGGTGCCCATGCGCGACTGGCCGAGCAGGGCGTGCAGGTCGTCGACCAGCGAGCGGTTGCTCGGATAGACGCTCAGCTCGACGCCGGCGATGTCGCGCAGCGCGGCCAGATGGTTCTGCCCGGAGAAGGATTCGGTGGAATAGAGCACGCGGATGGGCGCGGTGCGCGGCATTTCGGCCAGCAGCCGGAGCATGGCGCTGCCGCCGCTGCCTTGCCCTGCGACTATGTGGTTGCTGCCGGCGAGCGGGCGCAGGTCGTCGTAGACCGGCCTGCTCTTGATACCTGTGATGAGCATTGTTGTTGTGCCTCCAGAACTGCCGGCAACCCCGGTCGGGGATGCCTGGCGCGATTCGAGGACCCGTGCACGGTCACGGGTCGATGGAGGTGGAGCACAGGGTGTGCCAAGAAATTAAGTTGTTGAAAATAAAGGGGTTGTTGTTTTGGAGGGAAGGGAATGTAAGCAGAAATGACAAGGGGGGATAGGCAGAAATGCAGCGTTGGTGGGGGGTGGTTATCCTGGGGCGGCGGTGTGGTGGTTGGGCGCCGCCCCTCTCCCCAGCCCTCGGCTGCGCGCCCCGCCCTGAAGGGAGAGGGGGCTAGTCCGTGCCGAGAGGAAGAGTGGTTTCAGCTGGAAACCACTGGAGCTGCCGGCTGACGCCAGAATACCCAACCCTGCCCAACGGTCCCCTCTCCCTTCAGGGAGAGGGTTAGGGAGAGGGAAGGGAGGTGAGAACAATGCCAATGCATCCGGCAAACGCAACACTCGTAGGATGGGTTGAGCGAAGCGATACCCATCACCGCTACCGCATGGGTTTCGCAAGCTCAACCCATCCTACGAAAAGCATCTCGGTGCAGCCTGCAAGGCAGTGGCTCCTGCAAAAGAAGGAGCAGCCTGCCGCTCAATCCCGCTGCAACTTCCGAATCAAGGTCCCGACGTCGATCCCCAGGTGCTGCGCCGCCTTGCGCTTGCTGCCGCACAGGCGCACGGCCTGGAGGATCACTTGCCGCTCGAAGCGCTGCACCTGCGCCTTGAGCGGTTCGTCGGCGCTGGCGAAGGGCGGCGGTTCTTCCTCTCCGGCGGGTGCGGCCTGGCCCAGCAGCTCCGGTGGCAGGTGCTGTTCCTCGGCGACGTCGTCGGCCAGCACCGCCAGGCGTTCGAAGATGTTCACCAACTCGCGGATGTTGCCCGGGAAGTCATGGCCCAGCAGGCGTTGGCGGCAGGCCGTGGACAGCCGCAGGGGCGGCTGGCGGTCGCGGTTGATGCGGGCCAGGAGGATGTCCATCAGCACCGGCAGGTCGTCGCGGTGGGCACGCAGCGGCGGGATGTCCACCGGCAGCACGGCCAGGCGGTAGTAGAGGTCGGCGCGGAACAGGCCGGCGGACACCTGCGCCTTGAGGTCCTTGTTGGTGGCGGCGATCACCTGCACCTGGACCTTCTTCGCCAGCGGCGAGCCCACCGGCTGGATGGTGCCGTCGTCGAGGAACTTGAGCAGCTTGGCCTGCACCTGCAGGGGGATCTCGCCGATCTCGTCGAGGAACAGCGTGCCGCCGGCGGCGCTCTCGATGTAGCCGCGCTTGCCCTGCTGCAGCGCGCCGGTGAAGGCGCCGCGCTCGTAGCCGAACATCTCCGACTCGAACAGCGTCTCGGGGATGCTCGCGCAGTTGACGTCGACGAAGGGCCGGTCGCCCCAGCCGGCGGCGCGGTGGATGTGCCGGGCGATGGCGGTCTTGCCCACGCCCGGCTCGCCGAGCAGCAGTAGGCGGGCGCGGCGGCGGAAGGCGCGCACGCCCATGTCGGCGATGTCCGAGAGCAGCGGCGACATGTGCAGCGCGTTGTCCTGGGGGTCGCCCAGGCTCGCCGGGCTGTCCGCCAGCGACGGCGCCGGGGCGCTGCGGCCGGCGCTCTCGCGTGCTTCGTATTCGCGCTGGATCAGCAGCGTGTAGGGCTTCTCGTAGGCGCCGGCGGGCACGCTCTGCAGGCGGGTGAGGAACAGCCGGCCGTCGCGCGAGCGCGTCAGCGCGCTCTTGCCGCCGCGGCGCACGGCCTGCAGGAAGTCGTCGAACTGCAGCGCCGAGCGCTGATAGAAATCGCTGTCGCTCAGGCCCAGCACGTCCTGGCGCGCCACGCGGTTGATGCGCTCGGCGGCCAGGTTGAGGAAGCGCACCCGGGAGTCGCCGTCGCAGACGATCAGCGCCTCGCCGAAGCCGTCGAGCAGGGCGTGCAGCGCCGGCGCCTCCAGCAGCGCGGCGAGCATCTCGGCGCTGACGTTGACCGACGAGCGCATGCCCATGCGCATCGGCGCGAAGAAGCCCTCGCCACTCATGGGTGCAGCTCTGCCGGCCGGCGCTCGACGCCGTCCGGGCGCAGCACCACCACGCGCCAGGCCTGGTCCTCGCGGATCAGGATGCGCGAGCAGTGGCTGTCGAAGGCGCGGTAGCGGCCGTACTGGTCGGGCAGCTCCAGGCGCTGCCAGGTGCGCTCGGGCAGCGGCAGGCGGTCGAGGGTGGCGGCCACGCCGGCGGCGCGGGTGATGCCGAACACCTGCTCGAAGGCGGCGTTGCGCCATTGCGGCTGAGCGGCTTCGTCGATCACCAGCACCGCGTCGGGCACCGCGTCGAACACCCGGCGCAGGGCCTCGATGCGCTGCTCGGCGTCATGCTGCATGCGCAGCTCCTGGCTGACGTCGCGCAGGCTGCCCCACATGCGCAGCAGGCGGCCGTTGTGGATGCTGGCGCGCACGTCGTTCTCCACGTAGGCCGGCGAGCCGTCGTGGCGGCGGTCCACCGAGAGCGCGCCGTCGACGTGGAAGTCGGCCTCGATCAGCCGCCGCACGAACTCCTCGTTGGCCGGGCTGCGCGGCCAGTACAGGCGCACCGGCTGCTGGCCGAAGTCGACGTCGGCGGGCATCTCGTAGATCGCCGCCATGGCGCGGTTGCACATGCGCCAGTAGGAGCGGTTCTCGAACACCTGGCGGACGATCTCGTCCGGCGTCTGGCGCACGTCCACCGGCTCGGCGAACTCGATGCACCAGTAGGCCACCTTGGCGCTGTAGAGCATCTGGCTCATGACTTCGTTGGCGTTCTGCAACTCGCCCAGGCGCCGGCTGATGCCGCCCAGGGGCATCTTCACCAGGTGCAGGCGCGCCGGCTCGCCGTCGCGCCACTGCAGCACGCCGCTGGCCAGCACCGGCAGCAGGCCGCCGTTGTGGCGGATGAGGGTCAGCTCCAGGTCCTGCACCCGTTCGTCGGCCGGCGGGTTGGCGAAGAGCTGCTGCAGGGCGCGCACCGAATCGGCGGTGTAGACCTGTTCCATGCCCTGGCCGTGCAGCGCGCCGGGCGGGTAGCCGAGCTGGTCGCTCTGTTCGGCGGAGACGTCGAGGAAGCGGCCATCCGCGGCGATGCTGTCGGCCAACAGCAGGCCACGGTCGAGCAGCAGGCGTAGCGGGTCCATCTGGGGTTCTCCATGGGGGATGACGGGGCCGGCGCGGTGGCGCGGGCCAGTCGTCTACCCAGGCAGGTTGCATGCCAGGACGGAGCGCCCGTGACATGGGGGCCGGCGGCCTGGCGCCGTGACGACTGTATGCAGAAATGCAGCACCGTTTGCGTTTGCGCAGCGTCTTCGCAGAAGGGTAGCGCCTCCCCGGGAAAGGCGTAAGACAGGACTTTGGCCTAGTACACGTCGATTAACATGGCATGTTAATCTGATGCGCATTCTTCCGCGGAGGAGTGGACGATGATCGCCGTACGTGACGCCTGGGCGGCCGGGCTTCTGAAGTTGCAGAACTGGCCACGCAACTTGCTGGCCGGGGTCATCGTCGGGGTGGTCGCGCTGCCCCTGGCCATGGCCTTCGCCATCGCCTCCGGGGTCAAGCCCGAACAGGGCCTGTACACGGCCATAGTGGCGGGCATCGCGGTGTCGCTGTTCGGCGGCAGCCGGGTGCAGATCGCCGGGCCCACCGGCGCCTTCATCGTCATCCTCGCCGGCATCACCGCGCGCTACGGCGTCGACGGCCTGCAGCTGGCCACGCTGATGGCCGGGGTCATCCTCCTGCTGCTGGGCATCACCCGCCTGGGCAGCGTCATCAAGTACATCCCCGACCCGGTCATCGTCGGCTTCACCGCCGGCATCGGGGTGATCATCTGGGTCGGCCAGTGGAAGGACTTCTTCGGCCTGCCGGCGGTGGGCGGCGAGCACTTCCACCAGAAGCTCTGGCACCTGCTGCAGGCGCTGCCGCAGCTGCACCCGGCGACCACACTGCTGGCTATTCTCGGCCTGGCCGCGGTGCTCTACGGCCCGCGCCTGCCTTACCTGGGGCGGGTGCCGGGGCCGTTGCTGGCGATGGTGCTGGTCAGCGTGCTGCAGGCGCTGTTCCAGTTCGACGGCGTGGCCACCATCGGCAGCGCCTTCGGCGGCATCCCCCGCGGCCTGCCGGTGCCGAGCCTGCCGGAGATCAGCCTGCCGCGGATGCTGGAACTGATCGGCCCGGCCTTCGCCATCGCCATGCTCGGCGCCATCGAGTCGCTGCTTTCGGCGGTGGTCGCCGACGGCATGGCCGGCACCCGCCACGACTCCAACCAGGAGCTGGTCGGCCAGGGCATCGCCAACCTGCTGGCGCCGCTGTTCGGCGGCTTCGCCGCGACCGGCGCCATCGCCCGCACCGCCACCAACATCCGCAACGGCGGCAACAGCCCGATCGCCGGGGTGGCCCACGCGGCGACCCTGGTGCTGATCATCCTGTTCCTCGCCCCGCTGGCCTCGAGCATCCCGCTGTGCGCGCTGGCGGCGATCCTCTTCGTGGTGGCCTGGAACATGAGCGAGGCCCGCCACTTCGTGCGCATGCTGCGCCGCGCGCCCAGGGCCGACGTGGCCATCCTGCTGATCACCTTCGGCCTGACGGTGTTCAGCGACCTGGTGATCGCGGTGAACATCGGGGTGATCCTGGCCATGCTGCTGTTCATGCGGCGCATGGCCTCCTCGGTGGAAGTGCTGCAGCAGGGCAGCGCCGAGCTGCGGGGCGAACTGCAAGGCGCGCTGCCGCCCGGCGTGCTCGTCTACACCATCGAGGGGCCGTTGTTCTTCGGCGCCGCGGAAACCTTCGAACGCGCCCTGGCGCAGACCCGCAGCGACCCCCAGTTGCTGGTGATCCGGCTAAGGCGGGTGCCGTTCATGGACATCACCGGGATGCAGACGCTGGAGGAGATGATCCAGCAACTGCGCAAGCGCGGGGTGACGGTGAAGCTCTGCGAGGCCAACCAGCGGGTGCGGCACAAGCTGGTGCGGGCGGGGATCATCGAGGCGGTGGGTAGGCGGAATTACCACGCCAGTTTTGCCATGGCGCTGGCGGCCTGCGAGGGGCGGGGGGAAGAGGTGGTTTCTTCGTAGGGAGGGTTCGGCGCCGCCTGGGAGCAATCGCGGACGGAGTCCGCTCCTACGGTTCCAGGAAGCACGGCTTTTCGTAGGATGGCGTTGAGCGAAGCGATACCCATCACCGCAACCGCATGGGTTTCGCAAGCTCAACCCATCCTACGAAAAGCGCCCCGGCGCGGCTTGCAAGACAGTTGCTCCTACGCCCGCCGGCAACGCAACGTCCGTAGGATGGGTTGAGCGAAGCGATACCCATCACCGCAACCGCATGGGTTTCGCAGGCTCAACCCATCCTACGAAAAGCGCTGGCGAGACCAGGCCCAGGGCGGCACGGGCGTAGGAGCGGACTCCGTCCGCGATCGAGCCGGCAGGCTGCTCCGGACTGGCCGGCGGCCCTCAATCCTGCCCCCCCACCTTCGGCTGCGTGGCATAGCTCACCCCGTGGCTCTCCAGGTAATCGCGGATCAGCTGGCGAACCACCTGGGAGGGTGTCAGGTCCTGGCTGGCGCAGAGTTCCTCGAAGGCCTTCTTCTTCACCGGGTCGATCAGGACGGTCAGGCGGGCGGTGCGGTTTTCCATGGGTTCTACTTGTTCGGTTCGCGGATGTTAATCAAATTCTAATGCCCCATCCGCGCCCCTGTCATGGCGCCGTCCGCCGCAGCCGCCGGTGGCTCACTGTTCGCCGCGGATGTACTGCTCCAGCTGCTGGATCAACTGGGCCTGCTCGGCGATGGCTTCCTTGACCAGGTCGCCGATGGACAACAGCCCCACCAGCTGGCCGTTCTCCACCACAGGCAGGTGGCGCAGGTGGCGCTCGGTCATGATGCTCATGCAGGTGTCGATGTTCTGCTGCGAATCCACCGTGACCACCGGCGAGCTCATGATGGCGCTGACCGGCGTGCCCACCGAACTGCGGCCCTGGAGGATCATCTTGCGCGCGTAGTCGCGTTCGCTGACCACGCCCACCACCTGGCCGTTGTCCACCACCGGCAGGGCGCCGACGTTCTTCACCGCCATCACCCGCAGGGCGTCGAGCACCATCTCGTGCGGGCCTATGGTGTGCACCTGCTGGCTCTGCTTGGCGTGGAGGAGCTGTGCGACGGTCTTCATGCTGGATGTCCTTCTGCTGTTGTGCGCAGGGCTATTACCCCGGGGTGGCGACAGGATCGGCAAGCGAGGCTTCCCGCACAATGCTGGAAACGGCATCGCCCCCATAGGAAAACGTCATGACCTTCCTTCTGACTTATAGCCAAATGCGCCGCGCCGCGCGACCGTCGAGGCTTTGCGCGGGCCCGGCGAGGCCGTAGCATTGAGGCCTGCCGCACCCCGCCTGCCGAGATAGCACCATGCACGACGACGACATCGACCTCCCCGAGCCGGAGCACGAGCACCTGCTCGACCACGAGTGGGACGAGGATTCCCCGGAGGATTTCGAGCACGGCGCCACCGGCCTGCGCGACGAGCCCGAGGACGCTGAGGACGACTGGGACGACGAGGACGGCGACGCCCACTGGCACGACGACTGAGGCGCGCCGGCGCTCACTGCGAAGTGATGCGCCGGTACTCGTTCTGGTACTGGTCGAACGGCAGGTTGCTGCGCTGCAGCTTCTGCAGCTGGCGTTCCTGGTTCTCCACCGCCACCACCGGTTTGGCCGCCGCCTCCCGGCTGGCCACCGACTGGCCGGGCGCCGGGGCCGGCGCGGGGCGGGCCGGTTGCTCGGCCGGCGTGCTGGCCGGCATCGGCGCCTCCGGTAGCGGGTCGCGCTTGGCGATGCGCTGGGCGCTTTCGACTTCCTCGATGATCGCCTTGGAAATGTCCTTGAGCTGGCCTTCCAGCGCCTCGGGCTCGGCGGAGTCGGTCTCGTAGCGGCGCGAGCCCATCAGCCGGCCGCTGGGGCCGTCGGTGAAGCGCACGTTGACGCGCAGGCTGCCCTTGCCCAGGCCGTCGCCGTCGGCCTGCTGGCGCAGGCGGTCGACTTCCACCACCAGCAGCGTCGCCGGCAGCGCGGTGGGGGTCACCGCGCCGGCCTGCTCGCCCAACTGGTAGTCGGACGAGGCCGCGCGGTCGGTCAGGATGCGCCGCCAGGTGCTGGTCAGCCGCGTCCAGCCCGGCGTCGCGGTCACGCTGGCGTCGCCCTGGAAGTTCACCAGCAGGCGGTTGCGGGTGTCGGCATAGGTGCTGATGGGGGAGAGCGCGTCGGCGCGCTTCACATCCGCCGCGCAGCCGGCCAGGCCGGCCACGAGGAGCAGTACGAAACAGGTACGCACGATGGCCTCCTTGGAAAATGCACGGGCCGGGAGGTGCAAGTCTAGTCGGTGCTTTGGCGCTTGCAGGGCGCGGCGGCACATTTCCGTCGCCCGGCTGTTCACCTGGCAACAGCGCATCAGCAGCTTGCCCGGCCGCGGACAGGACGATAACCCGGCGCCTGTTGCAAGTTCATGATCCGCAAGGCTTTCCGGCGCTGGCACGGTTGCTGCTCCGGCCACGTTGGAAGCCGCGTGGCGCCTGGCTGCGCGGCATGCAACTCCCGGAGAGCAGAACCATGAGCCAGCAACCCATCCGCTTCGCCTACTGGGTGCCCAACGTCAGCGGCGGCCTCGTCGTCAGCAACATCGAGCAGCGCACCAGCTGGGACTTCGACTACAACCGCCGGCTGGCGCAGAGCGCCGAGAAGGCCGGTTTCGACTACGCCCTGTCGCAGATCCGCTTCACCGCCGGCTACGGCGCCGAGTACCAGCACGAGTCGGTGGCCATCAGCCACGCGCTGCTGGCGGCCACCGAGAAGCTCAAGGTCATCGCCGCCATCCTCCCCGGCCCGTGGAACCCGGCGCTGGCGGCCAAGCAACTGGCGACCATCGACCAACTGACCGGCGGCCGCATCGCGGTGAACATCGTCTCCGGCTGGTTCAAGGGCGAGTTCCACGCCATCGGCGAGCCCTGGCTGGAGCACGACGAGCGCTACCGCCGCTCCGAGGAGTTCATCCGCGCGCTCAAGGGCATCTGGACCCAGGACGCCTTCACCTTCAACGGCGACTTCTACCGCTTCCGCGACTACAGCCTCAAGCCCAAGCCGCTGCAGCGCCCGCACCCGGAAATCTTCCAGGGCGGCAGCTCGCGGGCCGCGCGCGACATGGCCGCGCGGGTGTCGGACTGGTACTTCACCAATGGCAACACGCTGGAAGGCATCAAGGCCCAGGTCGACGACATCCGCGCCAAGGCCGCGGCCAACGGCCACGCGGTGAAGATCGGGGTGAACGCCTTCATCATCGCCCGCGACACCGAGGCTGAGGCCCGCGCGGTGCTGCAGGAAATCATCGACAAGGCCAACCCCGAGGCGGTCAACGCCTTCGGCCACGAGGTGAAGAACGCCGGCGCCGCCAGCCCGGAGGGCGAGGGCAACTGGGCGAAGTCCAGCTTCGAAGACCTGGTGCAGTACAACGACGGCTTCAAGACCAACCTGATCGGCACCCCGCGGCAGATCGCCGAACGCATCCTCGCGCTCAAGGCGGTGGGCGTGGACCTGGTGCTCTCCGGCTTCCTGCACTTCCAGGAAGAGGTGGAGTACTTCGGCGAGAAGGTCCTGCCCCTGGTGCGCGAGCTGGAGGCCGAGGCGCAGCGCAAGGCTGTTGCCTGACGGGCAACTGTTGGCTGCCGGACAGTGCTTCAACAAACAGTGTCCGGCCAGCGACTCGGCTGCCTTTGCTAGCCAGTAAGTGGCTGATTTATAGGAAGAAAATTTCGGGCATGGATCGTGCTCAGCCAGGACAGGGCCCGCTGCCGGGAGGTCCCGGCCCCACACGGGCCACTGTTCGCCATGAGGAAGACCATGTCCGTTTCTGCTGCCTATCCGATCAACCGCCCCGCCGCGCGGATCATCCGCGACGACGCCGAGGCCATCCGCGTCGCCCATGAGGTCGCCGAGCTGCTGCTGGCCGGCGCTTCCGAGCGCGACCTCAACCGCCTGGTGCCGGTGGAGATCGTCGACGCCTTCTCCAACAGCGGCCTGTGGGGCATCACGGTGCCGCGCGAATACGGCGGCGCCGAGGTGTCCCACGCCACCCTGGCCCAGGTCATCGCCATCGTCTCGGCGGCCGACCCGTCCCTCGGGCAGATTCCGCAGAACCACTACTGCCTGCTGGAGGACATCCGCCTGCAGGGCAGCGAGGAGCAGAAGCGGCACTTCTTCGCCCTGGTGCTGGAAGGCCACCGCTTCGCCAACGCGCTGTCGGAGACCGGCGGCAAGAACGTGCAGGACATCCGCACCCGCCTGGTCGCCGACGGCGATGGTTACCGCATCGACGGCCGCAAGGGCTACTGCACCGGCTCGCTATACGCGCACTGGCTGGGCGTGCTGGCGCTGGACGAGCAGGACCGTGCGCAACTGGCCTTCGTCCCGCGGGAAAGCGCCGGGCTGACGGTGGTGGACGACTGGGACAGCATCGGCCAGCGCACCACCTCCAGCGGCACCGTCTTGCTGGAGGGCCTGCGCGTGCCGGCCTTCCATCTGTTCCCCAGCTACCGCTCCTACGAGAGCCCGACCCTGGCCGGGCCCTTCGCCCAGATCACCACCGCCGCCATCGACGCCGGCATCGCCCGCGCGGCGCTGCGCGACACCATCGCCTTCGTCCGCGAGCAGGCGCGCCCGTGGATCGACGCGGGGGTGGAGAAGGCCAGCGAGGACCCGCTGACCATCATCCAGGTCGGCGGCCTGGACATCCGCCTGGAAGCCGCCGAAGCCCTGCTGGAGCGCGCCGGCCGCGTGCTCGACGCCGGCAAGGCGGCGCCCGACGAGGACAAGGTGGCCGCCGCCTCCCTGGCCGTGGCGCGGGCCAAGGTGCTGACCACCGAGATCGCCATCGAGGCGAGCAACAAGCTGTTCGAACTCGGCGGCACCCGTTCCACCCTGCGCAAGCACAACCTCGACCGCCACTGGCGCAACGCCCGCGTGCACACCCTGCACGACCCGGTGCGCTGGAAGTACCACCTGGTCGGCAACTGGCTGCTCAACGGCAAGCGCCCGCCGCGCCACGACTGGAACTGAGGGGGCGCCATGAGCAAGCAGATACGCCTCAACGCCTTCGCCATGAACACCGTCGGCCACCTCTCACCCGGCCTCTGGCGCCACCCGCGCGACCAGGCGCGGCGCTACACCGACATCCACTACTGGATCGAGCTGGCCAAGACCCTGGAACGCGGCAAGCTCGACGGGCTGTTCATCGCCGACGTGCTGGGCGTGTATGACGTCTACGGCGGCAACGCCGACGCGGCGCTGAGCAGCGGCGCCCAGGTGCCGGTGAACGACCCGCTGCAACTGGTGCCGGCGATGGCCGCGGCCACCCGCCACCTGGGCTTCGGCGTGACCGCCTCGGTGTCCTTCGAGCACCCGTTCCCCTTCGCCCGGCGCATGTCCACCCTCGACCACCTGACCGGCGGCCGCGCCGGCTGGAACATCGTCACCTCGTACCTGGCCAGCGGCGCGCGCAACCTCGGCCAGCAGCGCCAGCTGTCCCACGACCAGCGCTACGCCCTGGCCGACGAGTACCTGCAGGTCTGCTACAAGCTGTGGGAGACCAGTTGGGAAGACGACGCCGTGGTCGCCGACCGCGACAGCGGCGTCTATGCCGAGCCGTCCAAGGTCCACGGCATCCGCCACGAAGGCGAATACTTCCAGGTGCCCGGCTTCCACCTCTGCGAGCCCTCGCCGCAGCGCACCCCGGTGCTCTACCAGGCCGGCGCCTCCAGCCGTGGCCGGGCCTTCGCCGCGGCCAACGCCGAGTGCGTGTTCGTTGCCGCGCCGAGCAAAGCCGTGCTGAAGAAGCAGGTGGCAGACCTGCGCGAAGCGGTGCGCGCCGCCGGGCGCGAGCCGGGCGACGTGCTGGTGCTGGAACAGCTCACGGTCATAGTCGCGCCGACCGACGCCGAGGCCCTGGCGCGCCTGGCCGAGTACCGCGAATACGCCAGCGCCACTGGCGCCCTGACGCTGATGTCCGGCTGGACCGGCATCGACTTCGCCGAATACGCCCCCGCCCAGGTGCTGCGCGAGGTGCCCAGCGACGCCATTCAGTCGGCGGTGGAAGCCTTCACCCGCGCCGACCCGACGCGCACCTGGACCACCGCCGAGATCGCCGACTACTGCGCCATCGGCGGCGACGGCCCGGTGCTGGTGGGCTCGCCGCGGACCGTGGCCGACCAGCTGCAGGAGTGGGTGGCGGAAACCGACGTCGACGGCTTCAACCTGGCCGGCGTGGTCATGCCGGAAACCTTCGAAGCGGTGGTCGACCTGCTGGTGCCGGAGCTGCAGGCCCGCGGCCTGTTCAAGCGCGACTACGCCGAGGGCACCCTGCGCCACAAGCTGTTCGGCGCCGGCGACCGCCTGGCCGCGCCGCACCCGGTCGCGGCCCTGCGCGAGGAGGCCCGGCGATGAACGACTGGCTGGCCAACGTCGACTGGAGCGAGATCGCCCAGGCCTGCCTGGACACCCTGAGCATGCTCGGCGCGGCCCTGGGCTGCACCGTGCTGCTGGGGCTGCCGCTGGGCGTGCTGCTGTACCTCACCGGCCAGCGCCAGCTGCTCGACTCGCCGCGCCTGTACCGGGTGCTCTCGGTGCTGGCCAACGTGCTGCGCTCGATGCCCTTCATCATCCTGCTGATCGTGCTGATCCCCGCCACCGAGCTGCTCACCGGCACCTCGCTGGGTGTGCGCGGCGCCATCCCGCCGTTGGTGGTGGGCTGCACGCCCTTCTTCGCGCGGCTGGTGGAAAGCTCGCTGCGCGAGGTCGACCGCGGCCTGGTTGAAGCGGTGCAGGCGATGGGCGCGAGCACCCGGCAGATCGTTTTCCACACCCTGCTGCCGGAAGCGCGCACCGGGCTGATCGCGGCCATCACCGTGACCGCCATCGTGCTGGTCGACTACACGGCCATGGCCGGCGTGGTCGGCGGCGGCGGCCTGGGCGACCTGGCCATCCGCTTCGGCTACCAGCGCTTCCAGACCGACGTCATGGTGGTCACCGTGCTGCTGCTGATCCTGCTGGTGCAGGCCCTGCAGATGAGCGGCGACCGCCTGGTGCGCCACTACACCCGGCGCTGAACCCAAACACCCGCTCGCGGCGGCCGGGAAAACGCCGCCGCTGGCCCCACGTCCAACCCACGACGGCCATTCCAAGAAACCACTGATCGGAGCAAACAGCATGAAGAAAGTCCTGGCCGCCCTGGCAGCCGTAATAGCCATCAACGCCCACGCCAACGAGCACCTCGTCGTCGGCGCCACCCCGGTGCCCCACGCGGAAATCCTCGAATTCGTCAAACCGGCCCTGGCCAAGCAAGGCGTGGACCTGGAAGTGAAGGTGTTCAACGACTTCATCCAGCCCAACCTGCAGCTGGCGAAGAAGAACCTCGACGCCAACTACTACCAGTACCGCCCGTTCCTCGACGACTTCAACAAGACCCGCCACACCAACCTGGTGCCGGTGGTGGGCGTGCACATCGAGCCCTTCGGCGCCTACTCGGCCAAGTACAAGAGCCTGGCCGAGCTGCCCGATGGCGCCAGCGTGGCCATCCCCAACGACCCGGTGAACACCGGCCGCGCCCTGGTGCTGCTGGCCGAGGCCGGGCTGATCAAGCTCAAGGACCCGAGCAATCCGCAGTCCACCGAGCGCGACATCGTCGATAACCCCAAACACCTGAAGATCCGCGAGCTGGAAGGCGCCATGCTGGCGCGCTCGGTGAAGCAGGTCGACCTGGCCTTCGTCTTCGCCAACTACGCGCTGGAAGCCGGCATCGACATCAAGAGCGCGCTGATCGTCGAGAAGGGCAAGGACCTCTACGTCGAGTTCCTGGTGGCGCGTCCGGACAACATCCAGGACCCGGGCATCCAGAAGCTGGCCAAGGCGCTCAACTCGCCGGAAGTGCGCAACTTCATCCTGACCCGCTACAAGGGCGAGATCGCCCCCGGCTTCTGACGTGACCCGGCGCGGCGCCCAGGACGGGCGCCGCGCCCGGCAGGAACGCACCCATGGTCAGCTTCAACCATTCGCAGCCCCTGGCGGCTGCCACCCACATCCGCCTGCGCGGCCTGGCCAAGCACTACCTGGCCGGCGGCCGGGAAGTGCAGGCGCTGCACGGCATCGACCTGGAGATCCGCCGCGGCGAGGTGTTCGGCATCATCGGCCGCAGCGGCGCCGGCAAGTCCTCGCTGCTGCGCTCGCTCAACCGCCTGGAGCGGCCCAGCGCCGGCCAGGTGCTGGTCGACGGCGAGGACATCGGCGCCTTCGACGACGCGCGCCTGGCGCAGCTGCGCCGGCGCACCGGGATGATCTTCCAGCACTTCAACCTGATGGCCTCGCGCAGCGTCGGCGACAACGTCGCGCTGCCCCTGGTACTGGCCGGCGTGCCGCGCGCCGAGCGCGAGCGGCGGGTGGCCGAACTGCTGCAGTTGGTGGGCCTGGCGGACAAGCGCGAGGCCTACCCGGCGCAGCTTTCCGGCGGGCAGAAGCAGCGCGTCGGCATCGCCCGCGCGCTGGTGCTGCAACCGGACCTGCTGCTGTGCGACGAGGCCACCTCGGCGCTGGACCCGGAAAGCACCCAGTCGATCCTCGCGCTGCTGCGCGACATCAACCGCCGCCTGGGCCTGACCATCGTCCTCATCACCCACGAGATGGAAGTCATCCGCGACCTCTGCGACCGCGTGGTGGTGCTGGAGCGCGGCCGGGTGGTGGAGCAGGGCGAGGTCTGGGAAGTGTTCGGCGACCCGCGCCACGAAGTGACGCGCAGCCTGCTCGGCACGCTGCATCACGATATTGACGGCGAGGCGGCGGGCGAGGGCCTGCTGCTGGACCTGCACTACAGCGGCGCCAGCGCCCGCGAACCGGAGCCAGCGGCCATCGGCCGCGAACTGGGCTACGAGGTGCGCCTGGTGCAGGCCAGCCTGGAGCGCATCCAGGGCCGCTCCCTGGGCAGCCTGCGGCTGCGCGTGGCGGCGCCGGCGGCGGAGCGCGAGACGGTAGTGGCGCGCGCGCAGGCGCTGGCCGACCGGGTCAGCCTGGTGGGCAGTGCCTGACGGGGCTCAGATGGACAGCCGCACCACGCGGTTGTCCAGCGCCTGCTCCGGGCCGCGGCGCTTGTTCACCACCAGCTCGCCGATGGCGATCAGCCGCGTGCGGGTGACGTTGCGCGACAGGCCCAGCAGGTTGGCGGTGTGCACCTGGTTGTGGTGGCAGAAGCGGTAGGCGGCGCGCAGCAGGCTTTCCTCGACGCGTTCGTAGAGCGCCCCGGCGGATTCCTCGAACAAGCGGCGGAAGGCGCGCTGCAGCAGTTCCTCGGCGGACTCGCCGCCGCTGGCCGCAGGGCTGCCGGCATGGCCGGCGGGGGCTTCCTCCTGGCGCTCCAGGCGCAGGTTGGACAGGCGCAGGTCGTCCTCGCGCACCAGGCCGTCGCGGCAGGTCAGCAGGCTGTGGTGGATGACGTTCTCCAGCTCGCGGATGTTGCCCGGCCAGCCGTAGTTCACCAGCTTGCGCTCGGCCTCGGCGCTGAGCTGCACCTGGCCGTAGCCCAGGCGCTCGCTGTAGCTGCGGATGAAGTGGCGGGTCAGCGGCAGGATGTCGCCGGGGCGCTCGCGCAGCGGGTGCAGCTGCAGGGTGACGACGTTGAGGCGGTAGTACAGGTCCTCGCGGAAGTGCCCGGCGTTGATCGCCCGCTCCAGCTGCACGTTGGTGGCCGCCAGCACCCGCACGTTGATCGGGATGCTCTTGCGCGAGCCCAGGCGCACCACTTCGCGCTCCTGCAGCACGCGCAGCAGCTTGACCTGGATGGCCATCGGCAGGTCGCCGATCTCGTCGAGGAACAGGGTGCCACCGTTGGCTTCTTCGAACCAGCCGGCCTTGGCACTGAGGGCGCCGGTGAAGGCGCCCTTCTCGTGGCCGAACAGCTCGGCCTCCACCAGGGATTCGGAGAAGGCCCCGCAGTTCACCGCGACGAAGGGCCCGTTGCGCCGCCCGCTGAGGTTGTGGATGTGCCGCGCCACCAGCTCCTTGCCCGTGCCGGTTTCGCCGATGATCAGGACGCTGGCCTCGCTGGGGGCGACCTGTTGCAGATGGGCGAGCAGCGCCTGCGATTTCGGGTCTTCGAAGACCTGTGCGGTCGCCCGGATCGAGGTGGCCAGTGCGGGGGAGGGGGGTAGCGTCAGCAGTTGCATGTCTCTGCCTCAGGAATAGAAGGTGGGTGTCGGCCGCGTGCCGTTGAGCGCCCAGTCCCCCAGCTCGTGGAGCTTGTAGTCCAGCGGGTCGTGCAGGGACTGGGTGCGCAGGTTGCGCCAGAAGCGGTCCAGGCGCAGCGAGGCGTGGGTGGCGCGGGCGCCGGTGACCTCGAACAGGCGGTTGCAGATGTCCAGGCCGGCGCGGCTGGCGGCGACCTTGGCGGTGGCGATGGCCACCGCCAGCTGCGCGCGTTCCTCGGCGCCCAATGCGTGTTCCTTGCGCCAGGCCTCGTCCAGCAGCGCGGCGGCGCGCTGCACCAGCAGGCGCACGCTCTCCAGGCCGACCCAGAACTCGCCGTAGTGGCGCAGCACGTATGGGTCCTCGCCGACACTGCGGGCGCTGGAGCGGAACCACGGGCGGCTTTCCTTGAGGCTGTACTGCCGCGCCTCCTCGAAGGCGCCCTCGGCCACGCCGAGGAACAGGTTGGCGAACAGCAGCTGGGCGATCAGCGGGCGCAGGCAGGCGAAGGGCGTGCTCAGCGGGCCCGGGTCGAGCAGCAGCTCGGATTCCTCCACGCGCACCCGTTCGAAGGTGGCGCTGCCGCTGTCGGTCTGCCGCTGGCCCATGTTGTCCCAGTCGCCGTGCAGGGTGATGCCGGTGCGGCCGCTGGGGATGGCGGCGATCAGCAGCTTGCCGCCGTTGCCTTCGTCCACCGCCGAGGCGATGAGCATTTCCGAGTCGCTGGCGCCGGAGCAGAAGCTCTTCTTGCCGGAGAACTCGCGCCAGCCGTCGAACTTCTTCACCACGGTGCGGGTGTCCAGCGGGTTCAGGGCGTTGCCCCAGAACCAGTGCTTGCGCGCGGTCTGCTCGAACCACGGCTGCCACTGCTCGGGGCGGGCGAACAGGCGCACGGTGGCCAGCATCAGGTGCTGGAAGCCGAACACGTGGGCGATGGAGCTGTCGACGCGGGCGAACTCGCGGGTCACTTCCAGGGCCTCGCTCCAGCTGGCGCCCAGGCCGCCGTACTGTTTGGGGATGACCAGGCCGAGCAGGCCGCTGCGGCGCAGGGCGTCGCGCTCGGCCTTGGGCGTGCCGCCGAGCCGGTCGCGCTCGACGGCGCTTTCGGCGAATTCCGCCGCCAGCTGGCGGGCCAGTTGCAGCGGGCTGAGGATGGAGGCTTGTGCCGGCGAATTCATCGGGCGGCTCCTCAGGCGATGCGGCGCAGCGCGCGGTGGTCGCCGAACAGCGGCAGGGCGCGCTCCACGGCCAGGCGGATGCGCGCCTGGAGCAGTTCGCAGCTGATGCGGTAGTCCTTGAAGTCGGCCTCGCTGGCGTACACGCCCAGGGGCAGGGTCAGGGACTGGAAGAAGCTGAACAGCGGGCGCAGCTGGTGGTCGATGACCAGCGCATGGCGCTGGCTGCCGCCGGTGGCGGCGAGCAGCACCGGGGTGCCGATCAGGGCGTCCTGGCCGATCAGGTCGAACAGGTGCTTGAGCTGCCCGGGGTAGGAGCCGCGGTACACCGGCGAGGCCACCAGCAGCAGGTCGGCGCCCTCGATGGCGCGCAGCTGTACCTCTACCTCTTCCGGCAGCTCGGCGCGGCTCAGGGCGCCGCCCACCGGGCGGGCGATGTCGGCCAGCTCGATGAGCTGGACCTCGGCATCCAGGTGGCGGCCGATCTCGGCGAGGATGGCCTCGGTGAGGACCAGGGTGCGCGAGGGGCGATAGGCGCCGCCGGATACGGCGACCACTTTCAAGGGGGCAGTCATGTTCGGTTTCCTGTGCTGTTGCCCTGCCGGCAGGGCGGGTTCAGGTCGGGTTTCGCAAGACCTGTGCCAGGACTCAAGTCATTGATTTATATGGTTATTCATAAAGTGTTGCTGGGCGAACTGTTGGCTGGCGGCTAGTTGCTGCTGGGCAACTGTTGGCAGCGCAACAGTGGAGCGGCCGTCGATTCCTGCGCAGTTATAGAGGAATCGAGGTTGAGGTAAAAAAGAATAAATTCAGATTTTATTATTCTTTAATTGAATATGAGGGTTGCAGGCCGCGTCAGGCGGCGCCCTGGCTGCGGAACTCGCTGGGCGACAACCGCGTGTGCTTGCGGAAGAAGCGGCTGAAGTAGCCGACGTCGGAGAAGCCCAGGTCGTGGGCGATGGCCTTGATGCTCTGGCGCGAGTGGGCCAGCTCGCGCTTGGCCTCCAGCACCAGGCGCGCGTTGATCACCGCCCTGGCGGTGTGCGCCCAGGGCCGCCGCGCGGCGCGCGCGGAGCGGGCGAAGGTGGCGGGCGCCGGTTCCTGGTGAGCCGGGCCTGAATGCGCAACGCCGGTCAGCTTCCTGACCGGCGTTGTCGTTGCGAAGCCTGGGCGGGTGCTCAGCGGAACGCCGGCACCACGTGCTTGATGAACAGTTCCAGGGACTTCTTCTTCTGCTCGTAGGGCAGGCTGTTGTCGGCCCAGAAGCTGAACTCGTCGACGCCCAGCTCCTGGTAGTGGCGGATGCGCGCGATGATTTCCTCGGGGGTGCCGATCATGGTGTTCTTGCGGATGTTTTCCAGCTCGAACTCCGGGCGCTCCTTGAACTTCTCCTCGGGGCTGGGCGGCAGCAGGCCGTTGACCGGGACCTGCTTGTTGCCGAACCAGGCGTCGAAGGTGCGGTAGAAGCGCGAGATGGCCTCGGCGCCGACCTTCCAGCCTTCCGGGTCGTCGGCGGTGTGCACGTGGGTGTGGCGCAGCACCATCAGTTGCGGGCGCGGCACGCCGGGGTTGTTGGCCAGGGCCGCTTCGAACTTGTTCTTCAGGTCGACCACTTCCTCGTCGCCTTTCATCAGCGGGGTGACCATCACGTTGCAGCCGTTGGCCACGGCGAAGTTGTGCGAGTCCGGGTCGCGCGCGGCGATCCACATCGGCGGGGTGGGCTTCTGGATCGGCCGCGGCGAGGAGGTGGCGGTGGGGAACTTCCAGATCTCGCCGTCGTGGGCCACGTCGCCCTGCCACAGCGCGCGCACCACCGGGACCATCTCGCGCAGGTACTTGCCGCCCTCGGTGGCCGGCATGCCGTTGGCCATGCGGTCGAACTCGTACTGGTAGGCGCCGCGGGCCAGGCCCACTTCCATGCGGCCGTTGCTGATCACGTCGAGCAGGGCGCATTCGCCGGCCACGCGGATGGGGTGCCAGAAGGGCGCGATGATGGTGCCGGCGCCCAGGCGGATGGTTTCGGTGCGGGCGGCCAGATAGGCCAGCAGCGGCATGGGGCTGGGCGAGATGGTGTATTCCATGGCGTGGTGCTCGCCGATCCACACGGTGCTGAAGCCGCCGGCCTCGGCCATCAGCGTCAGCTCGGTGAGTTCCTCGAACAGCTGGCGGTGGCTGGTTTGTTCGTCGTAGCGCTCCATGTGCACGAACAGGGAAAATTTCATATCGCTTACCTCGAACCTTTTTTGTATCCGGCGCTGGGCGGGCCGGCGGATGGGATGCGCCTGCGCGCACCGCTGCTTCGGGGAATGGGCGCGGTCATGGCGATTGGCCACAAGCGTGCTGGGTGTCCGTGGTTTATTGGTATACCATAATACGGAATATCTGCAAGGCGTTTCTGCCCGGCGCCACCCCAAGGAGTTAAGGATGAACCTCAAACAGAAACTGATCCTGGCCTTCGCCGCCATCGCCAGCCTGCCGGTGCTGCTGGTCGCCGTGCTGGTGATCTTCAACCTGCGCGGCGAGGCGCGGGAAGGTTTCATCGACAGCAGCAGCCGGGAAATCCGCCAGGTGGAGAACGCCATGCAGCTGTTCTTCGACGGCATCGCCCAGAACGTCGAGTACCTGGCCGCCCACCCGCAGCTGCAGGCCATCGACGGCAGCCTCAAGCAGTACATCGGCGCCGATGCCGCGCAGCACCCGGACGGGGCGCTGGACCGCCAGGTGTTCGACCTGTTCGCCGGCCTGGCCCACAGCCACCCGGACTACGCCTACGTATCCCTGGGCACCCGCGACGGCGGCTACGCCTTCTGGCCGGGCGACGACAAGCTGGCCGGCTACGACCCGCGCAACCGCCCCTGGTACCAGGCGGCCATGGCCCAGCCGGGCCGCACCCTGCGTACCCATGCCTACTACTGGGCGGCGGACAAGGTGGTGCTGGTCAGCAGCGTGCGCACCTTCGCCAACCGCCTCGGCGAGCAGGGCGGGGTGGTCAACATCGACGTCTCGCTCAAGCGCCTGACCGACATCATCAAGGGCATCCGCCTGGGCGACAGCGGCTACCTGATGCTGATGGAAGGCGACGGCACCGTGCTGGTCGACCCGCACCAGCCGGAGCACAACTTCAAGAAGCTCGGCGAGCTGGGCGCCGGCTACGCCAGCCTGGCCAGCGCCGACAAGGGCCTGGTGGAGGTGGAGATCGACGGCGAGCGCTACCTGGCCAACGTCTGGCCGTCGGAGGGCCTGGGCTGGCGCTTCGTCGGCCTGATCAAGGAAAGCGAGGTGATGGCCGGGGCGACGCATCTGACCTGGCTGGTCGGCCTGATCGCCGCGGTGATAGCGCTGGGCTTCGCCGGCGTGGGCGCCGTGTTCGCCGGCCTGGTGGTGCGCCCGGTGCGCGCGGTGGCCGACGGCCTGGAAGGCATCGCCCAGGGCGACGGCGACCTGACCGGGCGCCTGGCGGTGCGCGGCCGCGACGAGACGGCGCAGCTGGCCGGCTGGTTCAACCAGTTCCTCGAGGCCATCCGCCGCCTGGTGCAGCACATCGGCCAGGCCGCGTCCGGCATCCACCAGAGCGCCGGCAGCGCCAGCGGCACCTCCCAGGCCCTGGCCGAGGCCGCGGCGCGCCAGCGCGAGGCGGTGGACATGGTGTCCACGGCGTTCAACGAGATGGTCATGACCGCCAACGAGGTGGCGCGCTCCTGCAGCCAGGCGGCGACTTCCGCCGACAGCGGCCAGCGCCAGGCCCACGACGGCCAGCAGCAGATCGACGAAGCGGTGGACAGCGTCGGCCGCCTGAGCGAGGAAATCGCCGGTTCGGCCAGCGCCATGCGCCAGCTGGAACAGGACAGCAACGACATCCAGTCGATCCTCGGCACCATCCGCTCCATCGCCGAGCAGACCAACCTGCTGGCGCTCAACGCCGCCATCGAGGCGGCCCGCGCCGGCGACCAGGGCCGCGGCTTCGCCGTGGTGGCCGACGAGGTCCGCGCGCTGGCGCGGCGCACCGCCGAATCCACCGGCGAGATCGACGCGCTGCTGGGCAACCTGGCCCGCCGCACCCACGACACCGGCCGGCAGATGCAATCCAGCCTGGAAGCCTCGCAGCGCACCGTCGGCTCCATCCGCGAGGCCCGCGCCTGCTTCGGCGCCATCCGCGAGTCGGTGGACGTGATCCGCGACATGAACGCGCAGATCGCCACGGCGGCGGAAGAGCAGCACCAGGTGGCGGAAGAGATCAACCGGCACATCGCCCAGATCCACCGCGACGCCCAGGAAGTGGCGGGGCTGGCGGAGGCCACGCGGGGGGATGCGCAGACGTTGAATGGGCTGTCGGAGGAGTTGAATCGATTGGTGTCGCGGTTCAGGACCTGAGCCGCTGCGGGGAAGGCTTTTCGTAGGAGCGAGCTTGCTCGCGAACAGTGGTTACCGGCGGGCTGCGGTGTTGGGTGTCAAGAGCGCCCTCTCCCCAACCCTCTCCCGCAAGCGGGAGAGGGGGCTGTTCGGAGTGGGAGGGGAATTTGGAGTCATCCTGATACTCCTCACTCCCCCTCGTCATTCCCGCGAACGCGGGACCCAGTGACTACGGGGTTCGCGAGCAAGCTCGCTCCTACGAAGAGCAGGATTTCCAGAGGAATATCCGAGCGCACCGGAACGCCCCTTCAGAAGGCCGAGTGAAACCCTCGCTCAGGAGGTCATGCGACATGGATGTCGCGAGAGCCCCGCGGGCTACAGGGACGTACCCTCGGGGCGGGCCTCCGTGGCGGGGGAGTTCGCGAGGGTAGCCCGACTCTGTCGGGCCCGTATGCGGGGCAAGCCTTTTTGGTTCCTTTTTGCGGGGGTGGCCTTCCACCGTTTGACAAAAGGGACTCGCCCGAGGGGGCGAAACAAAAAATCTCCGCAGACTCGGAGCGGCGCGCTACACCAAGCCCCCAAGCCACCGGGTTATTCCCCTTCGGGCCAGCGTAAGCGCTGTTCGCGATGGAGCCGCGTCCCGCGTTCGCGGGAATGACGAATTGGAAGGATGGCGCCTGACCGACACGCCGCTCAGGACAGCCCCCTCTCCCGCTTGCGGGAGAGGGTTGGGGAGAGGGCGCTCTTGAACCCAGCACCTACGCCCCGGGAAACACCGTTCGCGAGCAAGCTCGCTGGCAATCGGCGTCACGCCAAAGCCGGCAACGCCCCCATCTTCCCACGGCAATAAACCATCGGCTGCACCCGCTGCTCCGGCACCACCAGGTTCTTCACCGCGCCGACCATGATCGCGTGATCCCCACCCTCATACTCACGCCACAGCTCGCACTCGATCACCGCAGTCGCGCCTTCCAGCAGCGGATTGCCCAGCTCGCTCAGCTGCCAGTCGATGCCCAGGGCCTTGTCCTTGCCCTTCTTGGCGAAGCTGTAGGCCTCGCGCTGCTGCTCGGCGGAGAGCAGGTGGATGGCGAACTGCTTGCGGCGGATCAGCACCGGGTAGGAGTCGGAGGTGTAGTTGGGGCAGAACAGCACCAGCGCCGGGTCCATCGACAGCGAGCTGAACGCGCTGGCGGTCAGGCCCACCAGCTGGCCGTCCTCGTCCAGGGTGGTGATCACGGTCACGCCGGAGGGGAAGGAGCCCATGACTTGCTTGTAGAGGTTGGCGTCGATCATTGCGGTTACCTGCTGCCACGGGGGCGGGCGTTGGAGGAATTATTTTCGTCTGATGGTATACCGTATTATTGAAAGTTCAAGCCCCTGGATGACCGCCAGTCGGTTGCCGACGAACGTCGTGCAGGCGGCTGGAATCCGCGTGTGTACTGGGCTCGAAGGCTTCAGCGGGATGCCGGGAGGGACCCCTGGATAGCCCATGGTCGGAGCCGTTGGCGGGGAAGGGGCTTGCTGGAATCTTGGAATACCATAATATGGTGTTCGCCTAAGCATGCCTGCCAGCCCTTTCCGGGGCTTGCTGCCGAAGGCAAATTTCATACGTGGCTTTCGTACAAAGAAGACAAGAAGATGCTGTCCATGATGTTCCCCCGCCGCGCCCCCGACCGGGCCTGGCTCGATGATTCCCCGAGGTTGCACCCGCCCCTGGACCGCCGGTCCGGCGCCAGGCCGCCCGCGGCCTGATCCCGCAACCCCGATTCCCGACTGTCCGCGCCCGCAGTGGAACGCCGTCGGCCACCCGGCCGGCCGATCCGCGCTCGCGCCCGGCCATCCGCAGCGAGCCAGAAGATGTCCCATACCGAGTCCACCCCGCTCATCGAGAACCACACCGTCGACTACGTGCCCCCGGCCGAGCGCCATGGCCGTGCGCGCGACCTGTTCACCCTGTGGTTCAGCACCAATATCGCGCCGCTGCCGGTGGTGACCGGCGCCATGGTGGTCCAGGTCTACCACCTGGACCTGCTCTGGGGGCTGGTGGCGATCTTCCTCGGGCACATGCTCGGCGGCGTCGGCATCGCCCTGGCCTCGGCCCAGGGGCCGCAGCTGGGCATTCCGCAGATGGTGCAGAGCCGCGGCCAGTTCGGCCGCTACGGCGCGCTGCTGATCGTGTTCTTCACCGCGCTGATCTACCTGGGCTTCTTCATCTCCAACATCGTCCTGGCCGGCGAATCCATCCACAGCATCGCCCCGGCCGTGCCGCTGCCGGCGGGCATCCTGCTCGGCGCCCTGGGCGCCACCGCCATCGGCGTGATCGGCTACCGCTTCATCCACACTCTCAACCGCATCGGCACCTGGGTGATGGGCGGCGCGCTGCTGGTGGGCTTCGTGTGGATCTTCTGCCAGCAACTGCCGGCGGACTTCTTCAGCCGTGGCGGCTTCAACCTCTCCGGCTTCGTCGCCACCCTGTGCCTGGGCATCATCTGGCAGGTCAGCTTCTCGCCCTACACCTCGGACTACTCGCGCTACCTGCCGGCCAGCGTCGGCATCGCCAGGCCGTTCTTCGCCACCTTCTTCGGCGCGGTGCTGGGCACCAGCCTGTCGTTCAGCTTCGGCGCGGTGGCGGTGCTGGCCACGCCCGAAGGCACCGAGGCCATGGCCGCGGTGAAACAGGCCACCGGCGTGTTCGGCCCGGCGCTGATGGTGCTGTTCCTGCTCAACATCATCAGCCACAACGCGCTGAACCTGTACGGCGCGGTGCTTTCCATCGTCACCTCGATCCAGACCTTCGCCGCCGCCTGGACGCCCAGCGTGCGCCTGCGCGTGGCGTTGTCCTCGCTGGTGCTGGCCGGTAGCTGCCTGGTGGCGCTGAGCGCTTCGGCGAACTTCATCTCGCAGTTCATCGGGCTGATCCTCACCCTGCTGCTGGTCCTGGTGCCCTGGGCCTGCATCAACCTGATCGACTTCTACCTGGTCAAGCGCGGGCGCTACGACATCGCCTCGATCTTCCGCGCCGACGGCGGCATCTACGGGCGCTTCAACCCGCACGCGATCATTGCCTACGCCATCGGCATCCTGGTGCAACTGCCGTTCGCCAACACCGCGCTCTACGTCGGGCCCTACGCCAACTACCTGGAGGGCGCCGACCTGTCCTGGCTGGCCGGCCTGCTGGTGACCTGCCCGCTGTACTATTGCCTGGCCACCCGCGGCCAGGCACGTGAAAGCCTGCGGCAGGGGCGCCTGGGCCTGGCCGACTGATTCCTCGTTCCACTCTCCGCCCCGCCTTGAGAGCAGCTCTGGCGGGGCTTTTTTTCGTCTGTGGGAAAGGGCGTGGGATTGGCGGGCAGGTATGGACGGGAGACTTGGCGTCGACCTGTAGCTGCGCCGAGGCGCCCTTCGTGGAGCGAGCTTGCTCGCGAACAAACGCCGTGCCATGCGGTTCGCCTGTAGCGGGCCCTGCCCGCGATTCGCGCGCAGGGCGCGCTCCTACAGGGGAATGGAGCAGGCAAAAAAAGCCCCCGGCCGCCACAACGGCCGGGGGCGCAAGGGACTTCAAAGGGTCAGTGCGCGCCCTTCACCAGGTCGCTTTCGTTCCACTGGTTGTAGACGCAGGCGTCGGCCGCGGCCCAGCGCACGCGCACCGGGCTGCCCGGGTGCAGCGGCTGGCCGCCGGAGAGGGCCTTGAGGGTCAGCTGGGTGCCGCCCACGGTGGTCACGCTGCAGGTCTGGCTCTCGCCGAGGAACACCACTTCCTGCACGGTCGCGCCGAGTTCGTTCCAGCCGGCTTGCAGGGGCTGCGCGGCGGCCTGTTCGGCGCTCAGGGCCAGGGCCTTTTCCGGGCGGATCATCAACACCAGGTCCTGGCCTTCGCGCAGGCCGCCGGTGGGGCGGATGGCCAGGCTGGCGCTCTCGAAGCGCGCCGCGGCGTTGCCCTGGGCCTGCACGCGGAGGAAGTTGGAGTTGCCGAGGAAGGAGGCGACGAAGGTGTTCGGCGGGTTCTGGTAGAGGTCGTAGCCGCTGCCCAGGCCGACGATCTTGCCGTGGCTGAAGATGGCGATGCGCTGGGACAGGCGCATGGCCTCTTCCTGGTCGTGGGTGACGTAGACGATGGTGATGCCGAGGCGGCGGTGCAGGTGGCGCAGTTCGTCCTGCAGGTCTTCGCGCAGCTTCTTGTCCAGCGCGCCCAGGGGTTCGTCCATCAGCAGGATGCGCGGCTCGTAGACCAGCGCGCGGGCGATGGCCACGCGCTGCTGCTGGCCGCCGGAGAGCTGCGCCGGGCGGCGCTGGGCGAATTTCTCCAGCTGCACCAGCTTGAGCATGGCGTCGACGCGGCGCTCGCGGGCGTCGCCCTTCTGCTTGCGGATGTCCAGCGGGAAGCCGATGTTGTCGCGCACCGACAGGTGCGGGAACAGCGAGTAGCGCTGGAACACCATGCCGATGTCGCGCTTGTGCGGCGGCACGTTCACCAGCGACTGGCCTTCCACCAGGATCTCGCCGCTGCTGGGCGTCTCGAAGCCGGCCAGCATCGACAGCGTGGTGCTCTTGCCCGAGCCGCTGGAGCCGAGGAAGGTGAGGAATTCCCCGTCGCGGATGTCGAGGTTGATGTTGTCCACGGCGGTGAAGTCGCCGTAGTGCTTGTTCAGGTTGCGCAGGCTGACCAGGGTCCCGCCCTGCGCGGTTTCTTGGATGACGGCACTCATTGTCTGACTCCTCGCGCTCAGGCGCTGACTTCATTGCGCCGGCGCAGCAGCGCGGCGGCGAGCATCACCAGGACCGACAGGCCGATCAGCAGCGTCGAGGCGACGGCGATCACCGGGGTCAGGTCCTGGCGCAGGGTGGTCCACATCTTCACCGGCAGGGTCTGCAGGGTCGGGCTGGCCATCATCACGCTGAGCACCACCTCGTCCCAGGACACCAGGAAGGCGAACAGGCCGCCGGCGACCATGCCCGGGCGGATGGCCGGGAAGGTCACCTTGAACACCGCCTGCAGGCGCGAGGCGCCGCAGATCACCGCGGCGTCCTCGGTGGACTGGTCGAACAGCTTCAGCGAGTTGATGATCGAGATGATGGTGAAGGGCAGGGCGACTATCACGTGGCTGACCACGAAGGCGAACAGCGTGCCGGTGTAGCCCAGCTTGAGGAACAGCGCGTACACCGCCACGGCGATGATCACCAGCGGCACTATCATCGGCAGGGTGAACAGGCCGTAGAGCAGCTCGCGGCCGGGGAACCTGCCGCGCACCAGGGCGAAGGCGGTGGGCAGGCCCAGGGCCACCGCGCAGATGGTGGTCAGCACCGCGACCTTGAGGCTGGCCAGGGCCGCGTCCATCCACTCGGGGTTGGCGAAGAACTGCGCGTACCACTTCAGCGTCCAGCCCGGCGGCGGGAACACCAGCCACTGCGAGGAGCCGAACGACAGCAGCACGATGAACACGATCGGCAGCAGCAGGAAGGCGGCGATCAGGCCGGTGGTGAGGTACAGCCCGCCGCGCAGGCGCGGGCCCATGGCATTGGGGGAGAGCAGCATGGCGGCTTACCTCGCGTTACTGGCGCCGACCGGGGATTCCGGCTGCACTTTCAGGTAGACGTAGAACAGCACCAGGGTGATCAGGATCAGCAACGCCGCGGCGGCGCTGGCCAGGCCCCAGTTGAGGAAGGACTGCACCTGCTGGACGATGAATTCCGGCAGCATCATGTTCTGCGCGCCGCCCAGCAGCGCCGGGGTGACGTAGTAGCCCAGGGACATGACGAACACCATCAGCCCGCCGGAGAACAGCCCCGGCCGGCACAGCGGCAGGAACACCTTGAAGAAGTTGCTCCAGGGGCTGGCGCCGCAGATCGAGCCGGCCTGCAGCACCATGGGGTCGATGGCCGCCATGGTCGCCTGCAGCGGCAGCACGATGAACGGGATCATGATGTAGCTCATGCCGATCACCACGCCGGTGAGGTTGTGCACCAGTTCCAGCGGCTGGTCGATGATGCCCAGGGCCATCAGCACCTTGTTGATCACCCCCGAGGCCTGCAGCAGCACCAGCCAGGAGTAGGTGCGGGCGAGCAGGCTGGTCCACATCGACAGCAGCACGATGTTCAGCAGCCAGCGGCCCCAGCCGCGCGGCACCAGGGTGATCGCCCAGGCCAGGGGGAAGCCCAGCAGCAGGCTGATCAGGGTGACCAGCGCGCCGACCGCGAAGGTGTTGAACAGCACCCGGGTGTAGGCCGAGTTGGCGAACAGCTGGGCGTAGTTGTCCAGGCCCGGGGTGGGTTCGAGTACGCCGCGCAGCAGCAGCCCCACCAGCGGGGCGAGGAAGAACAGGCCGAGGAACAGCAGGGCCGGCAGCAGCTTGGCCGAACCGCGCCAGGGCGACACGCCTTGCGGCTTCATCGGCGACCTCGTTTGCACCGCGTCGGCGGCGCGCGCGGCGCCGTCGACGGGAGTGGAGCGGCCGTGGGGAACGGCCGTCATTTTCACTTGACCAGCCATTCGTTCCACCGTGCCGCGATGGCCGGGCCGTTCTTGGCCCAGTACGCGTAGTCGAGGGTGATCTGATCCTTAGCGTAGGCGGTCGGCAGGTTGGGGGCGAGGTCGCCCTTGAGCTGGCCGACGCTGTCGAGGTTCACCGGGGCGTAGGCGGTGAGGTTGGCGAAGTCGGCCTGGCCCTTGGCGCTGGAGGCCTCGGCGAGGAACTTCATGGCCGCGTCCTTGTTCTTCGAGCCCTTGGGCACCACGAGGAAGTCGGCCATGACCAGGTTCTGCTTCCAGCTCACGCCCACCGGCGCGCCGTCCTGCTGCAGGGCGTAGATGCGGCCGTTCCAGAACTGCCCCATGGTCGCCTCGCCGGAGGCCAGCAGTTGCTGGGACTGGGCGCCGCCGCCCCACCAGACGATGTCCTTCTTGATGCTGTCGAGCTTCTTGAAGGCGCGGTCCAGGTCCAGCGGGTAGAGCTTGTCGGCGGGCACGCCGTCGGCCAGCAGGGCCAGTTCCAGCACGCCGGGGCTCGGCCACTTGTACAGGGCGCGCTTGCCCGGGTAGGTCTTGGTGTCGAACAGCGCGCTCCAGTCCTGCGGGGCATTGCCGCCGACCTTGCCCTGGTTGTAGCCGAGCACGAAGGAGAAGTAGAAGGAGCCGACGCCGTGGTCGGAGACGAAGCGCGGATCGATGCGGTCGCGCTTGACCACGTTGAAGTCCAGCGGCTCCAGCAGGCCTTCGGCGGCGGCGCGCAGGGCGAAGTCCGCCTCCACGTCCACCACGTCCCACTGCACGTTGCCGCTTTCGACCATGGCCTTGAGCTTGCCGTAGTCGGTGGGGCCGTCCTGCACCACGCGGATGCCGCTGGCCTGGCTGAAGGGCTCGGCCCAGGCCTGCTTCTGGGCGTCCTGGGTGGTGCCGCCCCAGCTGACGAAGCTGATCGCGTCGGCGGCGCTGGCGGCGGTGCCGGCCAGGCCCAGGATGGCGGCGAAAGTCGCCGCGACTGCACGTTTCTTGAACACCATGTACATGCCCTCGTTGTTGTGTTTGTGCGCGGGCAGGCGGTCTGTGCCTGCCCATCAGGAGCAGTGGCCATCTGGGCCTGTCAGGGTCGGCCTTGTCCGGAGCGTCGTCCGGGCTGCCCGTGTTCGGGGCGGCGGAACAATCGTCGGCCTACGGGATGTCATATTATGGTATTCCAAACTTTCTGCAAGTCTCCTCCCCGTTCCAGGCCCCGTGGATTGCCGCTTGGCGCCGTCCCTGGCGGCTTTTCGGCTGCCGCCCGGTGGCGTCAATCGACTGATTTTTCTAGCCTTTATCCACATGTTCGGGCGCCGGTAAGCTGGCCGGCGGCCAGTATCGGCCGACCGGTGGTCAGGCCTCGGTCGCCGGCTTCCAGTCGTCGAAGGGCAGGCTTTCCACCACTTCCAGGCCATAGCCGGTGAGGCCGGCGTATTTCAGCGGCGGGCCGAGGTGGCGCAGCTTGCCCACGCCCAGGTCCTGGAGGATCTGCGCGCCGGTGCCGATCTCCGAATAGATGCGCGACTGCGAGCGGGTGAACGGCCGGCTCGGCTGGGTGAGCTGCGGCACGCGCTCCAGCAGCGCCTGGGACGACTCGTGGTTGGCCAGCACCACCACCACGCCGCGGCCTTCCTCGGCCACCCGTTGCAGCGCCGCCCACAGCGTCCAGTTGGGCGGCCCGGCGTACTCGGCGCCGACCAGGTCGCGCAGCGGGTCGATCACGTGCACGCGCACCAGGGTCGGCTCGGCGGGGTCGACCTCGCCCATCACCATGGCCATGTGCACGCCGCCCTCGATGCGGTCCTCGAAGGTCACCAGGCGGAAGCTGCCGTGCACCGTCGGCAGCTCGCGCTCGCCGATGCGCCGTACTGTGTGCTCGGTGCTCAGGCGGTAGTGGATGAGGTCGGCGATGGTGCCGATCTTGATCCCGTGCTGCGCGGCGAAGGCTTCCAGCTCGGGGCGGCGGGCCATGCTGCCGTCGTCGTTCATCACCTCGACTATCACCGCCGCCGGCGTCAGCCCGGCCAGGCGCGCCAGGTCGCAGCCGGCCTCGGTGTGCCCGGCGCGGGTGAGCACGCCGCCCTCGCGGGCGCGCAGCGGGAAGATGTGCCCGGGCTGGACGATGTCCTCGGCGCTGGCGCCCGGCGCCACGGCGGCCTGCACGGTGCGCGCGCGGTCGGCGGCGGAGATGCCGGTGGTCACCCCGGTGGCCGCCTCGATGGAGACGGTGAAGGCGGTGGAGTAGGGACTGCCGTTGTTCGGCACCATCTGTTCCAGCCCCAGGCGCTGGCAGTGTTCCTCGGTGAGGGTCAGGCAGATCAGCCCGCGCGCTTCGCGGGCCATGAAGTTGATGGCCTCGGGCGAGCAGAACTCGGCGGCCAGCAGCAGGTCGCCCTCGTTCTCGCGGTCCTCGTCGTCCACCAGCAGCACCATGCGGCCCTGGCGGAAGTCCTCGATGATTTCTTCGGTGGTATTGAACGGCATGACCGGCTCCGGGGTGTGGCAGTCAGAAAATTCTGGTATACCATCATACACAAAATATCCATCGCCAAGAGGTTGCCATGAAGGCCTACTGGATCGCCCACGTGGACGTCACAGACCCCGAGCAGTACAGCCAATACACCCGCCGCGCGCCAGCGGCCTTCGCCCTGTACGGCGGCCGCATCCTCGCCCGCGGCGGCCGCTCCGAAGCCCTGGAAGGCCGCCCGACGCCGCAGCGCAGCGTGGTGATCGAGTTCGATTCTTATGAGCGGGCGGTGGCCTGCTATCGGTCGAAGGAATACCAGGAGGCCTGGGCGCAGCGGCAGGGGGCGGCGAGGGCGGAGGTGATCATTGTTGAGGGCGTCGAGCCCTGAGGGTGGGGGTTTTCGTAGGAGCGAGGGGGACGTCTAGTTCTTGCTCGCGAACCGGCATTCCCCGGCAGCACTGGTGTTTGGGGTGAACCTCGTCCCCTCTCCCCAGCCCTCTCCCTGAAGGGAGAGGGGGCTTGTCCGTGCCTGCTTCGGGCCCTGTGCTGGCCAGCAACTTCGCATGTGCCGGCGAGCGCCAAGGTTACGCTTGAAGCCGAACGGTCCCCTCTCCCTTCAGGGAGAGGGTTAGGGAGAGGGCGCTCTCAATCCCAGCGCCCAAATCCCCGGCAAGCACCGTTCGCGAGCAAGAACTAGGCGTCCCCCTCGCTCCAGAAAGCGCAATCAGCGAATGAAATGAATCTTCCCGCTATCGTCATTCCCCATGTAGATCCCATACACCCCCGCTTGCCGCTCCTCGATGTAGCGCTCGAGAATCTGCCGGATCGCCGGGTAGTAGATCTGCTCCCAGGGAATGTCCTCGGGCGCGAAGAAGCGCCGGTCCAGGGTCTCCGGCCCGTAGGCGTCGGCGATTTCCAGGGCCTGGGCGCGGAAGATGATGTAGACCTCGCTGATCTTCGGCACGCTGAAGATGGAGTAGGGCGAGAGGATTTCGGCGCGCACGCCGCTCTCTTCCCAGACCTCGCGCAGGGCCGCCTGCTCGGTGGTCTCGCCGCTTTCCATGAAGCCGGCCGGCAGCGTCCAGGTGCCGGGGCGCGGCGGGATGGCGCGCTGGCACAGCAGGTAGCAGCCGTCGCGCTCGATGATGCAGCCGGCGATGACCTTGGGGTTCTCGTAGTGGATGTAGCCGCAGGCGCCGCATAGCAGGCGCTCGTGGGTGTCCCCCGGCGGCTGGCGGCGTTGCATCCGGTCGCCGCCGCACTGCGGGCAGAAGCGCGGGGCGGGCATGGCGTCAGCGGCCTATGCGCGGCTCTTTGAGGACGATGGGGGTGGCGATCTCGCGGACCTTGCCACCCTCTTCCTGCTTGGACTTCAGGTAGTCCAGCGCCACCTTGGCCGCTGCGCGCACGTGGTCCACCGAGGCCTGGTGCGCGGCCGCCGGGTCGCCGCTCTTGATCGCCGCGACCATCTTCTCCATCTCCTGGTTGCTCGCCCCGCGGCGGTTGGCCTGGGACACCGAAGTGGCGCGCAGGTAGCTGATGCGCGCTTGCAACTGGCGCAGCTGGGTAGCGGCGATGCGGTTGCCCGAGCCCTCCAGCAGCACGTCGTAGAAGCCCTGCACCGAATCCAGCACCTGCTGCAGGTCGCCTTCCTCCAGGGCCTTGCGGTTCTCCTCGAGGGCGCGTTCCAGGGCGCGGATGTCCTTGGCCTTGGCGTTGAGGGTAAACAGCTGGACGATCATCCCTTCGAGCACGCAGCGCAGCTCGTAGATGTCGCAGGCGTCTTCCAGGGTGATGATGGCCACCCGCGGGCCCTTGGCGTCGGCGAACTCCACCAGCCCCTCGGACTCCAGGTGGCGCAGGGCCTCGCGCACCGAGGTGCGGCTGACGCCCAGGCGGTCGCAGAGGTCGCGCTCGACCAGACGGTCGCCGGGCAGCAGCTGGAAGTTGAGGATGGCGCCGCGCAGCTTGTCCAGCACAATCTCGCGCAGGGTCACGGGGTTGCGGTTGACCTTGAAGCTATCGTCGAGGGGCAAGCGTTTCATGTGGTCCGCTCTGGTAATGGCTGTCCGTAGGGTGAAGCGGCCTAGCCCTGGGGCTCGGCATCGGCCTCGGCGAAGGCCTCGCGGGCCAGGCGGAAGCTGTCGACCGCCGCCGGGATGCCGCAATAGATGCCGACCTGGAGCAGGATTTCGCGGATCTGCTCGCGGCTGAGCCCGTTGCGCAGGGCGCCGCGGATGTGCAGCTTCAGTTCGTGCGGCCGGTTGAGGGCCGAAATCATCGCCAAGTTTATCATGCTGCGTTCTTTCAGCGACAAACCCTCGCGGCCCCAGACGTGGCCCCAGCAGTACTCGGTGACCAGCTCCTGCAGCGGCTTGCCGAAGTCGTCGGCCGCGGCCAGCGACTTGTTCACGTAGGCCTCGCCCAGCACCTGGGTGCGGATCGCCAGGCCCTTGTCGTACTTCTCGTTGCTCATCGCATGCTCCTTCTTTCATATAGGAGCAACTGTCTGCCGGCTGCTCCGAGGGGCTTCTCGCAGGATGGGGCGAGCTTGCGAAACCCATGCGGCCGTGGTGATGGGTATCGCTTCGCTCAACGCCATCCTACGTCGGTGTTTCTCCTGTACCTGTAGGAGCGAGCAGGCTCGCTCCCACGAGGACGGGACGGTCAGGCCAGCTGCGGCAGGGCGCCGAGCTTGCCGCGGTGGTAGACCATCGGCACCACGTTCTGCTCGGGGATGATCAGGTTCTTCACCGCGCCGACGATGATCGCGTGGTCGCCGCCGTCGTACTCGCGCCACAGCTCGCATTCGATGATCGCCGTGGCCTTGGCCAGCAGCGGGTTGCCCAGCTCGCTGAGGTGCCAGTCGATGCCCTTGGCCTTGTCCTTGCCCTTGCCGGCGAAGGCATAGGCCTCGGCCTTCTGGTCGGCGCACAGCAGGTGGATGGCGAACTGCTTGCTGTCGCGCAGGATTGGGTAGGTGTCCGAGGCGTAGTTGGGGCAGAACAGCACCAGCGCCGGGTCGATCGACAGCGCGCTGAAGGCGCTGGCGGTGATGCCGACGATCTCGCCCTGGGGGTCGAGCGTGGTGACCACGGTGACGCCCGAGGGGAAGGAGCCCATGACTTCCTTGTAGATTCCGGGTTCGATCATGTTCTGCCTCCTCAGCGCATCACGAAGGGGTCGGGCATCGGCGCCTGCGAGAGGTTGATCCACACCGTCTTCAGTTCGGTGTAGGCCAGCACCGAGTCGATGCCGCTCTCGCGGCCGTAGCCGCTCTGGTGGAAACCGCCGATCGGCGCCATGGCCGAGACCGCGCGGTAGGTGTTGACCCAGATGATTCCCGAGCGCACGTCGCGCGCCAGGCGGTGGGCGCGGCCCAGGTCGCGGGTCCAGATGCCGGCGGCCAGGCCGTACTGCGAGTCGTTGGCCAGGGCCAGGGCTTCGGCCTCGTCCTTGAACGGGATGACCGAGGCCACCGGGCCGAACACCTCTTCCTGCATGATGCGCATCGAGTGGCGGTCGCAGGCGAATAGGGTCGGCTCGTAGAACCAGCCCTCGCCCTTGCCTTCGGGGCGCTTGCCGCCCATCAGCAGGCGCGCGCCCTCGGCGTTGGCCACGGCCACCAGGTTCTCGACCACCGCCAGTTGCTGCGCGGTGGCCATGGGGCCCATCTCGCTGGCGTCTTCCTGCGGGTTGCCGATGCGGATGCGCTGGGCGCGTGCGATCAGGCGGGCGACGAATTCGTCGTAGATTTCGCGCTGCACCAGCAGGCGCGAGCCGGCCACGCAGCTCTGCCCGGTGGCGGCGTAGATGCCGGCCACCACGCCGTTGATGGCGCTGTCCAGGTCGGCGTCGGCGAAGATGATGTTCGGCGACTTGCCGCCCAGCTCCAGGGACAGCTTGGCGAAGTTCTCCGCGCTGCTGCGCACCACGTGGCGGGCGGTGGCGGCGCCGCCGGTGAAGGCGATCTTGCGCACCAGCGGGTGGCGCGTCAGGGCCGCGCCGGTGCTCGGGCCGAAGCCGGTGACCACGTTGATCACGCCGGCCGGGAAGCCGGCTTCCAGGGCCAGGCGGGCCAGCTCGAGGATGGTCGCCGAGGCGTGTTCCGAGGGCTTGAGCACGATGGTGTTGCCGGCGGCCAGGGCCGGGGCCAGCTTGATCGCGGTGAGGTACAGCGGGCTGTTCCAGGGGATGATCCCGGCCACCACGCCCAGCGGCTCGTGCACGGTGTAGGCGAACATGTCCGGCTTGTCGATCGGCAGGGTGCCGCCTTCGAGCTTGTCGGCCAGGCCCGCGGTGTAGTGGAAGAACTCCGGCAGGTAGCCGACCTGGCCGCGGGTCTCGCGGATCAGCTTGCCGTTGTCGCGGCTTTCCAGCTGAGCCAGGTGCTCCCTGTTCTCGGCGATCAGGTCGCCCAGGCGGCGCAGCAGCTTACCGCGGGCGGTGGCGCTGAGCTTGCGCCAGGCCGGGTCGTCGAAGGCCTTCTGCGCGGCCTGCACGGCGCGCTCGACGTCTTCCTCGGCGGCGTCGGGCAGCAGCGCCCAGGGCTGCGCGCTGGACGGGTCGAGGCTTTCGAAGGTCTTGCCGGAAAGCGCATCGAGCCATTGGCCGTCGATGCACATCTGGAAGCGGGCGAGTGTCATGCGACTATCCCCTTGGTCTGGTTCGGCAGGCTCAGGGCCTGGTGCAGGAAGTCCAGCAGCACCTGGTTGACCAGGCGCGGCGACTCCACCGGCATCATGTGGCGCTGTTCATCGAGTATGGCCACCTGCGCGCCGGGAATGCGCGCGGCCAGTTGCCGGGCCATCTCCGGGGTCGAGCCGGGGTCCAGCTCGCCGGTGGCGACCAGGGTCGGCGCCTGGATGCTGCCCAGGTCGTCGGCGCGGTACATGTCCTGGGTGGCGAACAGCTCGTAGGTGGTCAGGTAGCCCTGCGGGTCGTTGCTCGCCAGGGTCTGGCGGATGGCCGCGATCTGCGCCGGGTTGGCGGCCTGGTACTCGCGGCTGAACCAGCGCGACAGGGCCGCCTCGGCGTTGGCGTCGGGACCGTGTTCGGCGGCCTGGCGGGTGCGCTCGATGACGCCGGCGCGCTGTTCGGCGCTGCGGTTGAACACACTGTTGAGGATCACCAGCCCCTGCAGCCGCTGCGGATGGTGCAGGGCGAAGGCGCGCGCCACCAGGCCGCCCATGGAGAAGCCGATGACCGTGGCCTGCGGGATCTGCAGGTGGTCGAGCAACTCGCGCAGCTGCGCGGCGTAGCCGACCAGCCCGGTGCCCGCTTCGGGGCGCGGGCTGGCGCCGTGGCCGAGCATGTCGTAGGCGATGACCCGGTAGTGCGGGGCCAGGCCGACGATCTGCCCGCCCCACATTTCCTTGTTCAGGCCCACGCCGTGGATCAGTACCACGGGCTGGCCCTGGCCGGTCGCCAGGTAACTGGTGCCGGCCGGTGTGTGTTCAGCGGTGAGCCGAATCATGGAACGCTCCTGCACTGGCCGCGGAATCACTGGGCCTGCTCGGCGGCCAGCTCTTCCAGGTCGATGTAGCGGTTGCCGATGCGCGGGTGCAGGCGGCCGCCGTCGGCGGCGCCCAGGACCACGATGATCTCGTCGGCGCGCGGCGCGTCCTCGATCTGCATCTCCAGGGTGATGTAGTGCGAACGCAGGCCTTCGTCGTCCTTGTGCATCATCGGGACCTGGATCGAGGTGCCCGGGCCGCCGCGCTTGTTGGTGAAGCTCAGGTAGCTCTTGGCGTCCACCGCCTTGCGGTAGTGGTTGCCGAAGCGCAGGGTGTGGATCACCGCCGAGGCATGCTCGATCTCGCCATCGGCGCCGACCACGGCGGCCTTGCCATAGGCCTCGATCTTGTCGGCGCCACCGATCAGCGCGGTCAGGCGTTCGACCATCAGCGCGCCCAGCTCGGAGCAGTTGGCCCTGATCTCCGGCTTGAGGTCCTCGACGAAGCCGCGGCCCGCCCAGGGGTTCTTGATCACCACGGCCAGCCCGGCCATGGATACCGGTTTCTCGGCAGCCTTGCCGCCCTCGATGAAGGTTTCCTCGACGTAGCTGACGATCTTGCGGATTTCGAAGCTCATGGGCACTCCTTGGGTGTCTCTGTGCGATTTGGTCTGATGGTATACCATAATATTGGAAGTGCAAGAGGCAGGGTGGCAAAGGCGGTGGGGTCTGGCGACGGATGGTTGAGGAGGGGCTTGTCGGAAGGCTCGGGGACTCAGCGGGAATGGGCTTTGGCTGGTTGGTGAGGAAGGGGGAGCCTGTCGCCAGCTTTGAAAGTTGGCTGGCTCGATCAATTGGGAGGTTGGGGCATACCGCCGGCGGATGACGTGGCTTCTTCTTTGGTGGCAAAATGCCTCCAAACTGACAAGGAGGTCGCCATGCGCATCAAGCTACTCGCTGCAATCCTATCCGCCCCTCTGCTGCTCTCCGGCTGCGCCAGCATATTCACCGAGCAGGTCTACCCGGTCCAGGTAACCAGCTCGCCAAGCGGCGCCAATGTGGAGATCAAGGACGAAGACGGAAACATCGTCTACAACGGCATCACTCCTGCTACGGTGAAGCTCGAGGCAAGCGCCGGTTACTTCGATGGCCAGACCTACACGGTCAGGTTCCGCAAAGATGGCTATGCCGACGAGACAACCGTAATCGACTCCGGCGTGGAGGGTTGGTACTGGGGCAACCTGCTTCTCGGTGGTGTGCTGGGGATGCTGATCATCGACCCCTCAACCGGGGCGATGTTCGACTTGCCGAGCAAGGCATCCACCACCATGAAGGAAGCCGCGGCTCCGCAAGAAGCCGTCGCCTCGGCTGCCACCTATTCGACTTCGGCGCCTGGTCTCTCCAGGGACCAGTGGCAGCAGCAACAACTGCAGCAGCTCCAGGCCCAGCCGATGTCCTATGAGGAATACCAACGCCGCTACCAGCAGATCATGGCGCGGTAGCCTTTTATCTACCTAGAGCCGTCAGGCGTGTGCTCAGGTTTTCTGCTTCTCGAATTCAGTGTTGCCTGGCGAGGGTAACGGACGGGGAGATTTACAAAGTGAATACCATCCATCGTGCAATCAGCGAACCTCTACGTTCAGGCCTGGATTGGTACGAGACCTGGAAGGGAGCCGACCGGGGGTTTATCCAATGCTGGGAGGTTGGTCGGAGACGTGCTGCGGCCGAGCCGCAGTTGGCCGAGGCCTGCCTGGCAGGGCAGTTGCCGCCCTTGGGGTGGAAAGGCGGCGTCGTGAAACGCCTCAAGAAACCTGAGAAGTTCGGATCCTTTCGATACCTGGCCGAATGGCAGGGCCTGCGTGGTGAGGATCTGCACATCGACCTCGCCAAGGAGCTCTCCCTGGTTTGCTCGGCAACGGGCATGACGGTGGTGTTCACCTCCGACCTGGCGAAGCTGGCCGGCCCTGGAGGCAGCGATGAAGGAGAGGATGCCAATGGTTGATCTGCATCGGGAATTCGAAGGCAGCCGCTTTTTCCATGAGGCGCGCATCGATCGGCGCTCTGCGGACGCCCTGGTGGGCCTGGCCGCCGGTATTGCTGCAGACGGGCATATCAACCAGCAGGAGGCCGAGTTTCTGGAGAACTGGATCTCGGCCAACCTCGTGCACCTCGAGGATCCGGTGATCAACCTGTTGTATCGCCGGCTATCGGACATGCTCTCCGATGGAGTGCTGGATGCCGACGAGTCCGCGGAGCTGCTGGAAATCCTCCGCAGCTTCGCAGGTTTGAGCGCAGCCAAACCCAAGGCGAGCGACAACGCTTTCGTTCCTTCGAATGCACTGCCTCTCGATCATCCCGTCCCTGAGCTCGTATGGAATGGGCGGTTGTTTCTGTTCACGGGCGTCATGGCCTACGGCCCACGCAAGGACTGCGAGGCATTGGTTATCGAGCGCGGAGGCCAGATCGCACCCGGCGTGAGCAAGAAGATCCACTACCTGGTCGTTGGCGAAATAGGGAACGAGCAATGGCTCCACAGTACCTATGGCACCAAGATCAAGAAGGCGGTGGAGCTGCGGGAGAATGGCTGCTCATTGGCCATCATCAGTGAGAAGCACTGGCAGGTGGCGCTGTTCGGTTGAGGGAGTAGCACAGATGTTTTCTTGGGATGGGCTAACCACGCTTGGTGGCATTGCTGCGATTATTTGGGCCTATGGCTCGGCAGGCGAAGAGCGAAGGGCGAATTTCAGAGCATGGGCTGCTAGCCATATTGCATCAGTTGCCCCCGCTGCTAAGCGTGTAGCATGGTTGTCGGGGGTTGCAGCACTGGCTGTAGGGGCGGGCGCTGTCGCAATCAGCTCCGGGCTCTGGATTTTTGGGTTTCTGACTCGTGACGCACCCATCGCAAGAAAAGAAGTTTTCGAGCTGATTCTTAATATGGTGAACGTCACGGTTTATTCGGGGGGCGCTTTAGCTGGCGTTACTCTCATTTTCAAATTCCCGCAGCGTGAAATCATAAGTGGCATGCACGTTATATCCAGTCGAGATGGGGAATATTTGGAGCTCAAACTCGATGGCGAATGTGACGTGAGCACCCTGGAGCAGCAATTGAGGGGCGAAGGAATTCGGATTCGCCTGGATAAAGTCTCCCGTCGTAAGGCTCGGATCGCTATACAGGCGCCAGTTCCCTTGGTGCAGGTAGTGAGGGATGCAGAGACGTAGGTGTCGCTCACGTTCCCTTGTTCAATCTCGTATAGGTGGTCTGCATACCACTGCATCATTGCCCGGCGTTACTCGATATAAATTGCCTTGTCATATACCCCGGCCGCCGTCTTCCGCATGGGACAGTTGTGCCTCCATATGCTCCTTGGCGAAGCCTTTCTTCCGTAGGGTGGTGATGCGTGTGCCGGAAACCATGGCCGGTTTGTCGGCCGTCGTTGGGGGCGCTGGATTTCGCAGCATTTAATCCTTGTACACCGCTGGTTCGAATCTTCTTCAGATATACACAGCGGTCAAGGATAGAGGTAGATCCGGGAAGGGATTTCGATACAAGAAAGCCCGCACAGGGCGGGCTTTTCAGGGTGTTTCATAGACTGTGAGAGGCAGCCCGAAACAGGTAGATGACGCATCCGGCGGGATTCGAACCCACGACCCCCCTTCGGAGGGCAATGCGGTACAGGAATCTCGGTTGGCTGAAAATGCTCTTAGACGTCTCTAAGTGCCGTGCCGTAAGGCTTTTCTCCTATGTTGCCGACTGTAGTTTATGGCTTTTAGAGGCACCTAAGGATGGTCTGAAAAAGCCCCTACTCGAAAAATGCGCCCCAGTAGCCACGCGGCTTACAGGCCTGCAAACTCGAAAAAGGCAGGCTTTTTCAGAGTTTCCCTAAGGACAGTTACCTGAGGCACAAAACACGAAATTTGAATTGTTGGTTTTTGACCACTAGCCGGGCATACCGCTTGTCCTGCTGCTGGAGTTCAATAGCAGTCAGTCGCCGTGCAGCTGCAGCAACCCCCTGAGGAGTCAGCTCATTCATCCTTGCCTAGGGACTCCCAGTGGCCAACCAGCTCATCAATGCGGTCAGGAATATGCGGAGTCTTACTGAGCACTAGGCAGCGGGTGGTGCCCACGTATTCCTCAAGCAAGTAGAGTGTGTCCCCAACGTCGACCCCCAGCCAGCGCGCGCAGTTGGTCAGCTGTCAGTTGGTCGAGATTTTAGCCGGCATTGGCATCGGATATCTCCTTACCCACCCGATGCCAATGCTGGGATCTCTGCAGCAAACGTGTACAGCAGCCCCGCTCAATCCGAGCGGTTAGCCTCAGTCTTGCGCAACCGCTCCAGAATGGGATGATCTGCGGCGACCTGCTTGCCCAAGTGCATGGGACCGGGCAAGCGAAGATACCCGGCCCACAGCGGAGCGTTGCGGCAAAGCAGTGCAACTTGCTCGGCAGTAGCTGTCGGGTGAGCGAACGATCCGGCACGTATAATCGTGATTTCCGTGACACCGAGCTGCTGCCACGGATCTCGCAAGTCTTTCTCGGAGATCTCATAGCGGGTGTTGTTGCGTTGCGACCGGACGGAGCCGTACTGTTTGGACGGAGCGACGAAGTAATAGACGTCCAAGCTCTCATTGGACTGGAATATGCCGACCTTGGTGCCTATGTAGTGGGGGGTATCAGGTGACAGTGACTGATTCCCGCTCATTTGGGCAACGTCCAGGTCTGCGCGAATTCGTACGATGGCGGCGCCTTCAGGTACCGGGGGAAGGCCCTCGCCTGGACTGTCCTGGAGCCCCTTGTAGAATGTACGAAGGCCACTGTCGAGGCATGCGATCAGTGGGGCGTCAGCAACTTTGGTGGGTACCAGCAGGGCTTGAGTCACCAGCCTGGTGAGCTGGTCAGATGTAAGCAGCGTGGCGAATGCATGTATGGCCGAGACGCCCTCGTTATAACTGAACCACTTGCCCCCGGAGTCCGGGCCTGACTCGAACCAGAAAATCTCAGTGTTGGGCTCCCCCAACACCGCGCGGGTGATGACAGGAAGAAGCACTGCCGGGCCTTTTTCCTGGATGCGATCAAGCAGGACGGAAACTACAGTGGTCTTCTCCGGCGAAGCTTTGGATTTTGGTATCGGCGCGGGAAGGTAGCCGCTCAGGCGGATAGCCTCGATAATGGTGTTGGTGGCCTTGAAGTCGCGATCATCCTCTTTGCCCTTGCGCTTTTTCTTCAGTTGTTCATCGGGATCGATGTGCATGATGAATTGCGTCGCAATGCCGTGCTCTGCCAGAACTTGCCGGATCAAATGCTTGGGGTCCTGAGCGCCTTCCAATTTCGCTGCAGAAGCGCAGGTTTCGACGATCATCACCTTGGGGCCACCGCAGTGGGCTTGCGAAGCTGCGGGCAATACATGGTTAGATAGCCATGCCCTGAGGACTAGCAGGTCGTGTTGTCCCGCGAGCATGCGCCCCGCATCAGGCACATCCAGCCGAGTCAGTGTTACCAGTGGGGGCATCACCTCCTTGAAGAACTGACTGTCCTCACCGAGTGTTCCACTGGCCGCATGAAGCCGCAGCATTACCTCGGAGTGGGCTGCAAGCACCATCACCGGCAACGTGACCACCTCGCCGGTGGCTTGTGCTTTTTCCTCTCGCAAACTACCTACGGCCTTTCTGGCCAACAACGGAGATGTTCCAGGTAGGTTGTCCAGCAGGTGAAAGCCGGCCTGATCCAGGAACAATGGCCCGGGTCCTGATGCTATCAGTGGGTTGGACGGAGGGATGGCATAGATGGGCCTGAAGTCGCTGTCGATGGGGATGTCGCCTTCCTGAATAGATGGAAAAGACGAAACGCCCATAAATCCCAGTAAGTCTTCGATCGGATGCTCGTACGTGGTTTTCCATCCCCCTTCATGTGGCTGGGTCTTGAGCTTAGCCTTCACGATCTGATCGCCAACTTTTACCCAGGCATGCTTTTTCGTCCCAACAAGATTTGGCATGACCTGGCTCAGCTTCACACGTAACTGAAGGTAAGGCTCGGCTCGTCCGCGCAACAAAACCAGCTTGGGCTCAATGGCATGTACGGCGCTGGCGTAGCGGATATCGTTCTCCGAAACAACGGGATCGTCCCATGCCAAAAGCGTTGCGTCCGATGCCTGATAAAGCGTGATTGGTTTGCTGGCCTGCATGGGGTTGCGGATCATCGCCTGGCCAATTAGCCACGGAATGACGGTGTATGCCAGTGATGAAATATCACCTGGTGTCACGAGAAGGCTGGTCTCAAGGAGTACGAGGTCGGTGACAGCGAGCTTGCCCTCAAAGCCTTCGAGTCGCTCGTTCCAGATCCTCAATACATCCATCGACCATAGCCGCAGCGTCTCGTTGATGGTGTCGATCGGAAGAGGTTTGAGTAGAAGAATCGCCGATACGCCACCGTCCTTTTGCGGGGAAAGATTGACCTTCACAGGGCCACCAGAGAGGACGGTCAGCATTTCTTCTAAAGCGATGATAGGCAAGCCTGGGTGCGGCTTCTTTGCCAGTCCTTTGAGCGCTTGCCAAGCATCGAGGTAATGCTCTCCAATCACGACTCGGTAGGCCCGCCCCAGTTGTGTCGGGTCGAATCTGAAAAGGCTGGTGCGCAGCTCAAGCGTTTTCATACGGACTCCTTTCTTGATCGAAGAATGTATTGCTGAACCGCCGATGCGATGCCTGCATGGTGACGCTCGAACTGTTCCCAGTCGCCGTCTTCCTTGAGCCGGTTGACACTTTCATTGAGCATCTCTGACCAGGGCTTCAGACCTTTGAGGAACGCTGCATCTGCGAAGTAGCACGTGACGGGGGTGCCCCCTCGGCGGCCTCGTCCAATGAGTTGGGTCAGGCTCACCAGAATGTTCATGATGGTGTAGTGACGGATGTTGGCGGGTTGCTGGCTAAACGCCGGGCGTGCGGTACGGATCGTCTGCAACAGCGCATTGGAGAGCTTGCGTTCTTGCGTCATGACCTCTCCCGGACTGGAGCGTGGCAGCACTGTGTTCCCGGTTTCGTAGCAGATGTGGGCCAGGTTGTTGTTGGGGCTGTCGGACGCCGGTAAGGGACGGACACAGATCACAACTCCACCAATAGCGGAGAGTCCGTCTGCGTTGACGATATTGTGTCCTCTGGCTATAGGCCCAAGTGCGCTGACCAACAGCGTCTTATGCTTGTGCTTGCCGCTGGTGAACTCGGCAAGGTCGTCATAGATAAGCATCTGCTGGGCCTCCAGTGAGGAGGGTTTATATTCGCTTTGGCGACCACGCACCCATCCGACGGACTCGCCCGGGCCGTCCGGCATTTTCGCCAAAGTCATGGCTAGTGCTTCAGCGTCCGCATCGCTGTTGGTGACCAGCAGCAGGCGGGCCCTATCCCGGGTCTCGGGATCGTTTGCAAGCTTTTCCAACCGGGCCTTTAGCCATGGCCAGAGTTCCTTGGCGAGCTTGGTAACCAGGAATTTGCGTTGGGCAAATGGTCCCCCAGAGATCGCCGTGGTCTGATTGACGTTCTCGAACGTCACCTGGCCCTTGGCGTCCGGCACATCAATGAAGTCCTGGGCTTTCAGATCGAACGCACTGGCGCCGGGAAAATAGGCTGTTGCGGAGAAGCCGATGAACAGCCTCTTCACTCCGGCATAGCCCAACGCACTGATGTCAGGGAGGGAGAGCAGGGTACTGTGAGGGTCGCCCCGCATGGCGACGACGTGTAGCGTCGAGTCTTGGTCGCTGCTGTCTTTGCGTTTGAAGCCAAAGACTGCTCTTTGCAGCGGCCCGTTGGGGCTTGGGCTCAGCGGTTCTGGGCCGGCGATGCTCCGCCTGACCTCGTACGCATAAGGGATCTCCGCATTGACGAAGGCAGGTAGCTCGACCTGCAAATTTCGCAGGTGGGTCTCGATGACCAGCAGGGTACCGCGCAGAATCAGAGATGCTTTCAGGCGTATCCGATCATGTTCCTTCAGGCGCTCAGGCAGCCTGCCGCTCTCGGATAAGTCTGCGATCAGGTTTCCCAGGGTGATGGCCAGCGTTTCGAGTCTGTGTTCCCCATCGTTAGAACGCCAGTTGGCAAGGTTGCGGCTCAGTGATTGCAGGTGGTGCGGAAGCTGACCGAGATCGTTGCTAAACAGGTACTCAAGTGTTTCTCGGGTAATGCCAAGGGCTTGTGTGATGAAGGTGTCATCAGCGTCCGACCAGGTGGTCTCTTTGATTGGCCATTCGAAATAGCGTTCTTGCTGAAGATTCATGAGCTGGCTGACGCTCAGCGTGCAGTACATCAATGCCCAGTTGACCCGGTAAAGGCTGCTTCGATCGATTCCGGGGATGTGGGACTTTCCAACAACGTGGTTGAACAGACGCAGCAACGGGCTGTTATCACCTACATTGCCCAGCCTCAGCTCGATCACGCTGCTATCGATAGCCGACTTCAGGAGGCCATCGATTTCGTCCACCAGAAATACGGGTGTTGTTCGCAATAGGATTTCAACCAAGCTTCGGGGGCCTGGAAACTGTTCAGCGTCTGAAAGCGGGATGCGGGTTGTGCCAGACAACAGGGCGTGGTGGTTGATCACCACGATGTCAGCCTCCATCGCCTGTGACAGCATCCGGGTTTGGCCGCACCTGAAGAGGAAGGGGCAATGTTTGAGGCGCTTCGACGACTCCTCTCCATCATCCCCACATGCCGATATGCGTATGTTGAAGCACGGCTCGTTGCCTGGTTCCACAGCCATCAAGTCGGCTGAGTAAGCGTCAAGCAGGCAGGCATAATCGTAGGGGTGATCGGTCTTGCCCTGCTCGAACTGCATCTCTGCACGCTCGTATATCCGAGAGGCGGAATGCAGCGGTGCGACCTTCAACTCTTTGCCTACTGCCGCCGCCGATTGTTTGATGATGCGTACGGTGTTCTCGACTTCAACTAGCGTAGGGACTGCGATAGCAACCCTGTGTCCACGCTCGGCCGCGTCGATGGCCATCATCACCATCGCGACGCTCTTGCCGGAACCAGTCGGCGCATTGACTCTGTAAAAATTCCCCGAGTCGGCTTTGCGAACGGGCTCATCACCCCAGATGTTCACCAATGACGCTTCGTGCTGGCTATGCAGGTCAGGAGAGGCATCCATTTGTTTCGCGAGCTTCATCAGCCTGGCGTGCTCCCAGCTGATCTCGGGTAACGCCGTTGATGGTGGAATGAGGACGTGCTGGTCGAGCGCATTCAGGACATGACGTTCGTTTTCCGGGATGGCGAAGACCCTGACGTGATCTCCAGTGATGTGCTTGAGTACGACGTCTCCTTCATTGGGTAGCTGTCCATGAGCCGGCGCAGTACGACCATTCTTGAGCGCCTCGAAGTTTTCCCTGATGACCTGGTCAATATCCAGATGGGACGACAGGCGATACCGATCTTGCTCGTGGAGTTCAGTGTTCAGATTGGAGCTGTCCACCAGCTCAAAAGAGCTCAACTTGCCCTTCAGGATGCCCTCGGCGCTCAACATGAAGCGTTTTGGCTGAGCCAGCAAAGAAGGTCTGAGCCGCAAACTCTGGGCGATTAGCGTTTGCTGCGCTTCCGTCAGGGAGCCCCAGGTGCTCCACTTGCGTGTCCTGCCTGCAATGATTGCCGCAGCATCGGCCAGCGTAGGTTCGTTGGTGACGTAGCGCACAGCGATAGCCAGGAACAGTGTGGTCGCGATATCAGAAAGGGGGCGCATGCTTCAGCACCTCCTGCACGCATTGGCTCTGGGTGAACACGCGCACACCCAAAGGACAGTGCTCTCGGAGTAGAGATATGTTCTGCTTCTGGTAGTCGGGGATCACGATCCAGCGAGGCAAGTGGGACGGGATCTGTTCGATGTGTTTGGCGAGTTCATGGGCTGATACCCACACCTTTGCGTCGATATCCTGAGTGCTCTGGCCTATACGGATACGAAGATCTGTTCGATCGACGTTAGGCCAAAGTTCTACTTCGTAACCTCTCTCGGTCAGGGCGTGTGCCAGGGACAGTTCCAGCAATCCCGGCTGCAGTGTGAATTTCCATAAGGCCGGATTCAGCATGAGCCTTCCCTGGGCATCCTGGCCCTCAAGGTGACTGTTATTCACGCGGTTCACGAGCTTCGTGCCGTCTCTGAGAAAGAGGCTTTTCTTGTCCCGGCACCAGGCTGAGTCGCAGCTCACTTCATGCCGTTGGGTGTTCAGGGGCCAGTGGCATTCCGGGCACAGGTACAGCAACCCGTTATGCCGCAGGTGAAGCGGGATGGGCTCGTAGAAGTCACTGAGAGAGAGGTTCAGTGGGACGAATACGTCGCGGGCCTGGGAGGGGGCGATGACGCCGTGCTCAATGAGGAACAGGCGAAAGTTGCGATAGAGCGTGTCACCATCGGATCGCAGCCGGCACGCTTGCTTGACTCGGTTTACGCGAGCCTGGATGGTTTCCCAAAGCTGCCGGGCGTTGAGCTCCAACATCATTTCGTTACAGGTCTGCGACGCCATGTTGGAGCAGAGCAGGGGACCGGAATAGTCCGCCCGTATGGCCTCCGGGAGCCATTGCTCTATCGGCAAGTTCAGTTTGCGCTCCAATGCCATTGTCGTCACCGGAGAGCGCTCAGGCTCAAGCCTCCATAGCAGAGCCGATGCCCGTTGCAGAAGTGGGAATGCCTTTTTTCTGTCGGTGGCGCATAAGGTGGCGCCTTGCGCGAGCAGGCTTAGCAAACGTTGGGCGTATTGGGTGTTGTCCATTTCACTCAGCCTCTGTCGTTGTCTAGAAGAGGGGTGCTTGGTCTTACTTAAGCGTTCTGCCAGAAGGATTTATTGGGGGGCCATTCTCCTGGACGATTGGAAAAGGCGAAAACCTCCGCGCCTGCCAGATGATTCTACGAAGTGCTCTGGATACGTTGCCCTGGCTTTCTGCTTCAAATCCAACGTTTGCACTCTATGGCGGACTCCTTGACCCGGCACAGCCTGTTGCGAGCATGCCAGTGGGGTGGGCAAACTGCCAGTACTGAGGGCCGCATGTTGGCTAATCGTGCGCCTTCGGCGGCGCCCTCCGCTGCATTGACGTACTTGCCTACTACCGAGGAGCTAGATGAGCTTTACCGGAAGTCGACGATTATGTGGCTCTGCTCAGCCGACGGCGTACACCGACCCCAAAGGGTCAATGGTTTACTATTCGAGACGCGAATCGCAGCACAATTTACTCCTGTCTGGTACCGGCCAGGGGTATGAGTGGGGAGTACAGGGACAGTGTTGAAGAGGCAGCGCGCATTGACTTGCTGGGTGGGCGGGAACGATCTCAAAGCTGTTAACGACACCGAAGTGGGGCCGATTTTGTCGACCCTGCGGGCTGCGTCCTTTGATCGTGTCGAGCTGCTTTGTTCTTACCCTGTCGAGCGGGTTGAGCCCTACCTGGCATGGTTGCGCGAGCGTGTCGATATACCGGTCGAGGCTCATTACGAATCTCTGAGCTCCCCAGTCCACTTCGGGGAAATCTACCAGGCCGCCAACAAGCATCTGGAGCGCTTGTCCGTTTCCCGTGCCGATCTTTCGATTCTGCTCAGCCCAGGCACGCCAGCCATGCAGGCCGTGTGGATTCTTCTCGGCAAGACTCGCTATCCGGCCACTTTCTACCAATCCTCCCTCGAGCAGGGCGTACAGCAGATTGAGGTGCCATTCGAGATAGCCGCCGAGTACGTGCCCGCCGCCAATGGCATCACCAGCGACAAGCTACTGGAGCTGGCAGGGCAGGACGCTCCCGTCAACGCAGCCTTCGACAGCATTGTCACGCAGAGTGAACGCATGTTGACACTTAGGGCTCAAGCGCAAGTCCTGGCACAGAAACAAGTACCGGTGCTGATCTATGGTGAAACCGGTACTGGCAAGGAGCTATTTGCCAGGGCTATCCACAACGCCGGTCCACGTTCTGCTGGCCCCTTCATTGCGGTCAACTGCGGGGCGATTGCGCCTGAACTCATCGACTCCACTCTGTTTGGTCATAGGAAAGGTGCTTTCACCGGTGCGGTGGAGAATCGAGATGGGGTGTTCCGGCAAGCGCATGGCGGCACGCTGTTTCTGGATGAATTTGGTGAGCTGAAGCCGGACGTGCAGGTTCGCCTATTGCGAGTCCTCCAGGGAGGCACGCTCACGCCGGTTGGGGGCAGCCAGGAGTTAAAGGTCGATGTACGGCTGATTACGGCTACCCACCGAAATCTGATGCAGGAAGTGGCTCAGGGGCGTTTCCGCGAGGACTTGTTCTATCGGATAGCTGTCGGAGTTCTTCATCTACCGCCTCTGCGGGAACGTGAAGGGGATCTGCTCCTGCTGGTAGATACGTTGCTAGAAAATCTCGCCGAGCAAGATTCCTCGCTGGCTGGTAAGGAAATTTCCGCTGAAGCAAAAAAACTTATTCTGAGACACCCCTGGCGTGGCAATGTCCGGGAGCTTCAGTCCACATTGCTAAGAGCTGCACTCTGGTGTCAGGGCAGTGCTATCGGTGCGGCGGATATTGAGCAGGCTCTGTTTCAACTTCCGCAGGAGCAAGCCGACATCATGACACGGGATGTTGAGCAAGGTATTGATTTACAAGGGATTATTTCTGAGGTCGCAGGGCATTACCTGCACAAGGCACTCACTCTCACCGGTTACAACAAGACTCGCGCCGCCAGCCTGCTGGGCCTCAAAAGCCAGCAAACGCTGAGCAATTGGATCGACAAATACGGCATCGAATAAAAACTTGGCACGGTCCTCGCTGTAGGACTGGCATGGACAGAATCGCCTATATGAAATCAGCCAACTTCGAATTCCTTCGCTCCGGCAACGAGTTGCTGGCAAACCTCGCGGGCCTGGCCGAAGCCGTATTGTTTATCGACCCGGGCAGTGCGCTGACTCGCCTGCGCAGCTTCGCCGAAGAGCTGACCAAAGCCATCTACAAGGAAGAGCTGCTGCCGCGTATGCCGCAGTCGACTTTCTACGACCTGGTGAAAAACCCGGTGTTTGTCGATTGCGTCAGCAAGCCTCTGGTTCATCAGATCAACTTCCTACGCATCCAGGGCAATGACACCGCTCACGGTGCAGAAGGAGACCTGCGCAACGCACTGCTGGCGCTGAAGACCGCTCATCAACTGGCCATGTACATGGCCATCAAGTACTACGGCACTGCGCAGGCTGATATTCAGCCCTTTGCCGAGGTGCAGGATCCGACTGCAGCGCTGCTCAGCCTGCAGAAGACAGTTTCCAGCTACGAGAAGGAGCTCAACCAGCAGCAGGAAGAGCTTCAGCGCGTCATGGACAAGCTGGAGCAGGAGCGTACCCGTAACCTCGACAAGCTCGAGCCGCCGGCCAAGCCCGATCAGCAAAAGCGTCAGCAGCAGAGCCAGAAGATTGCCGACAGCCTGCAATGGAACGAGGCCAAGACTCGTACCCTGCTGATTGATGCCATGCTTCTGCAGGCCGGCTGGGATGTCAGTAACCCCGCTCAGGTCGGTCACGAGGTGAAAGTCGATTTCCCGGATAACTCCTCCGGCAAGGGGCGTGCGGATTACGTGCTATGGGGAGACAACGGCCAGCCGCTGGCTGTGATCGAGGCCAAGAAATCCGGCAATGTCAGCTTGCAGGCCGGGCGCGAACAGGCGCGCATGTATGCCGACGGCTTCGAGCGCATGGGCATGCAGCGCCCGGTGATTTTCTACAGCAACGGCTACGAAACCTTCATCTGGGACGACCAGCAGTACAACACCTATCGCCCGGTGTATGGCCTCTACAGCAAGGACAGTCTCGAATACCTGATCTACCAGCGGCAGTACCGCATTGCCGAGGTTGAAAAGCACAACCCCGAGCTGAGCATTGCCGACCGGCCCTATCAGATCGAGGCCATCAAGACCGTCGCCGCGCACTTCCAAACACAACGCCGCAAGGCCCTGATCATCCAGGCCACCGGCACCGGCAAAACCCGTGTGGCGATTGCGTTGGCTGAATTGCTACTGCGCTCCGGCTGGGCCAAGCGCGTATTGTTCCTCTGTGATCGCAAGGAACTGCGGGTGCAGGCCGATGATGCCTTCAAGCAAAATCTGCCCAGCGAACCGCGCTGCGTGATTGGTGAAACCAACAAGGTCGACCAGACCGCACGCATCTATATCGCCACCTACCCGGGCATGATGAACCGCTTTGCCCAGCTCGACGTGGGCTTCTTCGACTTGATCATTGCCGACGAAAGCCACCGCAGCATCTACAACAAGTACCGCGACCTGTTCGACTATTTCGATGCGTTGCAAGTGGGCCTGACAGCGACGCCGGTGAAGTTCATCAGCCGCAACACCTTCGATATTTTCGACTGTGAAACCACCGACCCCACTTTCGAGTTCGGCCTGGATGCCGCCATCAACAACGAACCGCCCTACCTGGTGCCGTTCCGTGTACGCGACCTCACCACTGACTTCCTGCGCGATGGCATCCACTACAACGACCTGAGCGATGAGCAGAAGCGTCAGCTCGAAGAAGATCTCGGCGAAGAGGAGGCCAGGCGCACCACCATTGCCGGCAAGGACATCGGCCGCAAGATCTTCAGTGAAGACACCGACCGCATCATCCTGGAAAACCTGATCAACAACGGCATCAAGGACGAAACCGGATCGCTGGTCGGCAAGACCATCATCTTTGCCCAGCGCCAGGACCACGCCGAGCACCTGGAAAAGCTCTTCTGCAAGCTCTATCCGCAGTATGGCACCAAGGTCTGCAAGGTCATCCACAACGCCATTCCGCATGTGGACACCCTGATCAAGGAGTTCAAGAAGCCGGACAACGACTTCCGCATCGCCATCTCGGTGGACATGCTCGACACCGGCATCGATGTGCCCGAAGTGGTCAACCTGGTATTCGCCAAGCCGGTCAAGTCCTGGGTCAAGTTCTGGCAGATGATCGGTCGTGGCACGCGCCTGCGCCCCAACCTGTTCGGCCCAGGCAAGGACAAGAGTGAGTTCCTGATCTTCGACCACTACGGCAACTTCGACTACTTCGAGCAGGAGTATCAGGAGCCGGAGGACACTGGCGGCAAATCCCTCCTGCAAACCACCTTCGAGGCACGCGTGGAGCTGGCCCAGGCAGCGCTTAAGCACAACCATGCAGCCGCCTTCGATACCGCCATCGAGCTACTGCGGGCGGACATCAACGACTTGCCGGACACCAGCGTGGCCGTGAAGCGCGAGCTGCGTGTTGTGCATCAGTTGCAGCAAACCGCGCTGCTGAAACAGTTCGATGCCAAAACCCAGCACCTGCTGATGGACAGTATCGCCCCACTGATGTCGGCCCGGGTGCTGCGCGACAAACATGCCACCGCTCTGGACAAGCTGATCGCAGGCATCCAGCGCTGCCTGGTCGAGCAGGCCAGTTGCTTTGAGGATGGCAAGATCACCCTACTGGCCGAAGTGGACAAGCTCGCCGTTAACATTCAGGCCGTGCGGCAGAAGGATGCCGTGATCGCTGAGGTGCGCAGCGCCGAGTTCTGGCAACAACCCAGCATCGGCAAGCTGGAACATGCCCGCCAGGAGCTGCGTGGCATCATGAAGTACCGCCAGACCGACACCGGGCCTGGCTATGGCGTAGACACCACGCGAACCGCGGATGGCAACGTCCAGGGCGAAGAGCGTGTGGTGTATATCGCTGGCGCCAACGAAGCGATGATCTACCGCCGCCGCCTCAAGGACATTCTTGACGGCATGCTGGCCGCCAATCCAACCCTGCAGAAAATCCACAAGGGCGAGCCGATTGCCGAGCCAGAACTGAAGACGCTCACCTCGACCATCCTCACCAGCCATCCGGGCGTCAGCCTGGAAGTGCTCAACGAGTTCTACGGCCGTACCGCGGATCAGCTGCACCTTACCGTGCGCGAGATCATTGGCCTGGATGCGCAAGCCATCGAGGAGCATTTCAAGAGCTTCCTCCATGCCCACCCCAGCCTCACCGCCCAGCAGGTTCGCTTCATGAATCTGCTGAAGAACTACATCGCGCAACACGGCAGCATTGTCGTGGAGAAACTCTACGAGCCGCCGTTCGACAGTATTTCCCACGAGGGTATCGACGGCGTCTTCGCCCCCGAGGATGTCGGCGAGTTGGTCGCCGTGCTCAAGCCCTTCCTGCGCGGGGATGTCCCGCCAAGCAGTCACTAGGAGTGATCATGCAAGCTAGCCAATGGACGACAGAAATCATCGTGATCTGCGGGGTGCTCGCTATCGCCGCAGCGGTTATCGGCTATGTGGTCGCTGCCCTGCGTCAGGGGAGGCAGATCAGCCAGCTCAGTATGCAGCTTGAGCAGGCAGAGCTGGCCAGGGCGTCGACTGAGGCTCAGCAGCAATCTCTGCAGATTCAGCTCAAGGCAGCAGAAGCGCGCAGTCATGAGCTGCAGATCGAAGAGGGCAAGTTGAAGGCGCAGTTGCAAGCATCGGCCGATACCATGGCGCGTCTTTCTGCCGAGCTGCATGAGCGTAAAGCTGCCGGATCGGACTTGCAGGTGAAACTGGAAGAAGCAAACCGGCAACATCATGAGTCAGCCAGGCGTCTGGAGGCTGTGCAGGCTGGTGCCCAAGGGCTGCAGGAGCAGGTGACCGAACTGCGCGGGCGCCTCGATACATCGACAACCACAAATGCTGCGTTGCAAGAGGAGCGTGACCGCCTCAAGGATGCCTTGGCGAGCGAAGAAACACGCGCGAAGGTGGCGGAAACCGCCGAGCGTGAAGCTCGCGAACAGCTTAGCGAGACCAAGCACAAGCTGACCGAGCACGTGCAAGCCCTCGACACTTTGCAGAAGCGCTACCAGTCGACGAGCAATGAGCATGCTGAGCTGAAGACCTCCCTGGACAAGAGCGAGAAGCAGGTGGCCGAGCTACGTGAGCGCCTGGCTCAGGCTCAGGCCACAAATGAACAGCTGCACACGGATCGTGACCGTTTGAAAGACGGACTTGCGGATGAGGGCAAACGGGCCAAGGCCCTGGAAACTGCCGAGCGCGATGTGCGCAGCCAACTTCTTGAAACCAAGGAAGCGCTTTCTCAGCAGGTGCGATCGTTCAACGAGTTGCAGGAGCGCCTGAGCACACTTTCGTCCGAGCACACCGAACTCAAGACCACCTTGCAGAAGCGCGAGGAGCATTTCCAGGAACAGATGGCGCAGTTGGCCGACACCCGCAAGTCGCTGACCCAGGAATTTGAGAACCTGGCCAACAAGATCTTCGAGGAGAAGGGCAAGACCTTCACCCAGACCAGCCAGACCAGTATCGATGGGATGCTCAAGCCTTTCCGCGAGCAGATCGAAGGCTTCCAGAAGCGCATCAACGAAGTTCACGACGCCTCGCTGCAAGGCAACACCAGCCTAAATGCCGAAATCAGGAAGGTGCTGGAAATCGGCCTGCAGATGAGCAAAGAGGCCAACAATCTGACCTCGGCCCTCAAGGGTGACTCCCAGCAGCGCGGTGCCTGGGGTGAGGCGCAGCTGCGTCGCACATTGGAAATGAGCGGCCTGATCGAAGAGGCGCACTACGAAGTGCAGAGCGCCTTCAAGGATGCCGAAGGCCGTTCCAGGCAGACCGATTACCTGATCAAGCTGCCCGACGGCAAACACATCATCATCGACAGCAAGGTTTCGCTGGTTGCATACGACCGCGCCGTGTCCGCCGAGTCGCCGGAAGAATGCCAACTGGCGATGACCGAGCACGTCAAAGCCGTACGCAAGCACATCGACGACCTCGCCTCCAAGGACTACACCAACCTCGTCGGTATGCGCAGCCCCAGCTTCGTGCTGATGTTCATGCCTGTCGAGCCGGCCTATATCGAGGCCATGAAGCACAACAAGGACCTATTCGAGTACGGCTACAAGAAAGGCATCGTGCTGGTCTCGCACACCACCCTGATTCCCATTCTGCGTACCGTCTCCAACCTGTGGATGATCGAGCGCAGCAACGCCGAGGCGCGGGAAATCAGCGAGAAGGCGGGCGAGATCTACAACCAGGTCTGCACCGTGGCCGAGCGCCTCGGCAAGCTGGGAGGCACCCTCAACACCGTCAGCAACCACTACAACGACACCGTCAAGGCGCTGGCTGGTAAGCAAGGCCTCTACGGCAAGGTGGAACGCTTCAACAAGCTCTCGGCCAAGGTCAGCAAGACCCTGCCAGCGCTGGAGCCCACTCACATGGACTTCGAGAACGAGCGGCTTGCGCTGATCGTAGAGGCGCTCGACGAAGCGCCGGAGCCAGCCGACGATTTGCCGCAACTGATCCAGAACAGTCACGAAGGCGAGCTGCTACCGCAGGCCTGACAACCCATTTTTGAACGAGAGAAGTACCCCGAATGCTCACCGGCAAAATCCGCAACGATATCGACAAGCTCTGGGAAAAATTCTGGACTGGCGGCATCACCAACCCGCTGACCGTGATCGAGCAGATCAGTTACCTGATGTTCGCCCGCATGCTCGACATGCAGGAAGACGTGGCCGAGCGCAAAGCCAACCGCACCGGCAAGGACTTTGCCCGCCTGTTCCCCAGCACCCCGGAAGGCCAACTGCTGCGCTGGAAGAACTTCCACCACAAGAGCGGTAAGGAGCTGCACCAGCACCTCAAGCAGAACGTCTACCCCTTCTTCGCCAAGCTCGGCAGTGCCGAGGGCGAGGGTGGTGGGCGTGAAGGCCTCGGCCATATCAGCGAGTACATGCAGGACGCCGACCTGGAGATCAAGAACGAGTCGGTGCTGGCCTCCGCCGTGGAGATGGTTCATGCCTTGCCGTTGACTCAGAGCGACGTGAAGGGCGATATCTACGAATACCTGCTGAGCAAGCTCACCACCGCCGGTATCAACGGCCAGTTCCGCACGCCGCGCCACATCATCGACGCGATGATAGAGCTGATAGCCCCGCAGCCTACGGACGTGATTTGCGACCCGGCCTGCGGCACGGCTGGCTTCCTCGCCCGCACCATGGAATACCTCAACCGTGTGCATTCCAGTCCGGAAGGCACCTTCAGCGATGAAGACGGTAATCTGCATTACTCGGGCGACTTGCTCGAACCCTACCGCCAGCACATCAACAGCCAGATGTTCTGGGGCTTCGACTTCGACACCACCATGCTGCGCGTCTCCAGCATGAACATGATGCTCCACGGCGTGAACGGCGCGAACATCCGCTACCAGGACTCCCTGAGCAAATCCATCAAGGAGCACTACCCGCGTCAGGAGCAGAACTTCTTCGACGTGGTGCTGGCCAACCCGCCGTTCAAAGGCAGCCTGGACGAAACCAACACCAACCCCGACGTACTCGGCCTGGTGAAAACCAAAAAGACCGAGCTGCTGTTCGTCGCCCACATCCTGCGCTCGCTCAAGCTCGGCGGACGCGCCGCGGTGATCGTGCCGGACGGCGTGCTGTTCGGCTCATCCAAGGCTCACCAGCAGCTGCGCCAGGAGCTGCTGGAGAACAACCAACTGGAAGGCATCGTCAGCCTACCCAGCGGTGTATTCAAGCCCTACGCAGGCGTCAGCACCGCCATCCTCATCTTCACCAAGGGCGGCAGCACCGAGCGCGTGTGGTTCTACGACCTGCAGGCCGACGGCTACTCGCTGGACGACAAGCGCACCGAGCTGAAAGGCGAGGGCAGCAACGACCTGCCCGACGCCATTGCCCAATGGCACAAATATCGGCAGATGGTCGAGGGCAATGTCAGCACCAGTACCATCAACACGCTGTTCGGTGACAAGCGCAAAAAGGCCTTTGTCGTGCTGGCTGAGGATATTGCTGCCAACAAGTACGACCTCTCCATCAACCGCTACAAGGAAGTCGAGTACCAGCAGGAGCAGTACGAAGAGCCGAAGGTGATTCTGCAACGCCTCAGAGGACTGGAGCAGGAGATTCTGGCGAATCTGGATGAGCTGGAGGGAATGCTGTGAACCAAGTTTTTCCGGCGCATTGGGATGTATTGCCGTTCCGCTTGGCTGTCAAAGACGCCACATCTGAATATTCGAAGCTGCAGAAATCCGAATACTTGGGGCAAGGCAGGTTTCCTATAGTTGACCAAGGGCAGCAGAAATTTGGCGGCTATACAGATGATGAGTCAGTAGTCTCTTTGGATGGGTGTCCTGCAATTGTATTTGGTGATCACACCCGGATTTTTAAATTTATAGATGAGCCTTTTTGCTTGGGTGCTGATGGTGCAAAGGTTCTTGAGCCAAAGGCCGAGTTGGACAAGAGGTTCTTATTCTATTATTTATCTTCATTGAACATTGAGTCTGCTGGTTATAGCAGGCACTTTAAGTTTCTCAAGGAAAATGTTGTTCCAGTTCCACCCCTGCCCGAACAAAAGCGCATCGCCGCCATCCTCGACAAGGCCGACGCCATCCGCCGCAAACGCCAGCAAGCCATCCAACTTGCCGACGACTTCCTCCGCGCTGTGTTTCTGGACATGTTCGGCGACCCGGTGACCAATCCGATGGGGTGGGAGGTCAAGCGGCTCGGTGATGTCATAAAGCTCTCAAGTGGAAACGGATTGTCTGCTAAAGAAATGGATTCAGGTGGTTGTTATCCGGTGTACGGTGGAAATGGGATCAACGGTTATCATTCCGAATACATGTTCGAGGAGCCGCAGTTGGTCATCGGTCGTGTAGGAGCTTACTGCGGAGCCATTCACATTACGCAGCCGTGCGCTTGGGTAACTGATAATGCGCTTTACATCAGGGAGTATGTTCAGGATGTAAATGTTCACTATATGGCTCAGCTTCTGGATGTTTCTAATTTAAATCAGTACGCAGGCAAGGCTGCGCAGCCTCTCGTTTCGGGGGGCAGGATATATCCACTTGAGATGATTTTTCCGCCACTTCAAGATCAGTTCAAGTTCGAAGCTATAAAGACTAAATATCTTGAGTCGAGCAAGATCGTTTATAGTGCATTACTAGAAATTGAGACGATGTTTGGCTCGCTAACCCAAAAAGCTTTTTCCGGCCAGCTATAGATAAGGAAGTCCCCATGCGCCTCAAGTCCGTCAAGCTCACCCACTTCCGCGGCTACCGTGCCACCACGGTCATTCCCATCGACGAAGCTATGACTGGCATCGTCGGCCGCAATGACTATGGCAAATCGACCATCCTCGAGGCCCTGGCGATCTTCTTTGAGAATGGCGACATCAAGGCCGACAAGAGCGATATGAACTGCTTCAGCCTGGCTGAGGGTGCCGAGCAGTTCGAGATTGCCTGTGAGTTCGACGGCCTGCCCGAGGCGCTGGTGCTGGATGAAAATGCTGAGACCTCCTTGGCACAGGAATATCTGCTCAACGCCGACAGCGCTCTGGAGATCGTGAAAATCTTCAAGGCCGGCACCGGCAAGTTGGAGCGTACGGCCATCCGCTGTCAGCACCCAGCAGATGCCGAGTTGGCAGCTCTGCTTAGTCTCAAGATGGCCGATCTGAAAAAGCTCGGCGAGCAGCGTGGCATCGCCGATCAAGTTGCCGACAAACGCGTGGCTTCGCAGTGGCGGCAGGCTATTCGTGCTGCGGCACAGCCTATTGCCTGTCAGGAGACTCTGCTCGACGTTAGTAAAGGGCTTTCGACAGACAGCAAATCCATCTGGGAAAAGATTGAGGCCCAGCTGCCAACATTCGCTTTGTTCAAGGCGGATCGCGAGAGCAGTGACGGCGACTCCGAAGCCAAGAACCCGCTGCAGCAGGCGGTCAAGGAAGCCCAGGCGGCGCTGCAAAATGAAATCAGCGCACTGGAGCAACAAATTGAAGCCAGCGTGCTGGATGTCGCCACCCGCACCCTCGACAAGTTGCGGGAGATGGCCCCCGAACTGGCCAACGAGCTGACGCCGCGCTTCAAGGAAAAACCCAAGTGGAGCTTCAACTTCACCCTGGATGGTGAGAATGGCATCCCCATCAACAAGCGCGGCAGCGGCGTGCGCCGCCTGATCCTACTCAACTTCTTCCGCGCCGAGGCGGAGAAGGCGGTGGTGGGCACCCAGCGCAATGTCATCTATGCCATCGAAGAGCCTGAAACCTCCCAGCATCCCAACTACCAGATGATGCTGATGAAGGCGCTGCTGGAGCTTTCCAACCAGCCCAACCGGCAGATCATCGTCACCACCCACGTCCCCGCGTTAGCCGGCCTGATGCCCATCGACGGCATCCGTTATGTCACCAAGGACGAAAACGGCATCCCTATCGTCAAGATGCCCAATGACGATGTGCTCAAGGAGGCCGCAGAGAGTCTGGGTGTACTTCCCGAAACAGGAATGGAGCGGGCGAAGGGGGTCGTGCTGGTGGAAGGTAAGTCAGACGTCACCTTCCTCCGTCACGCGGCCAACACCCTGAAGGCTGGCGGACACCTTGAGTCCAGTCTGGAGGATGTCGGGATCGTACCCATCCTCATCGGTGGCTGCGGTAACGTGAAGCACTGGGTCACCCTCAACCTTGCCGATGATCTAGGTCTTCCCTGGTGCGTGTTTCTCGACTCCGACATTGGTGGTCGGCCGGAGCAAAATCTGAAGCGCAAAGAAGAGGTAGAGGAGAAGGGGCGCGCGTTTTACTCGACTAGAAAGCGTGAAATCGAGAACTACCTATGCCCAGATTTGATTGAGGCTCAAACCGGGGTAAGGGTGAATTTCACCGACACCTGTGATGCAAAGAAAATCATCGGCGAGGCGGTGCGCGTCAAAGCGGATGATGTGATCGACAGGTTCTGGCCGTTGATGACTGCCGAGCAGATCCTTCAGCGCTCGATGTATCAAGATGACGATGAGCAACGCTCAGAGCTTAAAGAGCTAATCGAGAACCTGCTGGCGTTGGCTGCCTGATGGTGTGAAAGGAGCAAAGAATGGAAGGCAACAATCATCTCTACAAGCTTGCAACCACACCCTCGGGGCAACGCCTATGGACTTACATGGCGGCCATTCTCGAAGTCACGGAAATGGATCAGGGAAAGCCGTTCCCGCTGAAGCGGTTCCTGGGGAATTTTCAGACTCACTTGGATGCAGGTCGGATCGAACGCGTACCCGAGGGGTACAGATTGACCCGCCGTGGGCAAGACTATTTTCAAGACCGCTACCGTGCCGGGAATCCCCAGTATATAGAGCGACCTGCGGTTGAGCGGATGATCAGGTCAATCAGCTCAGGGAGCGGAGAGGGGGATTGGGTTCCGCTGTCCTGAGGTCTGTCTCATGGAGTTTAGGAGCGGATGGTTCAATCAGGGAGGTTGTTCATGTCGTACTCCGTAATTAAGTGCTCGTCCTGGCTGGGACGCTTTCTCCAGCGTCGTGGGCTTTCAGCGCCTGATCAGCGCGGACTCTATGCGTACCACTGCAGTCTCGAAGAGTACGGAGAGCTGCAGCATTTGCTCCGTGAGTTGGGGGGCTTTGATGCCGCGTTAAAGGACCCCGCAGCCTGTGCCTGTTTGGTGCTTTTTGGTTCGGAGTGGTATCGCCGTGAGTACCGCAGCGAGTATGCCTGGACCTGGGACCCGATCTGGAAAGCTTTGGGATTCAATCTGTCGCCGGGTGAGCTGAGCAAGGCCATTCCAAAAGGGTTGGAGGGGTATTGGAAACGTCCCCTTCATTTCTACGAAGCGGGTCATCGGGACTTTCTGGGGTCGCTGTTTGGTGAGGGGGGCTTGCCCTTTCAGGTATTGCGCGAGGGAGGCAGTCGCTTCCAGTCACTGTTTGATCGTTTGCTAAGGCAGTACGACCAGTGGCACCTGCTGGGGTTCAACACTCTCCAGCAGGTGGAGCAGCAACTGGAAAAGGCAAGCCTTCCTCAAGTGTTTGCCTCGCGTACGTCCGTGGAACTGATTGCGCGCATGGTCGATGAGCTTGTGGCTCTGGTACGAAATTATGGGTTGCCCCAGGTGGATGAGCCTGTCGCCCGCCTGGATGCGCTGAACCCCAAGTGGCGTGAATTGTTCCCTCTGCCTCTGGATAACGAGACTGGCAGCGAACTCCTCAATGGTCTTTTAAAGACTGCGACCATCGAGGGTAAAAAGCGACGCCGAGATGCTGCTGGATGGTCTTGCCGACACTTCTGGCATGAGGCCCAGCCTGATGTGCTCAAGGTTCAGGTCTCGATGCCGGAGGAGGTAGTGCTTCGTCTGACGACGCAGCCATCTACCACCCGTTTTGAGCTGGCCATTGTCGAAGATGGACAGGTGATTGCTGCGCTTGGCCCCGGCTATGCGCTGGTCGACAACGGTGTCGCCCATATCCGGTTGCGCGTCCGTGAGGTGATTGGAAAGCGGCAGGATTGCAGTGCTCAACTGAGTCTGGTGGCTATGGCAGGCGGCATGCTGATCGCCACCCAGCCGATAGAGGGCAGTGCAGTGGCCCTTGGCGAAGTACCGTTGGGTTTCGAGCCAGTGAATGATCGCTGGCAGCTGTGCGGTCAGGCTTCATTCAATACGGCGGGTGAAGAGCTGCTGCTGGTGCTGCCAGACGGTGGCAAGTTGAACATGGCTGCAGAGGGCGAGGAAGCCATCTTCAGCGATATGGCACCGGCTTTTTCGCTGCATACGGTAAAGGTTCAGGGCAAGGCGCAGTTCCAGGTTGAGAGTGATGAACTCTACCGGATACGCATGGGACATGCGGTTGGTATGGGCTTGGGGCTGGAACTGGCTGGTACCCAGATCGACTGGCCGACCAAGCCCGCGCTGACCTTTGTCGGTCTGCCTCGTGTGCAGTGGCCGACCGTTGCCGGGGAACTGCAACAGCAGGGCGGTGACTTGTACGTTGCCGGCAAACAGCCGGGAAGCGGCTTGTTGCAGGATGTACTGGGTACCCAATATGTGTCGGTGCGCAACCGCAGCGGCGATGCCTTGCTACGCCGCCGAGTGGGCATCCTGCCGACGGATTTCCGTGTTGAGCTGCGCAGTGGTGAGAAACCGGGGCAGGGGAGCATTCTGGTGCATTCCCGGCAGCGCTGCCTGCTTCAGATTGTTGACGACAGTCTGCAGGTACAGCAGGTAAAGCATGAGGATCACACCGAGCTTAGGCTCTTGGCAAAGGGCTTTCCTCCAGTCAGGGTCCGCCTTTCAGTTACCCCCAGCTTGATGGCTGACCCAGTGGAGATTGACCTGCCGTTTCCCAACTCGGGTTCTCTGGCCTTTGATGGCACAGGCAAACAGCTGAAGCGTGATCTCAGCGTCGACGACCTGTTGGGGGCGCGTTTGTATCTGTTTGGCCGGGCTGGCGCACCAACCCGCTTTAGCCTTGAGCTGACCCTCAGGGGTAGTGCGGCCAGGAATGCTTGTTACAGCTGGACCTACACGGCGGCCGAAAAGCCGCTGGAGATCAGTCTGTTCAATATCCGTGAACAGATTGTTGACCTGCTTTCGCTTCAGTCGGGAATCGATCAGGTCGTCGAGTTGCGGGTGTTCGGTAACGGTCAGGACGCCAGTTACCGCATCCGTAGGTATTCGACGGAGATGCAACTGGATCGCGACCGTCAGATGCTGTGTGCTGCCAATCTGCACGATGGCACCGACGCCATTCCCGAACCGGTGTTGATGCTATTGCATGATCCTATGCGTAGCTCCATCGCGCTCAGTTCCCGCACCAGCGAAGGTGTGCCCACCGGCGACTTCGAGTTACCTATTGCTGTTGAAAGGGATGGTCCCTGGCTGGTGTTGCCCAAATCAGGCTCATCTGTGTCGTTCCGGCCGCTGTTTATCGCTGGTGGCTGGCAGCCTTTGGCGCCGAGCGATGGGATCCAGAGTCTGCAAAAGGCAGTATTGACCTTCGATCACGCTTCACCTGTTAGCTCTTTCACGCCTGTGTTGGATGCTATGGCGGTTAACCCTATGCATAGCGGCTGGCAGTTTTTGCGGGCCTTGTATGAGGGGTACGGCTATCTGCCCCTGGCGACCTTCGAGGTCTGGAAGGCTCTGGTAGGGCACACCCGCGCGTTGGCGATGGCACTTTTCAAGTTTGAGATGGAAGCGAAATTCCTTGGTCGGCTGGAGGCTGAGTTTCCGATTTTCTGGGAGTTTCTTCCTATTGCAGAAATCCACCTTGCGGCCAAGCGCTTCGCTGCATTCCTTAAGGTGAAAGGGGTCGCTGAGGAAGCCATTGATGCTCTGATCGGACGAATGTTTTCGCGATTGGGGGAAACCTATCCAGCCTACGGGCAGAGTGTGCAGCGCTTCCTTTCAGGCAAGCCTGTTGGCCCAGAGATCAAGGTGCCGCTAGCGACTTTCAAGAGTGTCCTGCATGGCTGGTACCTTGAGTTGATTCGCGAGCGCAGTGAGGCAAAGTGGCCGGAGTTCGGCGGCGAGCGGCTGGTACGTTGGCACAGCAGCCAAGGCGGCTCGGTGATTGCCTTCAGGTCGGAAATGGATTACCGCAATGCGGTGCTCTATCTACCGGTATTCGCCGCTGCGGTCGCCTGTGGCAAGGCTCGGTTCACAGATGTGTTTGCGGACGGCGTCGAGGCGATTTTCTTCTTGCGCCAGGTCCGCGATTTCGATTCGAAGTGGTTCAACTCAATCTATCAATATTGCTTGTTGAACAGCGTCATGGATATGCAGAAGGCAGAGTCGGTTAATGGATAAGTATTTCTCTGGGCTAGTCGAGCAGGCGCTTTCCCGTGCCACTGAGTCCACCTTGAGTATCTTGAGCATTACCGATCCGGGCTTGCGTGAGCACCTGGGAAGTCTGATGCGCGCGGAGTGCGGGAAAGAGGGTGCATTCCTGGCGCCACCCTTGTTCGAGCAGACCTTCGGTTGGGAAGAGTCGGCGTTCACCATGGAGCAACTGGCGAGCAAGGAGCACTTGCTGAGCAAGGAGATCGTGGCCTCGCTCGATGGTAAGGCGAATGGGCGTTACCGCTTTGGCGCGAGTTGGAAACCCTTCACCCACCAGTTGGCCAGCTGGCGCTCATTGCTAGAGAGGAAGCATTCGGTGGTCGTCACCAGTGGTACCGGCTCGGGTAAGACCGAATGCTTTATGGTGCCGGTGCTGGAGGATCTTTATCGGGAGTACTGTGACGCAGGTCGTCAGCCGCTGGTCGGGGTTCGGGCGCTGTTCCTGTATCCACTTAACGCCCTGATCAACTCGCAGCGCGAACGTTTGAATGCCTGGACTCAGAGCTTTGGAAACGGCATTCGCTATTGCCTGTACAACGGCAATACCCCGGAGTTGCAGGCGAAGGTGCGTAGCGAGCAGAGCCAAAAGCCTAACGAAATTCTGTCGCGCGAGCTGATGCGTACGCAACCGGCGCCCATTCTGGTCACCAACGGCACCATGCTCGAATACATAATGGTGCGCCAGGTCGATGCGCCCATCGTAAGAATCTCCAGAGAGCAGAAATCGCTGCGCTGGATTGTTCTGGACGAGGCTCACACTTACGTGGGCTCCCAGGCGGCTGAATTGGCATTGCAGCTGCGACGGGTAATGACAGCCTTCGGTGTTACGCCCAAGGATGTCCGCTTTGTGGCGACCTCTGCGACTATTGCCGGTGAGGACGCTGCAGGACAGTTGAAGCAGTTTCTCTCGGATCTGTCGGGGGTGCCGGTTACGCAGATTGATGTCTGGGGGGGTAACCGAGTCATTCCTCCTCTTGCTCCCTGTCAACAAACGCTGGTTGCTCTGGATACGCTCGAGTCCATGCCGCCTGTAATTGCGGACGATCCAGAGGTTCATCCGGATCGATACGAGGCCCTGGTCCATTCTCCGCAAGCCCGAGCACTGAGAAATCTGCTGGTGACCACCCCCAAGCCGTTGAAGCTAACCGAGATGGTCAGCCAGATGCGTCAGGAAGGTGGGTGGTCACTGTCACAGGACGAAATACTACGTTGGTTGGATGTGTGTTCAGGCACTCGTCCTTCAGCCAGTGAGCCGGCGTTTCTGAAGCTGCGGGCGCACTTCTTCCAGCGCACTACTCACGGGTTATGGGCCTGCTTTGACGAGTGCTGCTCAGCAAAGTCCGGAACGGCGCTGCAACAAAACTGGCCCTTTGGTTATGTCTACGCCAATCAGAGGCAAACCTGCAGCTGTGGCAGCCCGGTATTCGAGTTGGCGTTCTGCAATGACTGCAATGAGCCGCATCTGCTGGCGCGAGATAAGAATGGAAAGCTCATCCAGTGGGAAAGCTCTGGTGGCGATGAATTTTCCCTGCAGACTGAAACACCTGTTGAGGAAGATGCGGAGGCTGGTGGCGCAGGGATACTTTCAGCCAAGACACCGCTGGTGCTTTGCTCGTTCGAGAATGCCGGCAGCGCATACATCCCCGTTGAGGTCGATAAGTTCGCTGGTTCCTTCGCACCTGTTTCAGCGGAACGGGTACGGCTTGGGGTTAGAGATCTTGATGCCAAGTGCAGCCGTAACAGCTGTGGATCGAGTGGACTGCATGGGAACTCTCCTTTCCGCCGCGCAATGCTGGGCGGACCCTTCTATGTAGCCAATGCCGTGCCGACAGTCCTTGAATACTGTCAAGACTATCAAGAGGAAGATCAGACGCCGGAACACGGCCCGCAGTCTCTGCCTGGTAGAGGCCGTCGGCTAATTACCTTCACGGACAGCCGTCAGGGCACGGCGCGCATGGCTGTACGTATGCAACAGGAGGCGGAGCGCAGCAGGTTGCGCGGACTTGTCGTGGAGATTTTGAGCTGGTACCAGCGGAGCCAGGTCACCTCTCAGGTAGATTCCAGCAGCATCGATCCGTCGGTCTTGCAACAATTAATCGCCAAGGCGAAAGAGGAAGTGGAGCTATACCGCAGCGTTGGTATTCGGGAGGAAGTCAGGGTTGCGGAGGAAAAAGTTACACGGTTTACGGCCATGCTAGCTTCAGCAACTGGAGCGAAAGTTAGGCCGACGCTAGTTTCTCTAGCCTGGACGGAGCTCGCCAATGAGCTCAAGCAGAAGGCTGACCTGAAAGGCTCGATGCTGCTTTACAACAAATATCAGAAGCCCGAGGTCTTCCGGGACAATGATGGCCCCTACAAGCTGGCGGAGATGTTGCTATTCCGCGAGTTTATGCGCCGCCCGAAACGGCAGAACAGTCTTGAAACCCAAGGGCTGGTGAAGGTCGGATACGTTGGCATGGATAAGATCCATGAAGTGCCGGAGTACTGGGGGCAGAAAGGTCTGACGCTCGATGATTGGCGTGACTTCCTAAAGGTGGCGCTGGACTTTCATGTTCGGGAGAACAGCTATATTCAGGTCGAAGAGGGCTGGTTGAGCTGGATCGGTAGCCGCTTTTCTGCCAAGAGTCTGCGTAATCCCGAGTCGAAAGAAGCGGATGAGATCCGGGTCAAGCGCTGGCCTCAGATCCGCAATGGCAACCATTCCCAGCGCCTGATCAAACTATTGTTGCTTGGTGCTGGTTTGAACCCGGCTAACACGGCCGACGTTGATCTGGTCAATGCCTGGCTAAGAGCTGCCTGGTTGCAGTTGGCCAGACCGGGCTCAGCGCTGAAGGCTGACGAAAACCGGTACTACCTACCCAGAGAGCACATGCTGTTCTCGTTGGTTGACCGAGCCTATGTCTGCCCGGTTACCAACAAGCTGTTGGATACCACCTTCAAAGGCTTTACGCCTTACCTCCCCGCTCACCTGGATTTCTCTCAGTTGACTGAAGAGCAGCGCAAGAGCTATCAGGCAGCGCCGGTTGAGCTACCTGACCTGTGGGAGTTTGACCGTTCTCAGGACGATTATGCGCCGGGACTTGCGCGAGTTAGAGACCAGATGGCGAATGATCGTCTTGTAAGCGATCTGCGAGCACGGAACCTGTGGACGGATATCAATGATCGGGCAGTGGAAGGTGGCTTCTACTACCGCACAGCGGAGCACTCGGCCCAGCAGTCTTCTGAACGCCTCGGCTCCTATGAAGAGATGTTCAAGAAGGGGCAGCTCAACGTTCTGAACTGCTCCACCACCATGGAGATGGGCGTAGATATTGGCGGTATTTCTGCTGTGGTCATGAACAATGTACCACCGCACCCGGCCAACTACCTGCAGCGTGCCGGTCGCGCGGGGCGAAGCAAGGAATCCAGGGCGATTACCTACACGCTTTGTAAGAACAACCCGCATGATCAGCAGGTTTTCGCCAATCCGAGTTGGCCGTTCGAGACCAGGATCCCCGCGCCAGTGGTGGCATTGAACTCCGAGCGACTCGTACAACGGCACATCAACTCGCTACTGTTGGCGGACTTTCTCTGCAATGTTGTCGGGCCCACTCAGACTGAGAAAACCAGTCTGAATACACAGTGGTTCTACGACGATGAGCACGGTCTCTCACAATGTGACCGATTCATTGAGCGACTGGGACAAGTTGTCTCCGATCTGGACGACGCGCTCAAAGACTTGGTGAAAGGCACAGCTCTGGTCGGTGTGGACCCGGCTCAGCTGCGCCGTCGTTCAATCGATTCGATCAAGCCGCTGCAGAGTCGTTGGCTGAAGAGCTATCGCTTCTTACTTTCTGAGGAGAAGCACGCGAAAGCCAACAGCCCCTATCTGAAGCGTCTCCAGATTGAAAAGGCTCGCCACTGCAATGAGTACCTGTTGCGGGATCTTGCTGCGCGTACCTTCCTGCCTGGTTATGGCTTCCCTACCGACGTGGTGAACTTCGATAACTTCACGATTGAGGATTACATCCGCGAGCAGGACGCAGGGAAAAAGTTGAAGCACGATCGCGAGGATAACGTATCCCGCTACAAGGGGCTGCCGTCACGCAATCTGTCGATTGCCATTCGCGAGTACGCTCCTGGTGCAGAAATCGTTCTGGATGGCCGGGTGTTCAGGTCTGCCGGCGTTTCCCTCCACTGGCATAACCTCAATGCTGATAGCAAAGAAGCGCAGAAAATGGACATTGCGTGGCGTTGCGATGTCTGTGGTGCTCTGGACTATGAGGAGGGGTTGATAAAGACCGATGAGCTGACTTGCAGCAATGTCGACTGCCAGTCACTGATCAAGCCCCAAAACATTCGCAAGGTCCTGCAGCCCTCTGGTTTTGTCACCGATGCTTATGAGTCGGCCTCCAATGACATCCAGCATCAGAAATTCATCCCAGTTGAAACCGCCTGGGTTTTCGTCAACGCCAACAAGACTCCATTGCCAAACCCGGCGGTTGGGGCAATGGCTTATGGTGCGGATGGAAAGGTCTTCCATCACAGCTCGGGCGAGCACGGAACAGGTTATGCCTTGTGCATGAGTTGTGGTCGAGCTGAGTCCATGCAACCGGATAGCGGGTTCCCGCGAGACCTGTCGCCGTCTGGCGAGCACTATCCGCCGCGCCCGACTAAAGAGGACAAAGATCAGAACAACAAGCGCCTTCCCTGCCAGGGCAGCGGGAGCATTCTTCCTAGTGTGAGCCTTGGCGCTGTAGCTACTACTGATGTGTTTGAACTCACCTTGCACCATCCCGTGCGCGGGGAGTTCATTGCAGACTCAGCGCAGGGAAGTGAAATTGCCATGACGCTAGCAGTGGCTTTGCGGGCTGCGCTGGCCGAGATACTGGGCGTATCTGCTTCCGAATTGGGTTATGCAACTCGGCCAAGCAAACTGCCAAATGGACAGTCCATTCGCGTCCTTCAGCTTTTCGACGTAATCAGCGGTGGTGCGGGCTTTGCCACTAGCGCGCCGCTGCATGTCGAGGAGCTGCTGTGGGGGATGGTGAAGAAGCTCGATTGCAAGCATTGTGAAACTGGCTGTAGTGAGTGCCTGCTGGACTCCCAAACACGGCATGATCACGACAAGCTGGATCGCAAGGCAGCGCTCGACTGGCTGGGCCCAGACTTCATTCATCACGTGGGTTTGACCGCCGAAAACAAACTCTCATTCGCCGATGGCCAGTATGCGCCTGGCAGCATTGAGAGCGTTCTGCGCCGGCTGATCAACGAGGGTGCAAAGAGAATTACTCTAGTGGCCTCTGGTGATGTGGCAGAGTGGGATCTTCTTGCTCCACAGTTTCGTAAGGCGATTCAGGCCTATGTTCTGGCCGACGAGCTGACTGTTGAGCTGCTCGTCCCGGCAGATATCACTGATGGGGTTCTTGTGCAGGATCTCCAGCGCCTGTCGGACCTTGGAGTAAACGTCGGGAATGCGATCACTGAGCCAGGTGAGCATCTCGTTGCCCAGGTGTTTAAAGAGAGCGAAGTTGTCACGCTGGCCTCGCGCAGCCTCGTGGCAACTGTTCCAGGCCGCAGCTGGCATCAAAGCGATGAGCTAGTCGTACTCTCGAAAAGTCAGCCGGAATTTGGCTGGCAGGCGATGGATCTTTCCAGTGCAGCGAGCGACTCCTTCGGCAAGGTAGCGATCGTCGACATCTCAATCCATGAGGAACTCAATGGACCGCTGCTGCAATTCGGTGAACGTTTCTGGGAGATGCTTGGCGCTAGAGATCAGCAAGTCGCTGACGTGATTGCGACTGCGAAGATCAACAGGCTGATCTACTCAGATCGTTACATTCAGAACCCCGCGGCCGTTACGATCCTGGGGGCGGTTCTGAGAGATCTGAAAAGCCGCATTTCTGCGGATGCGGTTGTGCAGGTGAAGACACTATTCAAATCAGGTCGAATACAAGGGCGTAAAGCCTTTGATGACTGGGCAAGTCAGGATGATTTCGAGTTCTTCTCGCGCAATTGGCTGTCGGCAATGGTTGGACATCAAGTTGAGCTGGTTGTGGAGTTGTCGAATCGCGAAATCCCTCATCACCGGAGGTTAGAGCTTGAGTTTGAAGACGGCAGGACTCTGAAGGTCAGATTCGACCAAGGGGTCGCTTATTGGCAGGTTCGCTTCAGCTCGCATAGCGACATGTGGTTTGACTTTGACATGGCTGTCCAAGATCAGCTAATACACATGGCCAGGTTGGTTGAAATGGCTCGGATACAAAACTCTGAGCAGAAGTGGGCGACGGATGTGCTGGTGGAGCTAAAGGGCTGGTAAAAATACTATTTTAAGATGGGCAGCTAGTTTACGGCGAAAAAGTAGGCTAGCCACCTAATTTGTTTGTATGAAGAGCCACGTCTGGTGGGAGCTGGCCAGATGGTTGCTGAACGAAGAGATCTCTGTGTCTTGAATGGTCGAGCCATCTCTAATCGATATCTTGGACATTAGTCTGAGTTCCAGTGGGGGGGGTAGAAGTTATCTTCTCGGCAGCCTGCTCAGTCAATACTTCTCGTGCGTGATTCTCAATGAAGTCGAACACCTCTCGGGGAACACTGTATTGGAACTGTTTGCGGCGATTGCGCGAAACTATGCCATTGTTACTCAGGCACATCATCACCAGTTGTGCCAGGTCGCTGCCACGGACATCGAAGCGTGCGTCGACGGCCTTGAATATCTGGTCGTAGGCTTGGAGAAACTCGGTTTCTTCATGCAACTCGACTTCCAGCGCCTGCCTGGCCATCTCCAGCGTGAAGGCCACGCCCTCGGTAGCGTCCCAGTAGCGATAGATCCCCTCATTCCCTGTGAACTCGAAGCTCAGGTCGTTCGCATCGAGCCACAGCACCCGCCAGAATTCGCGTGCCGGGCGCGAGAAGCTTTGCAGGGCCTCGAGATAATGTTGTTCCTCGCGCTTCATCGCCACGGAGACGGGCAGCAGCAGGCCGTGGCTCATGGCGCCGCTTCGGCAAAGCGCCTGATGGATCAGGAAGCGGGACAGGCGTCCGTTGCCATCCATGAACGGATGCAGGAAGACGAAGCCGAACGAGATGATGCCGGCAGCGACCAGCGGATCGATTTGCAGGGGCGCTTCGTTGGCGAACTGCATCAGTTCGTCCATCAGTTCCCGGCATAGCTCGGGAGGTGGGGGAACGTAGGTCACACCTGCAGCGCCGCGCAGGCCGTTGTTCAGGTGATTCTGTTCGTGGCGGAAGGCGACCGCACGATCGAAGGGATTGCTGATCGTGCTGTTCTGCAGCGCGACCAGGTAGTCTTCGGTCAGCGGCTGGCGCTCATGGGCCTGCCGGAGCAGCTGGACGAAGCGCTCGGCCTTGTCCGCGCTGGGGGCTTCGCGCTCGATGGCGAAGGAGTTGTGGGTTTCGTGCAGGTAGGCCCAGCTCAGGGCCCTGTCCATCATTCCCGCGGGCAGCGAGCCGATGAACTCACGTGACTTGCCGAGGATGTCCAGTGCCAATAGCGCCTCGATCCTGGCTGTCCGCTCGACCGTAGCGCAATAACGGAGGGTGCCGAGGCCGTTGAAATCCACCCGCCAACGGGCATCGCGCCGGGCAGGGCCGGTGATGTAGCGGGCCGGATCGAACAGCGGGGTCGCCGCCCCCTTCGGGCTCCCGTCATGGGGCAGCCGGGTTCCGCTGAAAGCCTCCCAGAGGAAGCAGGCCTTGCGGATATAGGCGCCGCTCGGGGCCTTGCGAAGCTCTGTCAGCATGGTGGCGGCGGGGATCAGTGGCAATGCCTGGGCCAGCACGCCCAGGTTGATCCCCTCGTGCTTCAGGGCGAACAGGACATGGGCGCAGCAGTCGCCTGGCGGTGGGGCAAGGCGTTGCGGTACGGCGAGTTCGCGGCCCAGCGGCTCGATCCGCGTGACAGGTCTGATTACCGCCGGACGCTGGATCGGGAAGACCTTCAGCTTCAGGGCCTCGACCAGAAAGGCATAGCCGATGAATTGGCTTTCCATTCGGTGCTCCTGGCTAGAAATTTTTGAATTGAACCAACATTATTTGAAATATCGGCGTCTGGATAGACAAAATTTTACAGGCGCTGGGAAGAGTGGTTTCAGGCGGGTTTGGCTATCTGCATGCGGCAGGAAAGATGAGGGTAGCCTTGCCAATGTCGGTTCCTGTATCCGCGATGGCATGAAGCCCGCATAGCGCTGAACCTCATTGGAGTCGGGCCGTTCTGATCGCATGGGCGGCGGCGGGAAACGAAAAAGGCCCAGGTTTTCACCTGGGCCTTTTATATGGATGGCGCATCCGGCGGGATTCGAACCCACGACCCCTGCCTTCGGAGGGCAGTACTCTATCCAGCTGAGCTACGGATGCGCATGGCCGCGGCTGGCGCGGCAGGCGGCAATCATACGCATCTGATCGGCTTGCGTCCATCGTTCGGGCATGGCTCCGGTTAATTCGAAATCGGTCTGCCGCCCGTCGGCCGGGGCTGGCCTGGAGGCGCCGGGTGGCATGTACTTTCGTTGGTTTTTTCGAACGACCCCTTGCCCTTTGGGGGATGGGGCCCTAGGATGCGTTTGACATTTCAAACGCCCACCACAACAACAGGAGACAGGGGAATTGGCGTCACAGTACCCGGCCTCGTGCCAGTGGGATGACCGACTTCCGTACTGCCTGGCGAATGCGCGCGATGCCGTGCAGCAGCCGACTCCTGCAGTGGTGGCGTTTCCGCAGCGTATCCCGTCCATGGACCTCCCGGTTGACCTGACCGGCTACGGCTACCGCCGTGGTCCGTTTTCGCGCGCCCGTGCGCGACGATCGGCGACCCTGCGCTAGCGCCGGTGCCGTCCCCTGGCGGGCGGCGCGGCGGGACGATGGAACGGGTGGGGCGAGCGCCCCTCCAATGCTTCCCGGACAACAAGAGCAGGCGGGGTAGTCGAGGTAGACCCGCTGCTTATGGCTTTCCTCGAAGGAGACTGGTCATGCAACTCAATGATGCCAAGCTGTTCCGCCAACAGGCCTATATCGATGGTTCCTGGGTGGACGCCGACAGCGGTCAGACCATCAAGGTCAACAACCCGGCCACCAACGAGATCATCGGCAGCGTGCCGAAGATGGGCGCCGCCGAAACCCGCCGCGCCATCGAGGCCGCCGACAAGGCTCTGCCGGCCTGGCGCGCGCTGACCGCCAAGGAGCGCGCCAACAAGCTGCGCCGCTGGTTCGAGCTGATGATCGAGAACCAGGACGACCTGGCCCGCCTGATGACCATCGAGCAGGGCAAGCCGCTGGCCGAAGCCAAGGGCGAGATCGCCTATGCCGCCTCCTTCCTCGAGTGGTTCGGCGAAGAAGCCAAGCGCATCTATGGCGACACCATCCCCGGCCACCAGCCGGACAAGCGCATCATCGTCATCAAGCAGCCGATCGGCGTCACCGCGGCCATCACTCCGTGGAACTTCCCCTCGGCGATGATCACCCGCAAGGCCGGCCCGGCCCTGGCCGCCGGCTGCACCATGGTCCTCAAGCCCGCTTCGCAGACTCCGTATTCCGCCCTGGCCCTGGCCGAGCTGGCCGAGCGCGCCGGCATTCCGAAAGGCGTGTTCAGCGTGGTCACCGGCAGCGCCGGCGAGGTCGGCGGCGAGCTGACCAGCAACCCGATCGTGCGCAAGCTGACCTTCACCGGTTCGACCGAGATCGGCCGCCAGCTGATGGCCGAATGCGCCAAGGACATCAAGAAGGTGTCCCTGGAACTGGGCGGCAACGCGCCCTTCATCGTCTTCGACGACGCCGACCTGGATGCCGCCGTCGAAGGCGCGCTGATCTCCAAGTACCGCAACAACGGCCAGACCTGCGTCTGCGCCAACCGCCTGTACGTGCAGGACGGCGTGTACGACGCCTTCGTCGAGAAGCTCAAGGCCGCCGTGGCCAAGCTGAACATCGGCAACGGCCTGGAAAGCGGCGTGACCACCGGCCCGCTGATCGATTCCAAGGCCGTGGCCAAGGTCGAAGAACACATCGCCGACGCCGTGGGCAAGGGCGCCAAGGTCGTCGCCGGCGGCAAGCCGCACGCCCTGGGCGGCACCTTCTTCGAGCCGACCATCCTGGTCGACGTGCCGAAGAACGCGCTCGTTTCCAAGGACGAGACCTTCGGCCCGCTGGCCCCGGTGTTCCGCTTCAAGGACGAGGCCGACGTGATCGCCATGTCCAACGACACCGAGTTCGGCCTGGCCTCCTACTTCTACGCTCGCGACCTGGGCCGCGTGTTCCGCGTGGCCGAGGCCCTGGAGTACGGTATGGTGGGCATCAACACCGGCCTGATCTCCAACGAGGTCGCGCCGTTCGGCGGCATCAAGGCCTCCGGCCTGGGCCGCGAAGGTTCGAAGTACGGCATCGAGGACTACCTCGAGGTCAAGTACCTCTGCCTGGGCGGCATCTGATTTCCCGTGGGCGCGGGGGTGGCAGGCAAGAGCCGGCAGCCACCCCCGCGCCGGCGTTTTCCGGTGGTGGCACCGGACAACCCACCCGGCGGGCCGCAAGTGCCGCGACAGTCGATCATCGTATGCTGTCGCGAGTGGCTTCTCCCCGTCTTCATCCTTTGACCCGGCCGACCGATGAGCGGCCACTGAGGAAGCTATGAGCAAAACCAACGAATCCCTGCTGCAACGCCGCCAGGCCGCCGTTCCGCGCGGCGTGGGCCAGATCCACCCGGTCGTCGCCGAGCGCGCCGAGAACGCCACCGTGTGGGACGTCGAAGGCCGCGAGTACATCGACTTCGCCGGCGGCATTGCCGTTCTGAACACCGGCCACCTGCACCCGAAAGTGGTCGCCGCCGTTCAGGAGCAACTGACCAAGCTGTCCCACACCTGCTTCCAGGTGCTGGCCTACGAGCCCTACATCGAGCTGGCCGAAGAGATCGCCAAGCGCGTGCCGGGCAACTTCCCGAAGAAGACCCTGCTGGTCACCTCCGGCTCCGAAGCGGTCGAGAACGCCGTGAAGATCGCCCGTGCCGCCACCGGCCGCGCCGGCGTGATCGCCTTCACCGGCGCCTACCACGGCCGCACCATGATGACCCTGGGCCTGACCGGCAAGGTCGTCCCGTACTCCGCCGGCATGGGCCTGATGCCGGGCGGTATCTTCCGCGCCCTGGCTCCGTGCGAGCTGCACGGCATCAGCGAAGACGAGTCGATCGCCAGCATCGAGCGCATCTTCAAGAACGACGCCCAGCCGCGTGACATCGCCGCCATCATCATCGAGCCGGTACAGGGCGAGGGTGGCTTCTACGTCAACTCCAAGCCGTTCATGCAGCGCCTGCGCGCCCTGTGCGACGAGCACGGCATCCTGCTGATCGCCGACGAAGTGCAGACCGGCGCTGGCCGTACCGGCACCTTCTTCGCCACCGAGCAACTGGGCATCGTCCCGGACCTGACCACCTTCGCCAAGTCCGTCGGCGGCGGCTTCCCGATCTCCGGCGTCGTCGGCAAGGCCGAGATCATGGACGCCATCGCCCCCGGTGGCCTGGGCGGCACCTACGCCGGCAGCCCGATCGCCTGCGCCGCGGCCCTGGCCGTGCTGAAGGTGTTCGACGAAGAGAAACTGCTGGAGCGTTCGCAAGCCGTTGGCGAAACCCTGAAGGCCGGCCTGCGCGAGATCCAGGCCAAGCACAAGGTGATCGGCGACGTCCGTGGCCTGGGTTCGATGGTTGCCATCGAGCTGTTCGAAGGCGGCGACGTGAACAAGCCGGCGGCCGAGCTGGTCAGCAAGATCGTTGTGCGTGCTCGCGAGAAGGGCCTGATCCTGCTCTCCTGCGGCACCTACTACAACGTGATCCGCTTCCTGATGCCGGTGACCATCCCGGACGCCCAGCTGAAGCAAGGCCTGGCCATCCTGGCCGAGTGCTTCGACGAACTGGCCTGATCGGCTCGTTCGGCAGTGCCGGAAGAGGCCCGCGCAAGCGGGCCTTTTCTTTTTCCGGGGTTCCGCTCCGGCTGCGGCGCCGTGACGCATCTACCCCCTTGGTCGTATCGGAGAGCGGCGCCGCATCAGCTATCCTGTCCTGCGCGCGATGTCGTCCGGGCCGCCCTATGGCAGGCACCTTGCGACTCGGTTAAGGTGCGCGCGCATCTGCGAGAGGATCTCCATGACAGCACTCAGCGCCGCGCCGACCGTTCTGGTCGCCGCCGCCGACCCCTGGAACCGCGAACTGCTCGGCCAACTGGTGCTGAGCGTGCGTTGCGACGCGGCCATCGAATACTGCGAGGACGGCGACCAGGCCATCGATGCCTGCCGCTTGCGCGCCTTCGCCCTGGTGCTGGCCGAGCAGGAACTGGCCGGCACCGACGGCATCGACCTGCTCCGCCACCTGCGCCGCAGCCGCCGCGGGGCAAACGCGCCGGACTTCATCCTGATCAGCGCCAAGGCCGATGGGGCCAGCGTGCGCGCGGTGCTGCCGCTGGCGCCCAGCGCCTACCTGGTCAAGCCGTTCAATGCCGAGGACCTGCGCCAGCGCCTGCGCAGCCTGCTGCTGGAGCCTGGGCAGGAAGTCAGCTGCGCCGTGCCCCGGGAGCCCACCGGCAGCCTGGCCGACTTCCTCGCCGAGGCCCGCGATGCCGCCGAGGGCGCGCCCCTGCTGGCGGAGGTCGGCGAGTCGGCGAGCCGTTGCCTGAACACCGAGGGCGTCAGCCTGGAGCAGTTGGAGGAAGAATTCGGTCGCGACCCGCAGATCACCGCCTGCCTGATCGCCGCGGCCAACAGCGCCGCGCGGCACGTCGGCATGCCCTGCCTGACCCTCGCCCAGGCGCTGGCCCGCCTCGGCCTGGCCCAGGCCTGCAACCTGGTCCTGGGGCTCAGCCTGGAGCGCGCCGCGCAGCTTGTGGAGCCACGCCTGAAGGAGCGCGCCGCGGCGTTCTGGGCGCTGTCCCAGCGCACCGCGGATGCCGCCGAGGCCCTGGCCGAGAGCCTCGACGTCGACGCGCCACGCTGCTACACCGCCGGCCTGCTGCATTGCCTGGGCGACCTCGCGGTGCTGCGTACCCTGGAGGAGTGGTGCCGGCGCGGCGGAGCGCTGGAAGACCAGGAGATCGACGACAGCCTCAAGGCCTTCGGCGCCAGTTTCGGCTCCACGCTGCGCGCGCGCTGGCGCCTGCCGCTGGAGCTGCGCGGGCTGGTCGCCGCGTGCTACGGCATGGGCAGCGGGGTGTTCTCGCGCAAGGCGCTGATCCTCAACCTGGCGGCCAGGGCGGCGCGCTTGCCGGCGTCCCAGGCTGGGCAGTTGAAGGAAGAGAAGGCGCTGCGGATGCTTGGGCTGGGGCCGGTGGAATTGCAGTTGCTGCAGAAGTTCTGTGGTGCCGAGGAGCCAAGCGCTTCGTAGGATCAGCCGTTTTCCGGCTGCACGAGAAGCCGCGCCCGCCGGTTGTGGTGGGAGCGGCTGTCTTGCAGGCTGCGCCGAAGCGCTTTTCGTAGGATGGGTTGAGCCTGCGAAACCCATGCTGCCGTGGTGATGGGTATCGCTTCGCTCAACACCATCCTACGAAAAGCCGTGCTTCCTGGAACGTAGGAACTTTTCCGCGATAGCCGGACGTTCCGGCGCGATTCGCGGATGAGATCCGCTCCTACGCCGCCCCACCTGCGCCATTCCCCTGTAGGAGCGCGCCCTGCGCGCGAAATCGCGGGCAGGGCCCTGCAGGGCCTGGACCGCGCGCAGACAATAAAAAACGCCGCTTCCCCTCACGGGAAGCGGCGTTCCTTTATGGCTGACGCGCTAACGCCTCAACGCTTGGCCAGTAGCTCCCGGCCGCGCGCCACGGCGGCGCGGACCTGGGCGGGGGCGGTGCCGCCGATGTGGTCGCGGGCGTTCACCGAGCCTTCCAGGGTCAGCACGGCGAAGACGTCGTCGTCGATCTGGTCGCTGAACTTGCGCAGCTCTTCCAGGCTCATCTCGGCCAGGTCCTTGCCGCTGTCCACGCCGTATTTCACCGCGTGGCCGACGATCTCGTGGCAGTCGCGGAAGGGCAGGCCCTTGCGCACCAGGTAGTCGGCCAGGTCGGTGGCGGTGGAGAAGCCGCGGCGGGCCGCCTCGCGCATGATCTCGCGCTTGGGCTTGATCGCCGGGACCATGTCGGCGAAGGCGCGCAGGCTGTCGCGCAGTGTGTCGGCGGCGTCGAACAGCGGCTCCTTGTCTTCCTGGTTGTCCTTGTTGTACGCCAGCGGCTGGCCCTTCATCAGCGTCAGCAGGCCGGTGAGGTGGCCGAAGACGCGGCCGGACTTGCCGCGCACCAGTTCCGGCACGTCGGGGTTCTTCTTCTGCGGCATGATCGAGGAGCCGGTGCAGAAGCGGTCGGGCAGGTCGATGAACTGGAACTGCGCGCTGGTCCACAGCACCAGTTCTTCGGAGAAGCGCGACAGGTGCATCATCGCCAGGGAGGCGGCGGCGCAGAATTCGATGGCGAAGTCACGGTCGGACACGCCGTCCAGCGAGTTGCCGGAGATCGCTTCGAATCCCAGCAGTTCGCAGGTGATTTCCCGCTGGATCGGGTAGGTGGTGCCGGCCAGCGCGGCGCTGCCCAGGGGCATGCGGTTGACGCGCTTGCGGCAGTCCACCAGGCGCTCGTAGTCGCGGCTGAGCATCTCGAACCAGGCCAGCAGGTGGTGGCCGAAGGTCACCGGCTGGGCGGTTTGCAGGTGGGTGAAGCCGGGCATGATGGTGTCGGCTTCCGCCTCGGCCAGGCCCAGCAGGCCCTGCTGCAGGCGGGTGATCTCGGCGAGGATCAGGTCGATCTCGTCGCGCAGCCACAGGCGGATGTCGGTGGCCACCTGGTCGTTGCGGCTGCGGCCGGTGTGCAGCTTCTTGCCGGTGACGCCGATGCGGTCGGTCAGGCGCGCCTCGATGTTCATATGCACGTCTTCCAGGTCGACGCGCCAGTCGAAGCTGCCGGCCTCGATCTCGGCCTGAATCTGCTTCAGGCCATCGATGATGGCGTCGCGCTCGGTGTCGGTCAGCACGCCGGCCTTGGCCAGCATGGTGGCGTGGGCGATGGAACCCATGATGTCGTGGCGGTAGAGGCGCTTGTCGAAGTCGACGGAGGCGGTGAAGCGGGCGACGAAGGCGTCGACGGGCTCGCTGAAGCGGCCGCCCCAGGACTGGTTGGTCTTCTCTACGCTCATGGATCTCTCTCGCGGAAACGGGCAGGCGCGTTCGCTGCCTGCAGGAAGGGCAAAGTCCGACGATAATAGCAGGCTGAAGGTCAAAAACGGCGTGTGCTGCGACGGGTGTGGCGGGGGGAAGGACAAGGGCGCCCCGCCCGGGCGCGGCGCAGTCGACATTTCGGTGCTCGAATTCGCCCGGCAGGCTACGAGCCGCTTGCCGAGGCGTGGAGGCTTGCGGAAACTTCGTCGATGCCAAACCAAGCCAAGACCGGCGACCAGCCGGCAACCCAAGACGATTTCTTCATTCCCGAACTGTGCCAGAGCGAAGCGCTGTTCAGCCTGGTCCTGCTGGCCGAGCTGCTGGTGCTGGTACTGGTGCTGGCCGAGCCGATGACGCCCAGCTTCAACTGGGTGCGCCTGGCCCTGGCCTCGCTGTTCGTGCAGTGGATAGTGCTGCTCTCGGCCGGCCTGCTGTGCCGCCTGCGGCCGCTGCTGGCGCGCTGGCCGGCGTGGGGCGCGGGGCTGGCCAGCTGCCTGCTGGTGGTGCTGCTGACCCTCGGCTGCACCGCGGTGGCCGACTACTACGCCCTGGGCGGGCCGCTGTCGATCAAGGGCGAGGTCAACCTGTACCTGCGCCATGCGTTGATCGCCCTCATCATGTCGGCCTTGTTGCTACGCTACTTTTATCTGCAGAGCCAATGGCGCAGGCAGGAACAGGCCGAGCTGCGCGCGCGCATCGAGTCGTTGCAGGCGCGCATCCGTCCGCACTTCCTGTTCAACAGCCTGAACAGCATCGCCAGCCTGATCGAGCTGGACCCGGGCAAGGCCGAACAGGCGGTGCTGAACCTGTCGGACCTGTTCCGCGCCAGCCTGGCCAAGCCGGGGACTTTAATTTCCTGGGGGGAGGAACTGGAGTTGGCCAGGCGCTATCTTTCCATAGAGCAGTATCGCCTGGGCGACCGGCTGCAACTGGATTGGCAGGTGAGCGGCGTGCCCGACGGCGTGCCCATCCCGCAGCTGACCCTGCAGCCACTGTTGGAGAATTCATTGATCTACGGTATCCAGCCGCGCATCGAAGGCGGCCTGGTGAAGGTTGAGGCGGACTATCGTGACGGTGTGTTCCAGCTGTGCGTGAGCAACCCTTACGACGAGTCGACGCAGACGCTGCCCACGAAGGGGACCAAGCAGGCGCTGCAGAATATCGCAGCGCGAATTGCGGCACTTTTCGGGCCAAAAGCGAGTCTCAGCGTCGAACGCCGTGACGGACGGCACTACACCTGTCTACGCTATCCATGTGCGCGTCTCATGCAGGAAGCCTGAGCTTATGAATGTCCTGATCGTCGATGACGAACCCCTGGCGCGCGAGCGCCTGGCCCGACTGGTGGGGCAACTGGACGGCTACCGCGTCCTCGAACCCTCCGCCAGCAACGGCGAAGAAGCGCTGGCGCTGATCGACAGCCTGAAGCCGGATATCGTCCTGCTGGATATCCGCATGCCCGGCCTGGATGGGCTCCAGGTCGCCGCCAAGCTGTGCGAGCGCGAAGCCCCCCCGGCGGTGATCTTCTGCACCGCCCACGATGAATTCGCCCTGGAGGCCTTCCAGGTCAGCGCGGTCGGCTACCTGGTCAAGCCGGTGCGCGCCGAGGACCTGGCCGAGGCCCTGAAGAAAGCCTCCAGGCCCAACCGCATCCAGCTGGCGGCGCTGACCAGGCCGCCGGCCGCCGGCGGCCCCGGCCCGCGCAGCCACATCAGCGCGCGGACGCGCAAGGGCATCGAGCTGATCCCCCTGGAGGACGTGATCTTCTTCATTGCCGACCACAAGTACGTGACCCTGCGCCACGACGGCGGCGAGGTGCTGCTGGACGAGCCGCTGAAGGCGCTGGAGGACGAGTTCGGCGAGCGCTTCGTGCGCATCCACCGCAACGCCCTGGTCTCGCGCGAGCGCATCGAGCGCCTGCAGCGCACCCCGCTGGGGCATTTTCAGCTTTACCTCAAGGGCCTGGATGGCGACGCCCTGACCGTGAGTCGGCGCCACGTCGCCGGCGTGCGCCGCTTGATGCACAACCTTTGAGGGCTGCAGGCGCGCCGAGGCGATTTTCGTAGGAGCGAGCTTGCTCGCGAACCGCATGGCACCGCGTTTGTTCGCGAGCAAGCTCGCTCCTGCGAGAGGCCGGATAGGGTTCGCTGGCGAAGCGCAATCCCAGGGATGGTCCGAAAGCCTGCTTTGGCGTCGCAGGGGGGAAAGCCTGGGCGCCGAAGCCTGTTATCATCCCCGGCAGTCCTTTGTCCGGAATTGCCCATGTCGTCCCGCGAAATCCGAATCGCCACCCGTCAGAGCGCTTTGGCCCTGTGGCAGGCCGAGTACGTCAAGACCCGCCTGGAGCAGGCCCACCCCGGCCTGCGCGTGAGCCTGCTGCCGATGACCAGCCGCGGCGACAAGCTGCTCGATGCGCCGCTGGCGAAGATCGGCGGCAAGGGCCTGTTCGTCAAGGAGCTGGAGACCGCCTTGCTGGAAGGCGCGGCGGACATCGCCGTGCACTCCATGAAGGACGTGCCCATGGACTTCCCCGAGGGTCTGGGCCTGTACTGCATCTGCGAGCGCGAGGACCCGCGCGACGCCTTCGTCTCCAACACCTACGCCAGCCTCGCCGAGCTGCCCGCCGGCAGCGTGGTCGGCACCTCCAGCCTGCGCCGCCAGGCGCAGCTGCTGGCCAGCCGCCCGGACCTGCAGATTCGCTTCCTGCGCGGCAACGTCAACACCCGCCTGGCCAAGCTCGACGCCGGCGAATACGACGCCATCATCCTCGCCGCCGCCGGCCTGATCCGCCTCGGCTTCGAGGCGCGCATCCGCTCCAGCATCGGCGTCGAGGACAGCCTGCCGGCCGGCGGCCAGGGCGCCGTGGGCATCGAATGCCGCAGCGCCGATAGCGAGATCCACGCGCTGCTGGCGCCGCTGCACCACGCCGACACCGCGCTGCGGGTGACCGCCGAGCGTGCGCTGAACAAACGCCTCAACGGCGGCTGCCAGGTGCCCATCGCCTGCTACGCCGTGCGCGAGGGCGAGCAGCTGTGGCTGCGCGGCCTGGTTGGCCAGCCCGACGGCACGCAACTGCTGCGCGCCGAAGCCCGCGCGCCCCTGGCCGAGGCCGAGGCGCTGGGCGTGAAGGTCGCCGAAGAACTGCTGGAACAGGGCGCGGCCGATATCCTCGCCGCCGTCTATGGCGAGGCCGGCCCGCAGTGAGCCACTGGCGCCTGCTGCTGACGCGGCCGCAGGACGAGTGCGCGGCCCTGGCCGCCAGCCTCGCCGAGCACGGCGTGGCCAGCGCCAGCCTGCCGCTGCTGGCTATCGAGCCGCTGGAAGAAACCCCCGAGCAGCGCAGCCTGCTGCTCGACCTGGACCGCTACTGCGCCGTGGTGGTGGTCAGCAAGCCTGCCGCGCGCCTGGGCCTGGAGCGCATCGACCGCTACTGGCCGCAGCCGCCGGCGCGCCAGGACTGGTTCGCGGTCGGCGCGGCCACCGCGGCTATCCTCGATGACTACGGCCTGCGCGTGCATCACCCGGAAGACGGCGACGACAGCGAAGCGCTGCTGGCCCTGCCGGCGCTGGCCCGCGCCCTGCAGGTGCCCGGGCCGCGGGCGCTGATCCTGCGTGGCGAAGGTGGCCGGGAATTCCTCGCCGAGCGCCTGCGCGGCCAAGGCGTGGCGGTGGATTATCTGGAACTCTACCGTCGCGTGCTGCCGGACTACCCGGCGGGAGAGCTGGCGCGGCGGGTGCGCGACGAAGCACTGAACGGCCTGGTGGTGAGCAGCGGCCAGGGCCTGGAACACCTGCTGCGCGTGGCCGGGGAGGACTGGCCGTGGCTGGCCGGGCTACCCTTGTTCGTGCCCAGCCCGCGGGTCGCCGAACTGGCCCGGGAAGCCGGTGCGCGACACGTGATCGATTGCCGCGGGGCGAATGCCGCGGCCCTGCTGGAGGCGCTCAGGGGCGCCGACGAAGAATAATTTCCGAGCGAAGGATGGACCTGTGAGCGAAGCCGTCACTCCCCAAGACACCCCGCAAGATACCCCCGTCGAGCCGACCCCGCCCGCTCCGGCCCGGTCCGGCAACGGCCTGGCCCTGCTCGCCCTGCTGGTCGGCGTCGCCGGCCTCGGCGTCGGTGGCTGGGGGCTGTGGCAGACGCAGCAGCTGCAGGCCCGCGACCAGGCCCGCGCGCAACAACTGGAAGAAGCCCGTGGCGAGGCGCAGAGCCTGCTGAACCACAACAGCGCGCTGGACAAGCGCCTGGACGCGCTGCCCAGCGCCGACGAGCTGGAGGCCCGCCGGCGCCTGGTGGTCGAGCTGCAGGGCGACCAGCAGCACCTGGCCCAGCAGTTCAAGCAGGTCCTCGGGCAGAGCCGCCAGCAGTGGCGCCTGGCCGAGGCCGAGCACCTGATGCGCCTCGCCTCGCTGCGCCTTTCCGCGCTGCAGGACATCGACAGCGCCACCCAACTGGTGCAGGGCGCAGACGACATCCTCCGCGCGCAGAACGACCCGGGCGCCTTCGCTGCCCGCGCGCAACTGGCCAAGAGCCTCGAAACCCTGCGCAGCCTGCCGCAGCCGGATCGCACCGGGCTGTTCCTGCAACTCGGCGCGCTGCGCGAGCAGGCCGCCCAGCTGCAACCGCTGGAGCCCAGCTTCAAGGAAGGCCCGGGCAAGGCCTCGACCACCGCCTGGGGCGACGGCAGCAGCACCCTGGACCAGTGGTGGGAACGCATCTCGCGCTACGTGCGCATCGACTTCAACGCCGGCCAGGACGTGCGCCCGCTGCTCTCCGGGCAACAGCTGACGCGCGTGCGCCTGGCCCTGAGCCTGGCCCTGGAGCAGGCGCAGTGGGCCGCGCTCAACGGGCGCCAGGAAGTCTACCAACAGGCCCTGAAGCAGGCCCGGCAGATCCTCGGCGACTTCTTCAACGCCGACCTCGCCGACAGCCGCGCCCTGGGCCTGCGCATCGACGAGCTGGCGCAGCAGCCGGTGGCCGTGCAGGTGCCCGACCTGACCCCGGCGCTGGGCGCCCTGCAGGCTTACGTGGTGCGCCGCGACCAGGCCGCCCTCGACCAGCAGCAGGCGCCCGCCGCGCCCCAGGCGGAGGGTAGCCAATGAGCCGCGTCTACCTGCTGGTCCTGGCCCTGGTGGTCGCCGCCACCCTGGTCGGCCTGGCCATCGCCGAGCAGTCGGGCTACGTGCTGATCGCCTACAAGAGCTTCCGCTACGAATCCAGCCTGTGGACCTTCCTCGCCCTGCTGGCGCTGGTCTGGCTGCTGTACCTGGCGGTGCGCCTGGTATTGCGCCTGGTCGGCGTGTCCGGGCGGGTGGTCAACCCCTGGTCGCGCTTCAACCGCCGCCGCCGCGCCGAAATGGCCGAGGAACACGGCCAGCGCGACCTCGCCGAAGGCCACTGGGCCCCGGCCCTGCGCCACCTGCGGCGCGCCGCCGAACTGAACCAGCACAGCCTGTCCAGCTACCTGGGCGCGGCCCGCGCGGCCAACGAGCTGGGGCGCTTCGACGAGTGCGACCAGTTGCTCGACCGCGCCCTGGAACGCCAGCCCGGCACGGAGCTGGCCGTGGGCCTGACGCGCGCGCAACTGCTGATCAACCGTGGCGCCTTCGAACCGGCCCGCGCGGTGCTGGTGAAATTGCACGAGGAACACCCGCGCCACCCCACGGTGCTGCGCCTGCTCCAGCAGCTCTACGTCAGCCTGCAGGACTGGCGCCCGTTGCTGGCCCTGCTGCCGGAACTGCGCAAGGAGCGCGTGCTGGAGAACGCCCAGCTCAGCGACCTGGAGCGCCGCGCCTGGATCGCCGCCCTGGAAGCCGCCGGCGAGCAGGGCGTGGGGCAGGGCGAGACGGCCCTGCAGCCGCTCACCCAGACCTGGCAGAACCTGCCCGCCAACCTGCGCGCCCAGCCGCTGCTGGTCGCCGCCTATGCCCAGCAGCTGCTGCGCCTGGGCGCGCCCGAGGAGGCGGAGAAGGTCCTGCGCCAGGCCCTCAAGGAAGGCTACGACGAACGCCTGATGCTGCTCTACGGCAAGGCCCGCGGCGGCGACCCGGCGCGCCAGCTGCAGAACGCCGAGGCCTGGCTGAAGAAGTATCCCGACGACCCCGTCCTGCTCCTGTCCCTGGGCCGCCTGTGCCTGGCCGACAAGCTCTGGGGCAAGGCCCGCGACTACCTGGAGGCCAGCCTGGCCCGCCAGCACAGCGCCGAGACCTGCGCCGAGCTGGCGCGGCTGCTGGCGCACCTGGGGGAAACCGAGCGCAGCAACAGGCTGTTCCAGGAAGGCCTCGGTCTGTTCGGCGCGCCCGTAGGCAGTGCAGTCCAGTTGCCTGCGAAAGCGTAAGACGGTTCGGATGAAACGCGGCGCCCTCGGGCGCCGCTTTCGTTTGGGCTGACAGCTGCCGCCTACTTGCCGGCCTGCTTGCCGACGTAGCGGATGCGGTAGATCGCCCCGGCCATGTCGTCGCTCACCAGCAGCGACCCGTCCGCGGCCACCAGCACGTCGGCGGGGCGCCCCAGCACTTCCTCGCCGGGCTGCAGCCAGCCCTCGGCGAACAGGCTCTGGCGTTTCAGCGAGCCGTCCGCGTTCAGCTCGACGCGCACCACCCGATAGCCGACCTTGCGGCTGCGGTTCCACGAGCCGTGCTCGGCGATGAAGACGTTGCCGCGGTACTCGGCGGGGAACTGCTCGCCGCTGTAGAAACGCATGCCCAGCGCCGCCACGTGGGCGCCGAGGCCGGCCACCGGCGCCACGAAGGCCGAGCAGGGGCGCTGAGCGAACTCCGGGTCGGCGATGCGCCCGGCATGGCAGTCCGGGTAGCCGAAGTCGTCGCCGGCCTTGCCCACGCGGTTCAGCTCGTCGTCGGGCTGGTCGTCGCCGAGCAGGTCGCGGCCGTTGTCGGTGAACCACAGCCGGCCCCGGGCGTCCCAGTCGAAGCCCACGGTGTTGCGCACGCCATAGGCCACCACTTCGCGCTGGCTGCCGTCCGGCTGCATGCGCTGCAGGTTGGCGTAGCGCTCGCGGTCCGGGCGGCAGATGTTGCAGGGCGCGCCCACCGGCACGTAGAGCTTGCCGTCGGGGCCGAAGGCGATGAACTTCCAGCCGTGGTGCGTCTCGCCGGGGAACTGCGGCGGCAGTTCCTCGGGCTTTGGCGGCGCATCCAGGTGCGTCTCGATGTCGCGCAGCACGTAGAGGCGGCTGACAGCCGAGACGTACAGATCGCCCTGGTGGAAGGCCACGCCGCTGGGCATCTTCAGGCCGCTGGCGATCACCCGCGGGCGCTGTTCGCCGGGGCGCAGGGCGTACACCTTGCCGGCCTCGCGGCTGCCGACGAAGAGCGTGCCCTCGCTGCCCAGGGCCATGGCGCGGGCGTTGGGCAGCTGGTCGCTGAGCACCTCGATGCGGAACCCTTCGGGCACCTTGAGCCGCTCCACGACCGAGGCGGCGAATGCACCGGGGAGGGGGACGAACAGCAGCGCGGCGAGTAGGATCAGCTGTCGACGCATGGTAGGAATTCCCTGATGGCTGTCCGGCCCAGTCTAGCCCGCCGCCTTGAAAGGCCCGCGGAATTTCCTCTACCGTAGCGGCCTTTCCGAAAATGCCGTGCCACTGGAGCCGCCATGAACCTGGCCAGCCCGCGTTCCCTGTTCTTCCTCGCCTTCCTCGCCTGCGCCGCCATGCTCGGCGCCGGTTTCTACCTGCAGTACGTCGTCGGCCTGGAACCCTGCCCGCTGTGCATCGTGCAGCGCATCTTCTTCGCCGGCGCCGGGCTGTTCTCGCTGATCGCCGCGCTGCATGGCCGCGGCCGGCGCGTCTACTCGGTGCTGGTGCTGCTCTGCTCGCTGGGCGGGGCCGGCACCGCCGGCCGGCAGATCTGGCTGCAGACCCTGCCGCCGGACCAACTGCCGTCCTGCCTGCCGCCGCTGGACTACATGATGCAGACCATGCCCTACGCGGACATCCTCTGGACCATGTTCCACGGCTCGGCCGACTGCGCCGAGGTGACCTGGACGCTGCTCAGCCTGAGCATCCCGGAGTGGAGCCTGCTGGCCTTCGTCGGCTTCGCCCTGTTCGCCGTCTTCCAGTTTCTGCGCCGCGGCTGATCGCCGCGCGGCGGCAGAACTGTCCTACGGCGCGAAGCCAGCGCCGTCGCGGGCTGCCGATTAAACGCTCGTATGAATTTTCCCACGAAAGGTGTCTTGAAGCGGACATCCCGCGGGCATACTCTGGTCTTCCGCACCGCCGGGATTCCGCCATCAGAGCGGTAGAACGCCGGCGAGTGCCCGCATTCGACAGAGAACTGTCCCGCCGCGGAACCGCCGGGACAGGCCGAGGGAAGCGAGGACAAGATGCTCGAGAGCTGCCGCAATGCCCAGGAACGTTGGGGAGGCGTCCACCAACTGATCGACCGCTGGTTGCGTGACCGCCAGGAACTCATCCAGGCCTTCGATTCGCTATCCGGACCCCAGGCGCCCGCCGTCAATGGCGAGGGGCTGGAGAACTTCTGCCAGCGCCTGGTCGACTACGTCTCCGCCGGCCACTTCGAGGTCTACGAACAGCTGATGGACGAGGCCAAGGCCTTCGGCGATGCGCGCGGCCTGGAACTGGCCAAGCAGATCTACCCGCGCCTGGAAGCCATCACCGCGTCCGCATTGAACTTCACCGATCGCTGCGACAACGGCGATTGCCGCGAAGGCACCTGCCTCACCAACGAGTTGAAGCTGCTGTGCCAACAGCTTCACGAGCGTTTCGAACTGGAAGATTGCCTGATCGAGGTGCTGCACAACGCCCACGAACAGCGCACGGTCACCGCCTGATTCTGGCGGGCGGGAAAAGGGGCGCGGTCCTTGCGGACGCGCCCTTTTTTCATGCCCGCGAAAACCTCGGCGAGGTGGCTGAAAGCCGCGTACTACGAGGCTTACAGCCATTCGGAAAGCTCCGCCTGACGGCCTCGTGGCGGCAGTCTGTGGCGTCGTTGGCGAGGGTGTCGCTGGAGATGGCGTGCCCGCAGGCTGCTGTCCGGCCTGTGGAAAAACGGCTGCAGATTGTGCCTGGCGCGGGTTTCAGCTTTATGGGGGCGTTGGCGAGAGGGCCTGCGCGGGTCTAGTATGGGCGCAACCACGTACGCCAGGAGGCACGTCATGTCGGCCAACAAGAAACCTGTCACCACCCCTTTGCATCTGCTGCAGCAACTTTCCCACAGTCTGATCGAGCACTTGGAGACCGCTTGCAAGCAGGCCCTGGTGGACTCCGAGAAACTGCACGCCAAGCTGGAAAAGCAACGTGCCAAAGCGCAGGACAAACTGCACAAGGCACGCACCAAACTGCAGGAAGCAGGCAAGTCCGGGAAGGCCAAGGCACAAGCCAAGGCCAAGGCCGGCATCGCAGAGCTGGAAGAGGTGCTGGAAACACTGAAGGGCCGTCAGGCGGAAACCCGCGCCTACATCGCCAACCTCAAGCGTGACGTCCAGGAAAGCCTGAAGCTGGCCCAGGGCGTGAGCAAGGTGAAGGAAGCGGTCGGCAAGTCGCTGGCCACCCGCAAGCCGGTTGCCGCCGCCAAGCCTGTCGCCGCCAAGCCGGTAGTCAAGGCTGCCGCTGCCAAGCCTGCCGCCAAACCGGCCGCCAAGGCCGTTGCCGCCAAGCCGGCTGCCAAGGCTGCTGCCGCGAAGCCCGCCGCTAAACCGGTTGCCAAGGCTGCTGCTGCGAAGCCCGCCGCCAAGCCGGCTGCTAAAACTGCTGCTGCGAAGCCCGCCGCCAAACCGGCTGCCAAAGCTGCCGCTGCGAAGCCCGCCGCCAAGCCGGCTGCTAAAACTGCTGCTGCGAAGCCCGCCGCCAAACCGGCTGCCAAAGCTGCCGCTGCGAAGCCCGCCGCCAAGCCGGCTGCTAAAACTGCTGCTGCGAAGCCCGCCGCCAAACCAGCTGCCAAGGCTGCTGCTGCGAAGCCCGCCGCTAAACCGGCTGCCAAAGCTGCTGCTGCGAAGCCTGCCGCCAAGCCGGCTGCCAAAGCTGCTGCTGCGAAGCCTGCCGCCAAGCCGGCTGCCAAGTCCGCTGCTGCGAAGCCTGCTGCCAAACCGGCTGCCAAGCCTGCTGCTGCGAAGCCTGCCGCCAAACCGGCTGCCAAGCCCGCTGCTGCGAAGCCTGCCGCCAAACCGGCTGCCAAGCCCACCGCTGCGAAGCCTGCTGCCAAACCGGCCGCCAAGCCCGCCGCTGCGAAACCCGCGGCCAAGCCCGCCGTCGCCGCCAAGCCTGCAGCTCCGGCCGCTACCCCGGCTGCTCCCGCTGCCCCGGCCGCGTCGACCGCTCCGGTCGCCAGCGCCGCACCGGCTCCGGTAGCGCCGAGCGCTCCGGCCGCCACTCCGAGCAGCGCTTCCTAAGACGCCGCTCGCGAAGCCGCCGCGGTGCGCAGCTGTTGCAGCGCACCGCGGCGTGCCTTCCCCGCTTCGTCGGCGCAGCCTTGCAGCCAGGCGTCCAGTTCGTCCCTTCCCGCTTCCGTCCAGTCCCGTCCCGCTTCCGCCAGCCGCTCCAGTTGCAGGCGTTCGGCGCGCAGCTCCAGCGTTTTCAGGGTTTCCCGTAGTTCTTCCAGATGGGCGTCGTCCTGCGCCCCCGCCTTCCACTGTTGGCGCAGCATCCGCAGCGGCTTGACCACCTCGCGTTGCCAGTTGGTGGAGGCCTTCGCCAGGGTGTCCAGGCGTTGTTCGGAGCAGGCCCGGCCGCGAGCGGCGAACCAGGCCCCGGCCAGCAGCAGGCAGACGTCGGCGCCGGCTTCCTGCAGCTCCAGGCAGGCCGCCTCGACGCCCGGCTGCGCGTAGAGGTCGAGGGCGAACGACCAGATATCTTCTGTCATAGGGCTCCCACAGCGGTTGCGCGGCGAAGCTGATAAACTCCGCCGCCATGATTCGACTCCAAAATCTTACGCTACAGCGTGGCCCCCAGCGCTTGCTGGAAGGTGCCGAACTGACCTTGCATGCCGGCCAGAAAGTCGGCCTGATCGGCGCCAACGGCGCCGGCAAATCGAGCCTGTTCGCCCTGCTGCGCGGCCAGCTCGGCCAGGACGCCGGCGACTGCCGGATCCCCGCCGACTGGCGCATCGCGCACATGCGCCAGGAGGTGGACACCCTCGAGCGCCAGGCCGTGGACTACGTCCTCGACGGCGATGTGCGTCTGCGCGAGATCCAGGCGCAGCTGGCCATCGCCGAGAACGCCCACGACGGCGCCGCCGTAGCGCGCCTGCACACCGAGCTGGACAACGCCGACGGCTACACCGCCGACGCGCGGGCGCGCAAGCTGCTGGCCGGCCTGGGCTTCACCGCCGAGCAGATGGAGCGCCGCGTCGGCGACTTCTCCGGTGGCTGGCGGATGCGCCTGAACCTGGCCCAGGCACTGATGTGCCCGTCCGAACTGCTGCTGCTCGACGAACCCACCAACCACCTCGACCTCGACGCCATCCTCTGGCTGGAAGAGTGGCTCAAGGGCTACCCGGGCACGCTGATCCTGATCTCCCACGACCGCGACTTCCTCGATGCCGTGGTCGACCACGTGGCGCATCTGGAGCAGCGCAAGCTGACCCTCTACCGCGGCGGCTACTCGGCCTTCGAGCGCACCCGCGCCGAACGCCTGGCGCAACAGCAGCAGGCCTACGAGAAGCAGCAGGCGCAGCGCGCCCACATGGAAAAGTACATCGCCCGCTTCCGCGCCCAGGCCACCAAGGCGCGCCAGGCACAGAGCCGCATCAAGGCCCTGGAACGCCTGGAGGAGCTGGCCCCGGCCCACGTCGACTCGCCCTTCGACTTCGTCTTCCGCGAGTCGGACAAGATTTCCAGCCCGCTGCTGGACCTGTCCGAGGCGCGCCTGGGCTACGGCGAGAAGACGGTGCTGGAGAAGGTCAAGCTGCAACTGGTGCCCGGCGCGCGCATCGGCCTGCTGGGCCCCAACGGCGCGGGCAAGTCGACCCTGATCAAGACCCTCTCCGGCGACCTGCCGCTGCTGGCCGGGCATCTGGCGCGCGGCGAGAACCTCGCCATCGGCTACTTCGCCCAGCACCAGCTCGACTCGCTGGACGCCAAGGCCAGCCCGCTGCTGCACCTGCAGCGCATCGCCCCGGGCGAGCGCGAGCAGACCCTGCGCGACTTCCTCGGCGGCTTCGATTTCCGCGGCGCGCGCTGCGACGAGCCGGTGCTGAACTTCTCCGGCGGCGAGAAAGCGCGCCTGGCGCTGGCCCTGATCGCCTGGCAGAAGCCCAACCTGCTGCTGCTGGACGAGCCGACCAACCACCTCGACCTGGAGATGCGCCTGGCCCTGACCATGGCCCTGCAGGAGTTCTCCGGGGCGGTGGTGGTGGTGTCCCACGATCGCCATCTGCTCAAGAGCACCACCGACCAGTTCCTGCTGGTGGCCGACGGCCGCGTGCAAGACTTCGACGGCGACCTCGACGACTACGCCCGCTGGCTGGTGGATTTCCGCGCGCGCCAGGCGCCGGTCGCCAATGCCGGCGCAGCGTCTGTCGAGAAGACCGACAAGCGCGCCCAGCGCCAGGCCGCCGCCGCGTTGCGCCAGCAGCTGGCGCCGCACAAGCGCGAGGCGGACAAGCTGGAGAAGGAACTGGGCGGCATCCACGAGAAGCTCGCCGCGCTGGAGGAAAAGCTCGGCGACAGCGCCCTCTACGAGAACGCGCGCAAGGACGAACTGCGTGACCTGCTGGCCCGGCAGGCGAGCCTGAAAGCCCGCGAGGCCGAGGTCGAGGAAGCCTGGCTGGTGGCCCTGGAAACCCTGGAGAACCTCCAGGCCCAGCTCGAAGGAGCCGAGTGATGGAAGACCTGCCGCTGCTCGTCGCCTGGAGCGATCCATTGCTGCGCGGCCTGCAGATCGTCCTCATCCTGCTGCTGGCCTGGGTGCTGCAGCGCATGGTGGCGCGCGGGCTGAACCGCCTGGCGCAGCGCTACCCGATCCCCCACGAACTGCTGCTGCCGCTGCGCGGCGGCCTGCGCTGGCTGATCATGGGCTCGGCGCTGATGATGGTGCTGGAGCGCCTGGGGGTTTCCGCCCAGGTGCTGTGGACCGCGCTGACCGGCTTCGTCGCGGTCGCCGCGGTGGCCTTCTTCGCCATCTGGAGCGTGCTTTCCAACCTGTTCTGCGCGCTGCTGATCTTCACCGTCGGGCCGTTCCGCCTGGGCGACTTGGTGGAGGTCATCGAGTCGGCCGACAAGCCCGGCGTGAAGGGCCGCGTCAGCGCCATCAACCTGCTCTACACCACCCTCGAGGAAACCTTCGAGGACGGCACCAGCGCCCTGCTGCAGGTGCCCAACAGCCTGTTCTTCCAGAAGGCCATCCGGCGCTGGAAAGGGCCCGGGCTGAGCAGCGGAAGATAACAACCACAACCCCTGTTCCCACACGGATACCCACGCACTATGGAATGGCTCGCTAGCCCTGAAATCTGGGTCGCCTTTCTGACCCTGACCGCCCTGGAGATCGTCCTGGGCATCGACAACATCATCTTCATCTCCATCCTGGTCAGCCGCCTGCCGGCGGCACAGCAGCCCAAGGCGCGGTTCTTCGGCCTGGCGCTGGCGATGGGCACGCGGATTCTCCTGCTGCTGTCGATCACCTGGGTGATGCGCCTGACCGCCGACCTCTTCGAGGTGTTCGGCCAGGGCGTTTCCGGGCGCGACCTGATCCTGTTCTTCGGCGGCCTGTTCCTGCTGTTCAAGAGCACCATGGAGATCTACCACAGCCTGGAAGGCGCCGAGGAAGGCGGGCAGGGCAGCGCCAGGAGCCGCGGCTTCATGGCGGTGATCGTGCAGATCGCGATCATCGACATCATCTTCTCCCTGGACTCGGTGATCACTGCCGTGGGCCTGGTGCAGAACGTGCCGGTGATGATCGCCGCCATCGTCATCTCGGTCGGCGTGATGATGCTCGCCGCCGGCACCATCAGCGACTTCATCGACAAGCACCCGTCGCTGAAGATGCTGGCGCTGTCGTTCCTCATCGTGGTCGGCACCGTGCTGGTGGCCGAGGCCTTCGAGGTCCACGTGCCCAAGGGCTACGTCTACTTCGCCATGGCCTTCTCGCTGGCGGTGGAAGCCCTCAACATCCGCCTGCGCGGCGCCCTGGCGCGCAAGCGCGGCGAAGAGCCGGTGAAGCTGCGCAAGGACCTGCCGAGCTGATTGGCATTCCCCGCGCCGGGCTTCCTCCGCACCTGTAGGAGCGGGCCCTGCCCGCGATTCGCGCGCAGGGCGCGCTCCTACAGAGGAATGCCGGAGTTGCGCTGATGGGTATCGCTGCGCTCAACACCATCCTACGAAAAGCCATGCTCGCTCATGCGGTAAGCGGGCCCTGCCCGCGATTCGCGCGCAGGGCGCGCTCCTACAGGGGAATGCCGGAGTTGCGCTGATGGGTATCGCTTCGCTCAACGCCATCCTACGGCTCGACGCGCCCGGAAAGAGGCTCTCCGTGACCAAGCCCGAAGCGCGCCTGGGATCAAGGTCAATCGGCGGATAACCGCGAACGGTTATCCGCCCTACACGGCAACGCGCGACTCGGGCACACTGGCTACCCGTAACAAGATTTTTCGCCACGAGGTCCACCATGCTCGCCAGTACCTGGTTCGCCTTCCTCATCGCCTGCTGGGTGATCAGCCTGTCGCCCGGCGCTGGGGCCATCGCCTCGATGTCCTGCGGCCTGCAGTACGGCTTCTGGCGCGGCTACTGGAACGCCCTGGGTCTGCAGATCGGCCTGGCCCTGCAGATCGCCGTGGTCGCCGCGGGCGTCGGCGCGCTGCTGGCCACCTCGGCGCTGGCCTTCAGCGTGATCAAGTGGTTCGGCGTGGTCTACCTGGCCTACCTCGCCTGGCGCCAGTGGAGCGCCGCCCCGCAGGTGATGCAGGCCGACGCCGAGCGCCCCATCGGCCGCCCGCTGAGCCTGGTGCTGCGCGGCTTCCTGGTCAACGCCAGCAACCCCAAGGCGGTGATCTTCATGCTCGCCGTGCTGCCGCAGTTCGTCGACCCGCACCGGCCGATGGCGATGCAGTACGTGATCATGGGCGCGACCATGATCTGCGTCGACCTGATCGTCATGGCCGGCTACACCGGGCTGGCCGCGCGGGTGCTGCGCGCGCTGCGTTCGCCGCGCCAGCAACGGCTGATGAACCGCACCTTCGCCAGCCTGTTCCTCGGCGCCGCCGCGCTGCTGGCCACCGTTCGCCGCGCCCCGGTGTGAAGCCGACGGGCGCCGCCTAGGCGCCCGAATGGTGGCGGAGTAGTATTGGCGCCCTCCATTCTCATTCGCCTTCCGCCATGCGCCTTCCAAAGCTTCTCATCTGGCTGCTGCCGCTGCTTTGCGGCGCCAGCCTCACGGCCCTGGCCGACGTTCCGGTCGACCCCTCCCAGGCCCTGCACCTGCTGAGCTACCTGGCCGCGGACTACCCGCCGACGGTGAGCGCCGGGCAGGTGGTCGACGCCACCGAATACAAGGAGCAACTGGAGTTCGCCGGCCAGCTGCAGGCGCTGCTGCTGGCCCTGCCGGCGCGCCCCGAGCGGGCCGACCTGGAGCGCGAGGTGGCCGGCCTGCGCCGCGCCATCGAGCAGCGCCAGCCCGGCGCCCTGGTGGCGCAGCAGGCGCGGCACCTGGAAGCGCGCCTGGCGGATGTCTACCAGGTGGTGCAGACCCCCGCCATCACCCCCGACCCGGCCCGCGGCGCACCGCTCTACGCCCAGCAGTGCTCGATCTGTCACGGCGACGCCGGCAAGGGCGACGGCCCGGCGGGCATCGGCCTGCAGCCGCCGCCGGCCGACCTCACGGCCCGCGCGCGCCTGGACCAGCTGAGCCTCTACGACCTGCGCACGGTGATCGGCCTGGGCGTCGCCGGCACCGACATGCCGGCCTTCGCCGACCAGTTGGACGAGCGCCAGCGCTGGGACCTGGCAGCCTACGTGGCGGGCCTGAGCGCCGCCGAGGCCCAGCCCGACGGCGCCCACGCCTACCCGCTGGCGAGCCTGGCCACCCAGACCCCGGCCGAAGTGGCTGCCCGCGACGGCGACGCCGCCGCGCAGAGCTTCCGCGCCCTGCGCGCGCACCCGCCGCTGGAGCACCGCGGCCCGGCGCAGCTGATCGACTACACCGCCGCCACCCTCGACAAGAGCTTCGCCATCTACCGCCAGGGCGATCACGACCAGGCCTACGACCTGTCCGTGGCGGCCTACCTGGAAGGCTTCGAGCTGGTGGAAAGCTCGCTGGACAACGTCGACGCCACCCTGCGCAAGGCCACCGAGAAAGAACTCATGGCCTACCGCCAGACGCTGCGCGACGGCCTGCCCGAAGCCCAGGTGGCGCAGCAGCTGGAGCGCGCCAAGGGCAAGCTTGGCGAAGCCGCCAAGGCGCTCAGCGGCGACTCCCTGAGCAGCACCATCAGCTTCGTCTCGGCGCTGCTGATCCTGCTGCGCGAGGGCGTGGAAGCCATCCTGGTGCTCGCTGCCATCCTCGCCTTCCTGCGCAACACCGGGCAGGAAGCCGCCACCCGCGGCGTGCACGTCGGCTGGGGCCTGGCCTTCGTCGCCGGCTTCGCCACCTGGGCGCTGGCGGCCTACGTGATCGACATCGGCGGCGCCCAGCGCGAGCTGATGGAGGGCTTCACCTCGCTGTTCGCCTGCGTGATGGTGCTCTGGCTCGGCGTGTGGATGCACGACCGCCGCCACGCCGCGGCCTGGCAGGACTACATCCGCAGCAGCCTGGTGGGCGGCGGCGGGCGCTTCGGCTTCGCCGTGCTGGCGTTCTTCTCGGTGTACCGCGAGCTGTTCGAGGTCATCCTGTTCTACGAAACCCTCTGGCTGCAGGCCGGCCCGGCCGGGCACAGCGCGGTCATCGCCGGCGCCGGCTGCGCGGTGGTGCTGCTGATCGGCCTGGCCTGGGTGATCCTGCGCGGCTCGGCGAAACTGCCGCTGAAGCTGTTCTTCACCGTCAACGCCGCGCTGCTCTGCGCGCTCTCGGTGGTGTTCGCCGGGCACGGCGTGGTGGCCCTGCAGGAAGCCGGGGTGATCGGCACCCGCCCGGTGCCCTTCTTCGACTTCGACTGGCTGGGCATCAAGGCCGACGCCTACTCGCTATCGGCCCAGGCCCTGGCGCTGCTGGCGGTGGTCGTGCTCTACGGGCGCAGCCTGCTGGCGGAAAAACGCAAGGCCGCGGCGCTGCCCTGAGGCGGCACGCGGCAAACCCCGACGGCCAGTGCGATACTGGCCGTCGTCATTTTCGGGAAACGAGTCCGATGCGTATCTGGATCGATGCCGACGCCTGCCCGCGCGCGGCGAAGGAACTGGTGGCGAAGTTCGCCCTGAAGCGCAAGCTGGAAGTGGTGATGGTCGCCGGCCAGCCGGTGGCCAAGCCGCCGTTCGCCTGCGTCAGCCTGGTGGTGGTGCCCAGCGGCATGGACGCCGCCGACGACTACCTGGTGGAACAGGCCGAGCCGGGCGACCTGGTGATCTGCAGCGACGTGCCGCTGGCCGACCGCCTGGTGAAGAAGGGCGTGGACGCCCTGGACCCGCGCGGCCGCGAGTTCGACGCGAAGAACATGGGTGAGCGCCTGGCGCTGCGCAACCTGATGACCGACCTGCGCGACCAGGGGCAGATGGGCGGCGGCCAGGCGCCTTATGGCGACAAGGATCGACAGGCTTTCGCCAATGCGCTGGATCGGTTGTTGACGCGGTTGAGCAGAAGCTAAAAGAGACGCTGGAAGCTTGAAGCCGAAAGCTAGAAGCCGCACGATCTCCAGCTTCCAGCTTCCAGCTTCCAGCTTCCAGCTTCCAGCTTCCAGCTTCCAGCTTCCAGCTTCCAGCTCCAATCCTGCCTTACGCCAACTCCAACACCCGATCCACCAGCTTGTTGATCCCGCTGGCCGCCTCGGCGATGTTCTGCGCCAGCATGTAGGCCGGGGTGGTCACCAGCTTGTGGCGGCTGTCCTCGACTATCTCGTCCACCGGGCATTCGACGTGCTTGGCGCCCATGCGGGTGAGGGCGGCGGCGGTGTCGGCGTCGCAGCCGATGGTGCATTCGATGCCCGGGCCGTAGATGCGCTCGGCCATGGCCGGAGCGATGCAGATCAGGCCCACCGGCTTGTGCGCGGCGGCGAAGGCCTTGGCCAGGGCCAGCACGTCCGACTCGACCTCGCAGCGGTCGCCCTCGAAGGCGAAGTTGGACAGGTTCTTCGCCGCGCCGAAGCCGCCGGGGACGATGAGCGCGTCGAAGTCCTCGACCTTCGCCTCGCGCACGTCCTTGATCTCGCCGCGGGCGATGCGCGCGGATTCCACCAGCACGTTGCGGCTCTCCGGCATTTCCTGTCCGGTGAGGTGGTTGACCACGTGGTGCTGGGCGATGTCCGGGGCGAAGCACTGCACCTGCGCGCCGCGCTGGGACAGGCGCAGCAGGGTGATCACGCTTTCGTGGATCTCGGCGCCGTCGTAGACGCCGCAGCCGGAGAGGATGACGGCAACTTTCTTGTGCATGCAGGTACTCCTGGTTCGGGGTTGGCCGGTGGCAACGTGGCTGTCGCCATATGCCGGCCGGGTTGTCACCGGCGGCCGTTGTAGCCGGGCGCCAGAGGACTAGGATCGGTATCCATAAGCATAACGATTCGGTCGCGCCATGAACTACATCCTCTTCGCGGTGCCGTTCTTCTTCCTGCTGATCGCGCTGGAGCTGTTGGCCGACCGCTGGCGCGGCATCTCCACCTATCGCCTGAGCGACGCCCTGAACAGCCTCAGCGCCGGGGTGCTGTCCACCACCAGCGGCCTGCTGACCAAGGGCATCGGCCTGGTCACCTACGTGTTCGCCTGGCAGCACCTGGCGCTCTTCGAGCTGTCCGCGCAAAGCGCCTGGGTCTGGGTATTCGCCTTCGTCTTCTACGACTTCTGCTACTACTGGAACCACCGCCTGGGCCACGAGCGCAGCATCCTCTGGGCGGCCCACGCGGTGCACCACCAGAGCGAGGAGTACAACCTCAGCACGGCGCTGCGGCAGACCAGCACGGGCTTCCTGTTCGGCTGGATCTTCTACCTGCCGATGGCCGTGGCCGGCGTGCCGCCGCTGGTGTTCGTCAGCGTGGCGGCGCTGAACCTGCTCTACCAGTTCTGGGTGCACACCCGGCACATTCCCAAGCTGGGCTGGTTCGAATGGTTCTTCGTCAGCCCGTCGAACCACCGCGTGCACCATGCGCAGAACCCCGTCTACATGGACCGTAACTATGGTGGCGTGTTCATCCTCTGGGACCGCCTGTTCGGCACCTTCCAGGAGGAGCTGGACGAGGAACCGGTGGTGTTCGGCGTGACCGTGCCGCTGGCCAGCTGGAACCCGCTGTGGGCCAACCTGCAGGTCTACGCCGCGCTGTGGAACGACGCGCGGCGGGCGGGTAGTTGGTGGGACAAGCTGCGCATCTGGTTCATGCGCACCGGCTGGCGCCCGGCCGACGTGGCGGCGCGCTACCCGCTGCAGAAGCCCGACCTGGCGGCCTTCCGCAAGTTCGAGGTGCCGCTGCCCCGCGGCCGGCAGTGGTACGCGACCGTGCAGTTCGCCGGCTATGTGGTCGGCGGCACTTTGCTGCTGGGGCTGGGGGAGGGCTGGCCGCTGCCGGCGCTGCTGCTGGGCTGGGCATGGATGGCCTGCGGCCTGTTCGTCATCGGCGCCTGGCTGGAGAACCGCGCCTGGGCGCCGCGGCTGGAAGGGCTGCGCCTATTGCTGAACCTGCCCTGGGTGGCGATCACCGCCGCAGCGGCCGGCCTGGCGCTGCCGGGGTGGGCGTTGGCGCTGCTGGGCGCCCATGCCGCCCTCAGCCTGCTGGCGTTGTGGGGCCTGCGCCACGAGGGGCGGCAGGCGCAGCCGGCCTGATCAGTTGCCGTTGCGGCTGTTCTTGATGCGCCGGTGCAGCCACAGCAGCAGGCCGATGGCGAGCAGGCCGCCGAGGACCATGAGTTCGTACTTCTTGATGTTGCCCAGCACGCCTTCGAGCACGCTGCCGAAGTAGTACGCCGCCGAGCCGAGCGCGCTGGCCCAGACGATGGCGCCCAGGCCGTTGAGCAGCAGGTAGCGGCCCGGCGGGTAGCCGGACAGGCCGATGGCCACCGGCATCACGGTGCGCAGGCCGTAGACGAAGCGGAAGCTCAGCACCCACAGGTCCGGGCGCCGCCGCACGTGCTCCAGGGCGCGGTCGCCGAGCTTCTGCCAGCGCGGCTTGCGCGCCAGCAGCTTGCGCCCGTGGCGGCGGCCGAGGAAGTACCAGAGCTGGTCGCCCGCGTAGCTGCCGAGGAAGGCCACGGCGATCACGTATTCGAGCTGCATGTAGCCGCGGAAGGCAAGGAAGCCGGCCAGCACCAGAATGGTCTCGCCCTCGAAGAAGGTGCCGAGGAACAGGGCCACATAGCCGAAATCCTGCAGGAATTGTTGGAGCATTATCGAGGCAACGCAGCAAAATGAACGCGCAGCCTAACGCGGTTGTCGTCCGGGGGGAAGGCACCTGCTGGCGGCTTGCTGGCCTTTGCATGGCCCGGGCCGCCTACTTTGGTCGTATGCTGCGGTTTCGGGTCCCTGCGACCGGTTGCCGCGACCCCAGGTCACTGTTACCCCTTGTTACCAATCGGTCATAATCCCCGACTATAACTGTCACACTGTGCCTGTCGTCAGGGCCCTGGAGTACGCCGTGAGCTTCATTTCCGCCGAACGCGCCTTCCCCTTCACCCGCCTGCGCCGCAACCGCCGCGACGAGTTCTCCCGTCGCCTGGTGCGCGAGAACGTGCTGAGCGTCGACGACCTCATCCTTCCGGTGTTCGTCCTCGACGGCAAGAACCAGCGCGAGGCCATCGCCTCGATGCCGGGCGTCGAGCGCCTGTCCATCGACCTGCTGCTGGAGGAAGCCGAGCAACTGGTGGAACTGGGCATCCCGGCGCTGGCGCTGTTCCCGGTCACGCCGCTGGAGAAGAAGTCCCTCGACGGCGCCGAGGCCTACAACCCCGAGGGCATCGCCCAGCGCGCCACCCGCGCCCTGCGCGAGCGCTTCCCGGAGCTGGGCATCATCACCGACGTGGCCCTGGACCCGTTCACCATCCACGGCCAGGACGGCATCCTCGACGAGAACGGCTACGTGATGAACGACGAGTCGGTGGACGTACTGGTCAAGCAGGCGCTGTCCCACGCCGAGGCCGGCGCCCAGGTGGTGGCTCCCTCGGACATGATGGACGGCCGCATCGGCGCCATCCGCGAGGCGCTGGAATCCACCGGGCACATCAACACCCGGATCATGGCCTACTCGGCCAAGTACGCCAGCGCCTACTACGGCCCGTTCCGCGACGCGGTCGGCTCCGCCGCCAACCTCGGCAAGGGCAGCAAGGCCACCTACCAGATGGACCCGGGCAACAGCGACGAGGCGCTGCACGAGATCGCCGCCGACCTCGCCGAAGGCGCCGACATGATCATGGTCAAGCCGGGCATGCCCTACCTGGACATCGTCCGCCGGGCCAAGGACGAATTCCGCGCGCCGACCTTCGTCTACCAGGTCAGCGGCGAATACGCGATGCACATGGCGGCCATCGAGAATGGCTGGCTCAGCGAGGCGGTGATTCTCGAATCGCTGCTGGCCTTCAAGCGCGCCGGCGCTGATGGCATCCTGACCTACTTCGCCAAACGTGCGGCAGAACAACTGAAAAGGGGGCGCTGACGCCCCCGCGACGAGACTTGCGATGAATACCGAAGGCCAGAACGCTACCGACCTGATCGAAACCGAAGTGACTGTCAGCGAGACCCTGGAGACCGTCGAGGTCCCCGTGGTCGCCGAACCCCCCGTGGAGGCGCCCGCCGCCCCGGCGGTGGCGGTGAACGTCGACGACAGCGCCCTCTACATTCATCGCGAGCTGTCGCAGCTGCAGTTCAACATCCGCGTGCTGGAACAGGCGCTGGACGAGTCCTACCCGCTGCTCGAGCGCCTGAAGTTCCTGCTGATCTTCTCCAGCAACCTCGACGAGTTCTTCGAGATCCGCGTCGCCGGCCTGAAGAAGCAGATCACCTTCGCCCGCGAACAGGCCGGCGCCGACGGCCTGCTGCCGCACCAGGCCCTGGCGCGGATCAGCGAGCAGGTGCACGAGCAGGTCGGCCGCCAGTACGCCATCCTCAACGACATCCTGTTGCCGGAGCTGGCCAAGCACGGCGTGCGCTTCATCCGCCGGCGCTACTGGACGCCGAAGATCAAGGCCTGGGTGCGGCGCTTCTTCCGCGACGAGATCGCCCCGATCATCACCCCTATCGGCCTCGACCCGACCCACCCGTTCCCGCTGCTGGTGAACAAGAGCCTGAACTTCGTGGTCGAGCTGGAGGGGATGGACGCCTTCGGTCGCGACTCGGGCCTTGCGATCATCCCGGCGCCGCGCTCGCTGCCGCGGATCATCCGCCTGCCCGAGGACGTGGCCGGGGAGGGCGACAACTACGTGTTCCTCTCCTCGATGATCCACGCCCACGCCGACGACCTGTTCTCCGGCATGAAGGTCAAGGGCTGCTACCAGTTCCGCCTGACGCGCAACGCCGACCTCTCGGTGGACGCCGAGGACGTCGAGGACCTGGCCCGCGCGCTGCGCGGCGAGCTGTTCTCGCGGCGCTACGGCGACGCCGTGCGCCTGGAGGTGGTGGACACCTGCCCGGCGCACCTGTCCAACTACCTGCTCAAGCAGTTCGGCCTGGCCGAGAGCGAGCTGTACAAGGTCAGCGGCCCGGTCAACCTGACCCGCCTGTTCAGCGTCACCGGCCTGGCCAGCCATCCGGAGCTGCAGTACCCGCCGTTCACCCCGACCATTCCGAAGCTGCTGCAGAAGAAGGAGAACATGTTCGGCGTGCTGGCCAAGCTGGACGTGCTGCTGATGCACCCCTTCGAGTCCTTCACCCCGGTGGTGGACCTGCTGCGCCAGGCGGCCAAGGACCCGAACGTGCTGGCCATCAAGCAGACCCTGTACCGCTCCGGCGCCAACTCGGAAATCGTCGACGCCCTGGTGGAAGCGGCGCGCAACGGCAAGGAGGTCACCGCGGTGATCGAGCTGCGCGCGCGCTTCGACGAGGAATCCAACCTGCAACTGGCCAGCCGCCTGCAGCAGGCCGGCGCGGTGGTGATCTACGGCGTGGTCGGCTTCAAGACCCACGCCAAGATGATGCTCATCCTCCGCCGCGAGGACGGCGAGCTGCGCCGCTACGCGCACCTGGGCACCGGCAACTACCACGCCGGCAACGCCCGCCTGTACACCGACTACAGCCTGCTCACCGCCGACGTGGCGCTGTGCGAGGACCTGCACAAGCTGTTCAACCAGCTGATCGGCATGGGCAAGACGCTGCGCATGAAGAAGCTGCTGCACGCGCCCTTCACGCTGAAGAAGAACCTGCTGGAGATGATCAACCGCGAGGCTGCCCAGGCCGCCGAAGGCAAGCCGGCGCACATCATGGCCAAGGTCAACTCGCTGACCGACCCGAAGGTCATCCGCGCGCTGTACAAGGCCAGCCAGGCGGGGGTGAAGATCGACCTGGTGGTGCGCGGCATGTGCTGCCTGCGCCCGGGCGTGCCGGGGGTGTCGCACAACATCCAGGTGCGCTCGATCATCGGCCGCTTCCTCGAGCACAGCCGCATCTACTACTTCCTCAACGGCGGCGACGAGAAGCTCTACCTCTCCAGCGCCGACTGGATGGAGCGCAACCTCGACATGCGCGTGGAGACCTGCTTCCCGGTGGAAGGCAAGAAGCTGGTGCAGCGGGTGAAGAAGGAGCTGGAGCTGTACCTGGCCGACAACACCCAGGCCTGGGTGCTGCAGGCCGACGGCAGCTACCAGCGCCTGAACCCCACCGGCAACCAGAACCCGCGCAACGCCCAGGCCATGCTGCTGGAGCGCCTGTGCACGCCGGTGATCAACGGACGCTGAGCCGCCCTGGTCCCGAAAAGCCCCGCCGCGCAAGCGCCGGGGCTTTTTCATGGGTTCATCGCTCCTACAGGGGAATGGCGTGGATGGGGCCGCGTAGGAGCGGATCTCATCCGCGAATCGCGCCGGAGGTTGTGGCTATCGCGGAGAAGCTCCGCTCCTACGGTCGAGGTTGGTGCGGCTTCTTGTAGGAGCGGGCCCTGCCCGCGATTCGCGCGCAGGGGAATGGGTGGGGCCGCGGCCGTCGTAGGATGGGTCGAGCGAAGCGATACCCATCACCAGCACCGCATGGGTTTCGCAGGCTCAACCCATCCTACGAAGAGCGCCTCGGCGCAGTCGGCTCCCTCAGCTCACGCTCAACTGGTACCCCACGCGCTGCAGCCAGCCGGCTTCCTGTTCGAAGTCGGCCTGGGTCAGCGGGTTGGCTTCCAGCCAGCCCTTGGGGAAGCGCACTTCCAGGCTCTTCGAACCCACCTTGAGGGTGACGTCCGGCATTTCCTGGGTACCGCGGATGTGGTGGAAGAGGATGGCGAAGCGCAGCACGATGCACAGGCGGATCAGCTTGTCGCCCTCAGGGCCCAGCTCGGCGAAGCGGTCCGCCGGGATGTTGCGGCGGTGGCCGCGCACCAGCAGGGCCAGCACCTGCTGGTCCTCGCGGGAGAAGCCGGCCAGGTCCGAGTGCTCGATCAGGTAGGCGCCGTGCTTGTGGTAGTGGTAGTGGGCGATGTCCAGGCCCAGCTCGTGGGTGCGCGCGGCCCAGCCGAGCAGCTCGCGGTGCCAGTCGTCCTGCAGGCTCCAGGGCTCGGCCACCTGCTCCAGCGCCTGGAGGGCCTTGGCCTCGACGCGGGCGGCCTGGTCGAGGTCGACGTGGTAGCGCTCGATCAGCGCGCTGATGGTGCGCTCGCGCACGTCTTCATGGTGATGACGGCCGAGCAGGTCGTAGAGCACGCCTTCGCGCAGGGCGCCTTCGGAGTGCTGCATCTGCTTGAGTTCCAGCGCGTCGAACAGCGCTTCGACGATGGCCAGGCCGGCCGGGAAGATCGGCCGGCGGTCCGGCTTGATGCCGTCCAGGTCGAGCTTGTCCACGTCGCCCAGTTTCAGCACCTTGCGCTTGAGCCAGGCCAGGCCGTCGGGGTTGATCTCGCCGTTGCCGTGGCCGCCGGCCTGGATCGCCAGGCACACCGCGCGGATGGTGCCGGAGGCGCCCAGGGCCTCGTCCCAGCCCAGGCGGCGCAGGCTGTTCTCGATGCCCATCAGCTCCAGGCGCGCCGAGGTGTAGGCCTGGGCGTAGCGGGCCGGGGTGATCTTGCCGTCCTTGAAGTAGCGCTGGGTGTAGCTGACGCAGCCCATCTGCAGGCTCTCGCGCAGCTGCGACTCGAAGCGCTGGCCGATGATGAACTCGGTGCTGCCGCCGCCGATGTCGGCCACCAGGCGGCGCCCGGTGGTGTCCGGCAGGGTGTGCGAGACGCCCAGGTAGATCAGGCGCGCTTCCTCGCGGCCGGAGATGACTTCCACCGGATGGCCGAGGATTTCCTCGGCGCGGCGGGTGAATTCGTTGCGGTTGCGCGCCTCGCGCAGGGCGTTGGTGCCGACCACCCGCACCGAGCCCGGCGGCATGCCGTTGATCAGCTGGGCGAAGCGCCGCAGGCAGTCCAGGCCGCGCTGCATGGCTTCTTCGTTGAGCAGGCGGTCCTCGCCGATGCCGGCGGCCAGCTGGACCTTCTCGCCGAGCCGCTCGAGGATGCGGATCTCGCCATGATCGGCCTTGGCCAAGACCATGTGGAAGCTGTTGGAACCCAGGTCCAGGGCGGCGATCAGCGGGAAGGTCTTGGCGGGGGTATGGGGCATGGTGCGAAGGTCCGTTTGTTAACCCCGCCATCCTGCCACGATAGCCCTTCGGTGCCAACGAACGCCGGGCCGTCGATCGGTTTCGCCGGGGCCGGCGATAGCGACACTCAATCGCCTGCGCCTTTCGGAAGGCGGCCAAGGCGGGCTATGATGGGCCCACTTTTTTTCGCATCCGATTCCCACGGAGAGATTTCATGAGCGAACATATCGTCAGCGTTACCGATGCCAGCTTCGAGCAGGACGTGCTGAAGGCCGATGGTCCTGTGCTGGTGGACTACTGGGCCGAGTGGTGCGGTCCGTGCAAGATGATCGCGCCGGTACTGGACGAGATCGCCAAGGACTATCAGGGCAAGCTGAAAGTCTGCAAGCTGAACATCGACGAGAACCAGGAAACCCCGCCGAAATACGGCGTGCGCGGTATCCCGACGCTGATGCTGTTCAAGGGCGGCAACGTCGAGGCCACCAAGGTCGGCGCCCTGTCCAAGTCGCAACTGGCGGCCTTCCTCGACAGCAACATCTGAATCGAGACAGCCCCCGGAAAAGCCCCGCACGACGCGGGGCTTTTTTCATTCCGTCCCCTAGACGCCCCTTGGCGCGGGTGTTACATTCGGGCCTGCAACGTTGTTTTACGTTGTCCCCTGCAAGCCGTCGCCGACGCACTTCCTATTCGAATTTCCAAGCGATCCTGTCGTCACTCTGCGGCACGGCATTAACGAGCTCACATGCTTGTTTCCCCTTTCCTCATATCTATCTAACACCTCCTTCTTATGAATCTGACCGAACTCAAGCAAAAGCCGATTACCGAATTGCTGGAAATGTCCGATGCCATGGGCCTGGAAAACATGGCCCGTTCGCGCAAGCAGGACATCATCTTCGCGCTGCTGAAGAAGCACGCGAAGAGCGGCGAGGAAATCTCCGGTGACGGCGTGCTGGAGATTCTCCAGGACGGCTTCGGCTTCCTGCGCTCCGCCGACTCCTCGTACCTGGCCGGCCCGGACGACATCTACGTCTCGCCCAGCCAGATCCGCCGCTTCAACCTGCGCACCGGGGACACCATCGTCGGCAAGATTCGCCCGCCGAAGGAAGGTGAGCGCTACTTCGCCCTGCTCAAGGTCGACTCGATCAACTTCGATCGTCCGGAGAACGCGAAGAACAAGATCCTGTTCGAGAACCTGACCCCGCTGTTCCCGACCAAGCGCCTGACCATGGAAGCCGGCAACGGCTCCACCGAGGACCTCACCGGCCGGGTGATCGACCTCTGCTCGCCGATCGGCAAGGGCCAGCGCGGCCTGATCGTCGCACCGCCGAAAGCGGGCAAGACCATCATGCTGCAGAACATCGCGGCCAACATCGCCCGCAACAATCCCGAGTGCCACCTGATCGTCCTGCTGATCGACGAGCGCCCGGAAGAAGTGACCGAGATGCAGCGCACCGTGCGCGGCGAAGTGGTCGCCTCCACCTTCGACGAACCGCCGACCCGCCACGTGCAGGTCGCCGAGATGGTGATCGAGAAGGCCAAGCGCCTGGTCGAGCACAAGAAGGACGTGATCATCCTGCTCGACTCCATCACCCGCCTGGCGCGTGCCTACAATACCGTGATCCCCAGCTCCGGCAAGGTGCTCACCGGTGGTGTCGACGCCCACGCCCTGGAGAAGCCCAAGCGCTTCTTCGGCGCCGCGCGCAACATCGAGGAAGGCGGTTCGCTGACCATCCTCGCCACCGCGCTGATCGAGACCGGCTCGAAGATGGACGAGGTGATCTACGAGGAATTCAAGGGTACCGGCAACTCGGAACTCATCCTCGACCGTCGCATCTCCGAGAAGCGCGTGTTCCCGGCGATCAACATCAACCGCTCGGGCACCCGCCGCGAAGAGTTGCTGACCGGCGAGGAAGAGCTGCAGCGCATGTGGATCCTGCGCAAGATCCTGCACCCGATGGACGAGATCGCCGCCGTCGAGTTCCTGCTGGACAAGCTCAAGCAGACCAAGACCAACGACGAGTTCTTCGACTCGATGAAGCGCAGCAAGTAAGCGCCGCTGGTTGATCGCTGCAAGCCACGAGGCCGGGGAAACCCGGCCTTCGTGTTTCTGCGAAGTGGTGTTAAAGGCTAAACTGTCGCATCTTCGCCTACGCCATCGAGACTTCCATGCAGTATCGCGACCTGCGCGAGTTCATCGCCGCCCTGGAGCAGCGCGGCCAGCTCAAGCGCATCCAGGTGCCGGTGTCCCCGGTGCTGGAAATGACCGAGGTGTGCGACCGCACCCTGCGGGCCAAGGGCCCGGCCCTGCTGTTCGAGAAACCCACCGGCTTCGACGTGCCCGTGCTCGGCAACCTGTTCGGCACCCCCGAGCGCGTGGCCCTGGGCATGGGCGCCGAGGACGTCTCCGAACTGCGCGAGATCGGCAAGCTGCTGGCCTTCCTCAAGGAGCCGGAGCCGCCCAAGGGCCTGAAGGACGCCTGGAGCAAGCTGCCGATCTTCAGGAAGGTCATCAGCATGGCGCCCAAGGTGCTCAAGGACGCGCCCTGCCAGGAAGTCATCGAGGAAGGCGAGGCGGTCGACCTGGGCAGGCTGCCGGTGCAGACCTGCTGGCCCGGCGACGTTGCGCCGCTGATCACCTGGGGCCTGACCGTCACCCGCGGGCCGAACAAGGAACGGCAGAACCTCGGCATCTACCGCCAGCAGGTGATCGGCCGCAACAAGGTCATCATGCGCTGGCTCAGCCACCGCGGCGGCGCCCTGGACTACCGCGAGTGGTGCCAGAAACACCCGGACCAGCCCTACCCGGTGGCCGTGGCCCTGGGCGCGGACCCGGCGACCATCCTCGGCGCCGTGACGCCGGTGCCCGACACCCTCTCCGAATACGCCTTCGCCGGGCTGCTGCGCGGCCACCGCACCGAACTGGTGAAGTGCATCGGCAGCGACCTGCAGGTGCCGGCCAGCGCCGAGATCGTCCTGGAAGGGGTGATCCACCCCGGCGAGATGGCCGACGAAGGCCCCTACGGCGACCACACCGGCTACTACAACGAGGTGGACCGCTTCCCGGTGTTCACCGTCGAGCGCATCACCCGCCGCCAGAAGCCGATCTACCACAGCACCTACACCGGCCGCCCGCCGGACGAGCCGGCGATCCTCGGGGTGGCGCTGAACGAAGTCTTCGTGCCCATCCTGCAGAAGCAGTTCCCGGAGATCACCGACTTCTACCTGCCGCCCGAAGGCTGCTCGTACCGCATGGCGGTGGTGACCATGAAGAAGCAGTACCCCGGCCACGCCAAGCGCGTCATGCTGGGTGTGTGGTCGTTCCTGCGACAGTTCATGTACACCAAGTTCGTCATAGTCACGGACGATGACATCAACGCGCGGGACTGGAACGACGTGATCTGGGCGATAACCACGCGCATGGACCCCAAGCGCGACACGGTGATGATCGACAACACGCCGATCGACTACCTCGACTTCGCCTCGCCGATCTCCGGCCTGGGCTCGAAGATGGGCCTGGACGCCACCCACAAGTGGCCCGGCGAGACCAGCCGCGAATGGGGCCGCGCCATCGTCAAGGACGAGGCGGTGAGCCGTCGCGTCGACGAAATCTGGGCCAGTCTGGGGATAGATTGAGCTGGAAGCTGGAAGCTGGAAGCTGGAAGCTAGAAGCGGTTTTTACTTCCAGCTTCTGGCTTCCAGCTTCCAGCTCTCCAAGCTATAGAAAAAAGAGATCGATCATTTGAGAGTGACCTTGCAACCCTCCGGCGCCCAGCTCGAACTGCGTCCGGGCGAACGCATCCTCGACGGCGCGCGGCGCCTGGGCTACGACTGCCCGCAGAGCTGCCGCAACGGCAACTGCCACGTCTGCGCCGCGCTGCTGGTGGAAGGCAGCGTGCGCCAGGACGGCGAGGTGCGCGACCATGGCGAACTCTTCACCTGCCTGGCCGAGCCCCTGGAAGACTGCGTGCTGCACTGGGACGGCGTGCTCGCCCCGGGCGAGCTGCCGCTGCGCAAGCTGGCCTGCCAACTGACGCTGTGCGAAGCGGTGGGCGGCGACGTCTGGCGCGTGCGCCTGCGCGCCCCGGCCGGCAAGCCGCCGCGCTACCACGCCGGGCAATACCTGCTGATCGAGCGCGAGGACGGCAACCACTCGGCCTTCTCCCTGGCCTCGGCGCCCCACGAGGGCCGCGACCTGGAGCTGCACATCCTGGCGCGGGAGAACAGCGCCATCGAATTGCTCGGGCAACTGCAGCGCGAGCGCATCGCCCGCGTGCAGATGCCCTTCGGCGATGCTCACCTGGCCGAACTGCCCGAAGGCCCGCTGGTGCTGATCGCCGCCGGCACCGGCATGGCGCAGATGCACAGCCTGATCGAGCACTGCCGCGCCCAGGGCTTCGCCCACCCGGTGCACCTGTACTGGGGCGTGCGCCGGCCCGAGGACTTCTACGCGCTGCCGCACTGGGACGAATGGAAGGGCCTGGCCAACCTGCACCTGCACAAGGTGGTCAGCGACCTGTGCGGCTGGCAGGGCCGCTGCGGCCTGTTGCACGAGGCGGTGTGCGAGGATTTCCCCGACCTGGGCAGCCTGACCGTCTACGCCAGCGGCTCGCCGGCGATGGTCTACGCCACCCTCGACGCCCTGGTGGCCGCCGGCATGGACGCCCACCAGATGCGCGCCGACGTCTTCGCCTACGCGCCACGGGATTAAGGCAAGCGGGCCCTGCCCGCGATTCGCGCGCAGGGCGCGCTCCTACAGGGGGCACGGTGCTGGGGCAACCCGTAGGATCTCATCCGCGAATCGCGCCGGTGGTTATGGCTATCGCGGAGAAGCTCCGCTCCTACAAAAACACCTCGGGGCGGCCTTCAGGGAAATACCGTCGTAGGATGGCGTTGAGCGAAGCGATACCCATCGCCACGGCAGCATGGGTTTCGCAGGCTCAACCCATCCTACGAAGAGCGCCCCGGCGCAGTCGGCAAGACGGTTGCTCCGGTATCGTTTCGCTTAATCCAACCTACGGCAACGCCGAAGGAAATTCCGCGGCAAGGGTTTGCGCCAGCCAATCGCCGAACCACTCGATATCGGCGCTGCTCGGTCCCGGCGGGATCAGCAGCTGGTAGCTCTCCAGGCGCACCTGGTTAGGCAGCGGCCGCACCAGCGCGCCGGATTCCAGCTCCTTGCGCACCAGCACGTCGTTGGCCAGGGCGATGCCGGCGCCGGCTTCGGCCATGGACAGCGCGTGGTCGTTGCTGACGTAGAGCACGTCGGGGCTGACGCGGATGTCCAGCTGGTTGGCGGCGAACCAGGCGTTCCACCATTCGCCGTCGTGGACGTGGATCAGATCGTGGCGCACCAGCTCCTCGGCGCTGTCCAGCGGGCCGTGGGCCGCCAGGTAGGCCGGCGAGCACACTGGGAATACCTGCGGGTGCAGTAGCGTGGCCTGGCTCTGCGGGTACTGGCCGGGCATGCCGTAGGCGATGCCCAGGTCGGCGCTGTTGCCGTCCACCTCGGTGAAGGTCGGGTTCGGCTCGATCGCCACCTTCAGCCCCGGGCGCTGCTGGCGCAGGGTTTCCAGGTGCGGCATCAGCCAGCGCTTGGCGAAGGCCGGCACCACCAGGATCTTCAGCCAGCGCGCCGAGCCGCCGGGCACCAGTTCGAGGCTGGCCTCGGCGATCTGCTGCAGGGCTGTGGATATCTTCGCGTAGTAGCGCTGCCCGGCTGGCGTCAGGCTGACCCCGCGCGGCGTGCGCTCCAGCAGCTGCACGCCCAGCCAGTCCTCCAGCAGGCGCACGTGGCGGCCGATGGCCGGCTGGGTGACATGCAGCGCCCTGGAGGCGGCGACGTAGCTGCCCAGGCGCGCGGCCGCTTCGAAGGCGCGCACGGCGTTGAGCGGCGGCAAGCGGGGGAGTGACATGAGGGTGGGCCTCGTGCGTTGTTAAATTATTTAATATCGAATGTAAGAAAATTGAGCTTTTTGCTCAACCGCAATCTGGCCACACTCGGCCCCAGCAGCCTCACCACAAAACCAGCCGGTCACCGGCACACGCTGCAGCGCTTTCCCCATTCCTGCCACAACAAATACAAGCCTCCGCGCGCACCGCGCCAGCGGGGGAGGGAACCGGAGGTACATCCATGAGTGCCCTGCACAGCCTGCAGACGGCCGCCGTCTCCATCCGTTCGGTGCGCAAGGTCTACGGCGACCCCGACAGCGGCCCGGTGGCGCTGAAGAGCGTCGACCTGGACATCCGCGACAACGAATTCTTCACCCTGCTCGGCCCCTCCGGCTGCGGCAAGACCACCCTGCTGCGGATGATCGCCGGCTTCGAGTTCCCCACCGCCGGGGAAATCCTCCTCTACGGCGAGAACATCGCCGACCGCGCGCCCTACGATCGCCCGGTCAACACCGTGTTCCAGCATTACGCGCTGTTCCCGCACATGACCATCGCGCAGAACCTGGCCTTCGGCCTGGAGTCGCACCCCATGGGCCAGCGCCTGGGCAAGGTGGCCGTCGCCGAGCGGGTGCGCGAGATGCTCGCCCTGGTGCAGATGGAACGCTTCGCCGAGCGCCGCCCGACGCAGCTTTCCGGCGGCCAGCAGCAACGCGTGGCCCTGGCCCGCGCGCTGGCCCCGCACCCCAAGGTGCTGCTGCTCGACGAGCCGCTCTCGGCCCTGGACCTGAAGCTGCGCCAGGCCATGCGCGAAGAACTCAAGACGATCCAGGCCAAGACCGGGATCACCTTCATCTTCGTCACCCACGACCAGGAAGAAGCCCTGACCATGTCCGACCGCATCGCCGTGCTGGCCAATGGCGAGGTGCAGCAGGTCGGCCGGCCGACGGACATCTACGAACAGCCGCGCAACCGCTTCGTCGCCGACTTCATCGGCGAGACCAACTTCCTCCCGGCGCAGGTCGCCGAGTTGGCCGGCGAGCAGGCGCTGTTCCGCATCCCCGGCGGCCAGACGCTGCGCGCGGTGGGCCGCGAGGGCCTGCGCGAAGGCGCCGAGGTGACCCTCTCGATCCGCCCCGAGCGCCTGCGTCTGGTCGGTGCTGACACCGCGGACGCCACGCCCTGCACCCTGGCCGAACAGGTCTACCTGGGCACCGACCTGCAGTACCAGGTGCAACTGGCCGATGGCACCCGCCTGCGCGTGCGCACGCCCAACAGCGCCGGGCAGAGCCAGCGTTTCGCCGCCGGCGAGCGCCTGGGCCTGCAGTTCGACCGCGACAGCGCCAGCGTGCTGCTGGACTGAGGAACCCGCCATGACCACTCTCACCGTACGCCCCGGCAACGCCCTGGAGCGGCGCCGGGCCCTGGCTGGCCTGCTCGGCGTGTCGCCGGCGCTGCTGGCGATCGGCCTGTTCCTGGTGGTGCCGATCCTCATCGTCGCCGCCTACTCGCTGATGCAGGCCAACCCCTATGGCGGCGTCAACCACGTGTTCAGCAGCGACGCCTACGTCTCGCTGCTGTTCGAACGCCAGCTGGACGACAGCCTGGCCTTCGCCGACTCCTACCTGATCATCGCCCTGCGCTCGCTGGGCATCGCCACGGCCACCACCGTGATCACCCTGCTGGTGGGCTTCCCGGTGGCGGTCTGGCTGGCCATGCAGCCGGCGCGGCGGCGCGGCCTGCTGATCTTCCTGATCACCGTGCCGTTCTGGGCCAACCTGCTGATCCGCACCTACGCCTGGATCCTGCTGCTGCGCGGCACCGGGGCGATCAACAACGGCCTCATGGGCCTGGGCCTGATCCACCAGCCGCTGCCGCTGCTCTACAACGACGGCGCGGTGCTGCTGGGCCTGGTCTACACCTACGCGCCCTTCGTGGTGCTGCCGATCTACTCGACCCTGGAGAAGATGGACATGCGTCTGCTGGAAGCCGCCCAGGACCTCTACGCCGGGCGCCTGCGCACCCTGCGCAAGGTGGTGCTGCCGATCGCCCGGCCGGGCATCCTGGCCGGCGCCATCCTCACCTTCGTGCCCTGCCTGGGCGCGATGATCGCTCCCGAGCTGCTCGGCGGCGGCACCAAGATGATGCTCGGCAACCTGATCTTCCGGCAGTTCGCCGATGCCCGTAACTGGCCCTTCGGCGCCGCCCTGTCGCTGGTGCTGATGGCGGCGGTGATGCTCGCCCTGACCTTCTACGCGATGCGCGCCGAGCGCCTGCGCGTGGCCCGGGGAGGTGTGTGATGCCGAGTCTGTTGCGCAAGCGCCGTCTCGGCGTGCAGGACTTCCCCGGCTTCGGCGGCTTCAGCCTGCTGTTCTACCTCTACCTGTACGCGCCCATCGTGGTGCTGGTGGTCTACTCGTTCAACGCCAACCAGTCCGCCACCGTGTGGACCGGCTTCAGCCTCGACTGGTACCGCGCCGCCTTCGCCAACCAGGCGCTGCGCAGCGCGGCCGGCAACAGCCTGCTGATCGCCGTGTGCGCCAGCATGATCGCCACCGCCATCGCCACCCTGGCCGCGCTGGGCACCTCGCGCGGGGCCAGGTTCAAGGGTATGCGCCTGTCCATGGGCGCCATCATGCTGCCGCTGGTGCTGCCGGAGATCGTCGTCGGCGTGGCTACCCTGGCGCTGTTCTCCAGCCTCGGCGTGTCGCTGGGCTATGGCAACCTGATCATCGCCCACACGGTGTTCTGCATCCCCTTCGCCTACCTGCCGATCCGCGCCCGCCTGGAGGACATGGACCTGTCCCTGGAACAGGCCGCCGCCGACCTCTACGCCGGGCCCTGGCGGACCTTCCGCAAGGTCACCCTGCCGCTGCTGATGCCGGGGATCTTCTCCGGGCTGATGCTGGCCTTCATCGTCTCGCTGGATAACTTCGTGATCTCGATGATGGTCTCCCAGGCCGGCACCACCACCTTGCCGATCTTCATCTTCGGCCTGCTGCGGATGGGCGTCACGCCCGACGTCAACGCGGTGTCGACGCTGATCCTCGGGGTTTCCGTGTTCTTCGTCAGCCTTTCCTTCCTGCTCGGCAAAGCCAAAGCCTGAGCGCCACGCCACAACCGGGAGTCAACATGAGCAAGTCGATCGCAGTCATCGCCGCCACCCTGTCGCTGAGCCTGGCCGGCGCGGCCCACGCCGCCGGACAGGTCAACGTCATCAGCTGGAGCGGCTACTTCTCGCCGCAGATCCTGGAGAAGTTCGAGAAGCAGACCGGCATCAAGGTTACGGTGGATTCCTACGATTCCAACGAGACCCTGCTGGCCAAGCTCAAGCAGGGCGGCAGCGGTTACGACGTGGCCATCCCCTCGCACCAGTTCGTGCCCATCCTGGTCCACGAGAACCTGCTGGAGCGCTTCGACCCGATCAAGCAGCCGTACTACGCGAACATCGAGGACAACCTGCGCAAGCCCACCTGGGACCCGGAAGGCGGCTACTCGGTGCCCTTCATCTGGGGCACCACCAGCGTGGTCTACGACACCGCCACCTACAAGGGCCCGGCCGACAGCTACTCGCTGCTGTTCCAGCCGCCGCAGGAGCTGCAGGGCAAGATCAACATGCTCGACTCGGTCAACGAGGTGATGGACACCGCCAGCCTGTACCTGGGCGTGCCGCTGTGCAGCGAGGACCCGAAACAGGTGCAGCAGGTGCTGAACCTGCTCAAGGCGCAGAAGCCCTTCGTCAAGACGTACAGCTCCAAGGCCGGCTCGGTGCGCGAGAACCTCGCTTCCGGCGAGACCTCCATGTCGCTGTTCTGGGGCGGCTCGTCGCTGCGCGCCCGGGAGATGAAGCCGAGCCTGAAGTACCTCTACCCGAAGGAAGGCGTGATGGCCTGGGTGGACAACCTGGTGATCCCCAAGGGCAGCAGGAATCCTGACGCCGCCCGCCAGTTCATCGCCTTCATGAGCCAGCCGGAGAACTCGGCGATCACCCAGAACTTCCTCAAGCACCAGAGCCCGATCAAGGGCACCGACGCCTTCCTCGACCCGAGCCTGAAGGATGCGCCGGAGCTGCACATCCCCGAGGGCACCAAGGTGGTCTTCAGCAAGACCTGCGGCGAAGGCGCCATCCGCCTGGCCGACCGCCTGTGGACCAACCTGATGCGCTGATCTAAGGCGCTGGCCCCCCGCGTTCGCGGGGGTGACGGGGTGGGGCAGGGCGCCGCGAGGCGCCGTGGCTTCGCTCACCCCGCCAAAAGTCGCATCTGCACAAACATCGTTCCGTCATTCCCGCGAACGCGGGAACCCAGAGAAAGGCCGCGTCACATGAGCCAGAACCCGAATATCAGCCCCCTCGTCCAGCTTCAGGCCCATGAGCTGGCGCAGCTCATCCGCCTGCGCCAGGTCTCCTGCCGCGAGGTGATGGGCGACTACCTGGCGCACATCGAGCGCTTCAACCCGGCGGTCAACGCCCTGGTCAGCCTGCAACCGGCCGAGGCGCTGCTGGCCCAGGCCGACCAGCGCGACGCCGAGCTGGCCCGCGGCGAATACCGCGGCTGGATGCACGGCCTGCCCCACGCCATCAAGGACCTGTCGCTGACCAAGGGCATCCGCACCACCCTGGGTTCGCCGCTGTACCGCGACTACCTGCCCGAGCGCGACGGCATCATGGTCGAGCGCATCCGCGCCGCCGGCGCCATCCTCATCGGCAAGAGCAACACCCCGGAATTCGGCCTCGGCTCGCAGAGCTACAACCCGCTGTTCGGCGCCACCGGCTGCGCCTACGACCCCAGCCGCACCGCCGGCGGCAGCAGCGGCGGCGCCGCGGCGGCCCTGGCCCTGCAACTGGTGCCGGTGGCCGACGGCAGCGACATGATGGGCTCGCTGCGCAACCCGGCGGCCTTCAACAACATCGTCGGCTTCCGCCCGTCCCAGGGCCGCGTGCCCTTCGACGACGCCGCCGACCTGTTCTTCGACCAGCTCGGCTACGAAGGCCCCATGGGCCGCAGCGTGCGCGACGTGGCCCTGCTGCTGTCGGTGCAGGCCGGCAGCGATGCCCGCGCGCCGCTGTCCATCGCCGAATCCGGCAAGGCCTTCGCCGGCCCGCTGGAGCGTGACTTCAAGGGCGCGCGCCTGGGCTGGCTGGGCGACCTCGGCGGCCACCTGGCCATGGAGCGCGGCGTGCTGGAGCTGTGCCAGCGCGCGTTCGCCGACTTCCAGGCCATCGGCTGCGAGGTCGAATCCTGCGAACTGGGTTTTTCCGCCGAACGCTTGTGGGACTGCTGGCGCACCCTGCGCCACTGGTTCGTCGCCGGTTCCCTGGGCGCGGCCTATGCCGACCCGGCCAAGCGCGAACTGCTCAAGCCGGAGGCACACTGGGAAGTGGAGAACGGCCTGCGCCTGTCGGCCATGGACGTGTACCAGGCCACGGTGGCGCGCAGCGACTGGTACCGCGCCATCCAGCGCCTGTTCGAGCGCTACGACTACCTGCTGCTGCCCAGCGCCCAGGTGTTCCCCTTCGACAAGAACCTGCATTGGCCGAAGGAAGTCGCCGGCCGCGCCATGGACACCTACCACCGCTGGATGGAAGTGGTGATCCCCGCCACCCTGTCCGGCTGCCCTGTCGCCAACGTGCCGGTAGGCTTCAATGAACAGGGCCTGCCCATGGGCCTGCAGATCATCGGCCGGCACCAGGCCGACATGGCCGTGCTGCAACTGGCCCATGCCTACGAGCAGGCCACCCAATGGTACCGGCGCTGCCCGCCGCCGCTGCTGGCGCAGTGAGGCGCGCCGAAGAAGGAGGTTCGATGAACGTCAGCTTCTTCCAGGAACTGCTGCAGAGCATCAGCGAACGCGGCCGCCAGCTGCTGGAATCCCGCGAGCCAGCGCCGATCAGCGCCGCCTCGCTGGTGGAGGCCAGCCGCCGGCTGCTCTCCGGCCACGGCGAGGCTTCCGGCGTGGCCCTGGCGCGCCAGGTGCTGTGCGCCTATCGCGACTGCCCGGCGGAGCAGCAGAAAGCCTTCTTCGACAACCTGCTGGACGACTTCGCGCCGCCCCGCGAAGCCCTGGCCGAAGCCTGCCGGCGCTACCTGGAGAACCCCGGCGCCGAGCAGGTCACCGCGCTCTTCGAGGCCTGCGAGCCGCCGCGCCAGGAACTGTTCCGCCGCCTCAACCAGGCCCCCGGCGGCACCGCCGAGCTGATCGCCATGCGCCGCCGGCTGCTGCAGGAGCTCAAGGCGCGGCCGCAACTGGCGGCGGTGGACCACGACCTGCAGCACCTGCTGGCCTCCTGGTTCAACCGTGGTTTCCTGGTGCTGCGGCGCATCGACTGGTCGACGCCGGCGGCGATCCTGGAAAAGATCATCCGCTACGAGGCGGTGCACGCCATCAAGGACTGGGACGACCTGCGCAGCCGCCTGCAACCGGCCGACCGCCGCTGCTTCGCGTTCTTCCACCCGGCCTTGCCGGAGGAGCCGCTGATCTTCGTCGAGGTGGCGCTGACCCGCCAGATGCCCGCCGCCATCGCGGAAATCCTCGAACAATCCGGCGAGGCCGCAGAAGCGCCGGACACCGCGGTGTTCTATTCCATCAGCAACTGCCAGGAGGGCCTGCGCGGCATCTCCTTCGGCAACTTCCTGATCAAGCAGGTGGTGGAGGAACTGGCCCGCGAAGTGCCGGGCCTCAAGCAGTACGTCACCCTCTCGCCGGTGCCCGGCTTGCGCCGCTGGCTCGACAGCCAGGCCGAGCGCCCCGAGGTCGCCGAATGCCTGAAGGCGCTCAGGCCCGACGCGCCGCCGCCCCCGCGCCTGGAACAGCCGCTGCTGGCGCTGGCCGCCGAGTACTTCCTGCAAGCGAAGAACGCCCAGGGCCAGCCGCTGGACCCGGTGGCGCGCTTCCACCTGGGCAACGGCGCCCGCCTGGAACGCCTGAACTGGCGCGGCGACCTCTCCGCCGGCGGCCTGCGCCAGGCCGCCGGGCTGATGGTCAACTACCGCTACGAATTGCGTCAGATCGAGAAAAACCACGAAGCCTACGCCAACCAGGGCACGGTGATCGCCGCCAACGAGGTCAAGCGACATCTCCCCCCACCGGCCAAGCCACGCCGCTAGGAACCGCCATGAACCAGAGCCTTTTCGCCGCCGTCGGCGAGCACCTGCCCGAAGACCTGAACAAACCCTTCCTCCGCACCCCGGACGGCGGCGGCTACAGCTACGCCGAGATGCTGCGCAGCAGCGCGCAGTTCGCCCACGCCCTGGTGGAGCTCGGCGTGCAGCCGGGCGACCGCGTCGCCGTGCAGGTGGACAAGAGCCCCGAGGCGGTCATGCTCTACCTCGGCACCCTGCGCGCCGGCGCGGTCTACCTGCCGCTGAACAGCGGCTACACCAGCGACGAGCTGAGCTACTTCCTCGGCGACGCCGAGCCTTCGCTGTTCGTCTGCACCCCGGCCTTCGAGGAACAGGCCAGGGCACTGGCGCAGCAATGCGGCGTGGCCCGCGTGGCGAGCCTGGGCCAGCGCTGCGAAGGCAGCCTGATGCCCCATGTGGAAGGCAAGCCGGGGCGCTTCCTGGACATCGAACGCAGCGCCGACGACCTCGCCGCCATCCTCTACACCTCCGGCACCACCGGGCGTTCCAAGGGCGCAATGATCAGCCACGGCAACCTGGTCTCCAACGCCCGCGCGTTGGTCCAGGCGTGGGCCATCACGGCGGACGACTGGCTGCTGCACGCGCTGCCGATCTTCCACATCCACGGCCTGTTCGTGGCCATCAACAGCCTGCTGATGGCCGGCGGCTCGCTGCTGTACGTGGACAAGTTCGACGCCGCCGAAGTGCTGCGCCTGCTGCCCCGGGTGAACCTGCTGATGGGCGTGCCGACCTTCTACACCCGCCTGCTCGACCAGCCGGGGCTGATCCGCGAAGCGGTGGCGCACATGCGCCTGTTCGTCTCCGGCTCCGCACCGCTCACCGCCGAGACGCACAAGGCCTTCCGCGAACGCACCGGGGTGGCGATCCTGGAGCGCTACGGCATGACCGAGACCGGCATGAACACCTCCAACCCGCTGAATGGCGAACGCATCGCCGGCACCGTCGGCTTCCCGCTGCCGGGCGTGGAACTGCGCATCACCGACCCGGGCGAGAAAGAGGCGAAGCTGCTGCCGCAGGGCGAGCCGGGGATGATCGAAGTGCGTGGCCCCAACGTGTTCCGCGGCTACTGGAGGATGCCCGAGAAGACTGCCGAGGAACTGCGTAGTGACGGCTTCTTCATGACCGGCGACATCGGCTTCATCGACGACAAGGGCTACGTGCAGATCGTCGGCCGCAGCAAGGACATGATCATCAGCGGCGGCTACAACGTGTACCCGAAGGAACTGGAACAACTCATCGACACCCTGCCGGGCGTGGCCGAATCGGCGGTGATCGGCGTGCCGCACCGCGACTTCGGCGAAGGCGTGACGGCGGTGGTGGTGGCCAAGCCCGGCGAGGCGCCGAGCGAAGCGGACATCCTGGCCGGCCTGGACGGTCACCTGGCGCGCTACAAACAGCCCAAGCGGGTGGTGTTCGTGGACGCGCTGCCGCGCAACGTGATGGGCAAGGTGCAGAAGAACCAGCTGCGCGAGCGCTTCAAGCAGTTGTACGCCTGAACGTAGGGCGGATAACCGTTCGCGGTTATCCGCCGTTGGCGCCGACGGCGGATAACGGCTTTTCGTAGGAGCGAGGGGGACGCCTAGTTCTTGCTCGCGAACAGTGCTCGCCGGTGAGCTCGGTGTATTGGATGGACTCCGCAACCCTCTCCCCAGCCCTCTCCCTGAAGGGAGAGGGGGCTATCCGTGCCGCTGGTGGTTTTCGTGCCATCCGGCAACACCGGCGTAGCCGGCGAGCGCCGAAATCACACTTCACATCGAACGGTCCCCTCTCCCTTCAGGGAGAGGGTTAGGGAGAGGGAACGAGGCCCATCCCCCACACCGCTACATCAGGCCGAACACCCTCAACGCACCTGCACCACCACCTTCCCAACAGCCCGCCGCTGCCCGAGATGGTTGATGGCATCCCCAGCCTTCTCCAACGGATAAGTCTGCGAAACCAGCGGCTTCAACTTGCCCTCGGCAAACCACTGGAACAACTGCTGGAAGTTCGCCGCATTGTCCTGCGGCTGGCGCTGGGCGAAGGCGCCCCAGAACACGCCCACCAGCGAGGCGCCCTTGAGCAGCGGCAGATTGGCCGGCAGCGACGGGATGGTGCCGCTGGCGAAGCCCACCACCAGCAGGCGGCCGTTCCAGGCGATGCTGCGGAAGGCTTCCTCGAACAGCTCGCCGCCCACCGGGTCGTAGATCACGTCCACGCCCTGGCCGCCGGTGATTTCCTTGAGCTTGTCCTTCAGGCTGCCTTCGCTGTAGTTGACCAGCACATCCGCGCCGGCGGCCTTGGCCACTTCCAGCTTGGCGTCGCTGCTGGCCGCGGCTATCACTTTCGCGCCCATGGCCTTGCCGATTTCCACCGCCGCCAGGCCCACGCCGCCGGAGGCGCCGAGCACCAGCAGGGTTTCGCCCGGCTGCAGGTTGCCGCGCTGCTTCAGCGCGTGCATCGAGGTGCCGTAGGTCATGCCGAAGGCGGCGGCGGTGGTGAAGTCCATGCCCGCCGGGATCGGCAGCACGTTGTAGGCGCCCACCGCCACCTGCTCGGCGAAGCTGCCCCAGCCGGTCAGGGCGATGACGCGGTCGCCGGGCTTCACGTGGCTGACCTTCTCGCCCACCGCCGCGACCACGCCGGCGGCCTCGCCGCCCGGGGCGAAGGGGAAGGGCGGCTTGAACTGGTACTTGCCCTCGATGATCAGGGTGTCCGGGAAGTTCACTCCGGCGGCGTGGACGTCCAGCAGCACTTCGTTTTTCTTCGGCTCGGGGCTGGCGACTTCTTCCAGCACCAGGGTTTCGGCGGGGCCGAAGGCTTTGCACAGCAAGGCTTTCATCGGAGGTACTCCTTTCGTGTAATGCCCGGCAGTGTAGGAGTGACGGGGCGGGGGGCAAATCAGTATGGTCCCGGCTTATGCCCGTGCATAACCGCCGGGCTTGGGCCGCGCGCCCGGTATGGCTATGCTTGCCGGCATCGTGCATGGAGAAGTCGCCTTGAAAGCCCTGATCGCCCTGTCGCTGGCCCTGTTCCTCAGCCCCCTGATGGCTTCCGAGGAGGCCAAGCCGGAAGACGCCAACAAACCGCTGTTCGTCGACCTCACCCCGGCCCTGGTGGGCAACTACGGCAGCGGCCCGAAACTGAAGTACTACAAGGCCGATATCGCCCTGAAGGTCACCGGCAAGGAGGCCGAGGAGAAGGTCGAGCACCACGAGCCGCTGATCCGCAACCAGCTGATCATGCTGTTCGCCCAGCAGACCGACGAGAGCCTCGGCAGCGTCGAGGCCAAGGAGAAACTGCGCCAGGAGGCGCTCAAGCAGGTACAGACGGTCCTCAAAGAAGAGGAAGGGAAGCCGCTGGTGGACGATCTGCTGTTCAACAACCTGATCGTGCAGCCCTGACAAGACACAGGTTTCGCGCGTTTTCGCCCGCTCTTCAGGCCTTTTCGGGCGGCTCTGACCTGTATCAAGGCCTTTTCCCCTCCCTTCGCTGAAGATCCCTACAAGATCGCTCAGATGAGCGTTGACCAGGGGGTACGATGAAGGGAAATTCGAAACGCTGGCTGTTCCGTGGCGGCGTGCTCGCGGCCTGCGCCGTGGTCGCCGCGCTGGCCTGGCAGACGCTCAAGCCCAACGGCCTGGGCGAAGGCTTCGCCAGCGGCAACGGGCGCATCGAGGCCACCGAGGTGGACGTAGCCACCAAGCTGCCCGGCCGCGTGGCCGAGATCAAGGTGGACGAGGGCGACTTCGTCAAGACCGGCGAAGTGGTCGCGCGCATGGACACCCAGGTGCTGGAAGCGCAATTGGCCCAGGCCCAGGCCGAGGTGCGCCGGGCGCAGAACGCCAAGCTCACCGCCGAATCCGTGGTGACCCAGCGCAACAGCGAGAAGAGCACCGCCGAGGCGGTGGTGGCCCAGCGCCAAGCCGAACTCACCGCCGCGCAGAAGCGTTTCACCCGCACCGAACAACTGGTCAGGCGCAACGCCCTGCCGCAACAGCAATTGGACGACGACCGCGCCGTGCTGCAGAGCGCCCAGGCCGCGCTGTCCGCCGCGCGCTCCCAGGTGATCTCGGCCCAGGCCGCCATCGAGGCCGGGCGTTCCCAGGTGATCGAGGCGCAATCGGCCATCGAGGCGGCCACCGCCAGCGTCGCCCGGCTGCAGGCCGACATCGACGACAGCCTGCTGCGCGCTCCCCGCGACGGCCGTGTGCAGTACCGCGTGGCGCAGCCCGGCGAGGTGCTGGCCGCCGGCGGAAAGCTGCTCAACATGGTCGACCTGACCGACGTCTACATGACCTTCTTCCTGCCCTCGGCCCAGGCTGGCCGCGTGGCCCTCGGCCAGGAGGTGCACCTGGTGATCGACGCGGTGCCGCAGTACGTGATCCCGGCCAAGGTCTCCTACGTCGCCAGCGTCGCCCAGTTCACGCCCAAGACCGTGGAAACCGCCAACGAGCGCGAGAAGCTGATGTTCCGCGTCAAGGCGCGCCTGGACCCGGCGCTGCTGGAGAAATACATCACCTACGTGAAGACCGGCGTGCCCGGCATGGCCTACCTGCGCCTGGACCCTGAGGCGCAATGGCCGGACAACCTGCAGATCAAGGTTCCGCAATGAGCGCCCCGCTCGCCGCGGTGGCCAGCCTGGCCGGCGTGTCGCTGCGCTACGGGCAGACCCGCGCGGTGGACGACGTGAGCCTGGACATCCCGGCCAACCGCATGGTCGGCCTGATCGGCCCGGACGGCGTCGGCAAGTCCAGCCTGCTGGCGCTGATCGCCGGCGCGCGCAAGCTGCAGGACGGCCAGGTGCACGTGCTCGGCGGCGACATGCGCGACGCCCGCCACCGCCGCGCGGTGTGCCCGCGCATCGCCTACATGCCCCAGGGCCTGGGCAAGAACCTCTACCCGACGCTCTCGGTGTTCGAGAACGTCGACTTCTTCGGCCGCCTGTTCGGCCACGACAAGGCCGAGCGCGAGCGGCGCATCGCCGACCTGCTGCACAGCACCGGCCTTGCGCCCTTCGCCGAACGCCCGGCGGGCAAGCTCTCCGGCGGCATGAAGCAGAAGCTCGGGCTGTGCTGCGCGCTGATCCACGACCCCGACCTGCTGATCCTCGACGAGCCCACCACCGGCGTCGACCCGCTGTCGCGCAACCAGTTCTGGGAACTGATCGGGCGCATCCGCGCCGGCCGCCAGGGCATGAGTGTGCTGGTGGCCACCGCCTACATGGAGGAGGCCGAGCGCTTCGACACCCTGGTGGCGATGGACGAGGGCAAGGTGCTGGCCACCGGCACCCCGGCCGAGCTGCGCGAGCACACCGCCACGCAAAGCCTGGAGGCGGCCTTCGTCGCGCTGTTGCCCGAGCGCAAGCGCGCCGGCCACCACGAGCTGGTGATCCCGCCGCGCCAGCACAGCGAGGGCGCGCCGCAGATCGCCATCGAGGCCGAGGGGCTGACCTGCCGCTTCGGCGACTTCGTCGCGGTGGACCACGTCAGCTTCCGCATCGAGCGCGGGGAAATCTTCGGCTTCCTCGGCTCCAACGGCTGCGGCAAGTCCACCACCATGAAGATGCTCACCGGCCTGCTGCCGGCCAGCGAGGGTAGCTGCGCGCTGTTCGGCCAGCCGGTGAACGCCAAGGACATGGCCACCCGCCGCCGGGTGGGCTACATGTCCCAGGCCTTCTCGCTGTATGCCGAGCTGACGGTGCTGCAGAACCTGGAACTGCACGCCAAGCTGTTCCACCTGCCGAGCGAGCAGATAGGCCCGCGGGTGGAGGAGATGCTCGCCCGCTTCGACCTCGGCAAGGTCCGCGACGAGCTGCCCGACAGCCTGCCGCTGGGCATCCGCCAGCGCCTGTCGCTGGCCGTGGCGGTAATCCACAAGCCGGAAATCCTCATCCTCGACGAGCCCACCTCGGGCGTCGACCCGGTGGCCCGCGACGGCTTCTGGCAGTTGATGGTCGAGCTGTCGCGGCGCGACGGGGTGACCATCTTCATCTCCACCCACTTCATGAACGAGGCCCAGCGCTGCGACCGCATCTCGCTGATGCACGCCGGCAAGGTGCTGGACAGCGACACCCCGCAGGGCCTGATCGACAAGCGCGGCCTGCCGACCCTGGAGGCGACCTTCATCGCCTACCTGGAGGAGGCCGCCGGCAGCGCCGCGCCGCCGCCCGAGCCGCAGGCGCCGGCCAGCACCGTCGACGAACAGGCGCCGCACAAGCCGCAGCGCCAGCGTTTCAGCCCGCTGCGGCTGTTCAGCTATGCGCGGCGCGAATCCATGGAACTGCGCCGCGACCCCATCCGCCTGACCCTGGCGCTGCTGGGCACGGCGCTGCTGATGTTCATCATCGGCTACGGCATCAACATGGACGTCGAGGACCTGTCCTACGCCGTGCTCGACCGCGACCAGACCACCACCAGCCAAGCCTACGCGCTGAACATCGCCGGCTCGCGCTACTTCGTCGAGCACCCGGCGATCCGCGACCCCGACGACCTCGACCGGCGCCTGCGCAGCGGCGAGCTGAGCCTGGCGCTGGAGATCCCGCCGCACTTCGGCCGCGACCTCAAGCGCGGCGACGACCCGGCCATCGGCGTGTGGATCGACGGCGCCATGCCCACCCGCGCCAACACCGTGCAGGGCTACGTGCAGGGCCTGCACGGCAGCTACCTGGCCGAGCTGGCCCGGCAGAGCGGCAACGCCGAGGCCAGCGCGGCGGCCAGCACCGAGGTGCGCTACCGCTACAACCCCGACGTGGAGAGCCTCAAGGCCATGGTCCCGGCGGTGATCCCGCTGCTGCTGATCATGATCCCGGCGATGCTCACCGCCCTGGGCGTGGTGCGCGAGAAGGAGCTGGGCTCGATCACCAACCTCTACGTCACCCCGGTGACGCGCCTGGAGTTCCTGCTCGGCAAGCAGTTGCCCTACATCGGCATGGGCATGGTCAACTTCGTGCTGATGCTGGCCATGGCGGTGCTGCTGTTCCGTGTGCCGCTCAAGGGCAGCCTGCTGGCCCTGAGCCTCGGCGCGCTGCTGTACGTGATCACCAGCACCGGCCTCGGCCTGCTGCTGTCGACCTTCATGAAGAGCCAGATCGCCGCGGTGTTCGGCACCGCCATCGCCACCATGATCCCGGCCATCCAGTTCGCCGGGCTGATCCACCCGGTGTCCTCGCTGGAGGGCGCAGCGGCGCTGATCGGCAGGCTCTACCCGACCTCGCACTTCCTGATCATCAGCCGCGGCACCTTCTCCAAGGCCCTGGGCCTGAGCGACCTGTGGCTCTACTACCTGCCGCTGCTGGCGGCCATCGGCGTGCTGACGCTGCTCAGCGTGCTCCTGTTGAAGAAGCAGGAGGACTGAGCGATGAAGAAACTGGCGAACATCTTCAACCTGGGCATCAAGGAGTTCCGCAGCCTCGGCCGCGACTACGCGATGCTGATCCTGATCGCCTGGGCCTTCACCCTGGGCGTCTACAGCTCCGCCACCGGCGTGCCGGAAACCCTGCACCACGCGCCCATCGCGGTGGTCGACGAGGACCAGTCGCAGCTCTCCTCGCGCATCGTCAACGCCTTCCAGGCACCGTACTTCCGCACCCCGGAAATGATCGGTCACGCGCAGATGGACCGCGGCATGGACACCGGCCTGTACACCTTCACCCTGGACATCCCGCCGGACTTCCAGCGCGACGTGCTGGCCGGCCGCCAGCCGGCGGTGCAGGTCAACGTCGACGCCACCCAGACCGCCCAGGCCTTCTCCGGCGCCGGCTACATCCAGAACATCATCGCCACCGAAGTGCGCGAGTTCGTCAGCCGCTATCGCAGCGAGCCGGGCATGCCGGCGGAGCTGGCGGTGCGCATGGAGTTCAACCCCAACCTGACCCAGGCCTGGTTCGGCGCGGTGATGGAGGTGATCAACCAGATCACCATGCTGTCGATCATCCTCACCGGCGCGGCGCTGATCCGCGAGCGCGAGCACGGCACCGTCGAGCACCTGCTGGTGATGCCGCTGACCGCCTTCGAGATCATGCTGGCCAAGGTCTGGTCCATGGGCGTGGTGGTGCTGGCGGCGGCCGCGCTGTCGCTGCAGCTGGTGGTGCGCGGTTGGCTGGACGTGCCGATCAGCGGCTCGCTGGCGCTGTTCCTGCTGGGCGCGGCGCTGCACCTGTTCGCCACCACCTCGATGGGCATCTTCCTTGGCACGGTGGCGCGCTCGATGCCGCAGCTGGGGCTGCTGGTGATCCTCACGCTGATGCCGCTGCAGATCCTCTCCGGCGGCACCACGCCGCGCGAGAGCATGCCGGAGCTGGTGCAGAACATCATGCTGTTCGCCCCGACCACGCACTTCGTCAGCCTGGCCCAGGCCATCCTGTTCCGCGGCGCCGGGCTGGCCATCGTCTGGCCGCAACTGCTGGCGATCATTGGTATCGGCGCGGCGTTTTTCTGCGGGGCGTTGTGGCGGTTCCGCAGGACTATTTCGCAGATGGCTTGATGTGGGGGGCTTGCTCGTGAATGGGGGGGCTGCCGGTTGGCGCGGTGTGTTGGATGGATTCCGCAACCCTCTCCCCAGCCCTCTCCCTGAAGGGAGAGGGGGCTAGTCCGTGCCGAGAAAGGTGATGGTGTCAGCCGGAAACCGCTGGTGCTGCCGGCTGACTCAGGAATACCCAAGCGCTCCGAACGGTCCCCTCTCCCTTCAGGGAGAGGGTTAGGGAGAGGGCGCTCTTCGGGATCAACACCAAGCGGTCACCGGCAAACACTGTTCGCGAGCAAGCTCGCTCCTACGAAGAGCATCCCCACCGAGCCAAGAGGCGAATCTCATCCACGCCCCACCCGACAACCGGCCTGCGTCCTAGCGTCGCGCCAACCCAAGAATGATCTTCCACTGCTCCTCGCTCACCGGCATCACCGACAAACGGCTGCCGCGCTGCACCAGGGCCAGCTCCTCCAGCCCGGCGGCGGCGCGGATGGTGGCCAGCGGCAGCACTTCCCTGAACGCCTCCACGAAACTCACGTCCCGCGCGCTCCAGGGGTTCTTCCCGGCGCTGGCCTTGGCGTCGTGGTAGGGGCTCTGCGGGTCCAGCGCCGTGGGGTCGGGGTAGGCCTCGCCCTCGATGCGGGCGATGCCGGCCACGCCCGGCTGCGGGCAGCTGGAGTGGTAGAAGAAGAACAGGTCGCCGGGCTGCATGCTGCGCACGAAGTTGCGCGCCTGGTAGTTGCGCACGCCGTCCCAGCGCGCCTTGCCCAGGCGCTGCAGGTCATGGATCGACAGTTCGTCGGGTTCGGATTTCATCAGCCAGTGCGGCATGATCCTTGCTCCAGTTTCGCCGTTTTTGTGGGAAGCGGCTGACTCCGACGACTGGACCAGGCATGGAATTGCGAGACGCTTTCCATTGTCGGAGAATGCCGCCGTTTTCAGCTTGGCACGCGCCGGACGGACCAAAAACCACCGCCGGCCATCGTTGACAGTTTGCCTGGAAGGGGGAGGCAATCGATGAAGCGTAAGCCCGATCTGTTGTGGGTGCTGGTGATTCTTTTCGGCCTGGGCGTTGTCACCACCGGTTACACCCAGAGCCTGTGGGATCGCCAGGGCGAGGTCCCGGTCCAGGTGACCAAACAGCCCTGATCCACCCCGCCGGGCGCCGCAGGGAACGCGGCGCCTAGGCGAGCGCGCCGTACCAGCCGGCGTCGCTGACGATGCCCTGCAGCGGCACATCCCAGCTGGCCAGGTCCAGCCTGTCCACCTTCTGGCATTCGTGCGCCAGGCCCAAAAGTGTCGGTTTGCGCCAGATTTTGCGCCTGCCCAGGTACGCCAGGGTGCGGTCGTAGAAACCCTTGCCCATCCCCAGGCGCCCACCCCGTTCGTCGAAACCCACCAGCGGCAGCAGCACCAGATCCAGCGCCCAGGGCTCGCGTTGGCGGCCGCGGTCCGGCAGCGGCTCGGCGATGCCGTAGCGGTTTTTCCGCCAGCGCTCGCCGTTGCCGACGCGCTGGAAGGTCATGTGGGTGTGCGGCCAGCGGCTGAGCACCGGCAGGTAGGTGGCCTTGCCGCGTTTCTGCGCGGCCTCGAGCAGCGGGCGCGGGTCGATCTCGCCGTCGGCGGGCAGGTACAGGGCGATGTGGCGGGCGCGGCGGAACAGCGGGTGTTGCGCCATGCGCCGTTGCAGGTCGCGGGCGGCCTGGCGTTGCTGTTGCGCGCTGAGCTTGCGGCGGGCCTGGCGCAGCAGACGGCGCAGGGCGGCGCGGGAAAGGTCTTGGGCGTGGATCATGGTAGGAGGAAAGCTCCCCGGACATGCCGCTGTCGGGTTAGCCCTTGAACCCGAAAGTTCAAGGTGGCGGTTGCAGTAGGCTTTAAGGCTTTCCGTCGTGCGGACATGCACACCAGCCCAACTGGCAACCTCCGTTGTTGCGATTATCGGCTCAGGGACATCACCGACTGGCCAACACACCAGGGAGCGTGGCCAGTATACCCCAGGGTTTTCTCCGGGGTCAGTCTTCCCGCCCGGGCTGATCGGTGGTAAGGGCGCGGTCCACGCGCTCGAGCAGTTCGCGCACGCGTTCGCGGGTGCTGCTGTGCTCGTTGTCCATGCGCTCCTGCTTGTGCAGCAGGTCGTGGGTGATGTTCAGCGCGGCCATCACGGCGACGCGGTCGGCGCCGATGACCTTCCCGCTCGAGCGGATCTCGCGCATCTTGCTGTCCAGGTAGCGCGCGGCGCTTTCCAGGTTGACGCGCTCCTCGGCGGGGCAGGTGATGCAGTATTCCTTGTCGAGAATCTGCACGTTCAGGGTGTTCGTCTGGCTCATGAGTCCTGCTCCAGGGCTTTCAGGCGCAAAATCATCGCTTCGACCTTGTGGCGCGCCAATTCGTTCTTCTCGATCAGATGAGCGCGCTCTTCGCGCCAACTTTTCTCGTTGGCCCGCAGCAGCCGGTTCTCCGCCTTGAGCTGTTCCAGGCGCTGGAGCAGGAGGTCGAATTTGGCGATCAGCGTTTGCAGGTCGGCGTCTTCCATGGGCTCTCGCTTGGGCAAGGGGATGACCGGAAACTATACAAGGTACGGCACCGCACGGGGTTGCCCGACATGCCGTCGCATGGTCTGAGCGCGCCCGGCGGTGCTAGGATAGCCACTCTCATTCTATGCATAGCGCCTGGTGGCGCCTAGCGTCGATATTCAGGTCCCGCGCATGTCCACAGTAAATTCCGCCTACACCGCTTTCGCCAACCTGCTCGCCGAGGCGGCCCTGCCGATCTCCCCGGCGGAACTGCACGGCCACCTGCTCGGGCGCGTCTGCGCCGGCGCCGGCTTCGACCAGGGCGAGTGGCTGCAGGCCGCTTCCGAACTGCTCGGCGGCGAACTCAGCGAACGCCTGCAGGCGGCCCTGGGCGGCCTGCTGGGCATGGTCCAGCAGGACCTGAGCGCCGGCGAGATGGCCGTGGTGCTGATGCTGCCCAACGACGACGCCCCGCTGGCCGAGCGCGCCCAGGCCCTGGGCCAGTGGTGCCAGGGCTTCCTCGCCGGCTTCGGCCTGGCGTTGCGCCAGGCCAGCCTGTCCGACGAGGCCGACGAAGTGCTCCAGGACATCGCCGCCATCGCCCAGGTCCAGGGCCAGCTGGAAGAGTCCGAGGACGGCGAGACGGACTACATGGAAGTCCAGGAATACCTGCGGGTCGCCCCGCTGCTGCTGTTCTCCGAATTCGGCAAGGTGCCGGCGCCGGCCGACAAACCCTCCCTGCACTGAGGTAGCTGCATGATCCGTATCGCCAAACCGGAATACGCCCGTCGGCGCAAGGCGCTGATGGCGCAGATGGAGCCCAACAGCATCGCCATCCTGCCCGCGGCGCCGATGTACATCCGCAACCGCGACGTCGAGCACGTCTACCGCCAGGACAGCGACTTCCAGTACCTCACCGGTTTCCCCGAGCCGGAAGCGGTGATGGTGCTGATCCCCGGCCGCGAGCACGGCGAATACGTATTGTTTTGCCGCGAGCGCGACCCCGAGCGTGAACTCTGGGATGGCCTGCGCGCCGGCCAGGACGGCGCGATCAGGGACTTCGGCGCCGACGACGCCTTCCCCATTGGCGACATCGACGACATCCTCCCCGGCCTGATCGAGGGCCGCGACCGCGTCTACTACGCGCTGGGCGCCAACCCCGAGTTCGACCGCCGGCTGATGGACTGGATCAACGTGATCCGCTCCAAGGCCCGCCAGGGCGCGCAGCCGCCGAACGAGTTCGTCGCCCTCGACCACCTGCTGCACGACCTGCGCCTGTACAAGAGCGCCGGCGAAGTGAAGGTGATGCGCTACGCCGCCGAGGTTTCCTGCGGCGCCCACATCCGCGCCATGCAGGCTTGCCGGCCGGGGTTGTACGAATACCACCTGGAGGCGGAGCTGGAATACGCCTTCCGCCTGGGCGGGGCGAAGATGCCGGCCTACGGCTCGATCGTCGCCACCGGGCGCAACGCCTGCATCCTGCACTACCGGGAGAACGACGCGCAGATCAAGGACGGCGACCTGATCCTGATCGACGCCGGCTGCGAGATCGACTGCTACGCCAGCGACATCACCCGCACCTTCCCGGCCAACGGCGTGTTCAGCCCCGAGCAGAAGGCCATCTACGAGCTGGTGCTGGAAGCCAACATGGCCGCCTTCGACTACATCGCCCCCGGCCGCCACTGGAACGAAGCCCACGAGGCCACCGTGCGCGTCATCACCGCCGGCCTGGTGAAGCTCGGCCTGCTCAAGGGCGACGTCGACGAACTGATCGCCAGCGAAGCCTACAAGGCCTTCTACATGCACCGCGCCGGCCACTGGCTGGGCATGGACGTGCACGACGTCGGCGAGTACCGCGTCGGCGGCGAATGGCGCGTGCTCGAGCCGGGCATGGCGATGACCGTCGAGCCGGGCATCTACATCGCGCCGGACAACACCGACGTGCCGAAGAAATGGCGCGGCATCGGCGTGCGCATCGAGGACGACGTGGTGGTGACCAGGAGCGGCTGCGAAGTGCTGACCAACGGCGTGCCCAAGACCGTCGCCGCCATCGAGGCGCTGATGGCCGAAGCCAAGGCCCGGGCGGCCTGAGATGCAGCGCGCGAACCTGGCGATCATCGGCGGCGGCCTGGTCGGCGCCAGCCTGGCGCTGATCCTGCAGGCCGGCGCCCGCGAGCGCGGCTGGCGCATCGTGCTCATCGAGCCGTTCGCCCCCGGTGACGCCTACCAGCCCAGCTATGACGCCCGTTCCTCGGCGCTGTCCTTCGGCAGCCGGCAGATCTACGAACGCCTCGGCCTGTGGCAGCGCATCGCCCAGCGCGGCGAGCCGATCAGCCAGATCCACGTGTCCGACCGCGGGCGCTTCGGCTCCGCACGCCTGACCGCAATGGAGGAGGGTGTGCCGGCGCTGGGCTACGTGGTGGAGAACGCCTGGCTCGGCCAATGCCTGTGGCAGGCCCTGGACCACGAAGTGGTGAGCTGGCGCTGCCCGGCCGAAGTGCGCCGTATGCAGGCGCTGGACGACGGCTACCGGCTGACCCTGGACGACGACTCGATCCTGGACTGCGACCTCGCCGTGCTCGCCGACGGCGGCCGCTCCGGCCTGCGCGAGCAGCTGGGCATCGGCGTGCGCGAGGCGCCCTACGGGCAGACCGCGCTGATCGCCAACGTCAGCCCCAGCGAGGAACACCGCGGCCAGGCCTTCGAACGCTTCACCGAACAGGGCCCCATGGCCCTGCTGCCGCTGCCGGACAACCGCTGCGCGCTGGTCTGGACGCGCCCGCCGCGCGACGCCGAGCGCCTGCGCGAGCTGCCCGAGCGGCAGTTCCTCGACGAGTTGCAGGCAGCCTTCGGCTACCGCCTGGGCGGCTTCCGCCAGGTCGGCGCGCGCTACTGCTACCCGCTGACCCTCAGCGAGGCCGAGGAGCAGGTGCGCCCGCACCTGGTGGTGCTCGGCAACGCCGCGCACAGCCTGCATCCCATCGCCGGGCAGGGCTTCAACCTGTCGCTGCGCGATGCCCAGGCCCTGGCCGACCAGTTGCTCGGCGCCGACGCCGCGCCCGGAGACTTCGCCGTGCTGCAGCGCTACCTGGAAGGCCAGCGCCTGGACCAGCAGATGACCGTCGGCTTCTCCGACCGCGTCACCCGCCTGTTCTCCAACGCCCAGCCGGTGCTGGCCACCGGGCGCAACCTGGGCCTGCTCGGCCTCGACCTGCTGCCGCCGGCCAAGCGCTGGTTCGCCCGCCAGGCCATGGGCCTGGGCGCGCGGCCGGTCTAGGGAGCGGCGATGTCGTCAGGCAAGATGGCCCGCCGTGCCCGCCTGCTGCGCTTCGGCCTCAACCTCTACCCGCCCTACCTCGGCGCCGGCGTGCGGGTGCGCCACATCGCCCCGGATTTTCGCGAGGTGCGGGTGAAGATGGTGCTGTCCTGGTTCAACCGCAACTACGTCGGCACCCAGTTCGGCGGCAGCCTGTACAGCATGACCGACCCCTTCTTCATGCTCATGCTGATGGAGAACCTGGGGCGCGACTACATCGTCTGGGACAAGGCCGCCAACATCGAATTCATCACCCCGGGCAAGGGGCCGGTGTACGCCGAGTTCCGCATCGACCAGCAGCTGCTGGACGAAGTCCGGGCGCAGACCGCCGACGGCGGCAAGTGCCTGCCCAAGCTGCACGCCGAGGTGCGCGACGGCGAGGGCACGCTGGTCGCGCGGGTGCAGAAGACCCTCTACATCAGGCTCAAGCCGCGCCTGCGCAAGGCCGGCTGACGACATGGAAAAAGGAATGCAGATGCACGCGGATCTGGTGATTGTCGGGGCGGGGATGGTCGGCAGCGCGCTGGCCCTGGCGTTGCAGGGCAGCGGCCTGGAAATCCTGCTGCTCGACGGCTCGCCGCTGAGCGTGAAGCCCTTCGACCGCACGGCGCGCTTCGAGCCGCGGGTCAGCGCCCTGTCCGAGGCCAGCCGGCGCATCCTCCAGCGCCTGCACGCCTGGGACGGCATAGTCGCGCGGCGCGCCGAGCCCTATCGCGAGATGCACGTGTGGGACGGCTCCGGCACCGGCCAGGTGCACTTCAGCGCGGCCAGCGTGCACGCCGAGGTGCTCGGCCACATCGTCGAGAACCGCGTGGTGCAGGACGCCCTGCTGGAGCGCCTGCACGACACCACCCTCGGCCTGCTGCCCGGCGCGCGCCTGGAGCAGCTGCGCCACTCGGGCGACGACTGGCTGCTGACCCTGGCCGACGGCCGGCAGATCCGCACGCCGCTGGTGGTCGCCGCCGACGGCGCCAACTCCGCCGTGCGCCGCCTGGCCGGCTGCGCCACCCGCGAGTGGGACTACCTGCACCACGCCATCGTCACCAGCGTGCGCTGCGAAAAACCGCACCAGGCCACCGCCTGGCAGCGCTTCACCGACGACGGCCCGCTGGCCTTCCTGCCGCTGTCCCGCGAGGGCGACAGGCACTGGTGCTCGATCGTCTGGTCGACCACCCCGGAGCAGGCCGAACGCCTGATGGCGCTGGACGACGACGGCTTCCGCGAAGCCCTCGGCCGGGCCTTCGAGCATTGCCTGGGCGGCATCGAGCAGGTCGACCCGCGCCTGTGCATCCCGCTGCGCCAGCGCCACGCCAAGCGCTACGTGGAACCGGGCCTGGCGCTGATCGGCGATGCCGCGCACACCATCCACCCGCTGGCCGGGCAGGGCGTCAACCTGGGCTTCCTCGACGCTGCGGTGCTGGCCGAGGTGCTGATGCACGCCCACGCCCGTGGCGAGCGCATCGCCGACGAGCGCGTGCTGAGCCGCTTCGAACGCCGGCGGATGCCGCACAACCTGGCGATGATGGCGGCGATGGAAGGCTTCCAGCGCCTGTTCCAGGCCGACCCGCTGCCGGTGCGCTGGCTGCGCAACGCCGGCCTGCGCCTGGTCGACCGCCACCACGAGGCCAAGGGCCTGTTCGTCCGCCAGGCCCTGGGCCTGTCCGGCGACCTGCCGACGCTGGCGCGGGTCTGAGGCGCCGCGACCCCGTGTCGCGGCGTGGTGAAACACCCGGTCACAAAGGTCGGCTCCGGGGCTAAATGAGGTTCCTTATCATCTGGAACCTCATTCCGCTACCCAGGAGCCGCCAGCATGTCGGTACGCAAAGGCCTTCTCGCTTCCCTCGCCCTCGCCGCACTGGCCGGCACCGCCCAGGCCGCCGACGAGGTGGTGGTCTACTCCTCGCGCATCGACGAGCTGATCAAGCCGGTGTTCGATGCCTACACGAAGAAGACCGGCGTGCAGGTCAAGTTCATCACCGACAAGGAAGCGCCGCTGATGGCGCGGATCAAGGCCGAGGGCGCCAACACCCCGGCCGACCTGCTGCTCACCGTGGACGCCGGCAACCTCTGGCAGGCCGAGAAGATGGGCATCCTGCAGCCGTTCGATTCGCCGACCCTCGACGCCAACATTCCCCCGCAGTACCGCTCCGGCACCGACAGCTGGACCGGCCTGTCGCTGCGCGCGCGGACCATCGCCTACTCCACCCAGCGGGTGAAGCCGGAGGAGCTGAGCACCTACGAGGCCCTGGCCGACAAGCAGTGGGAAGGCCGCCTGTGCCTGCGCACGGCGAAGAAGGTCTACAACCAGTCGCTGACCGCCACCCTGATCGAGACCCACGGCGAGCAGAAGACCGAGCAGATCCTCAAGGGCTGGGTGGGCAACCTGGCCACCGACGTGTTCTCCGACGACACCGCGCTGCTCCAGGCCATCGCCGCCGGCCAGTGCGACGTCGGCATCGTCAACACCTACTACTACGGGCGCCTGCACAAGCAGAAGCCGGACCTGCCGGTGAAGCTGTTCTGGCCGAACCAGGGCGACCGCGGCGTGCACGTCAACCTCTCGGGCATCGGCCTGACCAGGCACGCGCCGCACCCCGAGCAGGCCAAGGCCCTGGTGGAGTGGATGACCGGCCCCGACGCCCAGGCGCTGTTCGCCTCGCTGAACCAGGAGTTCCCGGCCAACCCGAAGGTCGCGCCCTCGGAGGAAGTGGCGGCCTGGGGCAACTTCAAGGCCGACAGCATCCCGGTGGAAGTCGCCGGCAAGCGCCAGGCCGAAGCCATCAAGCTGATGGACCGGGCCGGTTGGAATTGACCGGGAGCCGGAAGCTGGAGGTCGGCGTGGACCTGGCTTCCAGCTTCCGGCTTCTAGCTTCCAGCTAATCACTTATGCGCTGGTACCCCATCAGCTTCTCCATCGCCGCCCTGGTGGCGTTGCCGCTCGTCGTGCTGGCGCTGAGCTGGGGCGAGATCGACACGGAAATCTGGGTGCACCTGTGGGACACCCAGCTGCCGCGCCTGCTGGGCAACAGCCTGGTGCTGGTGCTCGGCGTCGGCATCGGCGTGACCCTGCTGGGCACCAGCCTGGCCTGGCTCACAGCGCTCTGCGAGTTCCCCGGGCGGCGCTGGCTGGACTGGGCGCTGATGCTGCCCTTCGCCATCCCGGCCTACGTGCTGGCGTTCGTCTTCGTCGGCCTGCTGGACTTCGCCGGGCCCTTGCAGACGCTGCTGCGCGAATGGTTCGGCAGCGGCCTGCGGCTGCCCCGGGTGCGTTCCACCGGCGGGGTGATCCTGGTCCTGGTGCTGGTCTTCTACCCCTACGTCTACCTACTGGCGCGCGGCGCCTTCCTGGCCCAGGGCCGCGGCCTCACCGAGGCGGCGCGGGTGCTCGGGTTGTCGCCCTGGCAGGCCTTCTGGCGCGTGGCCCTGCCCATGGCGCGGCCGGCCATCGGCGCCGGCCTGGCCCTGGCGGTCATGGAGACCCTGGCCGACTTCGGCGCCGTCTCGGTGTTCAACTTCGACACCTTCACCACCGCCATCTACAAGACCTGGTACGGCTTCTACAGCCTGTCCAGCGCCACCCAGCTGGCCAGCCTGCTGCTGCTCGGGGTGTTCCTGGTGGTGCTCGGCGAGCGCCATAGCCGCGGCCGCGTCGTGGCCGGCAGCGAGAAGCCGCGCACCGCGCCGTTGTACCGCCTGCGCGGGTTCAAGGCCTTCGCCGCCAGCGCCTGGTGCGGCCTGGTGTTCGCCTGCGCCTTCGCCATTCCCCTGGCGCAACTGCTGGCCTGGTGCTGGCAGCGCGGCCGCTTCGACCTCGACGAGCGCTACTGGGGCCTGCTCTGGCACAGCCTCGGCCTGGGCGCCACGGCGGCGGCGCTGTGCGTGGCGGTCGGCCTGCTGCTGGCCTTCGCCCGTCGGCAGACGCCGGCGAGGCCGGTGCGCGCCGCGGTGGGCCTGGCCAACCTCGGCTACGCGGTGCCCGGCTCGGTGCTGGCGGTGGCGATCATGCTGGCCTTCAGCTGGCTCGACAACCATTGGGTGATCCCGCTCTCCAGCGCCTTGGGCGGCGCCGGCAAGCCGCTGCTGCTGGGCAGCCTGGGGGCGTTGCTGCTGGCCTACCTGATCCGCTTCCTGGCGGTGGCCGAGGGGCCGCTGGAAAGCACCCTGATGCGTATCCGCCCGTCCTTCGCCGAGGCTTCGCGCAGCCTCGGCGTGGCGGGGCCGGCGCTGTTCGCCCGCGTCTACCTGCCGCTGCTGGCGCCGGGGCTGATGAGCGCCGCGCTGCTGGTGTTCGTCGACGTATTGAAGGAAATGCCGGCTACCCTGCTGATGCGTCCCTTCGGCTGGGACACCCTGGCCGTGCGCATCTTCGAGATGACCAGCGAGGGCGAATGGGCCCGCGCCGCGCTGCCGGCGCTGAGCCTGGTGCTGGCCGGGCTGCTGCCGGTGGTGCTGCTGATCCGCCGTTCCGCGGCCAGCGCGGCGGGGCGCGACTCGACCGTCGGCCGAGGTGTCCAGGCACCGGCCTAGCGGCTACAATGCGCCGGTTTCGTGCGGGCCGCCCTCGCGCTCCGCATCCGCCATTCCCGGAAGGAGAACACCCATGGGACAGCGCACCCCGCTCTACGACCTGCATGTCGCCCTCGGCGCGAAAATCGTCGATTTCGGCGGTTGGGACATGCCCCTGCACTATGGTTCGCAGGTCGAAGAGCACCACCAGGTCCGCCGTGACTGCGGCGTGTTCGACGTCTCCCACATGACCGTGGTCGACGTCACCGGCCCGCAGTCCAGGGAATACCTGCAACGCCTGCTCGCCAACGACGTCGAGCGCCTGCAGGTGCCCGGCAAGGCGCTGTACAGCGCCATGCTCAACGAGCGCGGCGGGGTGGTCGACGACCTCATCGTCTACCTGGGCGTGTACGGCTATCGCGTGGTGGTCAACGCCGCCACCCGCGAGAAGGACCTGGCCTGGATGCAGGCCCACACCGAGGGCTTCGAGGTCCAGCTGCAGGCGCGCCCGGACCTGGCCATGCTGGCCGTCCAGGGCCCCAACGCGCGGGACAAGACCGCCGATCTGGTGAGCCCCTCCCGCGCCACCCTGATCCGCGAACTCAAGCCGTTCCAGGGCAAGGCCGACGGCGACTGGTTCATCGCCCGCACCGGCTATACCGGCGAGGACGGCCTGGAGATCATGCTGCCCGCCGCCGAGGCGCCGGGCTTCCTCAACGAACTGGTCGGCGCCGGCATTTCCCCCGCCGGCCTGGGCGCGCGCGACACCCTGCGCCTGGAAGCCGGGATGAACCTCTACGGCCAGGACATGGACGAAGAGATTTCGCCCCTGGCCGCCAACATGGGCTGGACCATCGCCTGGGAACCGGCCGGGCGCGATTTCATCGGCCGCCAGGCCCTGGAAGCCCAGCGCGCCGCCGGCGACCAGCCGAAGCTGGTCGGCCTGGTGCTGGAGGAGCGCGGCGTGCTGCGCGCCCACCAGGTGGTGCGGGTGGCCGGCATCGGCGAGGGCGAGATCACCAGCGGCAGCTTCTCCCCGACCCTCGGCAAGTCCATCGCCCTGGCCCGCCTGCCGGCGGCCACCGGCGACCGCGCCGAGGTGGAAATCCGTGGCAAGTGGTACCCGGTGCGCGTCGTTCAGCCGAATTTCGTGCGTCATGGCAAGGCCCTGATCTAAATTGCATAGGCGACCCGTCGTCGCCGCTGCCCCGTCCCCGAGGAAAACAAGATGAGCAACATTCCCGCCGACCTGCGTTACGCCGCCAGCCACGAGTGGGCGCGCCTGGAAGCCGACGGTACCGTCACCGTGGGCATCTCCGACCATGCCCAGGAAGCCCTGGGCGACGTGGTCTTCGTCGAGCTGCCGGAGCTCGGCAAGCAACTCAACGCTGGCCAGGAAGCCGGTGTGGTGGAATCGGTCAAGGCCGCCTCCGACATCTACGCCCCGGTCGGTGGCGAGGTGATCGCCATCAACGAGGTCCTGGCCGACACCCCCGAGGAAGTCAACAACGACCCCTACGGCTCCTGGTTCTTCAAGCTCAAGCCGAGCAACCCGGCCGAGCTGGACAAGCTGCTCGACGCCGCCGGCTACCAGGCCGCCTGCGACGCGGACGCCTGATCGCCGCGCCGAACCCCCAAGGCCCCGCTCAGTCGGGGCCTTGTTCTTCCCGCCTGGCCTATCCTGTCTTGATCGTGCATTCCCGATCGAGGTCCAGGCCATGTCGAAAAGCCCTTCGCTGTCCCAGCTGAACCAGCCCGATGCCTTCCTGCGCCGCCATCTCGGCCCCGACGAGGCGGAGCGACGGAGCATGCTCGAGGCCCTGGGCGTCGCCAGCCTCGACGACCTGATCGTGCAGACGGTGCCGCCGGCCATCCGCCTGAACCGCCCGCTGGAGCTGCCGCCGGCGCTGGACGAGCAGGGCGCCCTGGAGAAGCTCAGGGGCTATGCGCAGCAGAACCAGCTGTGGACCAGCCTGATCGGCACCGGCTACTACGGCACCGTCACGCCCACGGTGATCCTCCGCAACGTGCTGGAGAACCCCGGCTGGTACACCGCCTACACGCCCTACCAGCCGGAGATCGCCCAGGGCCGCCTGGAGGCGCTGCTGAACTTCCAGCAGCTGACCATCGACCTCACCGGCCTGGACCTGGCCAGCGCCTCGCTGCTCGACGAGGCCACCGCCGCCGCCGAGGCCATGGCCCTGGCCAAGCGCGTGGCCAAGGCCAAGAGCAACCTGTTCTTCGTCGACGTGAACTGCCACCCGCAGACCATTTCCGTGGTGCGCACCCGCGCCCAGGCCTTCGGCTTCGACCTGGTGCTGGACGAACTGGACAACCTGGGCCAGCACGCCGTGTTCGGCGCGCTGCTGCAGTACCCGGACAGCCGCGGCGAGGTCCGCGACCTGCGCCCGCTGATCGACGCCCTGCATGCCCGGCAGGCCATCGCCTGCGTCGCCGCCGACCTGCTCAGCCTGCTGCTGCTGACGCCGCCGGGCGAACTGGGCGCCGACGTGGTGCTCGGCAGCGCCCAGCGCTTCGGCGTGCCCGTGGGCTACGGCGGGCCCCACGCGGCCTTCTTCGCCACCCGCGACGAGTTCAAGCGGGCCATGCCTGGGCGGATCATCGGCGTGTCCCGCGATGCCCGCGGCAACACCGCGCTGCGCATGGCGCTGCAGACCCGCGAGCAGCACATCCGCCGCGAGAAGGCCAACTCCAACGTCTGCACCTCGCAGGTGCTGTTGGCCAACATCGCCAGCCTCTACGCCGTCTACCACGGCCCCGAGGGCCTCAAGCGCATCGCCCAGCGCGTGCACCGGCTCACCGCCATCCTCGCCGCCGGGCTGTTCGCCAAGGGCCTCAAGCGCGTCAATGCGCACTTCTTCGACACCCTGACCCTGGAGGTGGGCGCGCAGCAGGCGGCCATCCTCGAACGCGCCCGCGCGGCGCGCTACAACCTGCGCATCGTCGGCGAGGACCGCCTGGGCGTCAGCCTGGACGAAACCTGCGATGCGGAGACCGTCGCCACGCTGTTCGACATCTTCCTCGGCGCCGGCCACGGCCTGAGCATCGCCGTGCTGGACGCCGGCGACCTCTCCGACGGCATCCCCGGCACCCTGCAGCGCCGCTCCGGCTACCTGGGCCACCCGGTGTTCAACCGCCACCACAGCGAAACCGAGATGCTGCGCTACCTGCGCCAGCTCGAAGGCAAGGACCTGGCGCTGAACCAGGCGATGATCCCGCTGGGCTCCTGCACCATGAAGCTCAACGCCACCAGCGAGATGATCCCCATCACCTGGCCGGAATTCGCCAACCTGCACCCCTTCGTGCCGCGCGAACAGGCCGAGGGCTACCGGCTGATGATCGACGAGCTGGAGAGCTGGCTGCGCGCCATCACCGGCTTCGACGCCATCTGCATGCAGCCCAACTCCGGGGCCCAGGGCGAGTACGCCGGGCTGCTGGCCATCCGCAAGTACCACGAGAGCCGCGGCGAGGGGCACCGCAACGTCTGCCTGATCCCGTCCTCGGCCCACGGCACCAACCCGGCCTCGGCGATCATGGCGAGCATGCGCGTGGTGATAGTCGAGTGCGACAAGGGCGGCAACGTCGACCTGGAGGACCTCAAGCTCAAGGCCGCCGAGGCCGGCGCCCAGCTGGCCTGCCTGATGATCACCTACCCCTCGACCCACGGCGTGTACGAGGAGGGCATCCGCGAGATCTGCGAGGTTATCCACAGCCACGGCGGCCAGGTCTACATGGACGGCGCCAACCTCAACGCCCAGGTCGGCCTGGCGCGGCCGGCGGACATCGGCGCCGACGTGTCGCACATGAACCTGCACAAAACCTTCTGCATCCCCCACGGCGGTGGCGGCCCGGGCATGGGCCCGATCGGCGTGAAGAAGCACCTGGCGCCGTTCGTCGCCAACCACCCGGTGATCCGCGTCGAAGGCCCCAACCCGCTGAACGACGCGGTCAGCGCCGCGCCCTGGGGCAGCGCCAGCATCCTGCCGATCAGCTGGATGTACATCGCCATGATGGGCCCGCAACTGGCCGACGCCACCGAGGTGGCCATCCTCAGCGCCAACTACCTGGCCCAGCGCCTGGACGGCGCCTTCCCGGTGCTCTACCGCGGGCGCAACGAGCGCGTGGCCCACGAATGCATCCTCGACCTGCGCCCGCTCAAGGCGCAGACCGGGATCAGCGAGGAGGACGTGGCCAAGCGCCTGATGGACTACGGCTTCCACGCCCCGACCATGTCCTTCCCGGTGCCCGGCACGCTGATGGTGGAGCCCACCGAGAGCGAGTCGCTGCACGAGCTGGACCGCTTCGTCGAGGCCATGCTGAGCATCCGCGCGGAAATCGCCAAGGTCGAGACCGGCGAATGGCCGGCCGAGGACAACCCGCTCAAGCGCGCCCCGCACACCCTGGCCGACGTCACCGGCCCCTGGGAGCGGCCCTACGGCATCGCCGAAGCGGTGACCCCCAGCGAGCACACCCGCGCCTTCAAGTACTGGCCGGCGGTGAACCGGGTGGACAACGTGTTCGGCGACCGCAACCTGTTCTGCGCCTGCGTGCCGGTGGACGAGTACCGGGAGTGAGAAAATCCGCGCCTACGAAATACCGAGCCCCCTGTAGGAGCGGGCCCTGCCCGCGATTCGCGCGCAGGGCGCGCTCCTACAAGGGCACGGTGTGGAGGCAAACCGTAGGATGGCGTTGAGCGCAGCGATACCCATCGCCACGGCCGCATGGGTTTCGCAGGCTCAACCCATCCTACGGTCTGGATGAGATCCGCTTCTACGAAATGCCGAACCCCCTGTAGCGGGCCCTGCCCGCGATTCGCGCGCAGGGCGCGCTCCTACAAGGGTGCGGTGTAGAGGCAAACCGTAGGATGGCGTTGAGCGCAGCGATACCCATAGCCGCGGCCGCATGGGTTTCGCAGGTTCGATCCATCCTACGGTCTGGATGAGATCCGCTACGAAATCCCGAGCCCCCTGTAGGAGCGGGCCCTGCCCGCGAATCGCGCGCAGGGCGCGCTCCTACAAGGGGGCGGTGTAGAGGCAACCGTAGGATGGCGTTGAGCGCAGCGATACCCATCGCCACAGCCGCATGGGTTTCGCAGGCTCGATCCATCCTACGGTCTGGATGAGATCCGCTACGAAATTCCGAGCCCCTGTAGCGGGCCCTGCCCGCGATTCGCGCGCAGGGCGCGCTCCTACAAGGGTGCGGTGTGGAGGCAACCGTAGGATGGCGTTGAGCGCAGCGATACCCATCGCCACGACCGCATGGGTTTCGCAAGCTCAACCCATCCTACGAAGCGCCGTCACTGCGCCACGCCCTCCTGGCTCATCAGGATGGCATTGGCCAGCTCCATGTCGCTGCGCTGCTGCAGTTCCGGATGATCGCTGCGCAGGCGCTGCAATGCGGCTTCCAGGTACGGGCCGCGGATGGCGCCGTCGCTGGCCACGTAGCTGCCGGCGTCGTCGCGGGCGGCGAGGATCAGCTTGTGGTCGTGCTTGAAGGTCAGGTAGGTCGAGGCGGTGGTGGCCCCGGAGGAGATGATGTCGCGCCAGAAGCCGTCGGCCATGGCCGGGGCCAGGGGCAGCAGGGTGAAGACAGCGAGGATGCCGGTCAGTTTGAACATGCGCATGGGAGTTTCTCCTCCGTAGGTCCGCATACCTTTCTGAGCGCTCGGCGCTGCCAGGGGTTCCGGTTATCTGGATGACCGGTTCGCGGTTACGTTGGTCCCATCTTGGGACTAGCATGTGCCGATGAAAATCATCGCCATCGGCAACCTGCGCGATTTCTGGCTGGCCCATCCGGACGCGGAGCAACCACTCAAGGCCTGGATCGATGAAGCCAAGGCCGCGACCTGGGGCCAGCCGGGCGACATCAAGGCCAGGTATGCCAGCACGAGCATCCTCAAGAGCCGCCGGGTGATGTTCAACATCAAGGGCAACGACTATCGACTGATCGTCGCGGTTGCCTACCGGTTCGGCGCGGTCTACATCAAGTTCATCGGCACGCACGCGCAGTACGATGCCGTCGACGCGAATACCGTCGAGATGGAGTGAGAGAGCATGCACATTCGACCTATCCATACGCACGAGGACTACAAGGCCAGCCTCAAGGAACTGTCCGCCTACTTCGACGACGAGCCGGAGCCCGGCACTCCCGAGGGGGATCGTTTCGAAGTGCTGTTGACGCTGGTCGAGGCCTACGAGGCCAAGCACTACCCGGTCGAGGCGCCGCACCCCATCGAGGCCATCAAGTTCCGCATGGAGCAGGGCGGCCTGACCGTCAAGGACCTGGTGCCCTCGATTGGCCAGCCCAACCGCGTCTATGAGGTGCTGTCCGGCAAGCGCAGCCTGACGCTGCCGATGATCCGCAAGCTGCACCGCAACTTGGGGATTCCCGCCGAGAGTCTGATCGCCGAGTACGCCTGAGGCGAGCGCATCGAAAAGCCCGCTGCCCCGTGAAGGGCTGCGGGCTTTTGCGTGTCCGGGGAGTGCCGTTCAGCGTTCGCCGGCCAGCAATGCACTGGCCAACTCCATATCGCTGCGCTGCTGCAACTGCGGATAATCGCTGCGCAGCCGCTGCAGCTCGGCTTCCAGCCAGGGGCCGCGGATGGCGCCGGCGCTGGCGACGAAGCTGCCGGCGTCCTCGGCCAGCGGGCCGACCAGTTTGTGGTCGTCGCGGCTGGTGAGGTAGCTGGAGGCGGTGGTGGCGCCGGTGGACAGCACGCCGCGCCAGAAGCCGGCGTCTTCGGCCTGGGCGGCGGCGAAGGGGAGGGTGGACAGGGCGACGGCCAGGGCCGCTCCGGGGATACGCATGGATGCTCCTTGGGTGACTGCGTTCGCGTCCCCTCAGAGTGCGTGCCCGCCGGCGAGTTCCGGAGCGCCTGGTGGAATCAGGTGCTTCCGGGCGGCGCCGTCATTCTCCCTTCAGCGCCGGGTCGTCGGGGTTCTGCTGTTCCAGCTCGGCCAGTTGCATCTGCACCTTCTCCAGCTGGCCGATCTCGCGCAGGTAGGCGATCAGCGCCAGGCGCGCGTCGCGGTTGGCCGGGTGGCGTTGCAGCAGTTGCTCCAGCTGGCGGCAGGCGGCGTCGGCCTGGCCGCTGTCGTGCAGGCCGATGGCCAGGATGTAGCGGAACTGGGCGCTGTCCGGGGCCAGGCGCACCGCTTCCTGCAGCTCCTTGAGCGCCGCGTCGCGCTGGCCCTGGCGGATCAGCGCCAGGCCCTGGGCGTGGTGCAGCAGGCCGGACTGCGGGTGGCGCTTGAGCGCGCCGTCCAGCAGCTGGCGGGCTTCGTCGGGGCGCTGGCGGGCTTCCAGCCACTGGTAGAGGCTGACCAGCGCCGGGAGGAAGTCGGGGTCGCGCACCAGGGCCGCGCGCAGCGCCGGTTCCACTTCGGCGTCGCGGCCGGTGATCTGGTAGAGCATGGCGCGGTTGAGGTTGGACTCGGCGCGCTCGGCCAGGCTCAGCTGGACCTCCTCGTATTCCTTCAGGCCCTTGGCCAGCGGCGCCTGCAACCCGGCGCGCACCTCCGGCGGCAGTTGCGCCAGTTGCCAGGTGGCGGAGAGGCGCACGGCGCGCAGCGGGTCGTCCAGCAGCGGGGCCAGCAGCAGCGCCTGGCGCGGCGGGCTGGCCAGGGCGGCGACCGCGCCTATGGCGGCGTTGCGCACTAGCGGGTCCTTGTCCTTCAGGCCCTGGGCGGCCAGTTCCAGGGAGCGCGGGCTGGGATAGGCGGGCAGTTCGGCGAGCAGGGTGGCGCGGCGGATCGCCGGCAGGTCGCTGCTGGCCAGCAGCAGGTGCAGCGCCCGCGAGGCGCCGGGCTGGCCGTTGCGGGCCTTCCACAGGGTGTCGTCGTAGCGCGGCACGGCGCCGGCCGGCTTGGCGTCGCTGGCGTACCACAGGCGGAACTGCTCGCTGACCTTGGAGGCGCTGTCGCGGTGGCAGCCCATGCAGGCGTCCGGCGCGCCTATCTTCTGCGCGTGCTGCGGGTCGGGGATGCTGAAGCTGTGGTCATGCCGGTAGTGGTTGACCATGTAGTACTTGCCCGGCATGTGGCAGGACGTGCACTGCGCGCCAGGCGTGCCGCTCTGGTGGTGGTGATGTTCGGGCGAGTCGTAGTTCTTCGCCAGCAGGCCCTTGCCGTCGATGCCTGGGCGCACCGGCTTGCCGGCCGGGTTGTGGCACTGTAGGCAGAGGCCGTTGCCGGCGATCTTCACCTGGCCGCTGTGGGGGTTGTGGCAGTCGGTGCACTTCACGCCCTTCTCGAACATCTTGCTCTGGGTGAAGGAGCCCCACTCGAAGACCTCGTCCTTGATCTTGCCGTCGATCTGGTACAGCTCGCGGGTCAGCAGGCTGGGCAGGTAGTCGTCCATGAACCGGTGGCGGTGCTGGAAGCCGTCGCCCAGCGGCGCGCGGCGGGCGTGGCAGCGCGCGCAGTTCTCCACCAGCTCGCTGGCGGCGGTGCTGGCGCCCAGCGGCTTGTCGAACCCGCGGCTGGCGTCGCCGTCGGGTTTCTGCGCCCATTCCAGGTGGCGCGAGGCCGGGCCGTGGCAGGCCTGGCAGCCGACGCCCAGGCTCTGCCAGTGGCTGGCGAAGGCGTTCTTGTCGGCGTCGAAGTTGCGCTTGAACTCGGTGGTGTGGCACTCGATGCACATGAAGTTGGCGTTCTGCGTCGGGCGCGTCCAGTGCAGCTCGTCCTTGAAGTCGATGCGCTGCCCGGGGTTGAGTTCGAACCAGCGCTGCTTCTGGGTATCCCAGGCGACGCCGAGGGCCTGCAGGCGGCCGCCGGGGTATTCCAGCAGGTACTGCTGCAGCGGCGCCACGCCGAAGGTGTAGGCCACCTTGAAGTCCGCCGGCTTGCCGTCGGCGCCCGGGGTGTTCACCCAGAATTCCTCGCCCTTGCGGAAGAAGCGGGTGCTTTCGGCCTCGCCCTTGAACCTGGCGTCGGCGAAGTCGCCCAGCACGTTGGCTTCGTTGGCCACCTGCATCGCCTTGTGGTGATGCGAGCCCTGCCAGTCCTGGAACTGGCCCTGGTGGCATCCCTGGCATTGCTGCTCGTCGACGAAGCCGGCCTTCGGCGCCTCGGCCACCACGGGTTTCGCCGGGGGCGCGGGCGGGCTCGCGACGGGCAGCGACGGGGCGCTGTGCTCGACGTACCACCAGGCGCCCGCGCTGGCCAGCAACAGTACGGCCACCAGCGCGGCAGCCAGGCGCCGCGCCAGGCGGGGGGAGGAGGTGGGGCGGGCCGGTGCGGCCCCTTTGCGGTCTTTCTTATGGGCAGGCTTCTGCATGCGACGTCCGTTGTTCGGGCAGCCATGTATCACGGTGGCAGCAGCTTCAGTGACTGCCGGGGGTATGTCAAACCCGGTTCCGCCGCAGTGGCGGCGGCCCCTCGAAAGGATGAGGCGCGGTCAGGGCTGGCGGATGGCGGCGACCCGGGCGCTGTCCACCTTCACCGCCGGGTTGCCGAACTGCGCCGTGAGGTAATTGACCAGGGTGGCGATCTGCTGGTCGTCGAGCGCGCCGGCGAAGCCTGGCATGAACACCTGCTGCCCGGCGCTTTCACGGTGCACGCCGGTGAGCACGACCTGCACCAGGTTGTCCGGCTGCTGCGCGCCCACCGTGGTGTTGCGGCTGAGCATGGGGTAGTAGGCGTCCTGCGTGCCCTGGCCGTTCCAGCCGTGGCAGCTGGCGCAGTTGCCGAGGAACAGCCGGGCGCCGTCGTCGCGGCTCCGGGTATCGAAGTCCTCGCCGCGCAGCGTCACCACGTCGTCGGCGGGGCCGCCCCAGGCGAAGCGCGGCTTGCGCTCGCCGTCGCCGACCGCCCTGACGCTGCGCAGGTAGCTGGCGATGGCCTGCAGGTCGTCGGGCCGCAGGTACTGGAAGCTGTGCTCCACGGCCTCGGCCATGGGCCCGGCGGCCTGGGCCTTGCCGGGCAGGCGGCCGCTGCGCAGGTACTGCACCAGTTCGGCGTCGCTCCAGCCGCCGATGCCGGCGTGGGTGTCGCTGGTGATGTTGTAGGCGTACCAGCCGCCCAGGGCGGCGCCGGCGAGGTAGCCGCTGCCCTTCTCGTCCAGGGCCTTCTCCTGGAAGGCCAGGCCGCGCGGGGTATGGCAGGTGCCGCAGTGGGCCAGGCCCTGCACCAGGTAGGCGCCGCGGTTCCAGGCCGCGCTCTGTTTCGGGTTGGGCTGGAAGGGCCGGTCGTCGTGGAACAGCGTGTTCCAGACGGCCAGCGGCCAGCGCATGTTCAGCGGCCAGGGGATGTCGCTGTCGCGGTTGGCCTGGGCCACGGCCTCGACGCCGCCGCGCAGGAAATAGGCGTAGAGGGCCTGCATGTCCGCGTCGCCGATCTTGGCGTAGGCGGTGTAGGGCATCGCCGGGTAGAGGTGCAGGCCGCCCCTGGCCACGCCTTCGCGCAGGGCGCGGGCGAAGTCTTCGGAGCTGTAGCTGCCGATGCCGGTGCGCGGATCGGGAGTGATATTGCTGGAGTAGACCGCGCCCAGCGGGGTGGTCAGCGCCAGGCCGCCGGCGAAGGGCTGGCCGCCGGGCGCGGTGTGGCAGGCGGCGCAGTCGCCGGCGCGGGCCAGGTATTCGCCGCGCTGCAGCAGCTCGGCTGGCGCAGGGTCCAGGGCCGGGGCGGCCTGGGCCAGGCAGGGCAGCAGGAGGAGGGCGGCCAGCAGGCGGGCGGACATGCTCAGGCCTCCCCTTTCAGGCGCTCGGCCAGGCGCAGGGCGAGGGCGGCGAGGCTCAGGGTGCAGTTCACCGAGCCCACCGTGGGCATCACCGCGCTGCCGGCGATGAACAGGTTGGGATGGTCGTGGCTGCGGCAGTCGCGGTCCACCACCGAGTCGCCGGGGTCGTCGCCCATCAGCGTGGTGCCGGCGATGTGGTTGTTGTTGGCGAAGCTGTCCTCGAACTGCACCTCGCTGCCGCCGAGCAGCCTGGCAGCGTGGGCATAGACTTCTCGGGTGTGCACCGCGCTGCGGCGCACATAGTCGTCCATGGCGTAGGTGAATTCCGGCTTGGGGATGCCCAGGGCGTCGCGCTCGCTGGCGCTGGGCACGATGCGGTTCTCCGGGCGCGGGAGGATTTCGTGGAAGCTGTCGAAACGCACGAAGCGCGCGGCGCGGTCGCGGATCTGCGCTTCCAGCTCGCGGCCGAGCAGCAGCGGGCCCTGGCGGATCAGTTCGGCAGCCACCTGGTCGACCCGCGAGAGGTTGGACAGGTGGATCTTCTTCGCCGCGTACTGGCTGCGGAAGGCGCCGTCGCGGAAGCCGACCATCGAGGTCATCTCCTGCGGCCCGCGCCCGGGCCAGAGCTTCTCGCTGGCGTAGAAGCGCACCGCGGTGCCGGGGTGGTCCATGAGGTTGCGGCCGACCATGCCGGAGGCGTTGCCGACCTCGGACATCAGCATCAGCTTGGGCGTCTCCACGCCATTGGCGGCGAGCACGAAGACCTTGCCTTCGACCCGCGTCTCCTCGCCCTGCGGGTCCTTGCAGAGGGCGGCGACTATGCGTCCGCCATCGCCCTTCTCCAGCTTGAACACCACGCTATTGTCCAGCAGCCGGGCGCCGGCGGCCTCGGCCTTCTCGACGTGGACGATGCCGTTGTACATGGCGCCCACCGGGCAGATCGGCATGCAGTTGTTGTTGCCGCAGCAGGTCGGCCGGCCGTCGAAGGGGCGGCTGTTGCGCGCCACCGGCTCGGTGACCACGCGGTAGCCATTGGCGTTGAGTACGTCCTTCACCCGCTGCTCGTTCCACGACAGCGGCAGCGGCGCCATGGGGTAGGCCTGGCTGCGCGGCGAGCCCAGCTCCTCGTCGGCCGGGCCCCAGACGCCTAGGGCCTCTTCGGCGCGCTGGTACCAGGGCTCCAGCTCCGCGTACTCGAACGGCCAGTCGCGGCCGACGCCGTACAGGCTCTGGAGCTTGAAGTCGCTGGGCAGGAAGCGCCAGGCCGAGGCTGCCCAGTGCCAGGTGGTGCCGCCGACCACCCGCAGGTACTGCACGTCGTAGGGGTGTTCGCCCTTCTGCACCAGGTAGTGGTTGTCCGGGTGGTACTGCGGGTGCGGTGCGTGGGCCATGGACGGGTAGGGCGCCTGGTTGTCGGACTTGTCGGCCTGGTTGCGGAAGCGCTCGACGATCTCCCAGCGCGACAGCCGCGGGCCGGCCTCGAGGATCAGCACGTCCTTGCCGGCCAGGGCCAACTGGTGGGCGACCAGGGCGCCGGCGACGCCGGAGCCGACCACCACGTAGTCGGCGCTTTGCGTGTCGGCCATGCTCAGGCCCCCCGCTCGACCGGTTGCGCGGCCCAGAAGCCCGGCTGGTTGCTGCAGTAGCTGCGCGGCAGCAGCACGTCGTCCACCGCGCGGAACATCAGCGCGCTTTCATAGGCGACCACGCTGGGGTGGTCGTCCTCGCCCACGTAGCCCAGGTACCAGGCGGCGAGCATCTGCCGCGCCAGCCACTGCTGGCGCTCGCTCCAGCGCTGCGGGCCGTCGCCCAGGCGCGCCTGCAGCTCGCCCAGGCTCTGGGCGAGGGCGGTGTCGCGCTGCGCCAGGGCCAGGTACAGGCGCTGGCCGATGCGTGGGTCGAGGTTGCTGCGCCCGGTCAGGCGCTGCGACAGCGTCATGAAGATCGCCAGTTCCGCCTCGGCCTGGGGCGTCAGCGCGGCCCAGGCCAGGGCCGCCGGGCCCAGCAGCAGGCCACCGGCCACGGCGCCGCCGCAGGCCATGGCCAGCAGGCGCCGGCGGGACAGGGAAAAGCGTGGCTGGTCTGGCATGCGGACCTCTCGTTCAGCAGGCAGCGGCGGCCCGGGGCCGCGGCGGGATCACGGGGTTATGGGCTGGGTCGGGCCCGGCCTTCTGGCTTATCGTCGGCGCGCTCCAACCAAGGGTGGCGATACGCGGGCCTGCCCCTTAGTATTGCGGCATCTCGCGATTCTGCAGGGCGAATGCGCCCGCGCCGAACCTTCGGCGTGCCTCGCGGACCTCTCTACGACACGGGTTTTCCATGAAACAGTACCTCGACCTGATGCGCCACGTGCGCGAGCACGGCACCTTCAAGAGCGACCGTACCGGCACCGGCACCTACAGCGTATTCGGCTACCAGATGCGCTTCGACCTGGGCGAAGGCTTCCCCCTGGTGACCACCAAGAAGTGCCACCTGAAATCGATCATCCACGAGCTGCTGTGGTTCCTCAAAGGTTCGACCAACATCGCCTACCTGAAGGAAAACGGCGTCTCCATCTGGGACGAATGGGCCGACGAGAACGGCGACCTCGGCCCGGTCTACGGCTACCAGTGGCGCTCCTGGCCGGCGCCGGACGGCCGCCACATCGACCAGATCGCCAACCTGATGACGATGCTGAAGAACAACCCGGACTCGCGCCGGCTGATCGTCTCGGCCTGGAACCCCGCGCTGATCGACGAGATGGCCCTGCCGCCGTGCCACGCGCTGTTCCAGTTCTACGTCGCCGACGGCAAGCTCAGCTGCCAGCTGTACCAGCGCTCGGCGGACATCTTCCTCGGCGTGCCCTTCAACATCGCCAGCTACGCCCTGCTGACGCTGATGGTCGCCCAGGTCGCCGGCCTGCAGCCGGGCGACTTCATCTGGACCGGCGGCGACTGCCACCTGTACGCCAACCACCTGGAGCAGGCCGACCTGCAGCTGAGCCGCGAGCCGCTGCCGCTGCCGACCATGAAGCTCAACCCCGAGGTGAAGGACCTGTTCGACTTCCGCTTCGAGGACTTCGAGCTGGTCGGCTACGAATCCCACCCGCACATCAAGGCGCCTGTCGCCGTATAGGAAATCGACCGCAGGCTATTTCGTCCGTAGCCTGCGGACTTTCTGTCAGAGCTCTTGGCGAAACTAGACCGTTCTGAGCCAGAACGCTGCTCCGTGCCTTTCCACGCCTTCCATTCGCTCGTCGGTCCAGAGGTCGTTCAGCAACTGCATGCTCTCAGTGCAGTAGTAGAGGTAAACCAGGGGCAGTTCGATTTCCAGTCCTTTCATCCCGCCCAGTAAGTAGCAGCACAGTAGATACTGTTCGTTGTAGAAGCGGTCCGCCCATTCGTTGGGATAGTCGAAGGGCAGGTAGATGTCATGTATGCCAATAGTTATGCCAGCACGCAGGGTGGGAAGTATCTCTGTGAAGAAGACCGTCACATCGGAGTTCTGGAATGACCGATGACTATTGTCGATGAAGAAGACGTCACCCTCTTCGAGTATCGAAAAGAAGTCGATCTCCAGGTCCTCCAGTGGGGCCCTGACGACCTCGTCGCAAATGGCATCTATCTCGGCTCGCGGGCATGGGTCGATCGAAATGATCCTGGTTTTCAGGTCATGGTCCTTGATGGCCTGGCGGACGAACTTCGTCGAGTTTCCTGAACCGATCTCGACGTAATGGCGAGGGTTATTCATGGCTGTATAGCCATATAGCGAAAGGGCATCGGCGCCTGGTAGCCAGCCATTTATCCAGTTGGGGGCCTGCGGTCGGCTGGGTATGCAATCTCTTCTTATCTGGCAGAGTTGTTCCTTGAATTCTAGGAAGCCCTGCAGAGTGCTCTCTATCTTCAGTTGGTTTTCAAGGTGGTAGTTGTCAAGCAACTCTCTGATCCGAGAGCTTGCGAGGCTTTCCCTTCTCTTGGGGGTGTAATTCGAGTAATCGTTTATTATGACTTTATGTTCCATAGCTCTTATATATTCCAAATGACTGGGTTGTTTTAAAGTTTCTGATCTTACAAGTGGTCCATGTAGGAGATTTCTATTTTTCCCTGTTCATAAGTTGATTATCGATCTTGGATTCGATGGGGCTTCGCCTTGCTGATGCGAGTCGAACCTCCCTAATCACTCTGCAACTCCATTCACTAGATGAATAAGTGTTTCGCCTGGCGGTATAGTGTTTCGTATTGATTAGGAGCGTTGCTATGCTGCAACGGCTGGTCGTCGTCTGGCGGCCTACGGATTTTCCGCAGTACAACGACAAGATCGGGGACCGTCATGCAGCCTTTCAGCTTCGCCACCACCGCGCAGATCCTTTGCGAGAGCGGTTCCGCCGTCCGCCTCGGCGCGCTTTGCCAGGAGCGCGGCGCCGCCCGCGTGCTCATCGTCAGCGACCCCGGCATTACCCGCCTGGGCCTGCTCGACGGCGTGCTGCCGGGCTTCGCCGCCGCCGGGGTGGCGGTGCAGGTGTTCGACCAGGTGCTGGCCGACCCGCCGGAGGCGGTGGTCCTGCAGGCCGCCATGCAGGCGCTGGAGATGGGCGCGCAACTGGTGGTCGGCTTCGGCGGCGGCAGTTCCATGGACGTGGCCAAGCTGGTCGCCCTGCTGGCCCACCCGCAGGCCAGCCAGGCCCTGCCGGAGCTGTTCGGCGTGGGCAATGCCCGCGGCCCGCGGCTGCCGCTGATCCAGGTGCCGACCACCGCCGGCACCGGTTCGGAAGTCACCCCCATTGCCATCGTCACCACCGGCGCCACCACCAAGAGCGGCGTGGTCAGCCCGCACCTGCTGCCGGATCTGGCCCTGCTCGATGCCGACCTGACCCTCGGCCTGCCGCCGGCGGTGACCGCGGCCACCGGCATCGACGCCATGGTCCATGCCATCGAGGCCTACACCAGCAAGCTGAAGAAGAACCCGCTGTCCGATCTGCTGGCCCGCGAGGCCCTGCGCCTGCTGGCGCAGAATCTCGACGCGGTGGTGCACGACGGCGCCAACCGCGAGGCGCGCCAGGCCATGCTGCTGGGCGCCTGCCTGGCCGGCCAGGCCTTCGCCAACGCGCCGGTGGCGGCGGTGCACGCCCTGGCCTACCCGCTGGGCGGGCATTTCCACATTCCCCACGGCCTGTCCAACGCGCTGGTGCTGCCGGAGGTGATGCGCTTCAATGCGCCGGCCGCCGCTGCGCTGTACGCGGAGCTGGCGCCCCTGCTGCTCGGCGAGCGCCTGCGCCCCGGCGACCGCGACGGCCTGGTCGGGCAGTTCATCGACGAGCTGGCGGACCTCAGCCCACGCTGCGGCCTGCCTTCGCGCCTGCGCGACGCCGGGGTGCCGGAGCACATGCTGCGGCTGTTGGCCAGCGACGCCATGCAGCAGCAGCGCCTGCTGGTCAACAACCCGCGCGAGGTCGACGAGGCCGACGCCCTGGCGATCTACCGCGCCGCCTACTGAGGACGACATGAGCGAACACCCCAGCCGCGCCGACTACCGGCACTTCCAGCCGATCACCACGCGCTGGCACGACAACGACATCTACGGCCACGTGAACAACGTGACCTACTACGGCTTCTTCGATACCGCGGTGAACACCTACCTGATCGAGCAGGGCGGGCTGGACATCCACGACGGCGAGGTGGTCGGCTTCGTGGTCAGCTCCAGCTGCGACTACTTCGCCCCGGTGGCCTTCCCCGAGCGCATCGAGGTCGGCCTGCGCGTCGGCAAGCTGGGCAACAGCTCGGTGCAGTACGAACTGGCGGTGTTCCGCCAGGGCGAGGACCTGGCCTGCGCCGCCGGGCGCTTCGTGCACGTCTTCGTCGAACGCGCGGGCAACCGCCCGGTGGCGATCCCCGCCGGCCTGCGCGAGGCGATGCAGGCGTTGCTGGCAGGCTGAGCCTGGTTGAGCGCGCCCTACACCCGGCCCAGCCTTGGCGTAGGGCGAATAACCGTTCGCGGTTATCCGCCGATACACCCATCTCATGCCCGGCTTCTCGGTCGAGCTTGGAGCGCCCGGAAGAGGTGCTCCGTGACCGAACCCGAAGCGCGGCTTGGAACGAGATCAAACGGCGGATAACGCCATAGGCGTTATGCGCCCTACACCCGGCCCACCCTTCGGCGTAGGGCGAATAACCGTTCGCGGTTATCCGCCGTTACACCGAGCTTATGCCGGTGTTGCGGTCGAGCTTGGAGCGCCCGGAAGAGGTGCTCCGTGACCGAACCCGAAGCGCGGCTGGGAACGAGGTCAAACGGCGGATAACGCCGTAGGCGTTATGCGCCCTACACCCGGCCCAGCCTTGGCGTAGGGCGAATAACCGTTCGCGGTTATCCGCCGTTACACCCATCTCATGCCCGGCTTCGCGGTCGAGCCCGGAGCGCCCGGAAGAGGTGCTCCGTGTCCGAACCCGAAGCGCGGCTGGGAACGAGGTCAAACGGCAGATAACGCCGTAGGCGTTATGCGCCCTACACCCAACCTCCAATCCGCCGTTTCACCTACGGTCAGGGGCTCCAGCCACCATGAAAAACGCCGTTTCCTCTCAGGGAGGAAACGGCGTTTTGTCTTGCCTGTGCGACCGAAGGCTCAGTCGCGGTGTTTGTGCCGGCGCTTGTGTTTGTGCTTGTGGCCGCTGTCGTGATGATCCTTGTCATCGGCCAGCGAGCTGCCCACCGCGCCGCCGGCCGCGCCGCCCAGGCCGGCGCCGATGGCTGCGCCGGTGGAGCCGCCGACCTTGTTGCCCAGCACCGAGCCGCCGGCCGCGCCCAGGCCGCCGCCGATGGCGGCCTCGGTCTTCTTGCCGTCCTTGGCGCTCATGGCGCCGCCGGCCGCACCGCCGACGCCGGCGCCGATGGCCGCGCCGGTGCTGCCACCCAGGGCACCGCCGACGACGTTGCCCAGGGCGCCGCCCAGGCCGCTACCGACCGCCGCGTTGGTGTTGTCGCCGGCCAGGGCGTACTGGCTGGCGACCAGGCCGAGGGCCAGGGCCGAGAGAGTCTTGCGCATGTTCGAACCTTTCAGGAGGGAAGAGGGTGGAAGCATTGTTCCGAACGCAAAACAGCCGGACAAGCGTGTCCGGCTGAGCTGCGGGGTTTATCGCGGGGCGCCTGCCCTGGGTCAATCCCAGTGCTTGTGGTGGCGATGGTGCTTGTACCAGCCGCGATGACGGCCACGGTCGTGCCAGTGGTGGCGGTCGTCGTAGCGGGCGCGGCGGTAGCCGCGGTAGTCGTCGTCATCGTCGTGGCGGTTGCTGTCGGCATAGTGGTTGCCCAGGGCGCCACCGCCGCCGCCGCCCAGGGCCGCGCCGATCAGGCCGCCGGTGCTGCCGCCGATCTTGTTGCCGATGACCTGGCCGCCGGCTGCGCCGAGGCCGCCGCCGATGGCCGCTTCGGTCTTGTTGCCGCGGCGGGCGCCGACCGCACCGCCGGCCGCGCCACCGACACCGGCGCCAATGGCTGCGCCGGTGCTGCCGCCGACCGCCTGGCCGACGACGGTACCCAATACCCCGCCCAGGGCGCCACCGACGCCGGCACGGGTGTCGCCGTCCGCGAAGGCGGAACCACCGACCAGCGCAAGAGACAACAGGAGCATCGAGGAGTACTTCATAGAGAGGTTCTCTGTGTGGATGTTGGCGCCGATGCTGCTGTTGTACGAAGGCGCTTACAAGCCTCTGCCGACGAGTGACGCGACTTTCATCAAAAAACGCAAGTATATGATTTAAGAACAGAACTTTTTCTATTTCGGGCTGTCAGAATGACATTCCGAGGGTACGGATTTCGCGTGTTTTTCTCACAAAATGCTGTTGCAATGATGGCATTTCACGCGATGGGGAAAGGCGAAAGCCGATTCCGTAGACCAGCCTCGGCTCTTTCCCGTCGAATTTTCCGGATGAATGACTCGGGCGTACAACCGTGCGGGGTCGCACGCCCGAGGCCGTCAGAGGATGCGGCCGTCGTCCCGGGCGTTTTCCAGGCGCACCGCGACGAACTTCGAGGTGGGGGTGAAGCTGCCTTCGCCGTGGCTTTCCAGCGGCACCAGTGGGTTGGTCTCCGGGTAATAGGCCGCTGCCTGGCCCGCGGGGATGTCGAACGCCAGCAGGGTGAAGCCGCTGACCCGCCGCTCCACGCCGTCGTCCCACAGGGAAACCATGTCCACCTTCTGCCCGGGTTCGAAGCCCAGCCGGCGGATGTCCGCCTCGTTGGCGAAGACCACCTCGCGCTGGCCGCGCACGCCGCGGTAGCGGTCGTCCAGACCGTAGATGGTGGTGTTGTACTGGTCGTGGGAGCGCAGCGTCTGGAGGATCAGGTCGGGGCGCTGGCCGGTGCGCCGCACCTGTTCCGGCAGCAGGTCCTCGGGCAGGGGCGCGGCGCTGAAGTTGGCCAGGCCGCTGGCGGTGTTCCAGCGCCGTTCCCGGGCCGCGTTGCCCAGGTAGAAGCCGCCCGGGTGCTTGACCCGCTGGTTGAAGCCGGCGAAGCCGGGGATGGTGTCGGCGATCAGCTCGCGGATGCGGTCGTAGTCGGCGATCAGCGCGTCCCAGTCCACCGGGCGGTTGCCCAGGGTGGCCTTGGCCATGCCGGCGATGATCGCCGGTTCCGAGCGCATCTGCGTCGACAGCGGTTCCAACTGGCCGTAGGAGGCGTGGAGCATGCTGAAGGAATCTTCCACGGTCACCGCCTGCGGGCCGCCGGCCTGGCGGTCGACGTCGGTGCGGCCGAGGCAGGGCAGGATCAGCGCGTCTTCGCCGCAGGTCAGGTGGCTGCGGTTGAGCTTGGTGCTGATGTGCACGGTCAGCGCGCAGCTCGCCAGGGCGCGGTGGGTGCGCGGGCTGTCCGGCGTGGCCTGGGCGAAGTTGCCGCCCAGGCCGATGAACACCCGCGCCTTGCCTTCGAGCATGGCGTTGATGGCTTCCACGGTGTTGTGGCCGTTGTGCCGCGGCACCTGGAAGGCGAAGCGTTTCTCCAGGGCATCGAGCAGCGCCGCCGGCGGCCGGTCGTTGATGCCCATGGTGCGGTCGCCCTGCACGTTGCTGTGGCCACGCACCGGGCACAGGCCGGCGCCGGGCCGGCCGATGTTGCCGCGCAGCAGCTGCAGGTTGACCACTTCCTGGAGGGTCGGCACCGAATGGCGGTGCTGCGTCAGGCCCATGGCCCAGCACATGATCACGCGCTCGGCGCGGCGGTACATGGTCGCCGCCGTCTCGATCTCGGCCAGGCTCAGGCCCGACTGGCGCTCGATGGCGTCCCAGGCGGTGGCGTCCAGCTCGGCCAGGTAGGCCTCGACGCCATGGGTGTGTTCGGCGATGAAGGCGTGGTCGAACACCGCCGGCTCGCCGTTGGCCTGGGCCTCGCGCTCCCACTGCAGGAGGAACTTGGCCATGCCGCGCACGGCGGCCATGTCGCCGCCCAGGGCGGGGCGGAAGAACGCGGTGTTCAGCGGCTCGGAGCCGTTGGTCAGCATCTCCAGGGCGTGCTGCGGGTGCTGGAAGCGCTCCAGGCCGCGCTCCTTGAGCGGGTTGAAGGCCACCACCTGGGCGCCGCGCTTCACCGCCTCGCGCAGCGGTTCGAGCATGCGCGGGTGGTTGGTGCCGGGGTTCTGGCCGAACACGAAGATGGCGTCGGCGTGCTCGAAGTCGTCGAAGGTGACGGTGCCCTTGCCGACCCCGACGCTCTGCCCCAGGGCCACGCCGCTGGCCTCGTGGCACATGTTCGAGCAGTCCGGGAAGTTGTTGGTGCCGAAGGCGCGGACGAACAGCTGGTAGAGGAAGGCCGCCTCGTTGCTGGCCCGGCCGGAGGTGTAGAACTCGGCCTGGTCGGGGCTTTCCAGGCTGTTCAGGTGCTTGGCCACCAGGGCGAAGGCCTCGTCCCAGCTCACCGGCACGTAGCGGTCGCTGGCGCGGTCGTAGCGCATCGGCTCGGTCAGCCGGCCCTGGTACTCCAGCCAGTAGTCGCTCTGCTCGCGCAGCGCGCTGACGCTGTGGCGGGCGAAGAAGGCGGCGTCCACGCGGCGCTTGGTGGCTTCCCAGTTCACCGCCTTGGCGCCGTTCTCGCAGAACTTCACCCGGCCGTCCTCGGGGGAGTCGCCCCAGGCGCAGCCGGGGCAGTCGAAGCCGCCGTTCTGGTTGGTCTTGAGCAGCGCGCGCAGGTTCTTCAGCGGCTGCTTGCTGTCCAGCCAGAAGCGCGTGACGCTGATCAGCGCGCCCCAGCCGGCTGCCGGGCCCTTGTAGGGTTGGTAACGGGGGTTGATCGGTTGCAGGCTCATCGGGATGTCGGGTGTCGGTGGGAGGCCGGCGCCGGGCTGTAGACCCGCGGCGCGTTGTGGTGGGGGAGGTGGACCAGGTTCAGCCGGTGCCCGCGCGCCCACTCGACGGTGAGCGCGCTGGGCGCGGACAGGCTGACCAGGGTGGCGATGCCGGCGCGCACGGCCTTTTGGATCAGCTCCAGGCTGCAGCGGCTGGTGACCACCGCGAAGCCCTCGCGGCAGTCCAGGCGTTGCTGCTTGAGCGCGCCTATCAGTTTGTCCAGGGCGTTGTGCCGGCCGATGTCCTCGCGGCACAGGACGATGCTGCCGGTGCCGTCGACATACAGCGCCGCATGCAGCGCGCCGCTGCGCTGTGCCAGGCTCTGCGCCTGGTCGATGCGCTGGCGCAGGCCCAGCAGGTGGGCCGCCGGCGGCAGCGGCGCCGGTTCCAGCGGGCGCAGTTCGGGCAGTGCCTGCTCCAGCGCTTCCACGCCGCACAGGCCGCAGCCGCTGGTGCCGGCCAGGCGCCGGCGCAGGCGCTTGAGCGCCCAGAAGGCGCGGTTGGTGATCTGCACGTCGACGCTGACGGCGTCGGCGAGGCGCTTCAGGCGGATGTCATAGATGTCGTCGATGGACTCGACCAGGCCGGCGCTCAGGCTGAAGCCGCGGACGAAATCCTCGAGGTCGCCGGGCGAGGCCATCATCACGGCCTGGCTCAGGCCGTTGTAGGCGATGGCCAGGGCCACTTCCTCGGCCAGCACGGCGCTGCCGGAAGCGGGCCCGCTGCCCAGTTCGGCATAGGCGTAGGCGCCCTCGGCTGCGGCATCCGCGGGCACCGGGCGATCTGGCTGGCAAGGCATGGGGTGGGCACTGTATTCGAATAATGGCCCCAGCCTAAGCCTGGGGGCCGAGGGTGTCTAATCGGCAGCGCCTATGCCGTGATCGATGGCATCTATCACCAAGCTGGGCGGGGCGTTCCGTCGGGTGCCGCCGGCTTTCGGACGACTCCTATCGTTGTCTCCCCGGGTGGCGTCTAGACTTCCTGGCGGCGCGGGCGGCCTGGAGCCGGCCGCTGGAACCGTAACCGCAAGGAGAAAGGACATGGGCATTCTGTCATTCGTTAAGGAAGCCGGCGAGAAGCTGCTGGGCGGCCTGCTGGGCGACAAGGCGCAGGCCGCCGATTCGCTGAAGGAGCACGTGGCCAAGGTCGGCCTGGGCAACCCGAACATCCAGGTCAGCGTCGAGGGCGACAAGGTGATCGTCAGCGGCGAGGCGGCCAGCCAGGAAGAGAAGGAGAAGATTCTCCTGGCCCTGGGCAACGTCGAAGGCGTGGCCGGCGTGGAGGACAGCATCAGCGTGCCCCAGGCGGCGCCGGCGGCGCGCTTCGTGACGGTGAAGAAGGGCGACACCCTGAGCGCCATCGCCAAGGCCGAGTACGGCAACGCCAACGCCTACATGAAGATTTTCGAGGCCAACAAGCCGATGCTCAGCCACCCGGACAAGATCTACCCGGGGCAGGTGCTGCGGATTCCGGAGTAAGGCGGGCAGGCGGGGGATCGATACCCTGTAACGGCGCTCTTCGTAGGATGGGTTGAGCTTGCGAAACCCATGCGGCGGTGGTGATGGGTATCGCTTCGCTCAACACCATCCTACGACGGTGTTCTTCCTACAGGCCCTCGATCAAGGTGCGGTAATCCTCTACCGCCGCGAACTCCGCCGTGTCCTTCGCTCCCTGGCGGCTGTCCGGCTGGCGTACCGCCAGCAGGTGGCCGACACCGAAGTCGCGGGCGCTGCGCAGGATCGGCAGGCTGTCGTCGATGAACAGGCTGCGCGCCGGCTCGAAGCCGAAGTCGGCGTGCAGGGCCTGCCAGAACTGCTGGTCTTCCTTGGGGAAGCCGTAGTCGTGGGAGCTGATCAGGCGGTCGAACCAGGGCGCCAGCTCCACCCGCTCCAGCTTCAGCGACAGCGAATCGCGGTGCGCGTTGGTGATCAGCGCCACGCGCTTGCCGGCGCGGCGCAATGCGGCGAGGAAGGTGTCGGCGTCCGGGCGCAGGGCGATCAGGTGCGCCACCTCGCGCTTGAGGTCGCGGATCGACAGCTTCAGCTCGCGGCTCCAGAAGTCCAGGCAATACCAGTTGAGCTGCCCGGCGTTGTCGCGGAACAGCGGCAGCAGCTCGGCGTCGGCCTGCTCGCGGTCGATGCCGTGGTGCTCGGCGTAGCGCTGCGGCAGGTGCTCGAGCCAGAAATGGTTGTCGAAGTGCAGGTCGAGAAGGGTGCCGTCCATGTCCAGCAAGACGCTGTCGATCCCGGCCCAGTCCAGGCGTGGCATGTTCTGCCCTGTCGCGAAGTGCCGTCCTGTCGCCATCGAGGCGCAAGGATCGGCACGGATTATCGGAAAAGGCGGGTATCATAGCCCACCCGGACCCGCCCCAGGAGTCGTCCCATGCGTCAGAAACCCGAGGTGCTCGCCCGCGAGATCGTCGCCAAGAGCCGCCTGTTCGCAGTCGAAGAGCTGCAGTTGCGCTTCGCCAACGGCGTCGAGCGGACCTACGAGCGCCTGGTGGGCAAAGGCCAGGGTTATGGCGCGGTGATGGTGGTGGCGCTGCTGGACGCCGAGCACGCCGTGCTGGTGGAGGAATACTGCGCCGGCGTCGACGAATACCAGCTGTCGCTGCCCAAGGGCCTGGTGGAGCCGGGCGAGGACGTGCTGGCCGCGGCCAACCGCGAGCTGAAGGAAGAAGCCGGCTACGGCGCGGGGCAGCTGGAATACATCACCGAGCTGTCGTTGTCGCCGGGCTACATGAGCCAGCGCATCCAGGTGGTGCTGGCCCGCGACCTCTACGCCGAAAGCCTGCCCGGCGACGAACCCGAGCCGCTGCGGGTGGACCGCATCAACCTGCGCGAGCTGTCCAGCCTGGCGCAGAACGCCGCCTTCAGCGAAGGCCGCGCCCTGGCCGCGCTCTACCTGGTGCGCGACATCCTGATCCAGCGTGGGGAGCTGCAGCTCTGATGCAAGACCTGATTCCATCCGTCGTGGCGCTGGCGCAGCGCGCCGGCGAAGTCATACTGCCGTTCTGGCGCAGCGAACTGAAAGTGGACGAGAAGGCCGACGCCTCGCCGGTGACCGCCGCCGACCTGGCCGCCCACCGCGTGCTGGAAGCGGGCCTGCGGGCGCTGGCGCCGGAGGTGCCGGTGCTGTCCGAGGAGGATTGCGCCATCGCCCTGGCCGAGCGCAGCCAGTGGTCGCGCTGGTGGCTGGTCGACCCGCTGGACGGCACCAAGGAGTTCATCGCCGGCAGCGAGGAATTCACCGTCAACGTCGCCCTCATCGAGCACGGCAAGGTGCTGTTCGGCGTGGTCGGCATTCCGGCCACCGGCCGCTGCTATTACGGCGGCGCCGGTCTGGGCGCCTGGCGCCAGGATGCGAGCGGCGCGGTCGAACCGATCAGCGTGCGCACTGCGCCCGCCGAAGCCTTCACCGTGGTGGCCAGCAAGCGCCACTCCAGCCCGGCCCAGGAACGCCTGCTGGCCGGCCTGGGCGAGCGCTTCGGCGACCTGGAGCTGGCCAATATCGGCAGCTCGCTGAAATTCTGCCTGCTGGCCGAAGGCTCGGCCGACTGCTACCCGCGCCTGGCGCCCACCTCGCAGTGGGACACCGCGGCGGCCCAGGGCGTGCTGGAAGGCGCCGGCGGCGAAGTGCTGGACCTGCGCGGCGAAGCCTTCACCTACGAGGCCCGCGAGGATTACCTGAACGGCTCCTTCCTGGCCCTGCCGAAGGCGGCGGCCTGGCGCGACGAGCTGATCCAGCTGGCCCGCGCGCTGGATTGATTTCCCGCGCCCTGCGCACTAAATCGCTTCCCGTAGGAGCGGACCTTGTCCGCGATAGCCGGATACACCGGCGTGGTTCGCGGATAATATCCGCTCCTACGCCACGCCTCCGCGCCATTCCCATGTAGGAGCGCGCCCTGCGCGCGAAATCGCGGGCAGGGCCCGCTCCTACAGTTCAACTGAGGCATGGTGCTTCCCGTAGGAGCGGACCTTGTCCGCGATAGCCGGACACACCGGCGCGATTCGCGGATAAGATCCTCCTACGCCACGCCTCCGTGCCATTCCCATGTAGGAGCGCGCCCTGCGCGCGAAATCGCGGGCAGGGCCCGCTCCTACAGTTCAACTGAGGCATGGTGCTTCCCGTAGGAGCGGACCTTGTCCGCGATAGCCGGACACACCGGCGCGATTCGCGGATAAGATCCGCTCCTACGGGGCTGCAAGGGAAACACCCGTAGGATGGTGTTGAGCGAAGCGATACCCATCAGCGCAACCGCATGGGTTTCGCAGGCTCAACCCATCCTACGAAGAGCATCTCGGCGCAGCCGGCAAGACAGCTGCCCCTGGCAAGCGAAGCGGTTCGCGAGCAAGCTTGCGCCTACAGACAGATCATCATCGCCGTGACTTTCCATGCCTGAATTACCCGAAGTCGAAACCACCCGCCGGGGCATCGCGCCCTACCTCGAAGGCCAGCGCGTCAGCCGCGTGGTGGTCCGCGACCGGCGCCTGCGCTGGCCGGTGCCCGAGGACCTGGACGTGCGCCTGTCCGGGCAGCGCATCCTGCAGGTCACGCGGCGCGCCAAGTACCTGCTGCTGGAGGCCGAGGCGGGCACGCTGATCAGCCACCTGGGCATGTCCGGCAGCCTGCGCCTGGTGGAGTGCGGCCTGGCGCCGGCCAAGCACGAGCACGTGGACATCGAGCTGGAGTCGGGCCTGGCGCTGCGCTACACCGACCCGCGGCGCTTCGGCGCGCTGCTCTGGAGCCAGGCGCCGCTGGAGCACGAGCTGCTGCGCCACCTGGGCCCGGAACCGCTCACCGACGCCTTCGAGGGCGAGCGCCTGTACCAGCTGTCCCGCGGCCGCAGCATGGCGGTCAAGCCGTTCATCATGGACAACGCCGTGGTGGTCGGGGTGGGCAACATCTACGCCACCGAGGCGCTGTTCGCCGCCGGCATCGACCCGCGCCGCGAGGCCGGGAGCATTTCGCGGGCGCGCTACCTGAAGCTCGCCGAGGAGATCAAGCGCATCCTGGCCATCGCCATCGAGCGCGGCGGCACCACCCTGCGCGACTTCGTCGGCGGCGACGGCCAGCCCGGCTATTTCCAGCAGGAGCTGTTCGTCTACGGCCGCGGCGGGGAGTTCTGCAAGGTCTGCGGCAGTACCCTGCGCGAGGTGCGCCTGGGCCAGCGCGCCAGCGTCTACTGTCCGCGCTGCCAACGCTGAGCGGGCGCTTTTCCGCTATTGCTATCGGGTGGTTCGCGAGCAAGAACTAGGCGCCCCCCTCGCTCCTACGAAGAGCGGCCGCCTGGAGCGAGCTTGCTCGCGAACCCTGCCCTGCACCCATAACAACAAGAAGGTCCATCGATGTCCGGCAACTACCTGCCCCGCAACCCTTTCGCCGAATGGCTCGGCCACGGCATGCTCAAGGCCGCCGGCTGGCGCATCGAAGGCGCCTTGCCGCCTCTCGACAAGTTCGTGGTGATAGGCGCGCACCACACGTCCAACTGGGATTTCATGCTGTTCCTGGCGGCCAAGTTCGTGCTGCGCCTGAACGCCCGCTGGTTCGCCAAGCACACCCTGTTCCGTTGGCCGTTCGGCGGCCTGCTGCGGCGCTGGGGCGGCATCCCGATCCAGCGCCACCTCAAGCTGAACACCGTGGAGCAGGCGGTGCAGGCCTTCCGCGACAGCCGCGAGATGATCCTGATCATCTCCCCCGAGGGCACGCGCAAGAAGGTCGAGCGCTGGAAGATGGGCTTCTACCACATCGCCAGCGGCGCCGGCGTGCCGGTGGTGCTGGCGGCGCTGGACTATGGCAACCGCCGCATCGTCATCGGCGAGCCGTTCTGGCCGAGCGGCGACGAGGCGGCCGACCTGCAGCGGATGCTGGCCTTCTACCGCCCCTTCGTGCCGAGGAAGCCGGAGCACGCCTTCCTCGGCGGTTGATGGCCATCACGCTGACAAGCCCTGTCGCGCTGATATAGTTAATGGCAGTCTGCCTGCCAACCCAGCATAAAAAGGATTTACGCCATGAACCTGTTCCGCGCCCTGGCCGTCGTTCTGGCCCTGACCTTCGGTCTGTCGGCCGTTACCGCCCAGGCCTCCGACGCGATCAGCAACACCTCCAGCGGGGACCCGATCTACAGCACCGACTCGCCGCCGTTCTACAAGATGCTCGGCGACCTGATCATCGCCCGCCCGCTGCTGCTGGGCGCCACCGTGATCGGCACCGCGGCCTTCATCGTCAGCCTGCCGTTCACCGCCCTGGGCGGCAATGTCAAGGAAGCCGGCCAGGCGCTGGTGGTGGATCCGGGCAAGGCCACCTTCGTGCGCTGCCTGGGCTGCACCGAAAGCGGCTACAAGCAGGACTGATCCTCTGTCGCGCCGGTACGCCGGCGCGCCCTTGCCGAGGGGGCCATGGCCCGTAGCGAACTGAAGAAGCACCTGCGCCCGCTGCTCCTGCTGCTGGCGGGGGGCGGGCTCGGCTACGCCTTCTGGTCCAGCGCCGGGCTGCTGCAGCTGGGCGCGGGCCTGGCGCTGTTCCTGTTCGGCATGCAGTGCCTGGAGGAGGGCCTGCGCGACCTGGCCGGCAGCCAGTTGGAGCTGTGGCTCGAACGCAGCACCTCGACGCCGTCCAAGAGCCTGCTGTTCGGCCTGTGCGGCACCTTCGTGCTGCAGTCCAGCACCCTGGTCTCGCTGCTCACCATCGCCTTCATCAGCACCGGGCTGATCCAACTGGCCAGCGGCATCGCCATCCTCTTCGGCGCCAACCTCGGCGCCACCAGCGGCATCTGGCTGCTGGCCCTGGCCGGGCAGAACCTCAGCCTGAGCCCGCTGGCCCTGCCGCTGCTGGTGTTCGGCGTGCTGGCCAGCTTCAACGGGCCCAAGAGCAAGGCCGCCGGGCGCATCCTCATGGGCATCGCCTTCATCTTCCTCGGCATCGACCAGATCAAGGAAGGTTTCTCCAGCTTCGGCGACGCCATGGACATGACCGGCCTGCAGGCCGAAGGCGTGCTGGGCGCCCTGCTGTTCGTCGGCATCGGCACCCTGGTCACCGTGGTGCTGCAGTCCAGCCACGCCACCCTGATGCTGACCCTCGCCGCGCTGGCCGGCGGCCAGCTGGAGCTGGGCCAGAGCCTGGCCATCGCCATCGGTTCCAACGTCGGCAGCAGCGTGACCACCGCCTTCGTCGGCTCCCTGGGCGGCAACCGCAACGGCCAGCGCCTGGCCCTGGCCCACGTGCTGTTCAACGTAGTCAGCGGAGTGATCGCCTTCATCCTACTGGCGCCGCTGACCTGGCTGGTGCGCTGGCTGACCGCCCAGGTCGGCCTGGGCGACAACCTGCTGATCCAACTGGCGGCCTTCCACACCCTGTTCAACGGCATGGGCGTGCTGCTGTTCTGGCCGTTGCAGACGCGCCTGGCGCAGTGGCTGATCCGCTGGCTGCCGGACGTCGAGGAGCCTTCGGTGCTGATTACCGACCTGGCCCCGGCGACCGCGGTGCAACTGCCGGAGCGCACCCATGCGCGCTACCTCAGCGAGCGCGCCCTGGATTCGGCGGACGCCGCCGCCAGCGCGGTGACCCAGGAGCTGCAGCACCTGGGGCGCCTGAGCATCGAGGTGATCTGCCACGCGCTCTACCTGCCGGTGGACCTGCTCAACCAGCCGAAGGTGGACGAGGCCGCCCTGCACGCCGGGCCGGAGCGCTTCGCCATGGACGCCCAGGCGCTCTACCAGCAGCACATCAAGGGCGTGTACGGCGACCTGTTGAGCTTCATGGGGCGCCTGGAGACGCCGCTGGACGAGGCGCACCAGCATTTCTGGATGGCCTGCCAGGTGGCGGCGCTGCAACTGGTGGACGCGGTGAAGGACGCCAAGCACCTGCAGAAGAACCTGGGGAGGGCGCTGCAGGGCGAGCCTTCGGTGGCGCGGGAATGCTACCTGGAGCTGCGCCGCCACCTGCTGGGCGCGTTGCGCGAGGTGCGCGCCATCGGCGCCCTCGACCCCCGCCAGCTGCCGGAAGGCGCCTGGGCCGCGCGCCTGGCGCTGTTCGACGAACAGGCCGCGGAGTTCGACGGCGCCTTCCGCAACCGCCTGTTCGCCGCGGTGCGCCGCCACGAGCTGGACGGCGCCCAGACCAGCTCGCTGATGAACGACCTGGGCTACGCCAGCCGCATCGTGCAGAGCCTGCGCAACGTGCTGCAGCTGCGCGCCGAGCAGGGCCTTGACGGCGCCCTGCCCGAGCGCGATGCCGACGGGGCGCCCTCGCTGCTGGTGCCCTGACTCAGTAGTGCACCGTGGTCCCGGCGGCCAGGCCGATGCCGCGCGGGTCGCTGGCGGCATCCACGTTCCCGGTCTTCTTGCGCCACAGCAGCACCTGCTGGTTGCCGTAGGACGGGGCGACTTCCTTGAGGCTGTAGCCACGGCCATTCAGCTCGGCCTTCTGCGCCTCGGTGAAGGTGCGCGGCTCGTGCTCCAGCACGTCGGGCAGGTACTGGTTGTGGTAACGCGGCGCGCCCACCCAGCTCTGCACCGAGCGGCCGTCCAGGTACTGCAGCATGGCCAGCAGCACCATGCTGGGGATGCGGCTGCCGCCCGGGGTGCCGAAGGCCGCCAGTTCCTCGGGGCTTTCGATGAAGCTCGGGCTCATGCTCGACAGCGGGCGCTTGCCGGGGGCGATGGCGTTGGCCGCGCTGCCGGCCAGGCCGTAGGCGTTGCTGCCCTGGATGTCGGCGGCGAAGTCGTCCATTTCGTCGTTGAGCAGCACGCCGGTGCCGGGCGGGGTGAAGGTGGAGCCGAACGGCAGGTTGACCGAAAGGGTGGCTGCCACCGCATTGCCCTGTTCGTCGATCACCACGAAGTGCGTGGTGTGGTCGCCCTCGCGCCAGCTCGGCGCCGGCGGCAGGGACGCGCTGGGCGTGGCGCGGCGCGGGTCGATGCCGGCGGCCAGGCGCTTGAGGTAGTCGGGGGCGAGCAGTTGCTGCACCGGGTTGGCGATGCGGTCCGGGTCGCCGAGCATGCTGCGGTCGTGGTAGGCGCGGCGCAGGACCTCGGCCACGTAGTGCACGCGCTGGATGGGCTCGGCCTTCTGCCAGGGCAGCTGGGCGAGCATACCCAGGCTCTGGGCGATGGCCACGCCGCCGGCCGAGGGCGGCGGCGCGCTGACCAGCTCGCGGCCGTCGCCCAGCGGGTAGCGCAGCGGCTGGCGTTCCACCACCTGGTAGCTGCGCAGGTCTTCCAGGCTCCAGACGCCGCCGGCGGCGCGCACGCCCTGCACCAGTTGCTCCGCCGTCTCGCCTTCGTAGAAGCCGCTGCGGCCGTAGCGCGCCAGGCGCGACAGGGTGTTGGCCAGGTCCGGCTGGCGCAGCAGGTCCCATTCCTCGGGCAGGTTGCCCTGCTGCAGGAAGATGCGCGAGGTCTCGCGGTCCTTGCGCATGGCTTCCAGGCGGCCGGCGGCGCGGGTGATGTAGATGCGGTCGACGGAGACCCCGTCGGTGGCCAGGCGGATCGCCGGCACCAGGTTGTCGGCCAGCGGCTTGCGGCCGAAGCGGCTGGTGAGCTCCACCAGGGCCGCGGGCAGGCCGGGGATGGCGGCGGCCAGCGGGCCGTTCAGCGACAGTTCCGGCTGCACCTTGCCGTTGCGCACGTACATCTGCGCGCTGGCGGCCAGCGGCGCGCGCTCGCGGGCGTCGATGAAGCGGTAGCTGGGCGTCGGCCCGGCCTGGCGCAGCAGGAAGAAGCCGCCACCGCCCAGGCCCGAGCTGTAGGGTTCGGCCACCGCCAGGGCGGCGGCGATGGCCACCGCGGCGTCGAAGGCGTTGCCGCCGCCGGCGAGGGTTTCCAGGCCGGCCACGGTGGCCGCCGGGTGGGCGCTGGCCACGGTGGCCTGGGCGACCGGCTGGCTGGCGGCATGGACGCTGGCGGCGCCGAGCAACAGCAGGCCGCAGGCGAGGGCGAGGGAACGGAAACTGTGGTTCAGCAGGGACATGGCATCTCACGAATCGTCGGGTGGCCCCGGACTGGCATCCGGGAAAAACCACGGGAGCGAATTGGGAGGATAGACAATCCCGCCGCGTCGCGGTTGCCGAATGCCCTGTGGGATTTCGGCGATCCGCCTGTCAAGCCCGCGCGGTCAGGCCTTGCCGGTGATCTTGAGGTACTTCTGCATCAGCTCGTCCTTGCTCTCGACATGGGCGTCGTCGAGGGGGATGCAGTCCACCGGGCAGACCTGCTGGCACTGCGGCTCGTCGTAGTGGCCGACGCACTCGGTGCACAGGTTCGGGTCGATCACGTAGATCTCCTCGCCCTGGGAGATGGCGCCGTTCGGGCACTCGGGTTCGCAGACGTCGCAGTTGATGCAATCGTCGGTGATTTTCAGGGACATCGAAAAACTCCGGCCTTGGCCCATGGCCAGGCTGTCAGCAACAGGAATGCTGCAATTTTGCCGCATTGGCGTGCGCGTTGCACGCCGGCCGGATCAATTGCCGCCTTCCCTGGCGGCGCCCGGTCAGCGCTTGAAGCGCTCGGCCAGGGCGCTGGACACCGCGGGATGGACGAACTTGGTGATGTCGCCACCCAGGGCGGCGATCTCGCGCACCAGGGTCGAGGAGATGTACGAATACTTCTCCGACGGGGTGAGGAACATGCTCTCCACGTCCGGGGCGAGCTGGCGGTTCATGTTGGCCAGCTGGAACTCGTACTCGAAGTCCGACACCGCGCGCAGGCCGCGCAGCAGGATGTTGGCGTTCTGTTCCTTGACGAAGTGCGCGAGCAGGGTGGAGAAGCCGACGACTTCGACGTTGGGCAGGTGCGAGGTGACCTGGCGCGCCAGTTCGACCCGTTGTTCCAGGGGGAACAGGGGGTTCTTCTTGGGGCTGGCGGCAACGGCGATGATCACCTGGTCGAACAGCCGCGAGGCCCGCTCGACCAGATCGGCATGGCCTTTGGTGATGGGGTCGAAGGTACCCGGGTACAGCACTCGGTTCATCGCAGCGTCCTGGTGGTTCAAGGGGCAGGCGTGGGCATTGGCGGGGCTGGATGGTAACGCAGCAGCCCGGATGGGCCAAGCGACCTTGGTAGTGCCCGCCGGCGCGGACTACCGGATTTTCCCGGGAGGAAACCGCCGGCCGGCGCGCAAGGCCCGTGGCAGAGCCTTCGCGCCGGGATCGGGGCTCAGGCCTTGCCCAGGCGCTCGGCGAGGCCGCTGGCCAGCTGCGCGGTCAGGCCGTAGACCGACAGCTGCGGGTTGGCGCCGATGCTGGTGGGGAACAGCGAGCCGTCGTGGATCGACAGGTTCTCCAGCTGGTGGTGGCGGCCGAGGCTGTCGCACACCGATTGCCGCGGGTCCTCGCCCATGGCGCAGCCGCCCATCACGTGGGCGCTGCCCAGGCGGGTGCGGTACAGCTCAAGGCTCAGGCCGTCGATCAGCGCGCGGGCTTCGGCGGGCGTCTTCACGTAGCCGGCGTCGGCGTGCAGCGGCAGCACTGTCTTGGCGCCGGCGGCGAACTGCACCTCGGCCATGGTGTGGAAGGCGCGGCGGATGCCGTCCCAGGTGTAGTCGGTCATGCGGTAGTCGAGCACCGGGGTGTCGTCGCCGCGCAGGCTCACCGTGCCCACTGCGCTATCCGGGTGGAAGCCGTCGCGCATCAGGGCGAGGATCATGTTGGTGTGCGGCAACTGCTCCATACGCAGGGCGTTGTCGACGCCGAAGCGGCCGAGCAGGGTGGCCGCCAGGGCCGGCTGCAGCGGCGGCACTTCCAGCTTGTAGGACATGTGCCCGGCGGTGCCGTTGTCCCACTGGAAGTGGTCGGAGTAGATCGACTGCGGCGCGCCGTAGAAGGGGTTGACCACCTCGTCGAACTGCGCGGCGCTGAAGTTCACCACGTGCAGGAAGGTGCGCTGGCCGACGCGGCCGTTGGGGTCCGGCGCCTTGGAGCGCAGCAGCACCGCCGGGCTGTTGATGCCGCCGCCGGCGAGCACGTAGTGGCGCGCCTTGACGGTGATCTTGCGGCCGGTGGGCGCCACGCAGCGTGCGTCCATGGCCAGGCATTCCAGGCCGCTGACCTTGCCGCCGTCGTGCAACAGGCGGTTGGCGCGGGCCAGGAACAGCAGCTCGCCGCCCTTGTCCAGGCTGGCCGGGATGGTGGTGACCAGCATCGACTGCTTGGCGTTGGTCGGGCAGCCCATGCCGCAGTAGCCGAGGTTCCAGCAGCCGCGCACGTTGCGCGGGATGACCTTCCAGTGGTAGCCGAGCTTCTCGCAGCCGCGGCGGATCACGTCGTTGTTGAAGTTCGGCGGCATGATCCAGGGCGCCACGCCCAGGCGTTCTTCCATTTTCGCGAACCAGGGGGCCATTTCCGCCGGGCTGTGGCCCTTCACCCCGTGTTCCCTGGCCCAGTGCTCCAGGGTGGCGTCGGGGGTGCGGAAGCTGGAGGTCCAGTTGACCAGGGTGGTGCCGCCCACGGCGCGGCCCTGGAGGATGGTGATGGCGCCGTCCTTGCTCATCCGTCCGATGCCTTCCTGGTACAGGCTGGAGTAGGCCTCCGGCTCCTGCATCTTGAAGTCGGAGCTGGTCTTGAGCGGGCCTTCCTCCACCAGCAGCACCTTGTAGCCGGCGCCGCTGAGGATTTCCGCGGTGGTGCCGCCGCCGGCGCCGGAGCCGATGACGACCACGTCGGCTTCCAGGGTCAGGTCGTTGTCCAGGCGCGAGCCATCGTGGACTTTCCAGCCGCGGGCCAGGCCCTCGGCGAACAGATCGGGTACGGGCATCAGGGGTACTCTCGGGAATTCTTGTTATGGGAGTGGCGGCGCTCAGACCTTCGGCGGCCCGGGGTAGCCGCAGTGCGCCCAGGATTCCGGGCGCCCGTACCAGGCCATCATCACCAGCTGCAGCAGCGAGCTGTGGCCCATCTTCAGCAGGCCGATGGAGCTGTTCTGCCAGCGCTCCAGGAAATGCCTCACGTCGTCCGCGCCGGCCTTCTCCCAGCTGCCCCAGATGCCGGTGAGCGGGCCGCGGGTGACCGGCAGGGCCAGCACGTCGAACAACTGCACGGTGAGCTTGAGCATTTCCGGCGAGAGGTGGTGGAGGGTGTGGTCGAGGCCGGCGAGGCTGGCCTGCACCGCCTCGGCCATGCGCTCGGCCGGCACGGCGCCGGCCAGCATCACCGGGATCAGGGCGCGCAGGAAGGGCAGGTCGGACTCGCGGATGACCTTCATGCCGCTGGCCGGGGTGCTGGCCGAGCAGCCGCTGAGGGTGGCGGTGACGCCGGCGGTGGCCAGGAAGGCGCCGCCGAGCAGGCCGATCTTGAGCACGCCGCGCCGGGAGAGTCCCGGCGCGCTCAGGGAGGTGTCTGTCATTGTTGTTGTTTCACCTGGGTGGAATACGCGGTTTCAGCGGACGAACAGCTTGTAGACCAGTTTCTGCAGCGCCTTGCCGTAGGGCGGGTAGATCACCCGGGCGGCGTTGAAGCGCGGCTTGCTGAACACCGCCTTGGCCTTGCTGAAGGTGAGGAAGCCTTCGTGGCCGTGGTAGTGGCCCATGCCGGAGGGGCCGACGCCGCCGAAGGGCATGTCGTCCTGGGCGACGTGCAGCAGGGTGTCGTTCAGGCACACGCCGCCGGAGTGGGTCTGCGCCAGCACCTGCTCCTGCTCGCGCTTGTCGTAGCCGAAGTAGTACAGGGCCAGCGGCCGCGGCCGGTCGTTGATGTAGGCCAGGGCCTCGTCCAGGCGCTGGTAGGGGACGACCGGCAGCAGCGGGCCGAAGATCTCGTCCTGCATCACCTTCATGTCGTCGTCGACGTTCAGCAGCAGCGCCTGGGGCAGGCGCCGCCCGCTGGCTTCCGGCAGCAGGCGAATGACCTGCGCGCCCTTGGCCTGGGCATCGCTCAGGTAGCCGTTGAGGCGGGCCAACTGGCGTTCGTTGACGATGGCGGTGTAGTCGGGGTTGTTCTCCACCGTCGGGAAGAAGCCCTGCACCACGTCGCGGTAAGCGCTGACGAACTCCTCGACGCGCTGCTGCGGCACCAGCACGTAGTCCGGCGCCACGCAGGTCTGCCCGGCGTTGAGCGACTTGCCGAAGGCGATGCGCTCGGCGGCGTCCTTCATCGGCACGTTCTCCGAGATCAGCGCCGGCGATTTGCCGCCCAGTTCCAGGGTGACCGGGGTGAGGTTCTCCGCCGCGGCGCGCATCACGTGCTTGCCGACGCTGGTGGCGCCGGTGAACAGCAGGTGGTCGAAGGGCAGCTTGGAGAAGGCCACGCCGACGTCCACCTCGCCCTGGACCACGGCCACCAGGTCCTCGGGGAAGACCTTGGCCAGCAGTTCCTTGAGCGCCTGGGCGGTGGCCGGGGTGGATTCGCTCATCTTGATCATCACCCGGTTGCCGGCGGCCAGCGCGGCGGTCAGCGGGCCGATGGCAAGGAACAGCGGGTAGTTCCACGGCACTATCACCCCGGCCACGCCCAGCGGCTGGTACACCACCTTGGCCGAGGCCGGCATGAACTGGATGCCGACGCTGCGCCGCGAGGGCTTCATCCAGCGCGCCACGCGTTTGCGCGCGTAGTGCACGCCGTGCAGGCTGGGCATGATCTCGGCGAGCAGGGTCTCGTCGGCGGAGCGGTGGCTGAAGTCGCGGGAAATGGCCTCGATGATCGGCTGCTGCTCGCGCACCAGCAGGTCGGCCAGGCTCTTGAGCCATTGCTGGCGCTGGCCGGCGCTGGGCTGCGGGTTGGCGCGGTAGGCCTGGCGCTGGCGCTCGAACAGGCTCTGAAGCTGGTTGATGTCCTGCTGCGTCTGCTGCAGGTAGGCGATGTCGGCGACCATGGCGGGCTCCTCGGCGGACCGGCTGGGGGAAGCGCTCCGAGTGGGTGGGGCGCTTCGCGTTGTGCTTGTTGCTGGATTTTTAGAGCAATTACTCTAAAGTGTCAAATAGCATGCCGCGTCAGCGCCGCGCGGCCCACCCAACGAAAAGCTGGGCGGCCGCCCGGAGTGTTACGCCGGCTGCATCGCACGTAGCAATCCGTGTACCTTTGCCCCTTGCCGTAGAAAAGTGATTCCGAGTCCGCGCATGGCCCCACGCATCAAGACCCGCGACCGCATCGTCCAGGAGAGCCTGGCGCTGTTCAACGCCCAGGGCGAGCGCAGCGTCACCACCAACCACATCGCCGCGCACCTGGGCATGTCCCCGGGCAACCTGTACTACCACTTCCGCAACAAGCAGGCGATCATCGCTGAGCTGTTCGCCGAGTACGAGGCGCGTGTCGACGACTTCCTGCGCCTGCCCGAAGGCCGCGGGCTGACCATCGAGGACAAGACCTTCTACCTGGAGGCGCTGCTGGCGGCCATGTGGCGCTACCGCTTCCTGCACCGCGACCTGGAGCACCTGCTGGAAAGCGACGCGGAGCTGGCCGCGGCCTACCGCGCCTTCGCCCGCCGCGCGCTGGTGAACGCCAAGGCCATCTACCGCGGCTTCGTCGAGGCCGGGATATTGCGGATGGACGAAATCCAGCTGGAGGCCCTGACCCTCAACGCCTGGATCATCCTCACCTCCTGGGTGCGCTTCCTCTGCACCACCCAGGAAGTCACCGGCGACCTCAGCGAGGAACTGCTGCGGCGCGGCATCTACCAGGTGCTGGCGCTGGAGAGCGGGCACATCGCCGAGGATTCGCAGGCGGCGGTGGAGCGGATCGCCGAAAGGCTGTATGTGCCGTTGACGGAAAGTTCTTCGCAGGGCGTGTGAGTTATCCACAGGGGTGATCACCACACATGGATGGCGTCCTACGTTTGGCTTTTCGTAGGAGCGAGCTTGCTCGCGAACGGTGTTTGCCGGTGAGTGCTTGGTGTTCGCCCAAGAGCGCCCTCTCCCTAACCCTCTCCCTGAAGGGAGAGGGGACCGTTGGGCAGGGTTGGAGGTCCCGCAGTCAGCCGGCAACACCGAAGGTTTCCGGCTGAAACCTTGCCTTGTCTCGGCACGGACAAGCCCCCTCTACCTTCAGGGAGAGGGCTGGGGAGAGGGAAAGGAATTCAACGTCGCACCGAAGCAACCGGCATACGCCCGTTCGCGAGCAAGCTCGCTCCTACATGGCAAGGAGGAGCACCGCCGTAGGATGGGTTGAGCGAAGCGATACCCATCACCACGACCGCATGGGTTTCGCTTCGCTCAACCCATCCTACGAAAAGCCGTATCGACCCCCGCCGGTATCAATCTTTGCGCGGCCCAGGCACCAGCGGCTGGCGCAGTTCCAGGCCATGCCGGAGGAAGAACCCCTCCACCCCATCTGTAGCATCGGTGTACAGGCGCGCGCCGGGATGGTCGGCGATGAAGCGCTGCATCAGCGAAGTGCCGATACCTCGCCCTTGGTGGCCAGGCAGCACCGCCAGCTCCGCCAGCCAGGTGGTCTGGGCGTTCTCCGGCTCGGCGCGGAGCAGGCCGACCACCTGCTCGCCCTCGCTGGCCAGCAGCACGTAGCCGGAAGATTCGCAGAGATCGCGCAACTCGTCCGCGTCGTTCGGGTGGCCCCAGCCGACGGCGCGGTAGAGCGTGGCTATGCCGGCGCACTGGGTATCGTCCAGCGACGTGGCGCGGTGGATGCGGATGGTCGCTTCGCTCATGGCTTCCCCTCCTTGCCCTTTGGCGCTTCCAGCCTGGACCATCGCTGGCCGGCAGATGCTGATCCCGGTCAAGCTCGCGTCAGCCGGCGCTGCCATGCAGGGCCAGCAGCCAGTCGGGGATGCGCCTTTCCAGATAGTAGTCCGGCCGCCCTGGCGTGCCGCCGATGAAGCCCACGTGGCCGCCGTGCTCGTGCAGCTCCAGCTCGGTGCTGGCGGAGAGCTCGTCCGCCGGCGGGATGCTGCCGGCGTCGATGAAGGGATCGTCGCTGGAATGGATGATCAGCGTCGGGGTGCGGATGCCGCCCAGGTAGAAGCGGCTGGAGGCGCGCTTGTAATAGTCGTGGGCGTCGGCGAAGCCGTGCAGCGGCGCAGTGACGCGGCCGTCGAAGTCCCAGAAGGTGCGCATGCCGTCCAGCGGCCCCAGGCGTTCCAGCGCCGCCAGGTGCTCCTGGGCGCCGCGTTGGGCGAAACTCTGCTGCTTGTTGCGCACGTAGGCCACCAGTTCGCGCATGAAGTGCGCCTGGTAGATGCGCGAGAAGCCGATGCCGATGCGGTCGGCGCAGCGGTCCAGGCGGAACGGCACCGACACCGCTGCGGCGCCGCGCAGGGGGCAGTCCTGGCCCTGCTCGCCGAGGTACTTGAGCAGCACGTTGCCGCCCAGCGAATAGCCCACCGCGTACAGCGGCGCCAGCGGGCGCATGCGCCGCAGGTGCTCGATGACTGCTGCCAGGTCCTCGCTGATGCCCGAGTGGTAGCCGCGCGGCAGCAGGTTGGGCTCGCCCGAGCAGCCGCGCCAGTTCAGCGCCACGCTGGCCCAGCCGCGGGCCTGCACGGCGAACTGCAGGCCGCGGATGTAGTGCGAGTCGGAAGAGCCGGTCAGCCCATGGACGGCCAGCACCAGTGGCGTGCGCGCACTGTGCGGGCCGTGCCAGTCGAGGTCGAGGAAGTCACCGTCCTCCAGCCACAGCCGCTCGCGCTCGCGGCGCAGCACCGGCGCCTTGCGCAGCAGCGAGCCGTAGAGCGTCTGCAGATGCGGGCCGGGGAGCCACCAGGCGGGTTGGAAGGGCGGTGTCATGCGGGCACGGCTCAGTTGCGGATGAGGTTCATGATCAGGTGGATCATCAGTTCTTTCTGTCGCGGATCGCTTTGCGCCACCAGCAGGGCGATGGCGGCCAGGGCGTTGTCGTTGATCTTCAGTTCGCCGTCGTGCTTGAGGTGATGCTGGTTGCGCTGCAGGAACCAGATGAACAGGAAGGCGCCGATACGCTTGTTGCCGTCGGTGAACGGATGGTTCTTGATGATGAAGTAAAGCAGGTGCGCAGCCTGCTCCTCGATGCTGGGGTAGAGGAACTGGCCGGCGAAGGACTGCGTGACGTTGCCGAGAATGCCGAGGAAGCTGTCGTCCTTGGGGCGGCCGAACAACTCGCTTGCCTCGCCCTTGGCCAGCAGCTCGGTCTTCAGGGCCGTGATCGCAGCTTGGGCATCGGCGGGTTCGATGGCGTAGCGGATGCTTTCATCGAAACCTTCCGCGGGCAGGCGCTCGCTGTCGAACTGGTTGAGCAGCACGAAGGTGCGCGCATAGCCGGCGATGACGCTCACCAGGCCCCGGGCCTCGGGCAGGCTGGCCTGGTCGATGAGGTTCTGCTGGAACAGCGTCAGCGTCCGCTCCAGTTCGCGAACCCGTGCCTGCTGGGCTTTCAGGCGTTGCTCGTTGAGTGCGTAACCCTGGACCAGGTAGTCCTTGAGCACCTGGTTGGCCCAGATGCGGAAGCGTGTGCCCTGCCGGGAGTTGACGCGGTAGCCGACGGAGATGATGGCGTCGAGGTTGTAGTAGTCGATCTGCCGGGTGACTTCGCGATCCCCCTCGCGTTGAACGGTTGCATTTTTTGCAACGGTTCGTTCGCGATCCAGTTCCCTGCTGTCGAAGATGGCTTTCAGGTGCCGCGAAATGACCGACTTGTCACGCCCGAAAAGGTCGGACAGTTGCTGCAGGTTGAGCCAGAGCGTGTCGTGCTCCAATCGAACCTCGACTGCCAGATGACCGTCGTCCGCTTCGTAGATCAGAATCCCCTGCTCATCGGTGTCGCTCATCCAGTGCATCCTTTTTGTCTGACCGCCTTCCCCTGAGGGATCAACTCATCCTTCGCGCCGCCACAGCGCGTAATGCACATTCCCCGCCTGCTTTTCCCGGTGCAGCCGCCAGTTGGCCGGCAGGCCGAGGCTGGAAGGGGCGCTTTCGCTCTCGGTGTAGATCCAGGCGTCGGCCGCCAGCCAGCCGTTTTCCTCCAGCAGGCGGCAGGTGTTCTGCAGCAGGTCCTGATGGAAGGGCGGGTCGAGGAATACCAGGTCCACCGGCGCCGGGGCCGGCTTGGCCAGGTAGGCGAGGGCATCCTGCAACTGCACTTCGCCGTTCTCGCACTTGAGGGTGGCCAGATGGCCGCGCAGGGCGGCCACGGCTTCGCGGTTCAGGTCCAGGGCCAGGCCGCTGCTGGCGCCGCGGGACAGGGCTTCGAGGAACAGCGCTCCGCTGCCGGCGAAGGGGTCGAGCACGCGGGCGCCGGGGACGTAGGCGGCCAGCCAGTTGAACAGCGTCTCGCGCACCCGGTCCGGGGTCGGGCGCAGGCCCGGGCCGTCGGGGAAGGCGAAGCGCCGGCTGCGCCACTCCCCGCCGATGATGCGCAGCTGGCCCTGGCCGCCGTGCTGGCGGGCGTTGGCGGGGGCAAGGGCCTTGGGTCTTCTGTTCATCAGTGCTCCGGAACGCCGAGGGGCTGTTCGGCCGGTTTGTCGGTGGGCGGCGGCAGCGGTTTCTGCGGCACCGTGGGGCCGGCGGTGACGATGACGAAGGCGTCCGGGTCGATGTGGCGCTGCATGGCCGCCTTGACCTTGTCCACGTCCAGCGCCTGGACCTGGGCCAGGAAGGTCTCCAGGTAGTCCGAGGGCAGGCCGTAGAAGCCGATGGCGCCGAGCTGGCCGACGATGTCGGCGTTGCTCGCGGTGGACAGCGGGAAGCTGCCGGCCAGTTCGCGCTTGGCGTCGTCCAGTTCCTTCTGCGTCGGGCCGTTCTTCACGTAGTCGCGGACGATGTCCTGGACCAGCTTGAGGGTGCCTTCGCTGAGTTCGGCGCGGGTCTGCAGGCCGATGGTGAAGGGCCCGCGCGCCTGCATGCCGGTGAAGCCGGAGGACACGCCGTAGGTCAGCCCGCGCTTCTCGCGCACCTGGTCCATCAGGCGGGTGCCGAAGCCGCCGCCGCCGAGGATCTGGTTGCCCAGGTACAGCGCCGGGTAGTCCGGGTCGTTGCGGGTGATGCCCAGCTGGGCCAGCAGCAGGTGGGTCTGCTTGGAGGGGAACTCGATGTGGCTGGGGCCCGGCTTGGGCACGGCCGGCTGGGCCACCGGCGGCAGCGCCGGGCCCTTGGGCAGCGCGGCGGAGACCTTGGCGGCGATGGCCTCGGCCTCGGCGCGGCTGAGGTCGCCGACCAGCGCGATCACCGTGTTGCCGGCGGCGTAGCCCTTCTGGTGGAAGGCGCGCAGCTGGGCGACGCCGATCTTCGGCACCGACTGCTCGTTGCCGTCGCTGGAATGGGCGTAGGGGTGGTCGCCGTAGAGGCGCTTGAACAGTTCCAGGCCGGCCAGCTTGCCGGGGTTCTGCTTCTGGTATTCGAAGCCGGCCAGCACCTGGTTCTTAATGCGCGCCAGGGCTTCCTCTGGGAAGGTCGGCTGGCCCACTACCTGGTCGAACAGGGCGACGGCGGCCTCGCGCTTGTCCTTCTCGCTCAGGCTGCGCAGGCCGGCTACCGCCATGTCGCGGTAGGAGCCGTTCATGAAGTCGGCGCCCAGGTCCTCGAAACCGGCGGCGATGGCGCTGGTGTCCTTGCCCGGCACCCCTTCGTTGAGCATGGCGTTGGTCAGCATGGCCAGGCCCGGGGCGTCGCCGTCCTGGCTGCTGCCGGAGGCGAAGGTCAGGCGCAGGTCGAACATCGGCAGCTCGTGGGCTTCGACGAAGAGCACGCGGGCGCCTTCGGCGGTGGTCCAGCGCTGGATGTCCAGCTGGCGGTGGCCGGGCTTCTTGCCGGCGGCCTCGGCCAGCGACTGCAGGCCGCTGGGTGCCGCGGCGGCCGGCGTTTGCGGGGCGGGGTTGCTGCCGCCGGCGGGGCGGCTGACGCAGAACGCCAGGCCGGCGATCAGCAGGAGGACGACCAGGCCGAGCAGGCCGTAGCGCAGGCCATTTCGTTCACTCATTTGCTCGGCTCCTTGTCGGTATCGGCTTGCGGCAGCACCTGGGCGAGGGTCAGGCGCGAACGGACGAAATAAGTGCGGGCGGCTTTCTGGATATCTTCGGCCGTGACCTGGCGGATGGCTTCCAGGTCCTGGTCGGCAAGGCGCCAGGACAGGCCGACGCTCTCCAACTGGCCGATGCTGCTGGCCTGGGCGGCGATGGAATCGCGCTCGAAGACCAGCCCGGCGATCAGCTGGGCGCGCACGCGCTCCAGTTCTTCCTGGCTGGGCGGGGTGGTCTTGAGTTCGTCGAGCTGCTGCCAGAGGGCCTTCTCCACCTGTTCCAGGGTCTTGCCCTTTTGCACGTTGGGGGTGGCGCTCAGGGTGAACAGGGTGTCGCCGCGGGCGAAGGCGTCGTAGGAGGCGGAGGCGCCGGCCACCAGTTCCTGGCCGCGCTCCAGGCGCGAGGACAGGCGGGCGCTGTAGCCGCCGTCGAGCAGCGCGGAGATCAGCCGCAGGGCATGCACCTCGCGCGGGTTCTCGCTGCTGCCCAGGCTGGGCACGTTGAAGCCCATGATCAGGCTGGGCAGTTGGGTGCGCACCTCGAGGGTGAGGCGGCGTTCGCCCGGGTCGGGCACTTCCAGCGGTTTGCGCGCCGGTGGCAGTTCGCGCCGCGGGATGTCGCCGAACCAGCGCTGGGCCAGGGCCTTGACCTCCTCGGGCTGGACGTCGCCGACCACCACCAGGGTGGCGTTGTTCGGCGCGTACCAGGCCTTGTACCAGGCGCGCAGGTCGTCGATGGTCATGCGCTGCAGGTCGGCCATCCAGCCGATGGTCGGCGAGTGGTAGCCGCTGGACAGGTAGGCCGCGGCCTTGAAGCGCTCGTAGGCGAGGGCGTAGGGCTTGTCCTCGGTGCGCAGGCGGCGTTCTTCCTTGATCACCTCGATCTCGCTCTTGAACTGGTCGGCCGGCAGCGTCAGGTGCGCCATGCGGTCGGCCTCCAGTTCGAAGGCCACCGGCAGGCGGTCCTTGGCCAGCACCTGGTAGTAGGCGGTGTAGTCGTCGGTGGTGAAGGCGTTCTCTTCGGCGCCGAGGTCGCGCAGCACGCGCGAGGCTTCGCCCGGGCCCATCTTGCTGCTGCCCTTGAACATCATGTGCTCCAGGGCGTGGGACAGGCCGGTGAGGCCGGGCGTCTCGTAGCTGGAGCCGATCCTGTACCAGAGCTGGGAGACCACCACGGGGGCGCGGTGGTCTTCGCGAACCACCAGCTTCAATCCGTTGTCCAGTACGTATTCGTGGGTCGGCTGGGGTTCGGCGGCGACGGCGAACAGCGGCAGGCAGAGTACGCCGCAGAGCAGGCCGAGCGCGCGGCGGGGAGGATTCTTCATGGTCGAACAGGTCCTTGCTGGTGGCCCGAAGGGCGGTGGCATGGCTGTCGGGCAGCCGCCTAACCCCGGCAGGCGAGGAGATGCTAGGATACCCATCCGTTTTCCGGGCGGCCACGTCCCGTGCCGCTCCCTTGAGATGCAAGCCATTCATGTTTGGTTCCAACGACGACAAGAAGGCCCCGCAGGGCGGGGAGAAGAAAGGCCTGTTCAGCTGGTTCCGCAAGAAACCCCAGGCCGAAGAAACCGTAGCGCCAGCCCCCGAGGCCGAGGCGGCTGCCGCGCAGCCGGCGGAAAGTACGGCGCAGCCTGAACAACCCGCGGCGGCCCCGGCGGCCGACGCGCCCCGTCCGGCCCCCGTCGACGAGCTGAGCACGCCGCTGCCCGTGGCCCCTGCCGAGCCGTTGGCGCCGGCGCCGCAGGCCGAAAGCGTGCCGGCCGAGCCGCTGGAGCCTGTTCGCCCGGCCGAGCCGCAAGCGCCCGTCGAGCCGCAGCCCCCGGTGGAAGCGGCCGCGCCAGTCGCCCCCGCCGCGCCTGTGATCGAGCCTGTCCCGGAGCAGCCGGCAGCCGCCGAGCCCGCGCCCGTCGCCGTCGAGAAGCCCGCCGCTCCGACCGAAGCAGCCAAGCTCGGCTTCTTCGCCCGCCTCAAGCAGGGCCTGTCGAAGACCAGCGCCAGCCTCGGCGAGGGCATGGCCAGTCTGTTCCTGGGCAAGAAGGCCATCGACGACGACCTGCTCGACGAGATCGAGACGCGCCTGCTGACCGCCGATGTCGGCGTCGAGGCCACCACCGCCATCGTGCAGAACCTGACCCGGCGCGTGGCGCGCAAGGAACTGGCCGACAGCGAAGCGCTGTACAAGGCCCTGCAGGAAGAACTGGCCGGCCTGCTGCGCCCGGTGGAACAGCCGTTGGCCATCGCGGCCGGCAAGCAGCCCTATGTGATCCTCGTGGTCGGGGTGAACGGCGTGGGCAAGACCACCACCATCGGCAAGCTGGCGAAGAAGCTGCAGATGGACGGCAAGAAGGTCATGCTGGCCGCCGGCGACACCTTCCGCGCCGCCGCCGTGGAACAGCTGCAGGTCTGGGGCGAGCGCAACAACATCGCGGTGATCGCCCAGCACACCGGCGCCGACTCGGCCTCGGTGATCTTCGACGCCGTGCAGGCCGCCAAGGCCCGTGGCGTCGACGTGCTGATCGCCGACACCGCCGGGCGCCTGCACACCAAGGACAACCTGATGGAAGAGCTGAAGAAGGTGCGCCGGGTCATCGGCAAGCTGGACGACACGGCTCCCCACGAGGTCCTGCTGGTGCTCGACGCCGGCACCGGGCAGAACGCCATCAACCAGGCCAAGCAGTTCAACAACGCCGTGGAACTCACCGGCCTGGCCCTGACCAAACTGGACGGCACCGCCAAGGGCGGGGTGATCTTCGCCCTGGCCAAGCAGTTCGGCCTGCCGATCCGCTACATCGGCGTCGGCGAAGGGATCGACGATCTGCGCACCTTCGAGGCCGACGCTTTCGTCCGTGCATTGTTCGAGACCCGGGAGACCGCATGATCCGCTTCGAGCAGGTCGGCAAACGCTATCCCAACGGCCACGTCGGCCTGCATGACGCCTCGTTCCGCATCCACCGCGGCGAGATCCTCTTCGTCACCGGCCACTCCGGCGCCGGCAAGAGCACCCTGCTGCGGCTGATCCTGGCGATGGAGCGGCCGACTTCCGGCAAGCTGCTGCTCGGCGGCCAGGACCTGGCGCGCATCACCACCGCGCAGATTCCTTTCCTGCGCCGGCAGATCGGCGTGGTGTTCCAGAACCACCAGCTGCTCAACGACCGCACGGTGTTCGACAACGTCGCCCTGCCGCTGCAGATTCTCGGCCTGCCCAAGGCGGAGATCGCCCAGCGGGTGGAAGCGGCGCTCGACCGCGTGAGCCTCAAGGAAAAGGCCGAGGACCTGCCGTCGGACCTCTCCACCGGCCAGCAGCAGCGCGTCGGCATCGCCCGCGCGGTGGTGCATCGCCCGGCCCTGCTGCTCGCCGACGAGCCCACCGGCAACCTCGACCCGCGCCTGGCCTCGGAGATCATGGGCGTGTTCGAGGACATCAACCGCCTCGGCACCACCGTGCTGATCGCCAGCCACGACCTGGCGCTGATCGCGCGCATGCGCCATCGGATGATCACCCTGCAGCGCGGGCGGATCATCGCGGACCGCGAGGAGGAGGCCTGATGAACGATCAGCAACTGCCGCACGCTCCGGAAGAGGGCACGCAGCCGAAGAAGAGCCGCGAGCGCGTGGAGAAGGAATCCACCGACTGGGGCCAGCTGTTCAGCGCCTACGGCGAAAGCCATCGCGCCAGCCTGGTGGACAGCCTCAAGCGGATGTTCGGCCACCCCTTCGGCAGCTTCTTCACCTGCCTGGTGATGGGCATCACCCTGAGCCTGCCCATGGGCCTGTCGCTGCTGCTGGGCAACGTCGAGCGCCTGGGCGGCTCCTGGCAGCGCGCGGCGCAGATTTCCCTGTACCTGGACCTGAAGACCAGCGAGAGCCAGGGCCAGGACCTGCGCGAGCAGATCGAGCGCATGCCCGACGTGATCGAGGCGCAGCTGATCAGCCGCGAGGATGCGCTGAAAGAGCTGCAGGAACAGTCCGGCCTGGGCGAGGCGCTCAAGGAGCTGCCGGAGAACCCGCTGCCGGCGGTGATCTCGGTGACGCCCAAGCAGGTCGACCGCAACCAGCTCGATGCCCTGCGTCAACGCCTGGCCGAGCTGCCGGGTGTACAACAAGCGCAACTGGACCTGGTGTGGGTCGAGCGGCTGTCGGCCATCCTCAAGCTGGGCGACCGCTTCGTCTTCGGCCTGACCGTGGTGCTGGTGCTGACCCTGCTGCTGGTGATCGGCAATACCATTCGTCTGCACATCGAAAACCGCCGTAACGAAATCGAAGTGATCAAGCTGGTCGGCGGGACCGACGGCTACGTGCGTCGGCCCTTCCTTTATATGGGCGCGCTCTACGGCCTGGGCGCCGGCATCCTGTCCTGGGCCCTGCTGGAGTTCGGGCTGAACTGGCTGAACGCCTCGGTGGTCAACCTGGCCGGCCTCTACGGCAGCGATTTCACCCTGGCCGGCGTGCCCTTGAACGACGGCCTGTCGCTGACCATAGGCGCGGTGCTGCTGGGCTGGATCGGCGCCTGGCTGGCCGTGGCGCGGCACCTGCGGGAGCTGGCGCCGCGCTGACAAACGACTGATTTGCCCGGTTTTCTTCAAGGCTGTAAAGGAACTTTTACACCCGCTTGCAGTCAGATCGCTCAGTGCTACACTGCGCGAGTTTCGTGAATCGGAGGATTCGCATGACCACTTCTTTGCAACCTGTCTATGCCCTGGCTCCCGGCGCGAACCTGGAAGCCTACGTGCACTCGGTGAACAGCATCCCGCTGTTGACGCCGGAGCAGGAGCGCGAACTGGCCGAACGCCTCTTCTATCAGCAAGATCTGGAAGCGGCACGGCAAATGGTGCTGGCGCACCTGCGCTTCGTCGTGCACATCGCCCGGAGTTATTCCGGGTACGGCCTGGCCCAGGCCGATCTGATCCAGGAGGGCAACGTCGGCCTGATGAAGGCCGTGAAACGCTTCAACCCGGAAATGGGTGTGCGTCTGGTGTCCTTCGCCGTGCATTGGATCAAGGCGGAAATCCACGAGTTCATCCTGCGCAACTGGCGGATCGTCAAGGTCGCCACCACCAAGGCGCAGCGCAAGCTGTTCTTCAACCTGCGCAGCCAGAAGAAGCGTCTGGCCTGGCTGAGCAACGACGAAGTCGAACGCGTCGCCGAGAGCCTGGGCGTGGAAGCCCGGGAAGTGCGCGAGATGGAAAGCCGCCTGAGCGGCCAGGACATGGCCTTCGACCCGGCGGCCGACGCCGACGACGACAGCGCCTACCAGTCGCCGGCGCACTACCTGGAAGACCATCGCTACGACCCGGCGCGCCAGTTGGAGGAAGCGGACTGGAGCGACAGCTCCACCGCCAGCCTGCACGAGGCGCTGGAAGGCCTGGACGAGCGCAGCCGCGACATCCTCCACCAGCGCTGGCTGGCCGAGGAGAAGGCGACGCTGCACGACCTGGCAGCCAAGTACAACGTGTCCGCCGAGCGCATCCGTCAGCTGGAAAAGAACGCGATGAACAAGCTCAAGGGGCGCATCGAGGCATAAGCGCCCGCTGCACCGCTAGACTGAAGACCGCACCCCTCGGGGTGCGGTTTTTTTCTGCCCGCGAATGCCCGGAGACCCGATGCCCCGACTACGCCCGGCCCACGGCCTGCTGATCCTCGCCTTCGCCCTGCTGGCCTTCGCCGCCGGCCTGTGGGTGGCGCGCTCCACGGCGCCGCTGCCGCCCCCGGCCTGGCTGGAGGACTGGCAGCGCGAGGTGTTCGGCCCCTTGGCCGACGGCACCCTGGACCTCGGCCAGTTGCACAGCTGGCAGGAAGGCGCACTGTGGCTGACCCGCGACCAGCAGGGCGCCCAGCTGAGCTACCGCGGCACCCTGGGCACGCCCGACGGGCCCTGGCGCATGGAGGCCGAGCTGGTGCTGAGCGATGAAGAGCGCAGCAGCCTGCAGAAGGCCACGGGCATAGCGCCGGGGGCGCCCGACCAGCCGCTCAGCGACGCCATGCTGGAACAACTGCGCCGGCAGGTGGTGGCCTCGGTGCTGCTGGCGCCCAGCCAGACGCTGAGCGTCGGCCGTCTGGTGGCCAGCTTCGGCCCGCCGCGCCTGCGTTTGCAGACCGACGGCGGCGAGGCGTGGATCTACCCCGAGCGCGGCCTGACGCTGCTGCACCGCAATGGCGAGCTGGTCTGGCTGCAGGTGGTGCCGCGGGAGAGTCTGGCGCACTGAGCGTGGCTCAGCGCAGGCGCTCCAGGTAGTCGGGGCCGCCGAGCTGCCACATCTGCTGGCGGATCCAGGCGGCGCGCTGGCGCACGTAGCCGCTGGGGCGCGCGGCGCTCCACTGGCGCGGGTTGGGCAGCACCGCGGCGAGCTGCGCGGCCTGCTGCGCCGACAGGCGGCTGGCGTCGACGCCGAAGTGATGGCGCGCGGCGGCCTGGGCGCCGAACACGCCGTCGTCCCACTCGGCGCTGTTCAGGTAGACCTCGAGGATGCGCTGCTTCGGCCACAAGGTCTCCAGCAGCACCGTGAACCAGGCTTCCAGGCCCTTGCGCAGCCAACTGCGGCCGGACCAGAGGAACAGGTTCTTGGCGGTCTGCTGGCTGATGGTGCTGGCGCCGCGGAGGCTCTTGCCGCGGCCGTTGTGGGCCAGGGCCTGCTCGATGGCCGGCAGGTCGAAGCCGTGGTGCTCGGCGAACTTCTGATCCTCGCCGGCGATGACCGCCACCTTGAGGTTGTCGGAAATCGAGTCCCAGCTGCGCCAGTCGCGCTGCAGGTCGATGGGCTGGCCGTTGAACCAGGACTGCACTTTGCGCTCGACCATCAGCATGCTGCCCGGCGGCGGCACCCAGCGCAGGACGACGACCACGGCCACGCTGCCCAGGGCGAAATAGACGAGGAACTTGAACAGGCGGCGGAGTAGGTTGCGCATGCTGGGGTTTGCCCGGGCGATAGTGCGCGTCATTATAACGGGCTTGACCCTCCAGGGAGTTTTCCCATGCTGCGTACCTTCCTGCTGTTCGCTGCTTTCTTCGGCTTCACCGGGGTGGCCCTCGGCGCCTTCGCCGCCCACGGCCTGAAGAGCCGCCTGAGCGCCGACTACCTGGCGATCTTCCAGACCGGCGTGCATTACCAGATGCTCCATGCCCTGGCCCTGTTCGGCGTGGCGCTGCTGTCGGCGCACCTGGGTGGCCGCCTGGTGGGCATCGCCGGCGGGTTCTTCGTCGCCGGCATCCTGATCTTCTCCGGCAGCCTCTACCTGCTGACGCTGACTTCCACCCCGGTGCTCGGCGCCATCACGCCCATCGGCGGCGTCTGCTTCCTCGCCGGCTGGCTGTGCCTGGGCCTGGCGGCCTGGAGGCTGGCGGGCTGACCCGGACGTCAGAATCGCCGGCCGATGGCCCGCTTGCGCCTTGGTCATCGCCGGCTCTCGGGCTAGAATGCCCACCCCCTCCAATCGCGACGGTGCTGCCCATGCGTATCCAGTTGAACGGCGAACCCTACGAGCTGCCCGACGGCCAGAGCGTGGCCCACCTGCTCGAACGCCTGGAACTGGGCGGGCGCCGCGTCGCGGTCGAACTGAACCTGGACATAGTGCCGCGCAGCCAGCACGCCGCTACCGCCCTCAAGGAGGGCGACCAGGTGGAGGTGGTGCACGCCATCGGCGGCGGCTAGGCCGTCGCTTCCCCGATTCAGGCCCCGCCCCACCCGCTTTTGCTGAGGAAAGATCCGATGAGCCAAGCCTCTTCCACCCTGCCGGTCGACAAGCCTTTCACCCTCGCCGGGCGCACCTATGAATCGCGCCTGCTGGTCGGCACCGGCAAGTACCAGGATCTCGACGAGACGCGCCGCGCCATCGAGGCCTCCGGCGCGCAGATCGTCACCGTGGCGGTGCGCCGCACCAACATCGGCCAGAACCCCGACGAGCCCAACCTGCTCGACGTGATCCCGCCGGACCGCTACACCATCCTGCCGAACACCGCCGGTTGCTACGACGCCGTGGAAGCCGTGCGCACCTGCCGCCTGGCCCGCGAACTGCTGGACGGCCACAACCTGGTCAAGCTGGAAGTGCTGGCCGACCAGAAGACGCTGTTCCCCAACGTCGTGGAAACCCTCAAGGCCGCCGAAGTGCTGGTCAAGGACGGCTTCGACGTGATGGTGTACACCAGCGACGATCCCATCATCGCCCGCCAACTGGCTGAGATGGGCTGCATCGCGGTGATGCCGCTGGCCGGCCTGATCGGCTCCGGCCTGGGCATCTGCAACCCCTACAACCTGCGTATCATCCTCGAGGAAGCCACCGTTCCCGTGCTGGTCGATGCCGGCGTGGGCACCGCCTCCGATGCCACCATCGCCATGGAGCTGGGCTGCGAGGCGGTGCTGATGAACACCGCCATCGCCCACGCGCAGAACCCGGTGATGATGGCCGAGGCCATGAAGCACGCCATCGTCGCCGGTCGCCTGGCCTACCTGGCCGGGCGCATGCCGCGCAAACTGTACGCCAGCGCCTCCTCGCCGATGAGCGGCCTGATCGGCTGACCCCGGCGCGGCGCCCCGAGCGGGCCGGTTCGCCAAGCGCGGGCCGGCCCGTCGTCACTTTCACTGCCCCGTTTTTTCCAAGGTCCGAACATGAGCGATACCCAGCAGCCCCAGGCCGAGCAGGCCACCGACCGGCCGATGCGCACCATCAAGAGCTTCGTGATGCGCGCCGGGCGCATGACCGAAGGCCAGCAGCGCGGCCTCGACCAGGGCTGGCCGCGCTTCGGCCTGGAACTGGCCGACGGCCCGCGCGACTTCGACCAGGTGTTCGGGCGCAAGGCCCCGCGCACCTTCGAGATCGGCTTCGGCATGGGCCACGCCACCCTGGAGATGGCCGCCGCGGCGCCGGACCAGGACTTCATCGGCGTCGAAGTGCACCGCCCGGGCGTGGGCGCGCTGCTCAACGGCATGCTGACGCAGAATCTCACCAACATCCGCGTCTACAGCTGCGACGCCCTGGAAGTGCTGCGCGACTGCGTGGCCGACGCCAGCCTGGACCGCGTGCTGCTGTTCTTCCCCGACCCCTGGCACAAGGCGCGCCACCACAAGCGCCGCATCGTCCAGCCGGCCTGGGCGGAGCTGGTGCGCAGCAAGCTGAAGGTCGGCGGCGTCCTGCACATGGCCACCGACTGGGAACAATACGCCGAGCACATGCTGGAAGTGATGAACGCCGCGCCCGGCTACCGCAACCTGTCCCCGGACAACACCTACGTGCCGCGCCCGGAAGAGCGCCCGGTGACCAAGTTCGAACGCCGCGGCGAGCGCCTGGGCCATGGCGTCTGGGACCTGAAGTTCCAGCGCGTCGACTGAGTCACCGAAACGTCCTACATGGGAATGGCGTGGGTGGGGCGGCGCGTGTCGACTGCGCCGCAATGCTCTTCGTAGGATGGGTTGAGCCTGCGAAACCCATGCGGCCGCGGTGATGGGTATCGCTTCGCTCAACCCATCCTACGAGGGCGTTCCCCTGCCCCTGTAGGAGCGGGCCCTGCCCGCGATATCGCGCGCAGGGCGCGCTCCTACATGGCAATGGCGTGGGTGGAGCGGCGGCGTGTCGACTGCGCCGAGGTGCTCTTCGTAGGATGGGTTGAGCCTGCGAAACCCATGCGGTTGCGGTGATGGGTATCGCTTCGCTCAACCCATCCTACGTCAGTGTTTCCCCTGCCCCTGTAGGAGCGGGCCCTGCCCGCGAATCGCGCGCAGAGCGCGCTCCTACCCCGGAATCAGTCGATCAGCTCCGCGCCGACCACCGTGATGTCCGGCAGGCTCAGCGGCGCCGGGGTGATCTGCAGGTACTTGATGCTGCTGCGCGGGATCAGCAGCAGGTCGCCGTCCACCTCGATGCTCAGGCAGGGCGACTCCAACTGCTTGCGGATGCCCTGCGCCACCTCCACCGGGTCCTCGCTCTGTTGCGGGAATCGCAGCGCCAGGCGCTGGCCGTCGACGAAGTGCAGGTACAGGTGCTTGATCGGTTTCATGGCGTTTCCCCAGCTGCGCGTTGGCTACTGGGGAAACACTAGCAGGCCCGTCAGCTGCGGTCGGCGATCATGCCGATGATGAAGAACAGCAACAGCAGCACCGGCGCCAGGGTGTAGTTGTTGAAGTAGTTCAGGCCGTGGGCCACCCAGGGGGTGACGAAGACCATGGCCAGGCCGTAGCCCACGGCGCAGATGAGCACGAACAGCAGGGTGCGGAAGACGAAGTTGAGGCTGCCGATGCGCTGCTGCACCCAGGCGTTGATCGCCGGGCCGAACAGCACCAGCAGGGTGGCCATGATCGCCAGGGCGATATCGGACAGATGGCTGCGGCTCCAGCGGGAGGCGCTGGCGATCAGGTCGAGGGCGAAGTCCATGCAGGCTCCTTGGTCGGGGGCGGTCGACGGGGAAGTTTACCCGAGCGACAGGTGGGTGGTTCAGCTGTCGGGCTTTTTTCGCAGCAGCAGTTGCAACGTCTTCCAGGCCAGTTTCTTGTCGCGCAGCAGCAGAAGCTGCTTGATCAGGCGCAGCGGCAGGTGGCGCCGGTAGCTGGCGAAGAGTTCGGGGCGGTGCTGGCTGTAGTAGCGGTACTCCGACTCGTAGATGCTTTCGTAGCGGGCCCGGGATACCTGGTTGCGGCTGCTGATCGAGAGGTTCTGGCGGATTCCCGCGGCCATGACGTAGACCTGCTTGCCGTCGGACAGCGCGTGGTGGAAGGCCCAGTGGTCCAGGTAGTCCAGCGGGAAGGCGGGATTGAAGCCGCCGATCCGGTCCAGCCAGGTCGTGCGCCAGCAGGCGCCGGAGTTGATCGCGGTCATCTGCTGCCTGCGATAGCCGGTCTCGATGCCCTCCGCACTGGCGCGGACACGGCTGTTGTCCATGGGCGAGACCTGGCGCTGGCCATCGCTGACCCGCGGCACCAGGCAGACGCAATCGGCGGCCAGGCCGTCCGCCCGTTCTGTCAGTTCGTGGAAATACGCCTCGGGCAGTCGGGTGTCCTGGTCGAGCAGCAGCAGCCAGTCGTGGCCTTGCTCGCAGGCGTCGCGCAGCGCCAGGTTGTAGGCGGCGGCGAGGCCCGGGTTGCTCGGGTCGTGTCTGTAGTTCACGGCGATGGGGTATTCGCCGGGCGGCAGCGCCTGGGGCGTTGGGCTGTTGTCGTGGATGACCAGGCTGACGTCATGGGTGGCCAGCAGGTCCTGGTTCTGCATGAGGCTGCGGAAGCTCTCCGAGTCGCCGAGCTTCTGCTTGTAGATCACCAGGACGATGGTCGCTCGCATGCCGCGCGCAGGCCTCAGGGCAGGAACTGCTGCAGCAGGTCGTTGAGGAACAGCTGGCCGCGCTCGGACGGCCGCAGGCGCTCGTCGTCCTCGGCCAGCAAGCCCTGGGCGCGGGCTTCGCGGCAGGCTTCGGCGATGGCTTGCAGCGGCAGGCCGGTGCGCTGCTCGAACAGCTCTGCCGGGACCCCGTCCACCAGGCGCAGGGCGTTCATCATGAACTCGAAGGGCAGGTCGGCCGCTTCCAGCACCCGCTCTCCGGCCTGGAAGGCCTTGGCCGGGTTCAGGTAGTCCTTCGGCAGGCGCGTCTTCCAGGTGCGCAGGATGCGGCCTTCGGGGCTGCTGAGCTTGGCGTGGGCGCCGGCACCGATGCCGAGGAAGTCGCCGAAGGTCCAGTAGTTGAGGTTGTGCCGGGCGCGCAGGCCGTCGCGGGCGTAGGCCGAGGTCTCGTACTGGAGGTAGCCGGCTTGCGCCAGGCGGGCCTGGCCGGCTTCCTGGATTTCCCAGAGGGCGTCGTCTTCCGGCAGTTCCGGCGGCTGGCTCCAGAACACCGTGTTCGGCTCCATGGTCAACTGGTACCAGGACAGGTGCGTCGGGGCCAGGGCGATGGCCTGCTCCAGGTCGGCCAGGGCGTCGGCCACGCTCTGGTCGGGCAGGCCGTGCATCAGGTCGAGGTTGAAGTTGTCGAAGCCGGCGCGGCGCGCCATGTCCGCCGCGCGCACCGCCTCGTCGCCGTCGTGGATGCGCCCCAGGGCCTTGAGCTTATCGGCCTGGAAGCTCTGCACGCCGATGGACAGGCGGTTGATGCCCAGGGCCCGGTAGTCGGCGAATTTGGCCTGTTCGAAGGTGCCGGGGTTGGCCTCCAGGGTGATTTCGATGTCGTTTTCGAAACCGACTTCGCGCTCCAGGCCTTCGAGGATGCGCCCCAAGGCACTGGCGGAGAACAGGCTGGGCGTGCCGCCGCCGAAGAAGATCGAGGTCAGCTTGCGGCCGTGGACGTGCTGCCGGTCAGCCGCCAGGTCGGCCAGCAGCGCCTGGACGTAGGCGTCCTCGGGCAGCTCCGGGCCGGCGGCGTGGGAGTTGAAGTCGCAGTACGGGCATTTGCGCACGCACCAGGGGATATGAATGTAGGCCGACAGGGGCGGGAGCTGAAAGCCGGAAGCTGGAAGCTGGTGGCTTTCAGCTTCGAGCTTCGAGCTTTCAGCTGCTTTCATAACCCCAACCGCTGTTTCAGCAGGGCCATGGCGCGGGCGCGGTGGCTCAGGCGGTTCTTCTGCTCGGGGGGCAGTTCGGCGCTGGAGCAGCCGCTTTCCGGCACCCAGAACAGCGGGTCGTAGCCGAAGCCGTGCTCGCCGCGGGCCTCGTGGAGGATGCTGCCTTCCCAGATGCCTTCGCAGAGGATCGGCAGCGGGTCGTCGGCATGCCGCACCAGGGCCAGGACGCTGACGAACTGCGCGCCGCGCTGGTCGTCCGGCACGCCCTGCAGGGCGTCCAGCAGCTTGGCGTTGTTCGCCGCATCACCCTTGCCGTCGGCGTAGCGCGCGGAGTAGATGCCCGGCGCGCCGCCGAGGTAGTCCACCGCCAGGCCCGAGTCGTCGGCCAGCGCCGGCAGCCCGGAGATGCGCGCGGCGTTGCGCGCCTTGAGGATGGCGTTCTCGACGAAGGACAGGCCGGTTTCCTCTGGCTCCACGTCGCTGAACTCGCCGATCGAGCGCACCTTCACGTGGGCGCCCAGCATGGCCTGGAGTTCCTTGAGTTTGCCGGCGTTGTGACTGGCCAGCACCAGTTGTTCGAGCTTGATCATTCGTCTGGGTAGATTTCCTGGAGGAACTCGAAGCTTTGCGGGGCTTCGGAGCCTTTCTGTACCTGGATGTCGAAGGTCAGGGTGTCACGGCCTTCGATGGGGAACTGGGCGATGTGGTAGACCGCGCCTTCTTCCACCACGCGCTTGAAGGTCAGCGGGATCGGCTGGCCCATGAGGTTCTTGGCGGTGCCGGAGACGGTGACCTGGGCCGGCTTGCCGCTGGCGTCCAGCGGCACGATGTTGACCACGCCCTGGGCCTTGCTGCGCACCACGCCGACGGCCGCGGCGACCTTGGGTTGGAGGAAGCTGGAGTTGTAGACGCTGTAGTGGACCTTGAGGTCCCCCAGCGTGGTGGCCTGCTCGGCGAAGGCCGGCAGTGCCAGGAACAGGCAGAACAGCAGGGAGGCTAGGCGGCGCATGGTTTTCTTCTCCTGGGTTCGGGGCCCCGGGCGGTTCAGACGGCGATGCGGTGGTCCGGCAGGCTTGGACCGCTGACCCGGTAGATGCCGATTTCACCCAACAGATTAGGCCAAACTCGGCACGACCAGCGATGACGGTGGTCACGATCCACCGCCAGGCGGTCGAGCACCCGCAGGCGCTTCTCGCGGCACAGCGCCTCGAAGTCCTTGAAGGTGCAGAAGTGGATGTTCGGCGTGTTGTACCAGGTGTAGGGGAGGAATTCCGACACCGGCATGCGGCCGTTGCGCGCCAGGTACCAGCGGCAGCGCCAGTGGCCGAAGTTGGGGAAGGTGATGATGCAGGTGCGGCCGACGCGGAGCATTTCCTCGAGGATCCTGTCCGGGTAGTGCACGGCCTGCAGGGCCTGGGTCATGACCACCACGTCGAAGCTGTTGCTGGCGAAGCTGCCGAGGCCCTTGTCCAGGTCCTGCTCGATGACGTTCACGCCGCGTTCGACGCACTTGGCGATGTTTTCGCTGTCGATTTCCAGGCCGTAGCCGGTGACCTGCTTGTGTTCGGCCAGCCAGGCGAGCAGTTCGCCGTCGCCGCAGCCCAGGTCGAGCACCCGGCTGCCGGCGGGGATCCAGTCTTGGATGATGTCCAGGTCGGCGCGCATGGGGCTTCCTTATACGCTGATGCGGTTCATGTAGGCGCTGAAGGCCTGCAGGTAGCGGGGGATCGGCATGAGGAAGGCGTCGTGGCCCTGGGGTGCGTCGATCTCCAGGTAGCAGACGTTCTTCTTCGCCGCGATCAGGGCGTCGACGATCTCCCGCGAGCGCGCCGGGGAGAAGCGCCAGTCGGTGGTGAAGGACATCAGGCAGAAGTCCGCCTTCACCCCGGCCAGGGTGCGCACCAGGTCGCCGTCGTGGGCGGAGGCCGGGTCGAAATAGTCCAGCGCCTTGGTCATCAGCAGGTAGGTGTTGGCGTCGAAGCGGGTGGAGAATTCCTCGCCCTGGTAGCGCAGGTAGCTCTCGACCTGGAATTCGACGTTGTAGAGGTCGTAGTTGAGCTTCTCGGCCTTGCGGTCGCGGCCGAATTTCTCGCCCATGGCGTCATCGGACAGGTAGGTGATGTGCCCGACCATGCGCGCCAGGCGCAGGCCGTGGCGCGGGATCACGCCCTGTTCCTGGAAGTGGCCGCCGAGGAACTCAGGGTCCGAGAGGATGGCCTGGCGCGCCACTTCGTTGAAGGCGATGTTCTGCGCAGAGAGCTTGGGCGCGCTGGCGATGCACAGGCAGTGGCGCACGCGCTCGGGGTAGCTGATGGTCCACTGCAGCGCCTGCATGCCGCCCAGGCTGCCGCCGACCACAGCGGCCCACTGATTGATGCCCAGGCGATCAGCCAGGCGAGCCTGGCTGTTGACCCAGTCTTCCACGGTGACCACCGGAAAATCGGAGCCGTAGATGCGCCCGGTCTCCGGATCGAGGCTGGTGGGGCCGGTGGAGCCGTTGCAGCCGCCGAGGTTGTTCAGCGCGACCACGAAGAACTTGCGGGTGTCGATGGCCTTGCCCGGGCCGATGCAGCTGTCCCACCAGCCCGGCTTGCGCTCGTCGGGGCTGTTGTAGCCGGCGGCGTGGTGGTGGCCGGAAAGCGCATGGCAGATCAGCACGGCGTTGCTCGCCGTGGCGTTCAGCTCGCCGTAGGTCTCGATCACCAGCTGGTATTCGGGCAGCGTCCTGCCGCTGGCCAGGGCCAGGGGTTCGCTGAAGTGCAGCGTCTGGGGAGAGACCAGACCGACGGAATCTTCGGGGAAGACTGTTGGCATCGACCCAGCTCATGAATAAAAGGAGGGCGCCAGTCTAAAGAGGGTGGCCAGAGAGGGCAAGGTTGCTCAGCCAGGCAGGTTCTGGCGGATTTTCAGCGCCCATTCCGGGGTTTCGGATTCATCGCAGTAGCATTTGGAAAGTCGCCCGTCGCGGGTTCTGAATAGCGGGCGGGGTTCCTGTCGATCCACGGAGTTGTCGAACACGTAGAGTCGGTCCACCCAATTGGCCAGTGCATCGCAATTGACTATGGATTTGAAGTAGCGCGAGACGATTTTGCTGATGCGCACTTCGTGGCCGCCATCCATATAGCGGAAAGTGATGCGTGAGGCATTGATGGCTGGGTGCGTAGTGCTGACGAAAAATACCCTGACGAAATAGCCGGCATCCTTGGCCCGAGCGATGAAGTCCAGTTTGTCATCCGTGGAAAGCACCGTCTCGAAGGCCAGGCTCGTCCCCTCGACCAAGGCTTTCTCACGCAGTTGCTGGGCCTTGTTGGCCGCTTCGATGGCTGCCTCTTCGGAGTTCCAGCCCCCGAATTCCCGTTCGGCGATTTCATCCGGATTGATGAAGATGCAGCCTTCCAGCCACTGATGTTCGCGAAGCTGCTCGGTGATGGAGGTCTTGCCGGAGCCATTGGGGCCGGCGAAGACGATCAGCCTGGGTTTTTCCATGCTTCAGGTTTTGGGCTGGGGGCGCTGGTCACGACGCTTGCGGCTGTCTTCGAAAGCGGCGTTCAACGATGCCCTGAGCTGCTGGTCGACGCGGGATATCCGCTGCCGGGCGGCCTGACGAACCTCGCTCAGCAGGTCGGACAACTGCTCCTCGCTGGGTTCGTTGGGGTTGGAGATCAGGTTGTAGTTCGACATGGGCGGTACTCCCCATCGATAGGACTTTCCGAGCATAGGGAGTCTGCCTGGAAAAACCAAGTTCAGGCGCGCTGCGAGCCGGGCAGGGCGACCACGCGGGCCTGGCGCTGCAGCGGCGAGGGGCGGCGCAGCAGGCGGAGGATTTCCGAGGCTTCGGCCAGCTGTTTTTCCAGCTCTTCCTGGTAGCGCGCCATGAGCAGGGCGCGCTGGCGCACCTGCTGGGTTTCCTGGGCCAGGGCCTTCAGGCGCAGCATGTGGGTTTCCAGCAGCTGCTTGTTCTCCAGGGTGTACTGCATCAGCGGCATCAGGGCGTCGCTGGCCCAGCGCTCGACTTCCTCGCGCACGCGCTGGTGCAGGAGGATGACTTCCTGGGCCAGGGTGGCGATGAAACGCCGCGTCAGCAGGCGCTGTTCGGTGAGCAGGGTCTTGAGCTGCAGGCGGAAGCGGTCGGCCTGCTCGCGCAGCCGGGCCAGTTCGCGCTGGTAGGCGGCGACGTCGAAGCGCGGGGCGTCCAGGGCGTTCAGCGGGTTTTCCTGGTTGTGCCGCTGGTAGATGGCCTCGACCATGCGGTTACCCAGCTCGGCCTCGTGCTGCAGGCTGTGCAGGTCGCCCTCCACGGCCTGGAAGAAGTTCAGGATGGCCTGGTTGATGCCCAGGGTGGTCCAGCTGCCGCGCAGTTTCTCGTGGACCTTGGCCAGGTGCCGCTCCAGGCGTTCGGCGCGCACGGTCTGGCCGAGCAGCTCGCCCTGGCGGCGCAGTAGGCGCTGGTTGGTCTTCAGGTTGAGCAGGCTGCGGTGGTGCAGGCCGTGGTCTTCCTTGGTCCGCGCGGTCAGCTCGAACAGCAGCTGGCCGCTGTCCTGCTGCTGGCCTTCGAGCTGCGCCTGCTGTTCGCGCAGGCGCTCCAGGCGGGCGCGCAGGCTGTGCTGGCTGTTGTTCAGCAGGGCCAGCACCTGGCCGAGCACCGCGCCCTCCAGCAGGCGCTCCTTGTCCGCCACTATGCGCTCGCAGAGCAGGTTCTCCAGGTTTTCCAGCTGGCTGCGGGCGAGCAGCTCGGCGTCCTTGCGCACCTTGGCCAGCAGCGCCTGCTTGGCCGACAGCGGCAGCACGCTGTCGCGGGGGATGCCCAATTGCCGAGCGGTGGCGTCGCGGATGCGCTGGATGGCGTTGTGCACGAAGGTATCGCCGGCCAGGTCGTCCCAGAGCACGTCGACCTTGTTCAGCACCGCGTACAGGGTGCACTGGCCGTCTTCCACCAGGTGCCGCACGTGGTCCTGCCAGACCGCCAGGTCCGAGGCGGTGACGCCGGTGTCGGCGGCCAGCAGGAAGATCACCGCCTGGGCGCTGGGCAGCATCGACAGGGTCAGTTCCGGCTCGCTGCCCAGGGCGTTCAGCCCGGGGGTATCGAGGATGCGCAGGCCCTGGCGCAGCAGCGGGTGATCGAAGTTGACCAGGGCGTGGCGCCAGGCTGGCACGCGCACATGGCCGGGGCGTTCGGCGGCTTCCAGCATGTCCGGGAGGAAGCCCAGCTGGATCGCCTGCTCCACCGGCAGGCTCTTGGTCCGGGCGGTCTGCGCGAAGGCCTGGGCCATGTTGGCCGGGTCGGAGGTGTCCAGGGGGATGTTCACCCAGTGCCGCGGCACCTGCTTGAAGCGGGCGATGCTGGCGTCGGCCACCCGCGTCTCGATGGGCAGCAGGCGGATGTAGGGGCGTTCGGAGCGCGGGTCGAAGAAGATCTCGGTGGGGCACATGGTGGTGCGCCCGGCCTGGGAGGGCAGCATGCGCTGGCCGTACTCGGAGAAGAACAGGCTGTTGATCAGCTCGGTCTTGCCGCGGGAGAACTCGCCGACGAAGGCCAGGGTGATGTGGTCCAGGCGCAGCAGGCGCAGGGCGCGCTCCAGGCGCGCGTCTATGTCGGCGCTGTTCAGCCGGCTCTGCTCCAGCCAGCTGCGATAGCGGATGATGTCCCGGACCAGTTCCCGCTTCCAGGTGACGTAGGCGTCGATCTGCTGACTGAGTCGCTCCATGCTCATCCAGGCGGTCCTGTGGCTTGCGCGTCCTGCGCGGGGGAAGAATGCCTGGATTATGAAGCGCGGCGAGGTGGCGTCAATTGGCCTGTATCACATTCCTATCTGTAAGGTCGGTCAAGGCGACCGAGCGGTTATCCCCAGCTCGGCCGGCAGCCGTGCCGGCCGGGGAATGCGCACGCGCTTCTGGCGGTTCAGCTCGCCGCTCTCGAGTATTACCGCGCTTTTCGGCACGCCGAAGGCCTTGCCGAGGAACGCCAGCAGGTGGGCGTTGGCCTTGCCCTCCACCGGCGGGGCGGTGAGGCGGATCTTCAGGCGCTCGCCGTGCAGCCCGGCGAACTCGTCGCGGCTCGCCTTGGGCTGCAGGTGGCAATCGAGGATCAGGTCCTCGCCGTCCCAGCGGTAGAAGCTCATTGGCGTGTCGAACTCCCGGAGCGCGCGAGCTAGAGCGAGACGAGGCGGAAACAGCCGGGGATGCGCAGTTTACGTTCTGTAAATGAGCAATCACCGGCTGTTTCCAACGCTGTATCGCCGACGCGCCGCCGCTCCCTGTTTACATGAACGGGCTGAGGATCTGCGGCATCCCGGTCATGGCCGCCAGGTTGCCGATCACCAGCATGTCGAGCAGCTTCAGCGCGATGAAGGCGAAGATCGGCGAGATGTCCAGCCCGCCGAGGTTCGGCAGCAGCTTGCGGAAGGGCGCCAGCAGCGGCTCGCAGATCTGGTTCACCAGCTGCGCGCCGGGGTTGTAGCTGCCGGGGGCGACCCAGGAGAGGATCACGCTGATGATCAGGGCGAAGAAGAACACCTTGAGGAACAGCGAGGTCACGGCGATCACCGACCACACCAGCAGTTGCAGGACGTACCCGCCGACGCCGTAGCCCATCAGCGTCAGGGTGACGATCATCAGCACCAGCTGGACCAGGATGGCCAGCACCAGGGACGCCAGGTCGATGCCGCCGAAGCCGGGGATCACCCGGCGCAGCGGGTTCAGCAGCGGCTTGGTGGCGCGCACGATGAACTGGCTCAGCGGGTTGTAGAAGTCGGCGCGCACCAGCTGCAGGATGAAGCGCAGCAGGACGATCAGCAGGTAGAGGCTGCCGAGGGTCTGGATGACATAGATGGCAGCGGTGGAAAGTCCGGTCATGTAAGGCTCCTCATTGCCCCAGTTGTTCGGCCAGTTCGGCGGAACGGTGGTCGGCGGCGGCCAGGGCGCGCTCGACCAGTGCTTCGAATCCATTCGCCTGGAAGGAAGTGATGGCGGCTTCGGTGGTGCCCTTGGGCGAAGTCACGCGGCGGCGCAGTTCGGCCGGGCCGACGTCGCTGGCCACCGCCATGCGCGCGGCGCCCAGGGCGGTCTGCCGGGTCAGGCGGGCGGCGACTTCGTGGCTCAGGCCGAGCTTCTCGCCGGCGACGGTCATGGCTTCCATCAGCAGGAAGAAGTAGGCCGGGCCGCTGCCGGAGACGGCGGTGACGGCGTCGATCTGCTTCTCTTCGTCCAGCCACAGGGCGATGCCCACCGCGCCCAGCAGCTGTTCGGCCTGCTGGCGCTGGGCCGGGCTGACCTGGGCGGTGGCGTACAGGCCGCTGGCGCCTTCGCCCAGCAGCGCCGGGGTGTTGGGCATGCAGCGTACCAGCAGCTCGGTGCCCAGCCAGCGCGACAGGCTGGCGCAGGGAATGCCGGCGGCGATGGAGACGATCAGCTGGCCCGGTTCGAGCAGCGCGGCCAGGGGCTCGCAGACCTGCTTCATGACCTGCGGCTTGACCGCCAGGACCACCACGTCGGCGCCGGCGATGGCGCTGGCGTTGTCCTCGAACACCTCGATGCCGTGCTCGGCGGCGATCTTCGCGCGCTGTTCGGCGCCCGGGTCGCTGGCGCGGATGTGGCTGGCGGGCACGCCCTGGGCGCGCAGGCCACCGATCAGGCTGGCGGCCATGTTGCCGGCGCCGATGAAAGCGATGCGGGTGCTGCTCATGGGTTGTGTTCCTTGATCAAGAATGGGGACCGTAGTCGCGCGCGCCGAACAGCGCGGTGCCGATGCGCACCCAGGTGGCGCCTTCGGCGACGGCGGCTTCGAGGTCGTGGCTCATGCCCATGGACAGGGTGTCCAGGCCGAGGTTCAGGGCAGTCAGGAGTTCCCGCAGGCGGGCGAAGGCGGCGCGCTGGGCGGCGACGTCCTCGGTGGGTTCGGGGATGGCCATCAGCCCGCGCAGCTTCAGGTTGGGCAGGGCGGCCACGGCGCGGGCCAGGGCCGGCAGTTCCCCGGGGGCGCAGCCGGACTTGCTGGCCTCGCCGCTGACGTTCACCTGCAGGCAGACGTTGAGCGGCGGCAGGTGCGCCGGGCGCTGCGCGGACAGGCGCTCGGCGACCTTCAGGCGGTCCACCGAGTGCACCCAGTGGAAGTGCTCGGCGATGGGCCGCGTCTTGTTCGACTGGATGGGGCCGATGAAGTGCCAGGTGAGCGCCAGGTCGGCCAGTTCCACCTGCTTGCCGAGGGCTTCCTGCAGGTAGTTCTCGCCGAAATCGTCGAGGCCGGCGGCATGGGCTTCGCGGATGTCGGCGGCGGGCTTGGTCTTGCTCACCGCCAGCAGCGCTACGCTGCCCGAAGGCCGCCCGCAAGCTTGCTCCGCCTCACGGATACGCTCGCGAACCTTTGCAATATTCTCTGCTATCGTGGACATTACCTGCGCTCTGAGGCCCGGCTGCTGCAAGTTCAGCGGCATTCTACCTGCTTGCATTGGATTGGGGAGTCCCATGGATATTACCGAGTTGCTCGCCTTCAGCGCCAAGCAAGGCGCTTCGGACCTGCACCTCTCGGCCGGCCTGCCGCCGATGATCCGCGTCGACGGCGACGTGCGCCGCATCAACCTGCCGCCGCTGGAGCACAAGCAGGTGCACGCGCTGATCTACGACATCATGAACGACAAGCAGCGCAAGGATTTCGAGGAATTCCTGGAAACCGACTTCTCCTTCGAAGTGCCGGGCGTGGCGCGTTTCCGCGTCAACGCCTTCAACCAGAACCGCGGCGCCGGCGCCGTGTTCCGGACCATTCCCTCCAAGGTGCTGACCATGGAGGATCTGGGCATGGGCGAAGTGTTCAAGCGGGTTTCCGACGTGCCGCGCGGGCTGGTGCTGGTGACCGGGCCGACCGGTTCGGGCAAGTCCACCTCGCTCGCGGCGATGCTCGACTACCTGAACAACACCAAGTACAGCCACATCCTCACCGTCGAGGACCCGATCGAATTCGTCCACGAATCGAAGAAGTGCCTGGTCAACCAGCGCGAGGTGCACCGCGACACCCTCGGCTTCAACGAGGCGCTGCGCTCGGCCCTGCGTGAGGACCCGGACATCATCCTGGTCGGCGAGATGCGCGACCTGGAAACCATCCGCCTGGCGCTGACCGCCGCGGAAACCGGCCACCTGGTGTTCGGCACCCTGCACACCACCTCCGCGGCCAAGACCATCGACCGTATCGTCGACGTGTTCCCCGCCGAGGAGAAGGCCATGGTCCGTTCCATGCTCTCCGAATCGCTGCAGGCGGTGATCTCCCAGACCCTGCTGAAGAAGATCGGCGGCGGCCGGGTGGCGGCCCACGAGATCATGATCGGCACCCCGGCGATCCGCAACCTGATCCGCGAGGACAAGGTGGCGCAGATGTACTCGGCCATCCAGACCGGCGGCGCGCTGGGCATGCAGACCCTCGACATGTGCCTCAAGGGCCTGGTCGCCAAGGGCCTGGTGACCCGCGACGCGGCGAAGGAAAAGGCGAAGATTCCGGAAAACTTCTGATTCTCCCCGGGCCCGGTGCCCGGCCAGGCGGCGCGGCACACGCACGGGCGGCCTGGATGACAGTCGAATCGCACAGTGCGTGAACGAATCAGGTTGGATCGATCATGGAATTCGAGAAGCTTCTGCGGCTGATGGTGGAGAAGGGCGCCTCGGACCTCTTCGTCACCGCCGGCGTGCCCCCGTCGATGAAGGTCAACGGCAAGGTGCTGCCGGTGACCAAGACCCCGCTGTCGCCCGAGCAGACCCGCGAGACGGTGCTGGCGGTGATGAACGAGCAGCAGCGCCGCGACTTCGCCGAGCACCACGAGTGCAACTTCGCCATCAGCGCCCGCGGCATCGGGCGCTTCCGCGTCAGCGCCTTCTACCAGCGCAACCTGGTGGGCATGGTGTTGCGCCGCATCGAGACCAACATCCCGACCATCGAGGACCTCAAGCTGCCGGAGATCCTCAAGAAACTGGCCATGACCAAGCGCGGGCTGGTGATCTTCGTCGGCGCCACCGGCACCGGCAAGTCCACCTCGCTGGCGGCGATGATCGGCTACCGCAACAAGAACTCCACCGGGCACATCATCTCCATCGAGGACCCGATCGAGTACATCCACCAGCACCAGGGCTGCATCGTCACCCAGCGCGAGGTGGGGCTGGATACCGACACCTTCGAGGTGGCGCTGAAGAACACCCTGCGCCAGGCGCCGGACGTGATCATGATCGGCGAGGTGCGCTCGCGCGAGACCATGGAGCACGCCGTGGCCTTCGCCGAGACCGGCCACTTGTGTCTGGCCACCCTGCATGCCAACAACGCCAACCAGGCGCTGGAGCGGATCATCCACTTCTTCCCGGCCGACCGGCACCAGCAGATCTGGATGGACCTGTCGCTGAACCTCAAGGCCATCGTCGCCCAGCAACTGGTGCCGACCCCGGACGGCAAGGGCCGCCGCGCGGTGATCGAGGTGCTGCTGAATACCCCGCTGGCCGCCGACCTGATCCGCAAGGGTGAGGTGCATGAGCTGAAGCCGTTGATGAAGCGCTCCACCGAGCAGGGCATGCAGACCTTCGATCAGGCGCTGTACCAGCTCTATTCCCAGGGTGAGATCACCTATGAGGATGCGCTGGCCTATGCCGACTCGGCCAACGATCTGCGGTTGATGATCAAGCTTGGGTCGGAGACCGATGCGGATCATCTGTCGAGCATGACTCAGGGGTTGACCCTGGAGCTGAGCGAAGACGATCCGAATCGCCGCTTCCGCTGAGCAGCTCCCTCGCCGCAACCCGCAATTATCATGAACGCCGGAGCGTAGGGCGAATAACCGTTCGCGGTTATCCGCCGATACACGGAGGTCTCGGCCCGCGCCCAGGTCAACCCTGGAGTCGCCGGGGGCCAAGGCCAAACGGCGGATAACGCCATAGGCGTTATGCGCCCTACGGTCCTTTGCCCGAAAAGCCTGTCAGCGGCTTTGTATTCCCCGCGACTTTTCTTACAGTGGCGATAAACCCGCCGCGATCGCGTCGGTCGAATCCAGGAATCCCTGCCAAGGAGCGCTTCATGCCCAATACCCCCGACACCCACAGCAAGGTCATCGGCTACCTGCTATGGATTTTCGGCTTCACCGGTTCCCACCGCTTCTACTATGGCAAGCCGGTCAGCGGGACCATCTGGTTCTTCACCCTCGGGCTGTTCTTCATCGGCTGGATCATCGACCTGTTCCTGATCCCCTCGATGGACGACGAGGCCGACCTGCGCTACCGCAGCGGCGCCCTGGACTACAACGTGGCCTGGATCCTGCTGACCTTCCTCGGTGTGTTCGGCGTGCACCGCATGTACATGGGCAAGTGGCTGACCGGCATCCTCTACCTGTGCACTGGCGGCCTGTTCTTCCTCGGCGTGCTCTACGACTTCTGGACGCTCAACGCCCAGGTCTCCGAGCGCAACGGCCCGCAGCGGCTGTAAGCGTTCCTTGCCGGAAAGCCCGCCCACCGGCGGGCTTTTTCGTCAGCCGGCATGGCGACGGGCGCGCCGCCGGCCTATGGTCAGGAAGACCATAAAGGCGCGCTGCCGGGCGATCCCCGCGGCGCCGACAAGGAGTGGATGCCATGAGCAACGAACTTCGTCCTGCCGTACTCGACCTGATCGGCAACACGCCGCTGGTGCAGGTCAGCCGCTTCGATACCGGCCCCTGCACGCTGTTCCTCAAGCTGGAATCGCAGAACCCCGGCGGCTCGATCAAGGACCGCATCGGCGTGGCCATGATCGAGACCGCCGAGCGCGACGGCCGCCTGCAGCCCGGCGGGACCATAGTCGAGGCCACCGCCGGCAACACCGGCCTGGGCCTGGCCCTGGTGGGCCGCGCCAAGGGCTACCGGGTGGTGCTGGTGGTGCCGGACAAGATGTCCAGCGAGAAGGTCCTGCACCTCAAGGCCATGGGCGCCGAGGTGCACATCACCCGCTCCGACGTCGGCAAGGGCCACCCGGAGTACTACCAGGACGTGGCCGCGCGCCTGGCCGCGGAAATCCCCGGGGCCTTCTTCGCCGACCAGTTCAACAACCCGGCCAACCCCCTGGCCCACGAAACCAGCACCGCCCCGGAAATCTGGCAGCAGACCGGCCATGACCTGGACGCCATCGTCGTCGGCGTCGGCTCCGCCGGCACCCTCACCGGGCTGACGCGCTTCTTCCGCCAGGTGCAGCCGAACCTGGAGATGGTCCTGGCCGACCCGGTGGGCTCGGTGATGGCCGGCTACGTGCGCGACGGCACCCTCGGCGAGGTCGGTTCCTGGGCGGTGGAAGGCATAGGCGAGGACTTCATTCCCTCCATCGCCGACCTCTCCAGCGTGCGCCACGCCTATTCCATCAGCGACGAGGAGAGCTTCGCCCATGCCCGCGAACTGCTGCGCGCCGAAGGCATTCCCGGCGGTTCCTCCACCGGCACCCTGCTGGCCGCCGCCTTGCGCTACTGCCGCGAGCAGACGCAGCCCAAGCGCGTGCTCAGCTTCGTCTGCGACACCGGCACGCGCTACCTGTCCAAGGTCTACAACGACCAGTGGATGACCGACCAGGGCCTGCTGCAGCGCAAGCGTTACGGCGACCTGCGCGACATCATCGCGCGGCGCTTCGAGGAGGGCCGGGTGATCAGCGTGGGGCCGGACGACACCCTGCTCACCGCCTTCCAGCGCATGCGCCTGGCCGACGTCTCGCAGCTGCCGGTGCTGGCCAACGGCAGGCTGGTCGGGGTCATCGATGAATCCGACATCCTGCTGGGCGTGCACGCCGACGCCAGCCATTTTCGCCAGCCGGTGGCCAGCGCCATGACCACCCGCCTGGAAACCCTGGCCCCGGACGCCAGCCTGGCCGAACTGCAGGCCGAGCTGGACTGCGGCCTGGTCGCCATCATCGCCGACGCCTCGGGCTTCCATGGCCTGATCACCCGTTTCGACTTGCTCAACCACCTCCGGAGAACGCTCCCATGAGCCAGGATTCCAAGGCCTCGCGCGGTTTCGCCACGCGGGTCATCCACGCCGGCCAGGCGCCCGATCCTTCCACCGGCGCGCTGATGCCGCCGATCTACGCCAACTCCACCTACCTGCAGGACAGCCCTGGAGTGCACAAGGGCCTGGACTACGGGCGCTCGCACAACCCCACGCGCTGGGCCCTGGAGCGCTGCGTGGCGGACCTGGAGGGCGGCAGCAAGGCGTTCGCCTTCGCCTCCGGGCTGGCGGCCATCTCGGCGACCCTGGAATTGCTCGATGCCGGCTCGCACATCGTGTCCGGCAACGACATCTACGGTGGCACCTTCCGCCTGTTCGAGCGCGTGCGCCGGCGCAGCGCCGGGCACGAATTCAGCTTCGTCGACCTCACCGACATCGGCGCCATCGAAGCCGCGCTGCGCCCGGAAACCCGCATGGTGTGGATCGAGACGCCGAGCAACCCGCTGCTGCGCCTGGCCGACCTGGAGGCCATCGCCCGCCTGTGCCGCAGCCGCGGCATTCTCTGCGTGGCCGACAACACCTTCGCCAGCCCGCGCATCCAGCGCCCGCTGGAGCTGGGCTTCGACGTGGTGGTGCATTCGACCACCAAGTACCTGAACGGCCACTCCGACGTCATCGGCGGCATCGCCGTGGTCGGCGACAACCCGGAACTGGCCGAGCGCCTGGGCTTCCTGCAGAACGCCGTGGGCGCCATCGCCGGCCCCTTCGACGCCTTCCTCACCCTGCGCGGGGTGAAGACCCTGGCCCTGCGCATGGAACGGCACTGCGCCAACGCCCTGGAACTGGCCCAGTGGCTGGAACGCCAGCCGCAGGTGGCGCGGGTGCACTACCCGGGCCTGCCCTCGCACCCGCAGCACGAGCTGGCCAAGCGGCAGATGAACGGCTTCGGCGGGATGATCTCGATGGACCTGGCCACTGACCTGGCCGGCTCGAAGCGTTTCCTGGAGAACGTGCGCATCTTCGCCCTGGCCGAGAGCCTGGGCGGGGTGGAGAGTCTGATCGAGCATCCGGCGATCATGACCCATGCCACCATTCCGCCGGCTACCCGGGCTGAGCTGGGGATAGGCGATGCGCTGGTGCGGTTGTCGGTGGGGGTGGAGGATGTCGAGGATCTGCGTGCGGATTTGGCGCAGGCGTTGGCGACTATCTAGGGGCGGGGGCTTTTTTGTAGGAGCGAGCTTGCTCGCGAACGGTGCTTTCCGGCCATGCTGTGCATGAGGTCACCTCCGTCCCCTCTCCCCAGCCCTCTCCCTGAAGGGAGAGGGGGCTTGTTCGTGCCGAGAGAAGGCCTGGTTTCAGCCGGCAGTCTCTGTGCTAGCCGGCTGACGCCAGCACATCCAACTCTGCCCAACGGTCCCCTCTCCCTTCAGGGAGAGGGTTAGGGAGAGGGCGCTCTAAAGCTCAACGCCAAAAATCGCCTGCAAGCCCCCTTCGCGAGCAAGCTCGCTCCTACAGGAAAAGAAAAAGCCCGCCGGATGGCGGGCTTCTTCTTCATGCCTGGGCAGGCTCAGATGGCATGCACGATATGCCCATCCACCAGCGTGCAACGCACCGCGCCCGGCAGGCAGTGGCCGATGAACGGGCTGTTCTGCCCGCGGGAGTACCAGGTCTCGCCGGCCAGAGTCTGGCCCTCGGCCTCGAACAGCACCAGGTCTGCCGCCTCGCCCACCGCTATGCGGCCGGCCGGCAGGCGCAGCGCGGCGGCCGGGCCGGTGGTCAGGCGCGCCAGCAGGGTCGGCAGGTCGAGCAGGCCGTCCTGCACCAGGGTCATGGCCAGCGGCAGCAGTAGTTCGACGCTGCTGATGCCCGGCTCGGTGTCGGCGAAGGGGGCGTTCTTGGCGTCCGCCTCGTGGGGCTGGTGGTGGCTGGCGATGGCTTGTATCACGCCGCTCTTCACCGCTTCGCGCAGGGCGTCGCGGTCCTTGCGCGAGCGCAGTGGCGGCTGCACGTGGTAGAGGCTGGAGAAGTCGGCCAGGGCCTCGTCGGTGAGGATCAACTGGTACAGCGCCACGTCGGCGGTCACCGGCAGGCCGCGGGCCTGGGCCTGGGCGATCATCTCCACGCCGCGGGCGCTGGTCAGCTGGCTGAAGTGCGCGCGCACGCCGCTCTGCTCCACCAGCAGCAGGTTGCGGGCCAGGGCCACGGTCTCGGCGCTCTCGGGGATGCCGGCCAGGCCGCGGAAGCTGGCGGTGGGGCCGTCGTGGGCCAGGCCGCCCTGGGCCAGTTCGGCATCCTGGGAGGTGAAGATCACCGTCAGGTCGAAGGTCGCCGCGTACTCCAGCGAGCGCAGCAGCACGCGGTTGCTGGCCAGCGGCGCCAGGCCGTTGCTGAAGGCCACGCAGCCGGCGTCGCGCAGGGCGGCCAGTTCGGACAACTGCTCGCCGGCCAGGCCGCGGGTCAGCGCGCCTATGGGGAAGACCTTGGCATTGCCGGCCTCGCGGGCGCGGTCGAGGATCAACTCGGCCACCGCCGGGGTGTCCAGCACCGGCCTGGTCTGCGGCGGGCAGCACAGGCTGGTGACGCCGCCGGCGCTGGCGGCGCGGGTTTCGCTCTCGATGTTGCCCTTGCGGCTGTAGCCCGGCTCGCGCAGGGCCACGTTCAGGTCCACCAGGCCGGGCGCGGCGATCAGGCCGGCGGCGTCCAGCTCCTGGGCGGCGTGGAAATCGGTCGGGGCCTGGCCCAGGGCGATGATCCTGCCGGCTTCTATATGGACGTCGCAGACCTGGTCCAGGCCGCTGGCCGGGTCGATGACGCGGGCGCCGTGAATGCTGACGGTCATTGCGCGTCCTCCTGTTCCAGCTGGCGTTGGGCGTTCTGCCCGCTCATGGCCATGGACAGCACGGCCATGCGGATGGCGATCCCGTAGGTCACCTGGTTGAGGATCACCGACTGCTCGCCGTCGGCCACCGCGGATTCGATCTCCACGCCGCGGTTGATCGGCCCCGGATGCATGACGATGGCATCGGGCTTGGCCAGCTTCAGGCGCTTCTGGGTCAGGCCGTAGAGCTTGAAGAACTCGCCTTCGCTGGGCAGCAGGCCGCCCTGCATGCGCTCGCGCTGCAGGCGCAGCATGATGACCACGTCGACGTCCTTGAGGCCTTCGTTGGCGTCGGTGAACACCTTCACCCCGTAGACCTCCTCCAGGCCGATCGGCAGCAGGGTGCGCGGGGCGATGACGCGGATGTCCGGGCAGCCGAGGATCTTCAGCGCCAGCATGTTCGAGCGTGCCACCCGCGAGTGCAGGACGTCGCCGACGATGGCCACCGAGAGGTTCTCGAAGCTGCCCTTGTGGCGGCGGATGGTGAGCATGTCGAGCATGCCCTGGGTCGGGTGCCCGTGGCGGCCGTCACCGCCGTTGATCACCGCCACCCTGGGGCTGACGTGCTCGGCGATGAAGTGCGCGGCGCCCGAGTCGCTGTGGCGCACGACGAACATGTCGGCGGCCATGGCCTCGAGGTTGCGCAGGGTGTCGGTGAGGGTCTCGCCCTTGCTGGTCGAGGAGGTCGACACGTTCAGCGTGATGACGTCGGCGGACAGGCGCTGGGCGGCCAGTTCGAAGGTGGTGCGGGTGCGCGTGGAGTTCTCGAAGAACACGTTGCACACGGTCTTGCCGCGCAGCAGCGGGACCTTCTTTACCGCGCGCGCGCCGACTTCGAGGAAGGAGTCGGCGGTGTCGAGGATTTCGGTCAGCAGCTCGCGGGGCAATCCGTCGAGCGAGAGGAAGTGGCGCAGCTGGCCCTGGTCGTTGAGCTGCAGCGGGCGCTTGGCGTCTGTCGGCATGGGGCAGGCCCTGAAATGTGGAGAGGTGGCGCGCGCGTTCAGAGCGCGCTGATAAGGGTGCGCTCGAGGACGAGTGGTGCGGGACCGCGCAATTTTACCCTTTCATTGGGGGCCAGCGACAGGGTCTGGCCGACCACGTCGGGGCGGATCGGCAGTTCCCGGGCGTTCAGGTCCAGCAGGCAGACCAGGGTCACGCTGGCCGGGCGGCCGTAGTCGAACAGCTCGTTGAGCGCGGCGCGGATGGTGCGGCCGCTCATCAGCACGTCGTCGACCAGGACCAGGTGCTGGCCGTCGATCTCGAATGGCAGTTCCGACGGACGGACCTGCGGGTGCAGGCCGCTGCGGGTGAAGTCGTCGCGGTAGAAGGAGACGTCGAGGATGCCGAGGATTTCCTCGCTGTGCAGTTCCTTGAGCAGGGCCTGGGCGACCCAGATGCCGCCGGTGTGGATGCCGACGAAGCGCGGCGTGTCTATGCCGCGCTCGGCGAGGTGGTTGCGCAGGTCGGTGGCCATGCGCGGCAGGAGTTCGGCGGGACTGGGCAGGTTCATGACATCTCCTGGATGACTCGTGGCGGTCCAGGCTGGGCCGCCGTGGATTCCTCGGGCGCCCGTGTGCGGCGGGTACCCGCTCAAGATTAGCGCGTGTGCCGCGGCCGGCACTGCCGCAGGTCAAGCGCCGCCGTGGGCCTCCAGCCAGCCCTCGAGCAGCAGGGCCGCGGCCAGGGCGTCCACCGGGCGTTCGCGGTAGCCGTCGCGCTGGCCCTGGGCCAGGCGCTCGCCCTTGGCGGCGTAGGTGGTCAGGCGTTCGTCGTGGGTGTGCACCGGCAGGTTGTAGCGGCCGTGCAGGCGGCGGGCGAACTTCTCGGCGCGCTCGCTCATCTCGCTGGGCGTGCCGTCCATGTTCAGCGGCAGGCCGACGACGATGGCGTCCGGCTGCCATTCCTTGATCAGCGCCTCGACGCGGTTCCAGTCCGGCACGCCGTTCTGCGCCTTGAGCACGCAGAGTTCGCGGGCCTGGCCGGTGACCGCCTGGCCGACGGCGACGCCGATCTGCTTGGTGCCGTAGTCGAAGCCCAGCAGCAGGCGCGGCGCGCCCATCAGGCGTGCCCGGCCTGGGCGGTGAGCAGGCTGAGGTTGATCCCCAGGCGCTGTGCGGCGGCGGCCAGGCGCTGCTCGGCGGGCACGTCGAAGAGCACCTCCAGGTCCGCCGGGCAGGTCAGCCAGGCGTTGTCGGCCAGCTCGGCCTCCAGCTGGCCGGCTTCCCAGCCGGCGTAGCCGAGGGCGATGACGCTCTGCGCGGGGCCGCTGCCGTCGGCGATGGAGAAGAGCACGTCCTGGGAAGTGGAAAGGTTCAGCTCGCCCAGCTCCAGGGTGGCCTGGAACAGTTGCCCGGCCGGGTGCAGGACGAAGCCGCGGTCGGTCTGCACCGGGCCGCCGCTGTAGACGGTGATGCCCTGGCAACGCGCCGGCGGCAGGGGCTCGGGGCGCAGCTGTTCGAGCACGTCGCTGAGGTTCAGGCCGCTGGGGCGGTTGATCACCAGGCCCATGGCGCCCTGCTCGTTGTGCTCGACCAGGTAGGTCAGGGTCTGGGCGAAATTGGGATCGGCCATGTGCGGCATGGCGATCAGGAAATGGTGCTTGAGGTAGGTGGGCGCTGTATTCATGGCGCTAGTTTCAGGCTTGGGCGCGCGGCCTGCAAGCCGCCCGGAGGGGGCTATCGACTCGACAGACGGTCGCCGCGCTCGAAGCGCCAGGTGCGGATGATTTCCAGGCGGTCGATGTCCGCCAGGTCGCCGCTGAACGGGGCGAAGGGCGCGGCCAGGCGGACGATGCGCTGGGCGGCCTGGTCGAGCAGAGGCTGCCCGGAGGACTCCAGTACCTGCACCTCGTACAGCGAGCCGTCGCGGTTGATCGACACCAGCAGCCGCAGGCTGCCGTAGATGCGCTGGCGGCGGGCCTCGTCGGGGTAGTTGAGGTTGCCGATGCGCTCGATCTTCTTGCGCCACTCCTCCTTGTACCAGGCGCCCTTGTCGCGCATGGTCGAGGCGGCGGTCAGGCGGTGGATGCGCGGGCGCTTGGCGTAGGCCTGGCGCTCCTTGGCAAGGTCCGCCTCGAGGCTGGAGATTTCCGCCGACAGCTGGCTGGAGTCGAACTGCGGCGCTGGCTGGGCGACCTGCTCGGCCTTGGGCTTCTGCGGCTTGGCCTGGACCTTCTGCGGCTTCGGCGCCTTGGTGGCCACGGCGGTCTTGGGCGATTCCGCCTCCTTGGCCTGCTTCGGCGTCGGCGGCGGGGCGACCTTCTTCGCCTCGCTGTCCTGGAACGGCGCCTGCTCGGTGGTCTTGGGGATGGCCTTGTGCTCGAGGGTGCCGCTGCCTTCCTGGTTCATCTGCGCCAGGTAGTCGGCCTTCTCCGGCTTCTTCTCGCTCTTGAAGGTGGCCAGGGTGATTTCCAGCGTCTTGCTCAGCTGGCTCGGATGGGGCATGGAGAAGCCCACGCCGAGGATCAGCGCCACATGCAGCACCGCCGCCACGAACAGGGTGAAGCCCAGGCGGTCCGCCGGGCGGACGCCGGAGGACGGGAAGGCTTGGGGGGAGGTTGCAGCGTTCATTGCATATAGGGTTGGCCGGGGTGGGCGAAGTCTGCTTTCCCCGGCCGCCGCCTGCAAGCGGCAAGCGTCAAGTTGTCGGCTGCGTCAAACTTGCGCCGCCGCCGCGCGGGCCTTGAGCTTGCCCTCGATGGCGTCCATCAGGCGCTCGCCGATGCGGGTGTCGTAGGCCTTGTCGATCTCGCGGATGCAGGTCGGGCTGGTGACGTTGATCTCGGTGAGGTAGTCGCCGATCACGTCCAGGCCGACGAACAGCAGGCCGCGCTCGCGCAGCTGCGGGCCGACCTGCTGGGCGATCCAGCGGTCGCGCTCGGTCAGCGGCTGGGCCACGCCGCGGCCGCCGGCGGCGAGGTTGCCGCGCGTCTCGCCCTGCGCCGGGATGCGTGCCAGGCAGTACTCCACCGGTTCGCCGTCGATCATCAGGATACGCTTGTCGCCATCCTTGATCTCCGGGATGTAGCGTTGTGCCATGATCTGCTGGTGGCCGTGCAGGGTCAGGGTCTCGAGGATCACCGAGAGGTTCGGGTCGCCCTCGCGGTGGCGGAAGATCATGGTGCCGCCCATGCCTTCGAGGGGTTTGAGAATGATGTCACGATGTTCGGCGGCGAACTCGCGCAGAATGTCGGCTCGCCGTGTGACCAGGGTCGGCGGCGTGCACTGCGGGAACAGCGTGGCGAAGAACTTCTCGTTGCAGTCGCGCAGGCTCTGCGGGCGGTTCACCACCAGGGTGCCGGCGCGCTCGGCCTGTTCCAGCAGGTAGGTGGAATAGATGTACTCGTTGTTGAAGGGCGGGTCCTTGCGCATCAGGATCACGTCCAGCTCGGCGAGCGGCAGGTCGATCTCCTGGTCCAGCTCGTACCAGCGCTCGGCGTCGTCGAAGACCTTCAGGGGGCGGATCTTGGCCCGTGCGGCGTTCGCTTTCTGGTAAAGATCCTGTTGTTCCATGTAGAACAGCGTCCAGCCACGGGCCTGGGCCGCCAGCAGCATCGCCAGGGAGCTGTCCTTCTTGAAGTTGATGCTCGCGATGGGGTCCATCACGATGCCCAGGCGTACGCTCATGGGGAGTCCTCCGAAAGGGGGGGTGCGGCGACGAACCGCGCCGAAAAGGGCGGAAAAGGATGCTCAGGGTGGCGCCGGATATGTGCCCGGTCAAGGAAAAAGCCAGCGCATCCGGGGTGTTATGGATGGATGCGGGAGAGTGTGCTAAAAGACTCCGACGATTGGGTCGCAGCCCGAACGGTGGCAGGGCGTCAGCGCACTGAATATAAGACAGTAACGATTCACCGAGATGGTAAAAGGGCGAACATGGAACAGCATTCCGATGGTTTGAAGGTGATGGTCATCGACGATTCCAAGACGATCCGTCGTACCGCCGAAACCCTGCTCAAGAAAGTCGGCTGCGATGTCATCACGGCCATCGATGGCTTCGACGCGCTGGCGAAGATCGCCGACACCCATCCGAACATCATCTTCGTCGACATCATGATGCCTCGGCTCGACGGCTATCAGACCTGCGCCCTGATCAAGAACAACAGCGCCTTCAAATCCACCCCGGTGATCATGCTGTCCTCCAAGGACGGCCTGTTCGACAAGGCCAAGGGTCGTATCGTCGGCTCCGACCAGTACCTCACCAAGCCCTTCAGCAAGGAAGAGCTGCTCGGCGCCATCAAGACCCACGTGCCCGACTTCACCCCGGTGGAGCAAGCTTCCTGATGTCCGGCCCTGCGTGCCGGTGATGCCTTTTCCTGGGGGACCCCATGGCTCGAATCCTCATTGTTGATGACTCTCCGACCGAGATGTACAAGCTGACCGCGATGCTGGAGAAGCACTCGCACCAGGTGCTCAAGGCGGAGAACGGCGCCGACGGCGTCGCCCTGGCCCGGCAGGAGAAGCCGGACGTGGTCCTGATGGACATCGTCATGCCCGGGCTGAACGGCTTCCAGGCCACCCGGCAGCTGTCCAAGGACCCGGAGACCAGCGCCATCCCGGTCATCATCGTCACCACCAAGGACCAGGAGACCGACAAGGTCTGGGGCAAGCGCCAGGGCGCTCGCGACTACCTGACCAAGCCGGTCGACGAAGAAACGCTGCTCAAGACCATCAATGCGGTACTCGCCGGCTGACGCCGGGCGGGGCCCGAATAACTATTAGAAAAGGCCAGGGCCGGCATGTCTGAAGTCCAGAGTCCCTTCCAGCTTCTCGTCGAGATCGACCAGCGCTGCCGTCGCCTGGCCGCCGGCCTGCCGGCGCAGCGCGAGGTCGTGCAGAGCTGGAACGGCATCGGCTTCCGCATGGCCGGCCGCCTGTTCGTGGCGCCCATGGGGGAGGTCGGCGAAGTGCTCCACGAGCCGCGCTACACCCTGTTGCCCGGCGTGCGCGAGTGGGTCCGGGGCGTGGCCAACGTCCGCGGTCGGCTGCTGCCGATCATGGACCTGTGCGGATTTCTCGGCGCGGAGCTGTCGCCGTTGCGCAAGCAGCGCCGCGTGCTGGTGGTAGAACACGGGGAGGTGTTCGCCGGGCTCATCGTCGATGAGGTCCTGGGCATGCAGCACTTCCCGGTGGACGCCTTCAGCGAGCAGTTGCCGCCCCTGGAGGCGGCGCTGCAACCCTTTGTTCATGGCGTATTCCATCGAGAGCAGCCCTGGCTGGTATTCAGCCCGCATGCCCTGGCGCAGCACCCGGGCTTCCTCGACGTCGCCAGCTAGTTGAAAACGGTTGGGTCGGGAACCTCCGGCCCGTGTCGTGACATGGAAACCGAAATCGTGGTGGGTCCAGGCGGGGGCCGTATATGAAGAAAATCAAGACAGGCAATCTCTTTGCGGGAGCGCGCAGCAGTTCACTGATCGCGGGGCTGTTCATCGTCCTGATCGTCTCGATCGTGCTGCTGTTCGCCAACTTCGCCTACCTCAACACCCAGTCGAACCACGACAAGCAGTACATCGGCCATGCCGGCGAACTGCGCGTGCTGTCGCAGCGGATCGCCAAGAACGCCACCGAAGCGGCGGCGGGCAAGAGCGAGGCGTTCAAGTCGCTGAAGGACGCCCGCAACGACTTCGAGAAGCGCTGGAACGTGCTGCTCAAGGGTGACGAGAGCACCGGCCTGCCGCCGAGCCCGGCCGCCGTGCAGACGCAGATGGCCGACGTGCAGAAGGACTGGGACCTGCTGCGCAAGAACACCGACTCCATCCTCGCCAGCGAACAGACCGTGCTTTCGCTGCACCAGGTGGCCGCGACCCTCGCCGAGACCATCCCGCAGCTGCAGGTGACCTACGAGGAAGTGGTGGACATCCTCCTGGAAAGCGGCGCGCCGGCCGACCAGGTCGCCGTGGCCCAGCGCCAGTCGCTGCTCGCCGAACGTATCCTCGGCTCGGTGAACAAGGTGCTCGCCGGCGACGAGAACTCGGTGCAGGCCGCCGACAGCTTCGGCCGCGACGCCAGCCTGTTCGGCCGGGTGCTCAAGGGCATGAAGGAAGGCAACGCGGCGATGAGCATCTCCAAGGTGACCAACGCCGAGGCCGTCGATCGCCTCAACGAGGTCTCCGAGCTGTTCGAGTTCGTTTCCGGCTCGGTGGACGAGATCCTCGAGACCTCGCCGGAACTGTTCCAGGTCCGCGAGTCCGCCAACACCATCTTCAGCAGCTCGCAGACCCTGCTGGACAAGGCCTCCAAGCTGGCCGACGGCTTCGAGAACCTGGCCGGCGGCCGGCACCTGAACCAGGTGGCGAGCGTCGCCCTGGGCATCCTCGCCCTCGGCTCGATCATCCTCATCGGCCTGGTGATGGTGCGCGAGACCAACCGCCGCCTCGCCGAGACTGCCGAGAAGAACGAACGCAACCAGGCGGCGATCCTGCGGCTGCTCGACGAGATCGCCGACCTCGCCGACGGTGACCTGACCGTGGCCGCGACCGTGACCGAGGACTTCACCGGCGCCATCGCGGACTCCATCAACTACTCCATCGACCAGCTCCGCGAGCTGGTGGAAACCATCAACCTCACCGCCGTGCAGGTGGCCGCCGCCGCCCAGGAAACCCAGGCCACGGCGATGCACCTGGCCGAGGCTTCCGAGCACCAGGCCCAGGAAATCGCCGGCGCTTCCGCCGCGATCAACGAAATGGCCGTGTCCATCGACCAGGTATCGGCGAACGCCAGCGAGTCCTCCGCAGTGGCGGAACGTTCCGTGGCCATCGCCAACAAGGGCAACGAGGTGGTGCACAACACCATCACCGGCATGGACAACATCCGCGAACAGATCCAGGACACCTCCAAGCGGATCAAGCGCCTGGGCGAATCGTCCCAGGAGATCGGCGACATCGTCAGCCTGATCAACGACATCGCCGACCAGACCAACATCCTCGCCCTGAACGCCGCGATCCAGGCGTCCATGGCCGGTGACGCGGGCCGCGGCTTCGCCGTGGTGGCGGACGAGGTACAGCGCCTGGCGGAACGTTCCTCCGCCGCGACCAAGCAGATCGAGGCGCTGGTGAAGACCATTCAGACCGACACCAACGAAGCGGTGATCTCCATGGAGCAGACCACCTCCGAAGTGGTGCGTGGCGCCCGCCTGGCGCAGGACGCCGGTGTGGCCCTGGAAGAGATCGAGAAGGTATCCAAGACCCTGGCGGCGCTGATCCAGAACATCTCCAACGCCGCCCGTCAGCAGGCGTCGTCCGCCGGCCACATCTCCAACACCATGAACGTGATCCAGGAGATCACCTCGCAGACCTCCGCCGGTACCACCGCCACTGCGCGCAGCATCGGCAACCTGGCGAAGATGGCGAGCGAGATGCGCAACTCGGTATCCGGCTTCAAACTGCCGGACCTGGCAGAACGGGCCTGAGCGGAGGTGCGCGGGGCTGAAGGGCGCCGCGCACGACAGTCTTGAGCGAGAGGCGCGACATGCAGGCAACTGGCGTCTGGTCGTTGCAGCCGTTGGCCGACATGTCGGCGGCGGAGTTCCGCGACTGGCAGGCTCTGCTGGAAGAACGCACCGGCGTTGTAGTCAACGAACAACGCCGGACCTTCCTGCAGACCAGCCTGGGCGCGCGCATGCGCGAGCTGGGCATCGGCGACTACGCCAGCTACTACCACCAGGTCACCGACGGCCCGCGGGGCGCAGTGGAGTGGTCGAACCTGCTGGACCGCCTGACCGTCCAGGAAACCCGCTTCTTCCGCCACCTCGCGTCCTTCGAGCTGCTCGCCGGCTACGTCCGCGAGCGCCTGCCGGCGCTGGGGCGGCCGCTGGCGTTGTGGAGCGTGGGTTGTTCCAGCGGCGAGGAGCCGTACTCGCTGGCCATGGTGGTCGCCGAGGCGCTGCGCGAGCTGGAACTGCCGTCGCTGTACGGGGTGAGCGGCACCGACATCAGCCTCAGCGCCCTGGGCAAGGCCCGCGAGGCGCTGTACCCGGCGCGCAAGCTGGCGGATGTCGAGGATGAACTGCGGCAACGCTATTTCCGGGAAGAGGCCGACGGCCGCTACCGGGTGCGACCCGAGCTGGCCGAGCGGGTGTGCTGTACGCGATTGAACGTGCTGGACCTGGGGCAGGCGCCCATGTCCGGCCTGGACGTGATCTTCTGTCAGAACCTGCTGATCTACTTCCGCCGCTGGCGGCGCCGGGACATCCTCAACCGCCTGGCCGAGCGCCTGGCGCCGGGTGGGCTGCTGGTGATAGGCGTTGGCGAGGTTGCCGAATGGCAGCACCCGGACCTGGTGCCGGTGGCCGACGAGCGGGTTCTGGCCTTTACCCGGAAGGGATGACACAGACACATGAGTGGAGTGGCTATGGGTGATCGGCACGATTATGTCGCCCTGGAATGGGTGAAAGGCGAGATCGCCGAAACCCTCAAGCAGGCGCGGCAGGCCCTGGAGGCGTTCGTCGAGAACCCGCAGGACCCCACGCGCATGGGTTTCTGCCTGGCCCACGTCCACCAGGTGCGGGGCACCCTGCAGATGGTGGAGTTCTATGGCGCCGCCCTGCTCGCCGAGGAAATGGAGCAGCTCACCCAGGCGCTGATCGACCAGCGCGTGCCCAGCCAGGGCGAGGCCCTGGAAGTGCTGATGCAGGCCATCCTGCAGTTGCCGGTGTACCTGGACCGCATCCAGAGCGCGCGCCGCGACCTGCCGATGGTGGTGCTGCCGCTGCTCAACGACCTGCGCGCCGCCCGCGGCGAGAAGCTGCTCTCGGAAACCAGCCTGTTCGCCCCCGACCTGTCCGGCGGCAAGCCGCTGCTGCCCCACGACGCCCTGGCGCGCCTGCGCACCTCCGAGCTGCCGACGCTGCTGCGCAAGCTGCGGCAGATGCTGCAGGTGGCGCTGGTCGGGGTGATCCGCAACCAGGACCTGCCGACCAACCTGGGCTACATGGCGCGGGTCTTCGCCCGCCTCGAATCGCTGTGCCGGGAGGCCCCGCTGGGCCGCCTGTGGACCATCGCCTCGGCCATGGTCGAAGGCCTGGCCAACGGCAGCATCGCCAACGGCACCACGGTGCGCAACCTGCTGCGCCAGGTCGACCGCGAGTTCAAGCGCCTGGTCGAGGAGGGCGCAGACGGGATGAACCAGGCGGCGCCCGACGAACTGGTGAAGAACCTGCTGTTCTATGTGGCCAAGGCGTCCGACCAGTCGCCCAAGGTGCGCGAGGTCAAGGACGAGTACCGTCTCGACGAGGCGCTGCCCGGCGCCGCCGTGGTGGACGAGGAACGCGCCCGCCTGGCCGGCCCGGACCGCGACGCCATGCGCTCGGTGGTCGGCGCCCTGTGCGAGGAACTGGTGCGGGTCAAGGACAGCCTCGACCTCTTCGTGCGCAGCGACCGCTCCGCGGTGGCGGACCTCCAGGCCCTGGTGACGCCGCTCAAGCAGATCGCCGACACCCTGGCGGTGCTCGGCTTCGGCCAGCCGCGCCGGGTGATCCTCGACCAGCTCGAAGTGGTCGGCGCCCTGGCCGACGGGCGTCGCGAACCCAGCGACGCCACCCTGATGGATGTCGCCGGCGCGCTGCTCTACGTCGAGGCCACCCTGGCCGGCATGGCCGGGCCCAGCGAGGAACATGGCGACGAGGAGAGCCGCCTGCCGACCACCGACGTGGCGCAGATCCACCAGGTGGTGATCAAGGAGGCGCGCAACGGCCTGGAGCTGGCCAAGGACGCCATCATCGAGTTCATCGCCTCGCAGTGGAACCACGAGCACCTGGCGCGGGTGCCGGAACTGCTGACCCAGGTCCGCGGCGGCCTGGAAATGATCGACCAGGGGCGCGCAGCCCGGCTGCTGGAGGCCTGCAACCGCTACATCCAGGAACAGCTGCTGGCGCGCCAGGCGGTGCCGGACTGGCACAGCCTGGACACCCTGGCCGACGCCATCACCGGCGTCGAGTACTACCTCGAACGCCTCTCCGAGGACCAGGGCAGCTCCGGCGAGCTGATCCTCGACGTCGCCGAGGAGAGCCTGGAACAGCTGGGCTATCCGCTCAAGCCGCGGCCTTCCATCCTCGACATGCCGACGCCCGACGCCCCGGCGGACGAGGCGCTGGCGGAAATCGACCTGCTGGCGACCAGCGCCGCCGCCGACGTGCTGGCGGAACAGGGCGTCGTCGACGAGCTGCAGGCGCCGGACGACATAGTGCCCGAGGCCGCCCAGGCCTTCGCCGCCGAGCCCGGCTGGGAACCGGCCAATGCCGGCGATCTCGCCCAGCCCGGCGACGAGCTGGCCTGGGACCTGCCGGCCACCGAGGAAGCGGCGCCGATCCGCGAGGACGTCGAGGCGCCGTTGCTGGTCTCCGACGACAACTGGACCCTGGCCGAGCCCGAGACGCCGGCGCTCGACGATGCCGGTGTCGACTTCAGCCTGGACGCGCCGCTGGAATCGCCCGCCGAGCCGGTGGAGCCGAGCTGGTCGCTGGACGAGAGCCTGTCCCTGGACGGCCTGGAGCCGCTGCCCGGCTCCGAAGTGGCGCCCGCAGCCCCGGGCCTGGCGGCCGCAGGCGATTCCTGGACCCTCGACGACCTGCCGGCCCTGGATGCCGCCGCGAGCCCCGCAGCCGCGGAAGGCGAAATCCAGTGGACGCTGGACGAAGAAACCCCCTCCACCTCCGACACCTCGTGGAGCCTGGACGACCTGCCGGCCCTGGATGCCGGGGCCGAGCCGCAAACCAACCCGTCGGCGCCGGCCAGCGAACTCGAATGGGACCTGGCGTTCGACGCGCCGCAACCTGGCGATAGCGCACCGGCCCTGGGCGAATGGAGCCTGGAACCCCTCGCCGACGAGCCGCCGGCGAGCGACGAACTGCCCGCGCTGGAGCTGGATGCCCCGCTCGATGCGCCTGGGTCATCTCTGGAAGAACTGCCCGAGCTAGCGGCCCCGGCCAGCGAGCAGCCCAGTGCCGCGGACCAGGCCTGGGAGGACTTGGACATGGCCGCGCTGGACCTGCCCGAGGTCGAGCTGCCGTCACCGCCGGCCGAGCCCGAGGCCGAGCCGGAGGAGGCGAAACCGCTGTCCCTGGCCGAGGTGATGGCCACCCCGGCCCAGGCGATCAATCCGCCGGCCCGCGAGGTGCCGCCCAGCCTGCTGCCGCCGCCGGCCGACGAGGAACCGGTGGACGAGGAGCTGCGCGAGGTCTTCATCGAAGAGGCCGGCGAGGTCCTGGAAACCATCAACGAATACCTGCCGCGCTGGCAGGCCGACGTCGACGACCGCGAAGCGCTGACCGAGATCCGCCGCGCCTTCCACACCCTCAAGGGCAGTGGGCGCATGGTCCGGGCGCTGGTGGTCGGCGAACTGGCCTGGTCCATCGAGAACCTGCTCAACCGCGTGCTCGACCGCAGCATCGCGGCCAGCGCGCCGGTGCTGCAGGTGATCGGCGACGTGGTGGCGCTGATGCCGTCGCTGGTGGACGAGTTCGCCGCCAGCGCGCAGCGCCAGCGCGACGACGTCGACCAGCTCGCCGCCACCGCCCACGCCCTGGCCAAGGGCGAACCGGTGCCGCCGCCGGAAGGCGGGGAAACACCGGCGGTCGAAGAGGTGGCGCTGGAGCCGGCGGTCGAAGCCGCGGCCCTGGACGAAGGTCTCGACCCGCAGCTGCTGGAAATCTTCCGCAACGAGGCCGAAGCCCATCTGGAAACCCTCGGCGGCTTCCTCGCCGACTGCGACCGCGAGCTGCCCCAGCCGGTCACCGACGACCTGCAACGCGCCCTGCACACCCTCAAGGGCAGCGCGCACATGGCCGGCATCCTGCCGATCGCGGAAATCGCCACGCCGCTGGAGCGGCTGGTGAAGGAGTTCAAGACCAACCTGCTGCAGGTCGACCTGCGCGAGGCCGAGCTGTTGCGCGAGGCCGAGCGCCTGCTCAGGGTGGGTCTGCAACAACTGGACGCCGGCCGTCCGCTGGCGCACATCGACGGCGGCGACGAGTTGCTGCAGCGCATCGCCCAGGTCCAGCAGGAGCGCCTGGAGGCCGCGGAGGCCAAGCGTCGCGGCGAAAGCGGCGAGAGTGGCGGCGATCCGCAGATGCTCAGCCTGTTCCTCGCCGAGGGCATGAACATACTGCTGGACGCCGAGGACCTGCTCGGCCGCTGGCGCGAACACCCCCACGAAGGCCAGGAGCTGGGCGCCCTGCACGAGGAGCTGGCGACACTGGCCAAGGGCGCGCAGCAGGCCGAGCTGCCGCAGATGGCCGAACTCTGCGAAGCGCTGCTGGCCGTCTACGGCGCGGTGCAACAGGGCCGGCTGGCGGTGAGCGACGACTTCTTCGGCGCCGCCGAAGACGCCCACGAGGCGCTGATCGGCATGATGGACCAGGTGGCCGCGGCGTTGCAGGTCAGCGCCTGCCCGCAACAGGTCGAGGCCCTGCAGCGCCTGCTCCAGGCGCCCGCCGTGGAGGCCGATGAGGCATCCGAGCCGGTGCAGGCGGAGGCCGACGGCGAGAGCGATTTCATCGACCTCGACCAGCTCACCGCCGACGACTTCCCGCTGGAGGACGAAGAGCTGCTGCTCGACCGCCCCACCGCACCGGAAGACCTGCCCGAAGGCCTGAAATGGCCGGCGGCGCCGCTCGCCGAGGCGCAGGAGCCCGCGCCGGTCGAGCCGGAAGACGTTCGCGCGGCCAACCCCGTGCAGACGCTGGACGAGGAAATGGTGGCGATCTTCCTCGAAGAGGCCGTGGACATCCTCGACAGCGCCGGCCAGGCCCTGGCGCAGTGGAGTCAGGCCCCGGAGACGCCGGCGCCGCTGTCCACCCTGCAACGCGACCTGCACACCCTCAAGGGTGGCGCGCGCATGGCCGAGATCCGCGAGATCGGCGACCTGTCCCATGAGCTGGAGTCGCTCTACGAAGGCCTGCTCGACCAGCGCTTCCAGGCCGGCCCCGGCCTGGCCGGGCTGCTCCAGGCCTGCCACGACTGCCTGGCGCAGCAGCTCGACCAGTTGCAGGCCGGGCAGCCGCTGACCGACCCGGACGCGCTGATCCAGCGTATCCGCGCCTTCCGCCAGAACCCCGAGACGGCCTTGACCGCCGCGCCGGCCGAGCCGCAGCCTGAAGCCGAAGCCGAAGCCGAAGCCGAAGCCGAAGCCGAAGCCGAAGCCGAAGCCGAAGCCGAAGCCGAAGCCGAAGCCGAAGCCGAAGCCGAAGCCGAAGCCGAAGCCGAAGCCGAAGCCGAAGCCGAGCCGCTGGCGGACGAGCCGCCGCTGCCGATCGTCGACGAGAGCGAATCCGAGCCCGAGCCCGAGCAGGAGCCGGAGACCGAAGGCACGGCGCCCGAGGCGGTCGACCCGGTGCTGGAGGAAATCGACCTCGCCACCTTCCTCCATGAGGCGGAAAGCGATCCCAGCGCCCAGGCCCTGGAGCAGTCCGACGACGTCGAGCCCGCGGCGGAACCGGCGTTCGAACCGCTGGAAGTGCACGACCAGGAATTGGTGGACATCTTCCTCGAAGAAGGCTTCGACATCCTGGAAAGCGCGGCCGGCGCGCTGCAGCGCTGGATGGGCAACGTCGACAACGGCGTCGAGCTCGAAGCCCTGCAGCGTGACCTGCATACCCTCAAGGGCGGCGCGCGCATGGCCGAGATCCGCCCCATCGGCGACCTCGCCCACGAACTGGAATACCTCTACGAAGGCCTCTGCGGCGGGCGCCTGCGCGCCAGCGACGGGCTCTTCGCCCTGCTCCAGCGCTGTCACGACCGCCTGGCGGAAATGCTCGAGGCGGTGCAGGGCCGGCGGCCGGTTCCCGAGGGCGAGTCGCTGATCGCGGCGATCCGCGACTTCCGCGCCAACCCCGACGAACAGCTGAGCATGCCCAGCAGCGTCAGCCTGCAGCCGCTGGTGCCGTCGCTGCTGGCCGGCGACGAGCCGGCGGCGGACATCATCGACATCTTCCTGGAAGAGGCCGACGACCTGCTCGAAGGCATGGAGCACGCCCTGGGCCGCTGGGACGCCGATGGCGACCACGGCGCCCTCGACGAGCTGCTGCGCATCCTCCACACCCTCAAGGGCGGTGCGCGGCTGGCCGGGCAGAACGCCCTCGGCGACCTCGCCCACGACCTCGAGGAGCACCTCACCGAAGCCCAGCGCCAGGGCGCGCCCTGGCCGGACAGCCTGCTGCTCGACGTGCAGTCGGGCTTCGACGGCCTGCAGAACGAAGTGGACCACCTGCGCCAGCAGGTCGGCGAGGCCGATGCCGCCGCGGAAAGCGCCGCGGCCGTCACGCCGCCGCCCGCCAGCGAGCCGGAGCCGGTCGAGCCGCCGCTGCCGGTCCTGGCCGCCGGCGCCATCATGGCCGTCGTCGAGCCGCAGCGCAGCGAGGCGCCCAAGGTCCTGCCCTTCGTCCAGCGCGCCCAGGAGGCCGCGCAGCAGGCCGCCGCGCGGCGCGCCCCGCAGGAGCTGGTGAAGGTCCCGGCGCCGCTGCTGGAAAACCTGGTCAACCTGGCCGGCGAAACCTCCATCTTCCGCGGCCGCGTCGAGCAACAGGTGAGCGACGTCGGCTCCACCCTCACGGAGATGGACGCCACCATCGAGCGGGTGCGCGACCAGCTGCGCCGCCTCGACACCGAGACCCAGGCGCAGATCCTCTCGCGCCACCAGGCCGACGCCGAGCGCGCCGGCTACGAGGACTTCGACCCGCTGGAGATGGACCGCTACTCGCAGCTGCAGCAGCTGTCCCGCGCGCTGTTCGAGTCCGCCTCCGACCTGTTCGACCTCAAGGAAACCCTGGCCGCGAAGAACCGCGACGCCGAGACCCTGCTGCTGCAGCAGGCGCGGGTCAACACCGAGCTGCAGGAAGGCCTGATGCGTACCCGCATGGTGCCCTTCGACCGCCTGGTGCCGCGCCTGCGGCGCATCGTCCGGCAGGTCGCCGGCGAACTGGGCAAGCAGGTGGAGTTCATCGTCGGCAACGCCGAAGGGGAAATGGACCGCACCGTGCTGGAGCGCATAGTCGCGCCCCTGGAGCACATGCTGCGCAACGCCGTCGACCACGGCATCGAATCCGCCGACGCGCGCCGCGCCGCCGGCAAGCCGGAGGCCGGCAGCATCCGCCTGGAGCTGGGCCGCGAGGGGGGCGACATCCTCCTCAGCCTGGCCGACGACGGCGGCGGCATCCGCCTCGACGCGGTGCGCCGCAAGGCCGTCGAACGCGGCCTGATGGCGGCCGATGCCGAGCTTTCCGACCACGAGGTGCTGCAGTTCATCCTCGAGGCCGGCTTCAGCACCGCCGAAAAGCTCACGCAGATTTCCGGGCGCGGCGTCGGCCTGGACGTGGTCAACGCCGAGGTCAAGCAGCTCGGCGGTTCCATGAGCATCCACTCGGAGACGGGGCAGGGCACCCGCTTCGCCATCCGCCTGCCCTTCACCGTATCGGTGAACCGCGCGCTCATGGTGCTTTCCGGCGAGGACCTGTACGCCGTGCCGCTGAACACCATCGAGGGCATCGTCCGCGTCTCGCCCTACGAGCTGGAGGCCCTCTACGAGGAGGGCGGCAGGCAGGGCCATGCGCCGCACTTCGAATATGCCGGGCAGGACTACGAGCTGAAATACCTGGGCGATCTGCTGAACAACGGCCAGCAGCCCAAGTTGGTGGGCCAGTCGTTGCCGTTGCCGGTGATCCTGGTGCGCTCCGCGGAACACGCGGTGGCGGTGCAGGTGGACGCCCTGGCCGGCTCCCGCGAGATCGTGGTGAAGAGCCTGGGCGCGCAGTTCGCCGGGGTCAGCGGCATCTCCGGGGCGACCATCCTCGGCGACGGCCGCGTGGTGGTGATCCTCGACCTGCTGGCGACCATCCGCGCCCGCCTGGCCAGCCTCGCCCTGCATGCCCAGCCGCGCCGCGCGCTGCCCAATGCGCCGCAGGCGGACAGCGAGCAGCAGCGCCCGACCCTGGTCATGGTGGTGGACGACTCGGTCACCGTGCGCAAGGTCACCAGCCGCCTGCTGGAACGCAACGGCATGAACGTGCTGACCGCCAAGGACGGGGTGGACGCCATCGCCCAGCTGCAGGAACACAAGCCCGACATCATGCTGTTGGACATCGAGATGCCGCGCATGGACGGCTTCGAGGTGGCCACCCTGGTGCGCCACGACGAGCGCCTGAAGGACCTGCCGATCATCATGATCACCTCGCGCACCGGCGAGAAGCACCGCGAGCGGGCCCTGGCCATCGGCGTCAACCGCTACCTGGGCAAGCCCTACCAGGAGTCCGAGCTGCTCGACAGCATCCAGGCGCTGGTGACCGCCCATGCCTGAGCAGAGCGGCGCAAGGATCGCGATCATCGCCGACACCTCGCTGCAGCGCCACGTGCTGCAGCAGGCGCTGGCCGGGCATGGCTACCAGGTGGTGCTCAACGCCGACCCCGGGCGTCTGGATGAGGCTCAGTTGGCCGCCTGCGAGACCGACCTGTGGCTGGTCGACCTGGCCCAGCAGGAGGACACGCCGCTGCTCGACAACCTGCTGGAGCAGGCCCAGGTGCCGGTGCTGTTCGGCGAGGGCCATGCCCCCGAGCGGCTCTCCGAACACTATCCGCGCTGGGAACGGCGCCTGGTGGGCAAGCTGCGACGCCTGGTGGGCGACCCCAGCGCCAATGTCGGCCAGAGCCTGGAGGCGCTGCTGAGCGAGGCCCAGCGGCCGAACCGCATAGCCTTGCCCGACGACCTGGCGGCCTCGCCGCTGCAGGTGGGCGAGCCGGCGCGCCAGGTCTGGCTGCTGGCCGCGTCCCTGGGCGGCCCAGCGGCGGTCAAGGCGTTCCTCGATGCGCTGCCGGGCGGCCTGCCGCTGGCCTTCCTCTATGCCCAGCACATCGCCCCGTCGTTCGAGCAGAGCCTGCCGCAGGCGGTGGGGCGGCATAGCCAGTGGCGCGTCAACCTCGCCCGCGACGCCGACTGGCTGCGCTGCGGCGAAGTGGTGGTGGTGCCGGTGCAGCACGAGCTGGGCTTCGCCGAGGATGGCCGCATGCGCCTGGGCCAGCGGGCCTGGCCGGAGCCCTACAGCCCGTCCATCGATCAGATGATGCTCAACCTCGCCCAGCAGTTCGGCAGCCGCTGCGGGGTGATAGTCTTCAGCGGCATGTGCAGCGACGGCAGCGCCGCGGCCGCCTACGTGCGCCGCCAGGGCGCCGAGATCTGGACGCAGCGCGCGGACGGCTGCGCCTGCTCGAGCATGCCCGACAGCCTGCGCGAGGGCGGCTACAGTACCTTCTCGGCCGATCCGCGCGAGCTCGCCGCGGCGCTGGTCGAACACCTGGCCGCGCAGTGTGCGGCCACTGGAGTGGAGTCATGAGTGATCTTTCCCTGCCGCAGGAAGCCCCTGTGAACGGCACCCCGGCCAACCTCGGCGCCGACGAGGCGCCCGCCAGCCTGACCGGGCTGCTGGTGCCCCTGGCCGACCGCACCCTGCTGCTGCCCAACGTGGCCGTGGCCGAACTGATCGCCTACCGCGCGCCCCAGGCGCAACCGGGCCTGCCGGCCTGGTACCTGGGCCAGGTGGCCTGGCGCGACCTGCGCCTGCCGCTGCTGTCCTTCGAGGCGGCTTCCGGCGGCGCGGCCCAGGTCGGCCCAGGGGCGCGGGTCATCATCCTCAACGCCCTGGGCGGACGGCCCCACGTGAAGTTCCTGGCGCTGCTGGCCCAGGGCATCCCGCGTTCGCTCAAGGTCGGTCCCGAGCTGCCTCGCGCCGAGGCCGAGCTGGCGCCGCTGGAACTGGCGGCGGTGAGCGTCGGCGACGACCTGGTGCGCATCCCCGACCTGGTGGCGCTGGAGCAGAAGCTCGCCGACGCCGGGCTGATCTGAGCCCCCGGCCATGGCGCTGCGTCACGCCTGGCTGGGCGATGGCTGCGAAGTGGCCAGCGCGGCGCTGAGCGGGCACCGCTTCGACAAGCACAGCCACGACGAATTCGTCATCAGCGCCAACCTCTGCGGCAGCGAGGACATCTGGCTGGACGGCCGCAGCTTCCAGGCCGGCGCCGGCGACATCACTCTCTACAACCCGGGGCAGATCCAGGGCGGCGGCGCCGCCGACGGCCAGCCCTGGCGCTTCGTCAGCCTCTACCTGCCGGAAGCCGTGCTGGCCGAGAGCCTGGGCCTGCGGCGCCTGGCCTTCGAACGGCCGCTGCTGACGCATCCACAACTGGCTGGGGAACTGGCCCGGGCGGTGGAGCTGGCCCTTTCCGGCGATACCTTCCTGCGCGAGCGCGGCGAGGAGCGCCTGACCCTGGTGCTGGCCGAGCTGGCGCGGCACGCGGGCACCCGCCCTCCGGCCACGGCAGCCCTTGGCCGGCGCCCGGTGGAGCGCCTGCAGGAACTGCTCGCCGCCAACCTCGCCGAGCCGCTGAGCCTGGAGGCCATGGCGCAGCAGGTGCAGGTCTCCAGGTTCCACCTGCTGCGGGCCTTCAAGCAGCACACCGGGATGAGCCCGCGGCAGTGGGCCATGCAACTGCGCACCCGGCGCGCACTGGCGCTGCTGCGGGCAGGCGTCGCCGTGGGCGATGCCGCCCATGCCCTGGGCTTCGCCGACCAGAGCCACCTGACCCGCCACTTCCGCAGCGCCTACGGCATCAGCCCCGGCCGCTACCAGCGCACGCTGCGCGGCTGAAGCGGCGCAATCCGGTTCAAGTTTTTCCGCCATCACCTGGGGAGAATGGGCGCATTCCCGCTTTCCGGAGTCCCGCCCCATGCTCGCCATCTTCCTTGCTGCCCTGCTGTTCGGCTTCGCCTTCAACATCTCGCCGGGGGCGGTGTTCAGCGAAACCCTGCGCCGTGGCCTGACCGGCGGTTTCCGTCCGGCGCTGCTGGTGCAGTTGGGTTCGTTGATCGGCGATGCGGTCTGGGCGCTGCTGGGGCTGACCGGCCTGGCCCTGCTGCTGGCCCACGAGCAGGTGCGCGTGCCGCTGACCCTGGCCTGCGCCGGCTACCTGGCCTGGCTCGGCATCCAGGGCCTGCGCGACGCCTGGCGCCCGCCGCTGGACGACCTGGAGGCGGCCACCAGCGCCGGCAACGCCTTCGCCTCCGGGGCGGCCATCTCGCTGTCCAACCCGAAGAACGTGGTCTACTGGGGCGCGCTGGGCAGCGCCCTGGCCGGCATCGTCGAAGGCGCCCCGAGCCAGGCGCAGTCGCTGGTGTTCTTCGCCGGTTTCATGCTCTCGTCGCTGATCTGGTGCTTCCTCTGCGCCGGCCTGGTGGACTGGCTGCGGCGCAACACCTCGCTGTTCTGGCACCGCGTCAGCTACGCCGGCTGCGGCCTGCTGCTGCTTGGCCTGGCCGGCCTGGCGCTGCGCGGGCTTTGAGGGCGCGCGTCTGACGCGCCAATCGCTACGGCGATGGGTATCGCTTCGCTCAACCCATCCTACGGGGCTTCGAACCCACCTGTAGGCGCGGATTCATCCGTGAGCCGGCCGACAGGCCGGTTCCGGGATATCGCGGACGGAGTCCGCTCCTACGCTGCGCCAGCCGCGGCGTTCCCCTGTAGGAGCGCGCCCTGCGCGCGAACCGCGGGCATGGCCCGCCACGATGGGGCCGGGGAGGCACGGTCGCAGGACCTTGTCCGCGATAGCCGAGGGTTCCGCCGGCTACCTCAGAAATCGCCCCACAGCTGCTGCGCCACGCTCAGTGCCACCACCGGCGCGGTCTCGGTGCGCAGCACCCGCGGGCCCAGGCGGGCGGCGTGGAAGCCGGCGGCCCTGGCCTGTTCCACCTCGGCGTCGCTCAGGCCGCCTTCCGGGCCGATGAGGAAGGCCAGGCTGCCCGGGCGGGCGTGGCTGGCCAGGGGCTCGGCCACCGGGTGCAGGACCAGCTTGAGGTCCGCCTCGGTGGCCTGCAGCCATTCGGCGAGGCTGACGGGGGCGTCTATCTGCGGCAGCACCGAGCGGCCGCATTGCTCACAGGCGCTGATGGCGATCTGGCGCCAGTGGGCGGTGCGCTTGTCGGCGCGTTCGTCCTTCAGGCGCACTTCGCAGCGTTCGCTGACGATCGGGGTGATCCGCGCAGCGCCCAGTTCGGTGGCCTTCTGGATCGCCCAGTCCATGCGCTCGCCGCGGGACAGGCCCTGGCCCAGGTGCAGGCGCAGCGGCGACTCGGCCAGGCCGGCGAAGCTTTCGCGCAGCTCCACGCGCACGTTCTTCTTGCCTACTTCCACCAGTTCGCCGAGGAATTCCTGGCCGGAACCGTCGAACAACTGCACGGCATCGCCGGCGGCATGCCGCAGCACGCGGCCGATGTAATGGGCCTGGGCCTCGGGCAGCTCGTGCTGGCCGAGGGAGAGGGGGGCGTCGATGAAGAAGCGGGAAAGGCGCATAGGGGCTGGAAGCTGGAGGCTGGAAGCCGGAAGTCTACCCGCGGTGCGCTTCCGGCTTCCAGCTTCAGGCTTCCAGCTTTTTGGGCTAGCCCGGATCCCGGTGATCCGGGTACAACCCGCTGACCGCCACGCTCACCGAGTCCCGGCAGGCGATGTCGATGCCTTCGCTGGCCACTTCGGCGAGGAAGTCGATTTCCTCCGGGGTGATCACGTAGGGCGGCAGGAAGTACACCACGTTGCCCAGCGGGCGCAGCATGGCGCCGCGTTCCAGGGCGTGCTGGTAGACCTTCAGGCCGCGGCGCTCCTGCCAGGGGTAGGCCGCGCGGCTGGTCCTGTCCTGGACCATCTCGATGGCCAGGGCCATGCCGGTCTGGCGGACCTCGGCCACGTGGGGATGGTCGGCCAGGTGCGCGGTGGCCGAGGCCATGCGCGCGGCCAGGGCCTTGTTGGCCTCGATCACGTTGTCCTGCTCGAAGATGTCGAGGGTCGCCAGGGCCGCGGTGCAGGCCAGCGGGTTGCCGGTGTAGGTGTGCGAATGCAGGAAGGCGCGCAGGGTGGCGTAGTCGTCGTAGAAGGCCTGGTAGACGGTGTCGGTGGTCAGCACCGCGGCCATCGGCAGATAGCCGCCGGTCAACGCCTTGGACAGCACCAGGAAGTCCGGGGTGATGCCGGCCTGCTCGCAGGCGAACATGCTGCCGGTGCGGCCGAAGCCGACGGCGATCTCGTCGTGGATCAGGTGCACGCCGTAGCGGTCGCAGGCCTCGCGCAGCAGCTTGAGGTACACCGGGTGGTACATGCGCATGCCGCCGGCGCCCTGGATCAGCGGTTCGACGATGACCGCGGCGACTTCCCGGTGATGCTGTTCCAGGGTGCGCTCCATGTGCTCGAACATGGCCCGCGAATGGGCTTCCCAGCTCTCGCCCTCGGCGCGCAGGTAGCAGTCCGGGCTGGGCACCTTGAGGGTGTCGAGCAGCAGCGACTTGTAGGTTTCGGTGAACAGCGCCACGTCGCCCACCGACATCGCCGCCACGGTTTCGCCGTGGTAGCTGTTGGTCAGGGTGACGAAGCGCTTCTTCGCCGGCTGGCCGCAGTTCTGCCAGTAGTGGTAGCTCATCTTCAGCGCCACCTCGATGCCGGAGGAGCCGTTGTCGGCGTAGAACACCCGCGACAGGCCCTCGGGCGTGAGGCGCACCAGGCGCTCGGACAGCTCGACCACAGGCGCATGGGTGAAGCCGGCGAGGATCACGTGCTCCAGCTGGTCGACCTGGTCCTTGATGCGCTGGTTGATGCGCGGGTTGGCGTGGCCGAAGACGTTCACCCACCAGGAGCTGACCGCGTCCAGGTAGCGCTTGCCCTCGAAGTCCTCCAGCCACACGCCCTTGCCGCGGCGGATGGGGATGACCGGCAGGCGCTCGTGGTCTTTCATCTGGGTGCAGGGGTGCCAGAGCACCTCCAGGTCGCGCTGCATCCACTCGGCGTTCAGGCCCATGGAAGGTCTCCTCTTGAAGTCGTCGGGCAAGCCTATGCAATGGGACATGGACGGACAAGGCGCGCGCCGCGACACACGGCAGAGGGTGGCATCTGGCCGGCCACTGGGCGCTGGCGTATGCTGCGCGCCTTCGCACCATGTTGGGGGATGCACGATGAAGATTCGATGGCTGCGCGCGGCCTCGCTGCTGGCGCTGGCGGCGTTCAGCGCGTTCGCGCTGGGCAAGGACAAACAGCCGACCGCGATCGTGGTCGGCGGCGGGCTGGCCGGCCTCAGCGCCGCCTATGAACTGCAGCAGTCGGGCTGGCAGGTCACCCTGCTGGAGGCCAAGCCGCAGATCGGCGGGCGCTCGGGCCTGGCCACCAGCGAATGGCTGGGCAACGCCAAGGCCCAGCCGACCCTCAACGGCTACCTGGACACCCTCAAGCTGAAAGCGGTGCCGGCGCCGGAATTCGTGCGTACCCCCAGCTACCTGATCGACGGCGTCTACTACAGCTCCGCCGACCTGAAGCAGAAGATGCCTGCCGTGGCCGCCGACCTGGAGCGCTTCGAGAAGTCGCTGAACGATCTCTCGGCGTCCATCGACGACCCGCTCGACCCGCTGGCCAACAAGACCCTGTTCGCTCTCGACCAGCTCAACGTCGCCCGCTGGCTGGACAAGCTGAACCTGTCGCCGACCGCGCGCCTGCTGGTCAACCAGCGCATCCGCTCGCACTACGACGAGCCCTCGCGCCTGTCGCTGCTGTACCTCGCCCAGCAGGGCCGGGTGTACCGCAACGTCGACGACCGCGACTTGCGCGCCGCGCGCCTGCCGGGCGGCAGCCAGGTGCTGGCCCAGGCCTTCGTCAAGCAGTTGAAGACCATCAAGACCAACGCCCGCGTCAGCGCCATCGTGCAGGACAAGGACGGCGTCACCGTCAAGGCCGGCAGCACCGGCTACAGCGCCGACTACGTGGTGCTCGCCGTGCCGCTGCGCGCCCTGGCCCAGATCCAGCTGACCCCGGGGCTCAACGCCAGGCAGCAGGAAGCGCTGAAGAACACCAACTACGGCTGGCGCGACCAGATCCTGCTGAAGTTCAAGCGCCCGGTGTGGGACGACAAGTCGCGCCTGTCCGGCGAGATCTACAGCGACCAGGGCTTGGGCATGATCTGGGTCGAGCCCGCGCTCAAGGGCGGCGCCAACGTGCTGATCAACCTCTCCGGCGACAACGCCCGCGTGCTGCAGGCCTTCGGCGACCGGCAGATGGTCGACCAGGTGCTGATCCGCATGAACAAGTACTACCCGAAGATGCGCGGCGCCTATTCCGGCTACGAAATGCGCCGCTACAGCACCGATGTCAGCACCGGCGGCTCCTACCTGGCCTACGGCCCGGGGCAGATCAGCCGCTTCTGGCGCGCCTGGGAACAGCCGCTGCCGCGCGTCGCCTTCGCCGGCGAGCACACCGACGCGCTCTACCCGGGCACCATCGAGGGCGCCCTGCGCAGCGGCAAGCGCGCCGCCGCGCAACTGCGCGACCTGGCCGACGGCAAGAACGTCAGCATCCCCGCGCCGGCCAAGGCCAGCGAAGCGCCGGCGGCGCCGGCCGCGGGCGAGGGCAAGAAGAAGGGCGCGTTCTCCTGGTTCACCGACATGTTCTGAGCCGCGGCTCCCGCCACTGCCTGTGAAAAAGGGGCGCCTTCCAGCGCCCCTTTTTCTTTGGCGGCGAATAATTCCCGCGCCCGGGGTGTTATCTCGAACGAGGCACAGAAGGCTCTGGAATGGTCGTTAGCCAGCCAAGCTATCTTGTGAATCGATGTTTCAAAGCAGTAATTTCCACTTTTATCCGATCGTTTTGCCGCTAGTCTTGATGCTCCGGCTTTATCAGGAAACCTTTCGATGCAATGGCGTAATTCGCCCTCCCGTTACGGTCTGGTCAGTCTCTTCCTGCACTGGGGCAGCGCCCTGGTGGTCTTCGGCCTGTTCGGCCTGGGCCTGTGGATGCGCGAGCTGGACTACTACGACACCTGGTACCACCGCGCCCCGGAAATCCACAAGAGCATCGGCATCCTGCTGGCCATCGCCCTGATCGTGCGCATCGCCTGGCGCTTCCTCAGCCCGCCGCCGCCGGCCCCGGCCAACCATGGCGTGCTGACGCGCAAGGCCAGCAAGCTCGGCCATCTGGCGCTGTACGGGCTGCTGATCGCGGTGATAGTCGCCGGTTACCTGATTTCCACCGCCGAGGGCAAACCCATCAGCGTGTTCGGCTGGTTCGACGTGCCGGCGACCCTGAGCGGGCTGCCCGAGCAGGCCGACACCGCCGGCGCCATCCACCTGTACCTGGCCTGGGCCCTGGTGGTCTTCGCCGTACTGCACGCCCTGGCGGCGCTCAAACACCATTTCCTCGACCGCGATGCGACCCTCACGCGCATGCTCGGCCGTTCCACGGATTGACCCCACCTAGCACCATATGGAGATCACCATGCTGAAGAAGACCTTCGCCGCCCTGGCCCTGGGTACCGCCCTGTTCAGCGCCGGCCAGGCCATGGCCGCCGACTACAAGATCGACAAGGAAGGCCAGCACGCCTTCATCGAGTTCCGCATCAAGCACCTGGGCTACAGCTGGCTGTACGGCCGCTTCGACGACTTCGACGGCGCCTTCACCTTCGACGAGAAGAACCCGGCCGCCGACAAGGTCAAGGTGACCATCAACACCAACAGCGTGAACACCAACCACGCCGAACGTGACAAGCACCTGCGCAGCGGCGACTTCCTCAACGTCTCGAAGAACCCCACCGCGACCTTCGAGTCCACCGGCGTCAAGGCCGACGGCAAGAACGCCGAGATCACCGGCAACCTGACGCTCAACGGCGTGACCAAGCCGGTCACCATCAAGGCCGAGCTGGTCGGCCAGGGCGACGACCCGTGGGGCGGCTACCGCGCCGGCTTCCTCGGCACCACCACCCTGAAGCTGAAGGACTTCAACATCCAGCGCGACCTCGGCCCGGCTTCCCAGGAAGTCGAGCTGACGCTGTCGGTAGAGGGTGTGCGTCAATAGGACGCGGTTGCAGCGAAACGCCGGCGCAAGCCGGCGTTTTCGTTACTGCGGCAGCTCTTCCTGGGCGTCCAGGCAGCGTTGCAGCAGGTGCGCCATGCAGCGCTGCTCCTCGGCATCCAGCGGTGCAAAGAGCCTGTCATGGGTGCATGCGAGAATCGCCTGGGCCTGGGCATGGACGACCTTGCCGGCCTCGGTGAGGAACAGCTGGAAGCTGCGCTGGTCCCCCGGGTTGCGCTCGCGGCGGACCAGGCCGCGGCTCTCCATCTCGCGGACCTTGCGGGTGATCAGCGCCTTGTCGCGGCACATCTGCCGGCCGACGTCCTGCAGGTTGATGAGGCCCTCGGCCTCGGCGATCAGCTCCAGCAGGCGGATGTCCGGCGGCGCCAGGTCGATGCCCTGGGCGAGCAGGCCCATCTGCAGCTGGTTGCGCAGATGCTCGAAGAGCGCCATCAGGTTCTCTGGCAGGTCGGGATTCACGGGACGGGTCATGGCCTGGACGGGGTAAACGGAATGTAAAGCCGATTGATCGGCCGATTCATTTTCCTTATTTTAGTTGACGCTATCAACTTTATGACAAGCCGCTCACGCCGAATGGGAATCGTCTGAAGCGCCCGCCATGGGCTAAAACGTTTCAGGTGGTTACCGACAAGGCTTTCGGTCGTTTACAAACAAACCTGAATGTAAGTATTTTGCCAGCCTTTCCGGCCCGGCTGCCGCCGTGGTGCCGGATGCTTTCGCTTACGAGGACAACGATATGCAACGAACGCCAGCCAAGCGCGCCCTGGTTCCGGCCCTGCTCGTCGCCATGGCTACCCTTGCCGGTTGCGGCAAGAACGAGGCCCCGCAGCAGGCGCAGACCCCCGAGGTCGGCGTGGTGACCCTGCAGGCCCAGACGGTGCCGCTGAGCACCGAGCTGCCCGGCCGCACCACGGCGTTCCGGGTGGCCGAAGTCCGGCCGCAGGTCAACGGCATCATTCTCAAGCGCCTGTTCAAGGAAGGCAGCGACGTCAAGGAAGGCCAGCAGCTGTACCAGATCGACCCGGCCACCTACGAAGCCACCTACCAGAGCGCCAAGGCCAACCTGATGTCCACCCAGCAGCAGGCCGAGCGCTACAAGCTGCTGGTGGCCGACGAGGCGGTGAGCAAGCAGCAGTACGCCGATGCCCAGGCCGCCGCGCTGCAGGCCAAGGCCGCCGTCGACCAGGCGCAGATCAACCTGCGCTACACCAAGGTGCTGTCGCCCATCTCCGGGCGCATCGGCCGCTCGGCGGTGACCGAGGGCGCGCTGGTGACCAACGGCCAGGCCACCGCCATGGCCACGGTGCAGCAACTGGACCCCATCTACGTCGACGTCACCCAGCCCTCCACTTCGCTGCTGCGCATGCGCCGCGAGCTGGCCGCCGGCAACCTGCAGAAGGCCGGCGACAACGCGGCCAAGGTCAAGCTGTTCCTCGAGGACGGTTCGGCCTACCCGCTGGAAGGCAGGCTGGAGTTCTCCGAGGTCTCGGTGGACCAGGGCACCGGCTCGGTGACCATCCGTGCGGTCTTCCCCAACCCCAGGCATGAGCTGCTGCCGGGCATGTTCGTGCATGCCGTGCTGCAGGAAGGGGTGAAGGACAAGGCCATCCTCGCGCCCCAGCAGGGCGTCACCCGCGACCTGCGCGGCCAGCCCACCGCCCTGGTGCTGGGCGCCGACGACAAGGTCGAGCTGCGCAACATCAAGACCGACCGCACCGTCGGCGCCTACTGGCTGGTCACCGAGGGCCTGAAGCCCGGCGACCGCCTGATCACCGAAGGCCTGCAGTACGTCCAGCCCGGCGCCAAGGCCAAGGCCGTGCCGGCGAAGAACGTCGCCCCCGCGCCTGAGGCCGGCAAGCCCGCCGCCTCGGACAGCCAGGGTTAACCAAGGGGTTTCGCAATGTCGAAGTTTTTCATTGACCGGCCTATCTTCGCCTGGGTTATAGCCCTGGTGATCATGCTGGCGGGCGGGTTGTCGATCCTCTCGCTGCCGGTGAACCAGTACCCGGCCATCGCCCCGCCGGCGATCGCCATCCAGGTCAGCTACCCGGGCGCCTCCGCGGAAACCGTGCAGGACACGGTGGTCCAGGTGATCGAGCAGCAGATGAACGGTCTCGACCATCTGCGCTACATCTCCTCGGAGAGCAACGCCGACGGCAGCATGACCATCACCGTGACCTTCGACCAGGGCACCAGCCCGGACATCGCCCAGGTCCAGGTGCAGAACAAGCTGCAGCTGGCCACGCCGCTGCTGCCGCAGGAAGTGCAGCAGCAGGGCATCCGCGTGACCAAGGCGGTGAAGAACTTCCTGATGGTCGTCGGCATCGTCTCCGAAGACGGCAGCCTGACCAAGGAAGACCTGTCGAACTACATCGTCTCCAACATCCAGGACCCGCTGTCGCGTACCGCTGGCGTGGGCGACTTCCAGGTGTTCGGTTCGCAGTACGCCATGCGCATCTGGCTGGACCCGGCCAAGCTCAACAGCTACCAGCTGACGCCCAACGACATCGTCACCGCGGTGCAGGCGCAGAACGTGCAGATCTCCTCCGGCCAGCTGGGCGGCCTGCCCGCCTTGCCGGGGCAGCAGCTCAACGCGACCATCATCGGCAAGACCCGCCTGCAGACCGCCGAGCAGTTCGGCGACATCCTGCTCAAGGTCAACACCGACGGCTCCCAGGTGCGCCTGAAGGATGTCGCCCAGGTGGGCCTCGGCGGCCAGGACTACAGCATCAACGCGCAGTTCAACGGCAAGCCGGCCTCGGGTATCGCCATCAAGCTGGCCACCGGCGCCAACGCGCTGGACACCGCCAAGGCGATCCGCGCCACCATCGGCCGCCTGCAGGAGTTCATGCCCGAGGGCATGAAGGTGGTCTACCCGTACGACACCACCCCGGTGGTCTCCGCTTCCATCCATGAAGTGGTCAAGACCCTCGGCGAGGCGATCCTCCTCGTGTTCCTGGTGATGTACCTGTTCCTGCAGAACTTCCGCGCCACCCTGATCCCGACCATCGCCGTGCCGGTGGTGCTGCTGGGCACCTTCGGCGTGCTGGCGGCGTTCGGCTTCTCGATCAACACCCTGACCATGTTCGGCATGGTGCTGGCCATCGGCCTGTTGGTGGACGACGCCATCGTGGTGGTGGAGAACGTCGAGCGGGTGATGGCCGAGGAAGGCCTGCCGCCCAAGGAGGCGGCGCGCAAGTCCATGGGCCAGATCCAGGGCGCGCTGGTGGGCATCGCCATGGTGCTCTCGGCGGTGTTCCTGCCGATGGCCTTCTTCGGCGGCTCCACCGGGGTGATCTACCGGCAGTTCTCCATCACCATCGTCTCGGCCATGGCCCTGTCGGTGCTGGTGGCGCTGATCCTCACCCCGGCGCTGTGCGCCACCATGCTCAAGCCCATCGAGAAGGGCGACCACGGCGAACACAAGCGCGGCTTCTTCGGCTGGTTCAACCGCAAGTTCATCGACACCACCCACGGCTACGAGCGTGGCGTGACCTCGATCCTCAAGCACCGCTCGCCGTACCTGCTGCTGTACGTGGTCATCGTCATCGGCATGGCCTGGCTGTTCACCCGCATCCCCACCTCCTTCCTCCCCGACGAGGACCAGGGCGTGCTCTTCGCCCAGGTGCAGACGCCGCCGGGCTCCACCGCCGAGCGCACGCAGAAGGTGGTCGACCACATGCGCGAGTACCTGCTGGACAAGGAAGGCCAGGCGGTCAGCTCGGTATTCACCGTGACCGGCTTCAACTTCGCCGGCCGCGGCCAGAGCTCGGGCATGGCCTTCATCATGATGAAGCCCTGGGAAGAGCGCCCCGGCTCGGAGAACAGCGTGTTCGCCGTGGCCCAGCGCGCCCAGCAGTACTTCTTCAGCATCAAGGACGCGATGGTCTTCGCCTTCGCCCCGCCGGCGGTGCTGGAGCTGGGCAATGCCACCGGCTTCGACATCTACCTGCAGGACCAGGCGGGCGTCGGCCACGACGCGCTGATGCAGGCGCGCAACCAGTTCCTCCAGCTCGCCGCGCAGAACCCCGTGCTGCAGCGCGTGCGCCCCAACGGCCTGAACGACGAGCCGCAGTACCAGCTGCTGATCGACGACGAGAAGGCCAGTGCGCTGGGCATTTCGCTGGCGGACATCAACAGCACCATCTCCATCGCCTGGGGTTCGAAGTACATCAACGACTTCATCGACCGCGGCCGGGTGAAGAAGGTGTACGCCCAGGGCGAACCCGGTGCGCGCATGAGCCCGGAAGACCTGGCCAAGTGGTACGTGCGCAACAGCAGCGGCGAGATGGTGCCCTTCACCGCCTTCGCCACCGGCAAGTGGGCCTACGGCTCGCCGAAGCTGGCGCGCTACAACGGCGTGCCGGCCATGGAAATCCTCGGTGAGCCGGCCCCGGGCCGCAGTACCGGCGAGGCCATGGCGGCGGTGGAAGAGATCGTCCAGCAACTGCCCAAGGGCATCGGCTACTCTTGGACCGGCCTGTCCTACGAGGAACGCCTGGCCGGCTCGCAGACCACCTCGCTGTTCGTGCTCTCGGCCATCGTGGTGTTCCTCTGCCTGGCGGCGCTGTACGAGAGCTGGTCGATCCCGTTCTCGGTGATGCTGGTGGTGCCCCTGGGGATCATCGGTGCGCTGCTGGCCACCTCGATGCGCGGGCTGTCCAACGACGTGTTCTTCAAGGTCGGCCTGCTCACCACCATCGGCCTGTCGGCGAAGAACGCCATCCTCATCGTGGAGTTCGCCAAGGAACTGCACGAGCGCGAGGGCAAGCACATCGTCGACGCGGCCATCGAGGCCTGCCGCATGCGTCTGCGCCCGATCGTCATGACCTCGCTGGCGTTCATCCTCGGCGTGGTGCCGCTGGCGATTTCCAGCGGCGCCGGCTCCGGCAGCCAGCACGCCATCGGTACCGGCGTGATCGGCGGCATGGTCACCGCGACCGTGCTGGCGATCTTCTGGGTGCCGTTGTTCTACGTGGTGGTCAGCACCCTGTTCAAGGACAAGGCGTCCAAGGAACAGGCGACCACCGAGAAGGGGCATTGATATGAGAAAGTCCTTACTCAGCCTGGCCCTGGCGACCGCCGCGCTGTCCGGCTGTTCGCTGATCCCGGACTACCAGCGCCCCGAGGCGCCGGTAGCCCAGGCCTACCCCCAGGGCCCGGCCTATGCCGGCGCCCAGGGCGGCGGCGCGACCGCCGCGGACCTCGACTGGCAGAGCTTCTTCAGCGACCCGCAACTGCGCCGCCTGGTCGAAGTGGCCCTGGACAACAACCGCGACCTGCGCGTCGCCGCGCTGAACGTCGAGGCCTACCAGGCGCAGTACCGCATCCAGCGCGCCGAGCTGTTCCCGGCGGTGAGCGCCGACGTGAGCGGCTCGCGCCAGCGCCTGCCGGAGCGGGTGTCGACCACCGGCAACGACATGATCAGCAGCCAGTACGGCGCCACCCTGGGCGTCACCGCCTGGGAAGTGGACCTGTTCGGCCGCCTGCGCAGCCTGCGCGATGAGGCCCTCGAGCAGTACCTGGCGACCGAAGAGGCGCGCCGCAGCACCCAGACCGCGCTGGTGGCCAACGTCGCCAACGCCTACCTGACGCTGCGCGCCGACCAGGCCCAGCTGAAGCTGACCCGCGACACCCTGGCCACCTACCAGAAGACCTACGACCTGACCAAGCGCAGCAACGAGGTCGGCGTCGCCTCGGCCCTGGACCTGCGCCAGGCGCAGACCTCGGTGGAAAGCGCGCGGGCGACCCTGGCGCAGTACACCCGCCTGGTGGCCCAGGACCAGAACGCCCTGACCCTGCTGCTGGGCAGCGGCGTGCCGGCCGACCTGCCGCAAGGCATGGACCTGGAGCAGCAGGTGCTGGCCCAGGTGCCGGCGGGCCTGCCCTCGGACCTGCTGCAGCGGCGCCCGGACGTGCTGGAAGCCGAGCACCAGCTCAAGGCGGCCAACGCCAACATAGGCGCGGCGCGGGCGGCCTTCTTCCCGAGCATCAGCCTGACCGCCAACGCGGGCAGCCTGAGCCCGGACCTGTCCGGCCTGTTCGACGCGGGTTCCGGCACCTGGCTGTTCAAGCCGTCCATCAGCCTGCCGATCTTCAACGCCGGCAGCCTGAAGGCCAGCCTGGACCTGGCCAAGGTGCAGAAGAACATCTACGTCGCGCAGTACGAGAAGGCCATCCAGACCGCCTTCTCGGAAGTCGCCGACGGCCTGGCTGCACGGGGCACCTATGGTGAGCAGCTGACCGCCCAGCGCGCCCTGGTCAAGGCCAGCGAGGACTACTACCGCCTGGCCGAGAAGCGCTACCGCACCGGCGTGGACAACTACCTGACCCTGCTCGACGCCCAGCGCTCGCTGTTCAGCGCCCAGCAGCAGTTGATCACCGACCGCCTGAACCAGCTCACCAGCGAGGTGAACCTGTACAAGGCGCTCGGCGGCGGCTGGCAGGAAAGCACCGCGCAGAAGCAGTCCAAGGCGCAGCCCAAGGGCTGAGGCCCATGCCCACGAAAACGCCGCCCCTCGGGGCGGCGTTCTCGTTTGTGGAGCCCGGCGATTTTTGTCCTGCAGGCCGCGCCGGGATGCTCTTCGTAGGAGCGGGCCCTGCCCGCGATTCGCGCGCAGGGCGCGCTCCTACAGGGGAATGGCGCGGGTGGGGTTGCGTAGGAGATCTCATCCGCGAATCGCGCCGGGACGTTCGGCTATCGCGGACAAATTCCGCTCCTACGACCGCGCTTCCCTGGAATTGTAGGAGCGGGCCCTGCCCGCGATTCGCGCGCAGGGCGCGCTCCTACAGGGGAATGGCGCGGGTGGGGTTGCGTAGCGGATCTCATCCGCGAATCGCGCCGGGACGTCCGGCTATCGCGGACAAGGTCCGCTACGACCGTGCCTCCCTGGAATTGTAGGCGGGCCCTGCCCGCGATTCGCGCGCAGGGCGCGCTCCTACAGGGGAATGGCGCGGGTGGGGTTGCGGATCTCATCCGCGAATCGCGCCGGGACGTCCGGCTATCGCGGACAAGGTCCTACGATCGTGCCTCCCTGGAATTGTAGCGGGCCCTGCCCGCGATTCGCGCGCAGGGCCCGCTCCTACAGGGGAATGGCGCGGGTGGGGTTGCGTAGGAGCGGATCTCATCCGCGAATCGCGCCGGGACGTCCGGCTATCGCGGACAAGGTCCGCTCCTACGATCGTGCCTCCCGGGAATTGTAGGAGCGGGCTCTGCCCGCGATTCGCGCGCAGGGCGCGCTCCTACAGGGGAATGGCGTGGGTGGGGTTGCGTCGACATCGTAGGATGGGTTGAGCGGAGCGATACCCATCGCCATGGTCCGATGGGTATCGCAAGCTCAACCCATCCTACGAAGAGCGTCCCTACAACGCGGCGCCTTGCCCGGCCGGGCGGATGTCGTGGTCGGCCAGCCAGTCCAGGGCGCATTCGCGCAGGCGTTCGGCCTGGTAGTCGTACCAGGCCTGGAGCAGGTCCGGGTAGCCCATGAGCACATGGCGGAAGGCCTTGAACGGCTTGCGCCCTTCCAGGGCCGAGGCCATGGCGGCGTAGGCGTGGGGTTCGCCGACCTCGCGGAGGAAGTCGCGCATCAGTTCCAGGGATTCGCGGCTGCTCAGCGGCTCGATCGGCAGCAGGCGCTCCGGGTCCTGCTCCAGCAGGAGCAGCAGGTCCGGGTCGGGGGAGTCGCTCAGCAGCGGCACCACCTGGCCGCTGCCCAGGTCCAGGTAGTGCTCTATGTCGCTGGTGTCGAGGGCGACGGCGAGTTCGTCGAGGTCGATGGTCAGCGGGCGCATGGTCACTCTCCGGTTGGGCGAGAGCCCAGCCTATCCCATGCGCGGCCTTCCTGTCCGCTGCAATCCTGTTACAGGCGGAAGCGCCCGACCTGGCCCTGCAGGTCGCTGCCCAGGCGCGCCAGTTCGTTGCTCGAGGCGGCGGTCTGCTGGCTGGCGGCGGCCGATTGCTCGGCGATGTCGCGGACCTGGCCGACGCTGCGGCTGATCTCGGCGGCGACGCTGCTCTGCTGTTCGGCGGCGGAGGCGATCTGCAGGTTCATGTCCTGGATCTGTGCCACGCTGCGGGCGATGGCGGCCAGCGCGTCGCCGGCGCGGCGCGTCAGCTCGACCGAGTCGCCGGTCAGCTCGCGGCTGTCGTCCATGCACTGCGCGGCATCCTCGGCGCCGCGCTGCAGGGCGGCGATCAGCGCCTCGATCTCGGCGGTGGACTGCTGGGTGCGCTGGGCCAGGGCGCGCACCTCGTCGGCGACCACCGCGAAGCCGCGCCCGGCCTCGCCGGCGCGGGCGGCTTCGATGGCGGCGTTGAGGGCCAGCAGGTTGGTCTGCTCGGCCACCGACTTGATCACGTCGAGCACGCTGCCGATCTTCCCGCTGTCGCCGCGCAGGCGCGCCATGGCCTGGGTGGAGCGTTCTACCTCGGCGGCCAACTGGTCGATGCGGGCGATGGCCTGGCCGACCACCTGCTCGCCGTCGCGGGCCTGGGCGTCGGCCTGGCGGGCGGCACCGGAAGCCTGCTCGGCGTTGCGCGCCACTTCCTGCACGGTGGCGGCCATTTCCTCGATGGCGCTGGCCACCTGCTCGGTTTCCAGGCGCTGGCTGTCGACGCCGGCGCGGGTCTGCTCGGTGACCGCCGACAGCTCGTCGGCGGCGGTGGCCAACTGGCCGACGCTGCCGCCGATGTGGCCGATCAGCTCGCCCAGGCTGTCGCGCATGCGCAGCATGGTGCGCTGCAACTGGCCCAACTCGTCGCGGCGCTGCAGGTGCAGGTCGCCGCCCAGGTCGCGGGACAGGTCGCCCTGGGCGATGTGCTCGGCCAGTTCGAGGGATTCGTGCAGCGGGCGGACGATCTGGCGGTTGATCGCCCACACCGAGAGGGCGCCGAAGAACAGCGCGAACAGGGCGGTCAGCGCCTGGTGCCATTGCGCCTGGCTGGCCGCCGCGTCGCGCTGCTGCAGCCCTTCTTCGAACAGGGCGCCGCTGGCGCGGAACAGGGCTTCGGCACGGCTGTCGAGGCCGGGGTTGGCTTGCCCGCGCTGTTGTGCGTCGGCGCGCAGCAGGTCGTCGGCGGCCCGGGCGTAGTCGGCAAGGGCCTGGCGCAGGGCGTCGAGGCGGGGCCCGGCGAGGCCGTCGCGGGCCAGGCGCTCGCTGCCGGCCTGCAGTTCGCCCAGTACCGAGCGCAGGCGCTGGGCCTGTTCCGCGCTGCCTTCGAGCTGGTAGCGCAGGCGCGCCAGTTCCGCCTGGCGGGCGCCGCCGTCGAGCTGGCCGATGTGCGTCAGGCGTTCGCTGTAGGCGCCCTGTTCGTTCAGGCCCTGGATGCCGCCGAGCAGCACCAGCAGGGTCAGCAGCAGGCAGATGCCGAAGCCCACGGCGAGCTTGAGGCTGACGTTCATGCGGCCGAGCTGAAGGACCAGCCAATCGTACATGTCGAATACTCCAGGCAGACGAGGCCGCGGGACGGGCCCGAAGCCGGAAATGCAGGCTGTTTTGTCGTTCTTCTTGTCGTGCAGGCGAGGGACTTTTTCGGGACGCATCTGTGTGCGTCATAGCTTATCGGCGATGTTGTCTGAAACTTCAGTGCCAAATTCGTAATTTTTCGTACGTCGGCAAAGGCCCGCCAGGACGGCGGGCCGGAGGGGGAGGGCTCAGAGGCGGAAACGGCCGACCAGGCCCTGCAGCTCGGTGCCCAGGCGCGCCAGCTCGACGCTGGAGGCGGCGGTCTCCTCGCTGGCGGCGGCGGTCTGCTCGGAGATGTCGCGCACGCTGAGCACGCTGCGGTTGATCTCCTCGGCCACCGCGCTCTGTTGCTCGGCGGCGGCGGCGATCTGCTGGTTCATCGACTGGATGCCAGAGACGGTGCGGGTGATGGCCTCCAGCCGCTCGCCGGCGCGGCGCGCCAGTTCCAGGGTGTTGTCGGTGAGCGCGCGGCTGCTCTCCATGCGCTGTACGGCCTGCTGGGTGCCGCTGTGCAGGCCGGCGATCAGTTCCTCGATCTCCTCGGTGGACTGCTGGGTGCGCCGGGCCAGGGCGCGCACCTCGTCGGCGACCACGGCGAAGCCGCGCCCGGCGTCGCCGGCGCGGGCCGCCTCGATGGCGGCGTTGAGGGCCAGCAGGTTGGTCTGCTCGGCCACCGCCTTGATCACGTCGAGCACGCTGCCGATCTTCTCGCTCTCGCGCTTGAGCTGCTGCACCGCTTCGTTGGAACGGCCCACCTCGCCGGCCAGGCGGTCCATCTGCCCGACCGCCTCGCTGACCGCCTGGGCGCCGGCGCCGGCCTCGCGGTCCGCGGCGCTGGCGGCTTCCGAAGCTTCCTCGGCGTTGCGCGCCACTTCCAGCACGGTGGTGGCCATCTCGGTCATGGCCGTGGCCACCTGGTCGGTCTCGCTCTTCTGGTTGTTCACCCCGGCGCTGGTCTGCTCGGTGACCGCCGAGAGTTCCTCGGCGGCGCTGGCGATCTGGGTGACGCCGTCGTGGATGCGGCCGATCAGCTCGCGCAGCGACTGGTTCATGCGCTGCATGCTGGCCTGCAGCTGGCCCAGCTCGTCGCGGCGCTCGACGCGCAGTTCCTGGCTGAGGTCGCCGTCGGCGATGCGCGCGGCGGCGGCCAGCGACTGGCGCAGCGGCAGGACGATCTGCCGGGTGATCAGCCAGGCCGCCAGCACGCCCAGCACCAGGACCAGCAGCGAGGCCAGGGCCAGCAACTGCTTGGCGTGGCTGGCGTCTTCATTGCGCTTGGCGGTCTGGCCGTCGCTCAGTTCAACGCTGAGTTTCTCGATCAGCAGGCCGCTGTCGCGCATCTGGTCGCGCGCCTGCTGGCTGTTGTTGACTTCGTTGCGGTAGCGGTCCAGCGCCTTGCGGTAGTCGCGCAGGGCGTTCACCACGGCCTGGTAGTTGGCCTGCTGCTCCGGCACGGCGGCCTGGGCGCGTTGTTCCACGGTGGCGGTGACCTGCTCCAGGGCGCTGATCGCGCCCTGTTCGAGGCTGGGGTCTTCGTTGGCGGTGTAGCTGAGCACCTGGAAGCGGGCGTCCATCAACTGGCGGCCCAGCTCGGAGACGTCGGCGATGGCCTTGAGGGAGTCGACGCTGCCGCTCTCCACCAGGTGCTGCTCCACCAGCTCCAGCCCCTGGGTGACCACCGAGGCCTTGCGGATCAGCGTCTTGCGCGCGCTGTCGCGGCTGTCGAAGGACTTCCGCAGGCCCTTGAACAGGGTGCGGTACTGGCTGGTGAGCTGGCGTTGCTGCTCGACCTTCTCCAGGTCCGAGGGCACGACGAGCAACTGGCCGACGCGCTGTTGCTGCCGGTCCAGCTCGTTGATGCTCTGTTCCACCAGCTTGGCGTCTTCCGCGGTGCGGCTGGACTGGTATTTCAGGCGGGTGGTGCGCAGGTCCTTGGTCATGGCGAGCAGCCTGGAGATTTCGCCGATCTTGTCGCCCCGGGATATCAGGCTGTTCAGGTTGAGCGCGCCGGTCAGCGCGATGAGCAGGGTGAGCAGCAGCACCAGGCCGAAGCCGATGGCGAGTTTCCAGTTGACCGTGAGATTGCTGAACCAGCGGGACATGAACGCGGCGCTCCAGGGGACGATGGGGCTGCGGCTGCCGCGGGTGCGGCCGCCGATTGACCAATGCCTGTCATATCGGCGAGGCGACACGAATCTGAAATTTCTTTAGTGATTTTCTGACGGACGCTCTCCGGCGGGCCTGCCGCGGCGCTTGGCCTCAGAACAGCCGGGCCAGCAGGGCGGTGACCGCGGTTTCCACGCGCAGGATGCGCTCGCCCAGTTGCACCGGGGCCAGCCCGGCCTCGCGCAGTTTCTCGACCTCGTAGGGAATCCAGCCGCCCTCGGGGCCAATGGCCAGGGTCACGGCCTGCTTGACCGCCCGCGGGCAGTCCGGCCAGGGCCCGGGATGGCCGATCAGCCCCAGGCTGCCGGCGGCCAGGGCCGGCAGGCGGTCTTCGACGAAGGGCTTGAAGCGCTTTTCGATGGTCACTTCCGGCAGCACGGTGTCGCGGGCCTGCTCCAGGCCCAGGACCAGCTGTTCGCGGATGGCCGCGGGCTCCAGGAAGGGCGTCTGCCAGAAGCTCTTCTCCACCCGGTAGCTGTTCAGCAGCACCAGGCGCGGCACGCCCATGGCGGCCACGGTCTGCAGCACGCGGCGGAGCATCTTCGGCCGCGGCAGGGCCAGCAGCAGGGTCAGCGGCAGCTTGGCCGGCGGCGCCTGGGTGAAGCTCACCTGCAGCTGCGCCTCGTCGCGGGAAAGGCTCAGCAGGCGGCCTTCGCCCATCAGCCCGCCCAGGCGGCCGACGCGCAGGCTGTCGCCGCTTTCGGCGCGGTGCACTTCGTGCAGGTGGGTGAGGCGGCGGTCGCGCAGCAATACGCGGTCCGCCGCGACGAAGTCGGCGTCGTCGAGCAGCAGCAGGTTCACGGGCGCGTCGCTGGCGGCTGGTCGCCTTTCTCTTCGGGCTGCTCGTCCTCGTCGCGGTTGCGCTTGCGGATCAGCCGGCTGAACAGCACCCCGGCCTCGAACAGCATCCACATGGGCACGGCCAGCAGCGTCTGCGACATCGGGTCCGGCGGGGTGAGGACCATGCCGACCACGAAGCAGCCGATGATGACGTAGGGGCGGATCTTCTTCAGGTAGGCCACGTCGACCACCCCGATCCACACCAGCAGCACCGTGGCCACGGGGATTTCGAAGGCCACGCCGAAGGCGAACAGCAGGGTGAGGAAGTCCAGGTAGCTGTTGATGTCGGTCATCGGCGTCACCCCTTCCGGGGCCTGGCCGAGGAAGAAGTGGAACATCAACGGGAACACCAGGAAGTAGGCGAAGGCCATGCCGGTGTAGAACAGCACCACGCTGGAAGCCAGCAGCGGCAGGGCCACGCGCTTCTCGTGCTTGTACAGGCCGGGGGCGATGAAGCCCCAGATCTGCGCCAGGATCACCGGCATGGCCAGCAGCACGGCGACGATCATGGTCAGCTTCAGCGGCGCGAGGAAGGCCGAGGCCGGGTCGATGGCGATCATGGTCGCGCCTTCCGGGAGGAAGCGGCGCAGCGGCGCGGAGGCCAGGGCGTAGATCTTCTGCGAGAAGTACAGCAGGCCGATGAAGATCACGAAGATCGCCACCACGCAGCGCAGCAGGCGCGTGCGCAGCTCGGTCAGGTGCGAGACCAGGGGCATTTCCTGGTCGTTTTCGGGCTGTTCGGGTTTTTCGTCGCTCATGGGGTACGCGGCGTCTCGGACGGAGGGGCGGCGGCCGGCGCGGCCGGGGCCTCGGGCGCTGCTGGCGCGGCGGGCGCCTCGGGGGCGGCCGGGATACCGACGCCGGGCATGTTGGCCAGGCGGCTGTTCGGGGCGATGGTCGGCGGCGCCGTGGGCTCGGCCTGCGCGGCGCTATCGGCCGGCGGCTGCTGGCCGGTGAGCGGCGCCATCAGCTTCTGCGCTTCACGCTCCATCTGCAGGATGTGCTCGTTGTGCAGTTGCCGGCGGATTTCGTCGGCGCCCAGCTCGCGCTCCACTTCCTGCTTGATGGCGTTGAAGCTGCGTTTCAGCCGGCCGATCCACAGGCCCGCGGTGCGCGCGGCGCCGGGCAGGCGCTCGGGGCCGAGCACCAGCAGGGCGACCAGGCCCACCAGCAGCAGTTCGCTGAAGCTGATTCCGAACATGGCGTTCTTCCCATCAGTCCTTGCGCTGCGGCTCTTCGACCTTCTGCGCCTGGGCGTCGATGGTGTGCGGCTGGTTCAGCGGCGGGTTGGCCGGCGGCTGCTGCTGGGGCTTCTCGTCCTCTTCGGTGTTCATCGCCTTGCGGAAGCCCTTGACCGCCTCGCCGACGTCCGAGCCCAGGGTCTTCAGGCGCTTGGTGCCGAACACCAGCACCACCACGATCAGGATGACGACCCAGTGTTTCCAGTCAAAGATGCCCATCTTGTTCTCCTCGAAGTAATCGGGTTCAGGCCGACGGCTGGCGCGCAGCTTTCTCGTCGTGGCCGGAGAGGCCGAAACGGCGCTCCAGCTCGTCCAGCACCGCCTGGGGATGCTGGCCGAGGGCGGCGAGCATGACCAGGGAATGGAACCAGAGGTCGGCGGTTTCGTAGATCAGGTCCGTGCAGTCGCCGCTCTGCGCGGCGTCCTTGGCGGCAAGGATGGTTTCCACCGATTCCTCCCCGACCTTTTCCAGGATCTTGTTCAGTCCCTTGTGGTACAGGCTGGCCACGTAGGAGCTTTCGGGGGCGGCGTTCTTGCGCCCCTCCAGCACCTCGGCCAGGCGCGCGAGGGTGTTGTCACTCATGGCTGTGCCCCGGCTTGTCGTAGATGGCGTGCGGGTCCTTGAGCACCGCGTCGACGACCTTCCAGCCGCCGTCCTGGTAGACCCGGTAGAAGCAGCTTTCGCGGCCGGTGTGGCAGGCGATGCCGCCGACCTGCTCGACCATCAGGATGACGACGTCGGCGTCGCAGTCCAGGCGCAGTTCGTGCAGCTTCTGCACGTGGCCGGACTCCTCGCCCTTGCGCCAGAGCTTGCCGCGCGAGCGCGACCAGTAGATGGCGCGGCCCTCGGCGGCGGTCAGGGCCAGGGACTCGCGGTTCATCCAGGCCATCATCAGCACGCGGCCCGTTTTGTGGTCCTGGGCGATCGCCGGCACCAGGCCGTCGGCGTTCCAGTGAATTTCGTCCAGCCAGTCTTTCATCTTCGCTTCCGTACAGCGGGCGTTCTCACGCCCCGCGGCAGTTTCATCAACGACCAAGTGTGCCAGCAGTGGCGACGACTGGCTATCGGCGCAGAATCAGATACAGACCACCGGCCAGCATGGCCCAGGCCGGCCAGGCCTCGATACTGTGGGTGGCCAGGCCGATCTGGGTGGCGCCGGCCACCAGCACTGCGCCGATCAGTCGCGGCACCCAGGCCCCGGCCAGGGGCTGGGCGCCGGTCGCTTGCGGCTCCCGGGGCTGCGCCAGGCGCTCCAGGGTGTCGCGGGTCATCTGCGCCAGGTGCGGCAGCTGCTCGACGTGCTGCTGGGCGTTGCGCAGCAGCTGGGCGGGGCTCATGCGCTCGCGCATCCAGCGTTCCAGGTAGGGCTGGGCGGTGCTCCACAGGTCCAGCTCGGGGTAGAGCTGGCGGCCCAGGCCTTCGATGTTCAGCAGGGTCTTCTGCAGCAGCACCAGCTGCGGCTGCACTTCCATGTTGAAGCGCCGCGCGGTCTGGAACAGGCGCAGCAGCACCTGGCCGAAGGAAATGTCCTTGAGCGGCTTCTCGAAGATCGGCTCGCACACCGTGCGGATCGCTGCCTCGAAGTCGTTGACGCGGGTTTCCGCCGGCACCCAGCCGGAGTCGATGTGCAACTGGGCGACCTTGCGGTAGTCGCGCTTGAAGAAGGCGATCAGGTTGCGCGCCAGGTAGTCCTGGTCCTCGTCGGTGAGGCTGCCGACGATGCCGCAGTCCACCGCGATGTACTGCGGGCTCCAGGGCGTGCGGGTACTGACGAAGATGTTGCCCGGGTGCATGTCGGCGTGGAAGAAGCTGTCGCGGAACACCTGGGTGAAGAAGATTTCCACGCCGCGCTCGGCCAGGGCCTTGAAGTCGGTGCGCTGGTCGCGCAGGGTGTCCAGGTCGGTGACCGGGATGCCGTAGATGCGCTCCATCACCAGCACCTTGGGCCGGCACCAGTCCCAGTACACCTGGGGCACGTAGAGCAGCGGCGAGCCGTCGAAGTTGCGCCGCAGCTGGCTGGAATTGGCCGCCTCGCGCAGCAGGTCGAGTTCGTCGTAGATGGTCTTCTCATAGTCGCTGACCACCTCCACCGGGTGCAGGCGGCGGGCGTCGGCGGAGACGCGCTCGGCCAGGCGGGCGAGGATGAACAGCCAGGACATGTCGGCGCGGATCACGGGCTTCAGGCCCGGGCGGATCACCTTGACCACCACTTCCTCGCCGCTTTTCAGCTGCGCAGCGTGGACCTGAGCTACCGAGGCCGAGGCCAGCGGCTCTCGCTCGAAGCGGGCAAAGACCTGCTCGACCTTCGCCCCCAGCTGCTCCTCGATCAGCGCCACCGAGGCTTCCGGCGGGAACGGCGGGACCTTGTCCTGCAGGCGCGCCAGCTCATTGGCGATGTCGTCGGGCAAGAGGTCGCGGCGGGTGGAGAGGATCTGCCCGAACTTGATGAAGATCGGCCCCAGGCCTTCCAGGGCCAGGCGGATGCGCTCGCCGCGGCTCAGTTCCAGCTTGCGCCGCGGCAGCCAGCGCCAGGGCAGCAGGCCGCCGAGCAGGCGCAGGTACCAGGGCAGCATCGGCAGTTCGAGGATGAGGTCGTCGAGGCGGTAGCGGATCACCACGCTCTGGATGCGCAGCAGGCGGCGGAAGGCGAGCAGCTTCATGCGTCGGGTTTCAGCTTCTTGGACAGGCGCGCCAGGCGCGCGTCGAGGCGATCGAGGGCGATCTTCAACTGGTCGAGTTCGGCGAAGCGCGCTTCGGCCTCGTTGCGCCCGACCAGGGTGCGGCTTTCCTCGGCGAGGTAGTCGGCCAGGCTCAGGCGCAGGCTTTCCAGGCTGTCGCCGGCCCAGCGCGCGCCGCCGCGCAGGCGGCTGCCGAGCAGGTGCGCGGGCAGCGGGCCGAGCCAGCGCTGCACTTCGTATTCCCAGTCCAGCCCCAGGCTCTGGAGGATGTCGGCCAGCTCCAGGAGCAGGGCGCTATCGCCGCCCATCTCCACTTCCGGGCTGTGCAGCACGCTGGTCTTGTCGGCCGCCAGGGCCAGCTGCAGCAGGCGCCCGGCCGGGGCGCGCAGGGTGCAGTCGACTGCGGCCTCGTGGTGCGCGGCCAGGTGCAGGCCGTCGGCGTCGGGGAGGATGAACAGGCGCAGCGGCGGCGCCTGGCAATCCACTTCCAGGACCCGCCCGGCGAGCCGGGCGAGACGCTGCAGGGCCACGCCGTCCAGGCGCAGCACGCGGTTCACGCCGGCTTCGGCGCTGGCCAGCAGCGCCTGGGTCAGGAGCGCCATCTCAGGGCTTGATGCCGCGGTGCAGGGCGACCACGCCGCCGGTCATGTTGTGGTAGGTGACGCGGTCGAAACCGGCCTCGACCATCATCGACTTCAGGGTTTCCTGGTCCGGGTGCATGCGGATCGACTCGGCCAGGTAGCGGTAGCTGTCGGCGTCGTTGGTGACCAGCTTGCCCATCAGCGGCAGCAGGGTGAAGGAATAGGCGTCGTAGGCCTTGGACAGCAGGCTGCTGGTGGGCTTGGAGAATTCCAGCACCAGCAGGCGCCCGCCCGGCTTGAGCACCCGCAGCATGGAGCGGATGGCGGCGTCCTTGTGGGTGACGTTGCGCAGGCCGAAGGCGATGCTCACGCAGTCGAAGTGGTTGTCCGGGAAGGGCAGCTTCTCGGCATCGGCCTGGACGAACTGGACGTTGCCGGCCACGCCGCTGTCCAGCAGCTTGTCGCGGCCGACCTTGAGCATGGAGGCGTTGATGTCCGCCAGTACCACCTCGCCGGTGGGGCCGACCAGGCGCGAGAACTGGCGGGTCAGGTCGCCCGTGCCGCCGGCGATGTCGAGCACGCGGTTGCCGGCGCGCACGCCGGACAGCTCGATGGTGAAGCGCTTCCACAGGCGGTGGATGCCACCGGACATCAGGTCGTTCATCAGGTCGTACTTGGCGGCGACCGAGTGGAACACCTCGGCGACCTTCTCGGCCTTCTCGCTCTCGCGCACGGTCTTGTAGCCGAAGTGCGTGGTGGGGTCGGCGGGGCCCTGGTCCCCGGCGGGTTTGCGCGGCTCGCTCATGGCGTTTCTACCCTGGAAGTCAGTGGCGGGCATTCTAACAGGATGTGGGAAAAACGCCGCCCCGTGGCGCGGGGTGCGGCGAAACGTCGTGCGGCGTATCATCCACCGGTCTGTCATTCCGGAGTCGCCCATGTCCCGCATCCACGTCGAACGTCCCCATTGCCTCGGCCGCGAAGCCGCCCGCGAGAAGGCCCAGAAGCTGGCCGAGAAGCTCGCCCGCGAGCACGGCGTGAGCTACGAGTGGCAGGGCGACGTGCTGACCTTCAAGCGCAGTGGCGTGGACGGGCGCATCGAGGTGGGCGAGGACCGCGTGGCGGTGGAGGTCAAGCTGGGCCTGCTGCTGTCGGCCATGGGCGGGATGCTCAAGGGCGAGATCGAGCGCGCGCTGGACAAGGCGCTGGCCTGAGGCCGAGCACCTTGTCCGGCGCTCCGCACCGGCTGGTATGTGTTTTCTAATTTTCCCCGATACCTTGCACTCAAGCTCGCAACGCTGCGGGCCTCTACGGACCCCCGAGAACAGTGTGAGGAAACCACCATGGCCAAGGTCGCCAGCAAGAAGAAAGTCGAGAAAGCCGTCAGCGAGTCGTCCCTGATCACCGACGTCAAGCACTACGCCCGCCAGATCTGGCTGGCCGGCCTGGGCGCCTATGCGCGCGTCGGCGCCGAGGGCACCGAGTACTTCAAGTCGCTGGTGAAGGAAGGCGAAGGCCTGGAAACCAAGGGCCGCCAGCTGGTGACCGAGCAGGTCGAGTCGGCCAACGACAGCGTCAAGAGCAGCGTCTGGCTGGTGAAGGACAAGTTCGAGGCGCAGCTGGACAAGGTCGAGAAGGCTTTCGACAGCCGCGTGGCCTCCGCGCTGAACCGCATGGGCATTCCGTCGCGGCAGGATGTCGAGGCGCTCTCTGCTAAGCTTGACGAGCTGAGCGCGGTGCTCGAGCGTGTCGCGAAAACTCATTGAGGAGAGCGGGATGGCTGGCAAGAAAACTACCGATAAAAAAGAGTCCAGTTGGGTCGGCGAGATCGAGAAATACTCGCGGCAAATCTGGTTGGCTGGTCTGGGGGCCTACTCGAAGGTCAGCAAGGACGGCAGCAAGCTGTTCGAGACCCTGGTCAAGGATGGCGAAAAGGCCGAGAAGCAGGCCCGGACCGAAGTCGATAAATCCGTCGGCGCGGTGAAGTCCACCGCCCGTTCGGCGCGTTCCAAGGTCGACGAAGTGAAGGACCGCGCCCTGGGCAAGTGGGGTGAGCTGGAAGAGGCGTTCGACAAGCGCCTGAACAGCGCCATCTCGCGCCTGGGCGTGCCGAGCCGCAACGAGGTGAAGGACCTGCATGCGAAGGTCGAGACCCTGACCAGGCAGATCGAGAAACTCACCGGCGTCAGCGTCAAGTCGGTGGCCAAGCCCGCCGCCAAGGCCGCTGCCAAACCTGCGGCCAAGGCTGCAGCGAAGCCCGCGGCCAAGCCGGCCGCCAAGACCGCGGCGGCCAAGCCCGCTGCCAAGGCTGCTGCGAAACCGGCTGCGGCCAAGGCCGCGGCGAAGCCTGCAGCCAAGCCGGCCGCCAAGCCTGCTGCTGCGAAGGCCGCGGCGAAACCGGCTGCGAAGCCGGCCGCCAAACCGGCTGCCGCCAAGCCTGCGGCGAAACCGGCTGCTGCGAAACCGGCAGCCAAGCCTGCCGCTGCCAAGCCTGCCGCAGCGAAGAAGCCGGCGGTGAAGAAGCCTGCGGCGCCCAAGGCGGCCAAGCCTGCTGCAGCGGCCACGCCGGCCGCGGCTCCGGCTCCGGCGGCCACCCCGGCGCCGGCTGCGGCAGCTCCGGTCGCTCCGGTAGCGGCTCCGGCCACGCCGCCGACCCAGGCCTGACGCGTTACCCGTGGTACCCGACGCCCGGCCTCGTGCCGGGCGTCTTCATTTCAGGCGTTCAGGTAGCGCTGCGCCAGGCGCTCGGCGGCCAGCCGCGAGTCGCCGCGCAGGTGCGGCGCCACCAGCATCATCACCTGGTAGACCACCAGGCGTATCTCGCCTTCGCGGCCGAGGATGCGCTGGTAATCCAGGGAGAACAGCAGGGTCAGGGTGATCTGCTCCACCAGTTGGCCGAGGGCATCGGTGTCGCTGGTCAGCTCGCCGTCGGCCTTGAGCCGGGCGAGCAGGGCGGCCAGGGTGCGCTTGAGCGCATTGAGCCAGCTGCGCATGCCGCGGGCCAGCTTGGGCAGGCGCCCGGCCAGGTTGGAGAGGTCCTGGAAGAGGAAGCGGTAGTGCGCCAGGCGCTCGACGATCAGGTGCAGGAACAGCCAGTAGTCCTCGGCGCCCAGGCGCGCGTCGGCGGGCGGGTCGAGCAGCGGCTGCAACTCCTCCTCGAAACGGGCGAACAGGCCCAGCACCAGCGGTTCCTTGCCGTGGAAGTGGTAGTACAGGTTGCCGGGGCTGATACCCAGCTCGGTGGCGATCTCCAGGGTGGAGACGTTGGGTTCGCCCTGCTCGTTGAACAACAGCAGGGCGCATTCGAGGATGCGGTCGCGGGTTTTCATCCGTGTGCTGGTTCCGGCTTCGGGAGGCTCGACGATAGCCGGGGCGGGGCGCGCCGGCCAGTCCCTCGAAAGCGTGAGGGGGTGGGTTTTCTGCGACCGTGCTGCCCTGAAGTCGTAGGGCGCATAACCGTTCGCGGTTATCCGCCGATGCGCCGGGGCCACAGCCAACGCCCAGGTCAACCCCGGAGCCGCCGGAAACCAAGGCCAAACGGCGGATAACGCCGTAGGCGTTATGCGCCCTACGTCAGACCTGTCCGGTACAGCTCCATCGAGACTCACCGCTCGTGCACGTAAGTCCCCGGCGCCGCTTCCATCGGCGGGTGCTCGGCGTTGCCCAGTTCGAAGCTCACCGGCCGGCGTTCGCCCGAGCGCTCCTGGATCCACGCCAGCCACACCGGCCACCAGCTGCCTTCCTGGCGCTGGGTGTCGTAGTACCAGGCGCGCGGGTCGGAGGCGAGCTTGCCGTTCTCGAAGTAGCAGGCCTTGGGGTTGCCCGGCGGGTTGAGGATGCTCTGGATGTGCCCGCTGTTGGACAGCACGAAGCGGCTGTCGCCGCCCAGCAGCAGGGCCGAGCGGTAGACCGCGTCCCAGGGGGTGATGTGGTCGGTGATGCCGGCGACGTGGAAGTTGTCCACCGCCACCTTCTTCAGGTCGATGGGCGTGCCGCAGATTTCCATGGCGCCGGGCCGAGCCAGCGGGTTGTGTTTGAAGAAGTCGAGGAAGTCGCCGTGCAGCGCCGCCGGCAGGCGGGTGTTGTCGTTGTTCCAGTAGAGGATGTCGAAGGCCGGCGGCAGCTTGCCCAGCAGGTAGTTGTTGACCCAGTAGTTCCACACCAGGTCGTTGGGGCGCATCCAGGCGAACACCTTGGCCATGTCCTTGCCCTCCAGCACGCCGTGCTGGTAGGAGCGGCGCTTGGTGCTTTCCAGCGTCTGCTCGTCGGCGAACAGCGCCGCCGGGGTTTCCACCTGGCTGTCCAGCAGGCTCACCAGGTAGGTGGCGCTGGCGATCTTGCGCAGTTGCCGGCGCGCCTGCAGGTGGCCCTGCAGCGCGGCGATGGTCAGGCCGCCGGAGCAGGCGCCCATCAGGTTGACGCTGCGGCTGCCGCTGATCGAGCGGACCACCTCGATGGCCTCGTCCAGGGCCTTCACGTAGGTCGACAGGCCCCACTCGCGGTGGCGCGCATCGGGGTTGCGCCAGCTGACCATGAACAGCTGCAGGTTGTTCTTCAGGGCGTACTGGACGAAGCTCTTTTCCGGGCTCAGGTCGAAGATGTAGTACTTGTTGATCTGCGGCGGGACGATCAGCAGCGGCTTGGCGTGCAGGTGCTCGCCCAGGGGCTTGTACTGGATGAGTTCGAGCATCTCGCTGCGGAACACCACCGCGCCCGGGGTGGTGGCCAGGTTGCGGCCGACCTCGAAGGCGTGCTTGTTGACCTGGCTGGGCATGCCGCCGTTGTGCAGCAGGTCGTCGAGCAGGTGGCGGCCGCCCTTGAGCAGGCTCTGCCCGCCGGTGTTGAACAGCTCCTTCACCGCCAGCGGGTTGATCAGGCTGTTGGTCGGCGCCATGGCGTCGGCGAACAGCGACAGCAGGAAGCGCGCGCGGGCGCGGTCGTCGCCGTCCAGGTCGCTCTCGTCGATCCACGCAAGCAGTTGCTGCTGCCAGGCCAGGTAGGCTTGCAGGGTGCGCCGGTAGAAGGGGTTGAGGCGCCAGGACGGGTCCTGGAAGCGGCTGTCCTGGGGGTTGGGTTGCAGCGGCGAATCGCCCAGCAGCACGTGGCCCATCTGCTTGCCGAAGGCCGCCAGGTGGCGGGCGCTGTGCAGCGGCCGGCGCACGCCCTGGACGGCGAGCTGGCGCAGGGTGGACAGCATGTCCTTGCCGCGCAGGCCGACCATGGCGCTCTGGGCGTTCATGAAGTCGGCGGGGGCCGGCAGCCTGCCGGTGCTGGAGTTCTCTCGCATGTGCAGCTCTCCCTGGGAAAAGAACCGTCGTCAGTCGGGCGCAGCAAGGCCCGTACCAGAATCGGCGCAGGTGCATTCCTGACGCACGCAGGGGCTGAAGCATAGGCACGAATCGGCGCGCCTGCCGGTCACCGACGATGAACGTGCACTGTTACGAGGCGATGATCGAGGCCGGGGGTCAGCCGGCCTTGGGGGCGAACGGGCGCGGGTGCATGACCGCGCGCTGCCGTTCCTCGGCGAGGAACTTCATGATGATCGGCGCCACCGTCTCGGCGCGGGTCACCAGGAACAGGTGGCCATCGTCGATCACGTGCAGCTCCGCGTTGGGGATGCGCCAGGCCAGCAGGCGCATGTTCACCAGCGGGATGATCGGGTCGTCGTCGCCGGCCAGCACCAGGGTCGGCTGCTGGATGCGGTGCAGCCAGTGGATGCTGGTCCAGCCCAGGCCGGCGAACAGCTGCCAGTAGTAGCCCAGCTTGCCCGAGGAGCGCACCTTGGCGGCGAAGGCCATGGCCAGCCGGGGATCGCGGCGGAAGGCCCCGCCGTAGATGTCCGGGGCGATGTGCGCGCCATAGGACGGCTGGATGTAGCGCCGCGGGCTGGCCATGCGCCAGAGCACCTTGGGCTTGCCCGGGACCATCACTGCCCCGGCGGCGGTGGCCGCCAGGATCAGCTTCTTGCAGCGCTCGGGATAGTCATGGGCGAACTGCTGGGCCAGGGCGCCGCCCCAGGACACGCCGATGGCGGTGACCTGCCCGTAGTCCAGGTAATCGAGCATGCGCGCGGCCAGCTTGGCCAGGCCGGGGAAGCGGTAGGGCGTGCTCGGCGTGGACGAGCCGCCGACGCCGGGCACGTCGAAGGCGATCACCTCCAGGTCCGGGTCCAGCGCGGCGACGAAGGGGAACACCAGCTCCAGGTTGGCGCCGATGCCGTTGAAGATCAGCAGCGGCGTCATGTGCCCCTTGCCCGGGCGCACGGCGGTGCGGATGGTCTGCCCGTCCAGGTCGATGGTGCGGAACACGAAGGGCTGCGGCGCGAGCACGCGCGCCCGCGTCTCGGCCGGCTGCTGCGGCTCGGCCGCCTTGGCGGCGGAGCGCGCCTTGCGCTGGCGCGTGGCCTGCGGCGCCGGCTCGGGCTGGGCCGGCGCGTCCTGCTGCGCGGTGGCGTCGGGTAGGTTTTCTGTCTTCATCGTTCGTGTACGTAGGTGCCGGGGGATGCTTCGCCAGCCGGGTGGGCCTTGTTGCCCAGGGCGGTCGGCGCCTTTTTCAGCTTGCCCGCGCGCTCGGCCAGCCACTGTTGCCAGTGCAGCCACCAGGAGTCGGCGTGCTTGCTCGAGTTTTCCTGCCAGGTCTTCGGATCGACGGTCAGGTCCGGGCCGGTCATGAAGCGGGCCTTGGGGTTGCCCGGCGGGTTGAGGATGCTCTGGATGTGCCCGCTGTTGGAAAGGATGAACTCGCACTTGCCGCCGAGCAGGCGCGCCGAGCGGTAGCAGGCTTCCCAGGGGGTGATGTGGTCGCTGAGGCCGGCCACGCAGTAGAAGTCGCAGGTGACCTGCTTGAGGTCGATGGGCGTGCCGCCCACTTCCAGGGCGCCGGGGCGGGTCAGCGGGTTGCTCTTGAACATCTCCACCAGCTCGCCGTGCAGCGCGGCCGGCAGGCGCGTGGTGTCGTTGTTCCAGAACAGGATGTCGAAGGCCGGCGGCTCGTTGCCCAGCAGGTAGTTGTTGACCCAGTAGTTCCAGATCAGGTCGTTGGGGCGCATCCAGGCGAACACCTTGGCCATGTCCTTGCCCTCCAGCACGCCGGACTGGTAGGAACGGCGCTTGGCGGCTTCCAGGGTCTTCTCGTCGGCGAACAGGGCGACGGTGGTGTCCAGCTCGAAGTCCAGCACGCTGACCATCTGGGTGAAGGCGTGCACCTTCTCCTCGCCCAGGGCCGCGTAGTGGCCGAGCAGGGTGACGGTGGTGATGCCGCCGGAACAGGCGCCGAGCATGTTCAGGTCCTTGCTGCCGGTGATGGCCAGGACCACGTCGATGGCTTCCTTGAGAGCCTCGATGTAGGTGGTCAGGCCCCATTCGCGCTGGGCCTTGGTCGGGTTGCGCCAACTGACGATGAAGGTCTGCACCTGGTTGCGCAGGCAGAAGCGCGCCAGGCTCTTCTCCGGCGACAGGTCGAAGACGTAGAACTTGTTGATCTGCGGCGGCACCACCAGCAGCGGGCGCTCGTGCACGCTCTCGGTGATCGGCCGGTACTGGATCAGCTCCAGCACGTCGTTGCGGAACACCACCGCGCCCTCGGTCAGGGCCAGGTTCTTGCCGACCTCGAAGGCGTCCATGTTGACCTGGCTGGGCATGCCGCCGTTGTTCACCAGGTCCTTGGCCAGGTGGCTGAGGCCGTCGAGCAGGCTCTTGCCGCCGGTCTCGAAGAAGCGTTTGACCGCGGCCGGGTTGCTCAGGGTGTTGGTCGGCGCCATGGCTTCGGTCATGAGGTTGATGACGAACTGGCCGCGGTTGATGTCCTGGGGCGACAGGTCGCTGTTGCCGATCCACTGCTGCAGCTCCTTGCGCCAGGCCAGGTAGGTCTGCAGGTAGCGGCGGTACAGCGGGTTCTGGCTCCAGGCCGGGTCGTTGAAGCGGCGGTCGTCGTCGGCCGGGCGCAGCTGCGAGGTACCGAGCAGGACATTCTTCAGCTCCAGGCCGAAATGGCCGACGTGCTTGACGCTGTGGAAGGGCTGCCGCAGGGCCTGCAGCAGCACCATGCGGGCAGTGGACAACAAATCCTTGCCGCGAATGCCTATCACCGGGTTGAGGTTCAGGGTGTTTTCCGCGGCTTGCTGGGGCAGATCGTTGTTCTTCTTTTCGGTCATCGGCGACGCTCCATTGTCCTGAGACGAATACTGGCGGGGCTGCACCTAGGTGACGGGCCAAGTACTGCTCGGGTTAGCGGAACGTGGAGCAGGCTCCACGCAGGTCAACACTTGGCGGCATCGCTGGGGTCCTGGGCCCGCGTCTGCAACGGCGTTGCACTGACTTGGTTACCCGAGATTCCCCCGCCGCGCAAGCTGGTGCAGCGTGGTTCCCTGCGCCCGAGTATGTCGCGAAAGATTAGAAAACGCGCCCTAGAGCGCTCGCTCGTCCGCGGCTCGAACACGGGGAACACGCGGTTTCCAGTGTGCAGGGCGAATGTTGCAAATGACGTGCCCTGATCGGGGGCAGGAGGATGGCGAGGCGCCGGCGCCGGGTAAACCGGCGCAAAGGTGGGTTCAGAGCATCAGCCGGACCACCGACTCGTCGGGGTCGCGGGACTTGCCGGCGGCGGCCAGCTCGGCGAGGTATTCGGCCCACAGCTGGTCCTTGCGGGTGCACAGCTGGTAGAGGTAGTCCCAGCTGTACAGGCCGCTGTCGTGGCCGTCGTCGAAGGTCAGCTTGAGCGCGTACTGCCCGGCCGGCTCCAGGCCGATGAGGGCGACGTTCAGCTTGCCGACCTGCAGCACCGGGTTGCCATGGCCCTGCACCTCGGCCGAGGGCGAGTGCACGCGCAGGAACTCGGCGGAGAGGTCGTAGGACTGCTCGCCGTACTTCAGCGTGAGGGTGCGCGAGGCCTTGTGCAGCTGGATGGCGGTGGGGATGTGCATGGGAAACTCCGACTAAAGGCTGCTCTTCGTAGGATGGGTTGAGCTTGCGAAACCCATGCGGTTGCGGCGATGGGTATCGCTTCGCTCAACGCCATCCTACGAGGGTGTTCCGGCTGCTCTTCGTAGGATGGGTTGAGCTTGCGAAACCCATGCGGTTGCGGCGATGGGTATCGCTGCGCTCAACGCCATCCTACGAGGGTGCTCCGGCTGCTCTTCGTAGGATGGGTTGAGCTTGCGAAACCCATGCGGTTGCGGTGATGGGTATCGCTTCGCTCAACACCATCCTACGAGGGTGCTCCGGCTGCTCTTCGTAGGATGGGTTGAGCTTGCGAAACCCATGCGGTTGCGGTGATGGGTATCGCTGCGCTCAACACCATCCTACGACGGTGAGGGGCATCGGCTTTTCGCTCTTGCCTATAGCTTCCAGCCTATAGCCTCCAGCGGCTGTTAGAGAATATACCGCGACAGATCCTCGTCCTGCGCCAGCTCGCCCAGGTGGCCGTTGACGTAGGCGGCGTCGATCACGATCGGCTTGTCGCTGTGCTCGCTGGCCAGGTCCGCTGCGTCGAAGGAGACTTCCTCCAGCAGGCGTTCCAGCAGCGTGTGCAGGCGGCGGGCGCCGATGTTCTCGGTCTTCTCGTTGACCTGCCAGGCGATCTCCGCCAGGCGCTGGATGCCGTCGTCGGCGAAGGCGATGTCCAGGCCCTCGGTCTTGAGCAGCGCGGTGTACTGCTCGGTGAGCGAGGCGTGCGGCTCGCGCAGGATGCGCTTGAAGTCGTCCGGGCTCAGGGCCTTGAGCTCGACGCGGATCGGCAGGCGGCCCTGCAGCTCCGGCACCAGGTCGCTCGGCTTGGATAGGTGGAAGGCGCCCGAGGCGATGAACAGGATGTGGTCGGTCTTGACCATGCCCAGCTTGGTGTTGACGGTGCAGCCCTCGATCAGCGGCAGCAGGTCGCGCTGCACGCCCTCGCGGGAGACGTCGGCGCCACCTACGTTGCCGCGCTTGGCGATCTTGTCGATCTCGTCGATGAAGACGATGCCGTTCTGCTCCACGGCTTCCAGGGCGCGGGCCTTGAGGTCCTCTTCGTTGACCAGGCGCTGGGCCTCTTCGTCGCGGATCAGCTTCATGGCCTCGGCGACCTTCAGCTTGCGCGTCTTGCGCTTGCCCTTGCCCATGTTGGAGAACAGGTTCTGCAACTGGTTGGTCATCTCCTCCATGCCGGGCGGCGCCATGATTTCCACGCCGGCCGGGACGTCGGCCACTTCGATGTCGATCTCCTTGTCGTCCAGCTGGCCTTCGCGCAGGCGCTTGCGGAACAGCTGGCGGGTGTTGGAGTCCTCGCGCGCCGGCTCGTCGCCGAAGCCGCCGGTGCGCGCCGGCGGCAGCAGGGCGTCGAGGATGCGTTCCTCGGCGGCGTCCTCGGCGCGGTACTTGACCTTCTGCACTTCCTGCTCGCGGAGCATCTTGATGGCGGCGTCGGCCAGATCGCGGATGATCGACTCGACGTCGCGGCCGACGTAGCCCACCTCGGTGAACTTGGTCGCTTCCACCTTGATGAACGGGGCGTTGGCCAGCTTGGCCAGGCGCCGGGCGATCTCGGTCTTGCCGACGCCGGTGGGGCCGATCATCAGGATGTTCTTCGGCGTCACCTCGGCGCGCAGCTCGGCCGGCAGCTGCATGCGCCGCCAGCGGTTGCGCAGGGCGATGGCCACGGCGCGCTTGGCGTCGTCCTGGCCGATGATGTGGCGGTTGAGTTCGTGGACGATCTCGCGGGGAGTCATGGACATTTGTTCGGCTACTCCGGAGCGACAGGGCCTCAGACGGCGCTGTCGAGCTCCTCGATGGTGAGGTTCTGGTTGGTGAACACGCAGATGGAGCCGGCGATGTTCAGCGCCGTTTCGGCGATCTCGCGGGCGGACATGGCGTCATCGGCCTTTTGCAGCAGGGCCATGGCCGCGGCCTGGGCGAAGCCGCCGCCGGAGCCCATGGCGATCAGGCCGTGTTCGGGTTCGACCACGTCGCCGTTGCCGGTGATGATCAGCGAGGCGTCCTTGTTGGCCACCGCCAGCATGGCTTCCAGGCGGCTCAGGGAGCGGTCGGTGCGCCAGTCCTTGGCCAGCTCGACGGCGGCGCGGACCAGGTGCCCCTGGTGCTTTTCAAGCTGCTGCTCGAAGCGTTCGAAGAGGGTGAAGGCGTCGGCGGTGGCGCCGGCGAAACCGGCCAGCACCTGGCCGTGGTAGAGGCGGCGGACCTTCTTCGCGTTGCCTTTCATGACGGTGTTGCCAAGGGAAACCTGGCCGTCGCCGCCCATGACGACTTTGCCGTTGCGGCGGACAGAAACGATAGTGGTCAAGGGGGAGTTCTCCACACAGCGGGGCATTGGTGCCCGAATGCGGAGTCATATGGGGATGAAGGACGCGGCCTTCAAGGCAGGGCGACGGACGTGCCTTGAAGGCGGTGTCCTGCGGGCGCCGCGCGAACCCGCCCAAGGCGGGCCCGCGCGGGGCTTCAGCGGGTCTGGCGCTGCTGTAACAGCAGGTTGCTGAAGCCGTTGGCCGACAGTTGTTTCTGCGCCGCGGAAACCTGCGAGCGGTCGCTGAACGGGCCGACCATCACCCGGTACCAGGTCTCGTCGCGCACCGCGCCGGATTCCACCCGCGCGCTCTGGCCGAGGAGGATCACCTGGGCGCGCACGCGGTCGGCGTCGGCCTGCTTGCGGAACGAACCGGCCTGCAGGAAGAACTGGGTGGCGGCCACCGCCGGCGGGGCGATCGGCTTGCTCGCCGGGGCCGTGGCCGGCGGCGTGGCCTTGGCCTGGGCGGCCGGCTGCTGCACCGTCGCCGGTTGCTGTGGCGGCGTGGCCGGCTTGACCACCGCCGGCGGCGGCGGAACCTGGCCGTTGAGCGCGGCCTGGGCGCGGGCGGCGTCGATCTTCGCCGCTTCCTCCGGGGTGCTGACCACCGTCGGCGTCTGCGGCTTCTCCGGCACGGCTTCCGGCGGCACCACCACTTCCGAACCGGGCAGCAGGGTGTAGAAGTCGTACTTGGGCTTCACCGCGATGGCCGCCGGCGGCTGCGCCGGCGTGGCCGGCTTGGCGCCCTGGGCGATGCCCGGCTTCTGCTGCTCGGGCTTCTCCCGGCGCACGTCGTTGCGGCCCGGTTCCAGCTTCGTCAGGAACATGATGAAGCCGCCGATGGCAAGGCCTGCGACCAGCCACACCCAGCCGGGGACCGAGGTCTTCTTGGCCGGGGCCTGGTAGCGGCTGGCGCCGCGCTTGGGAGCGGGTTTCTTCTTGGCCATGGAGGGTTACATGCGTTCCAGGGTTTCCAGGCCCAGCAGCTCCAGGCCCTGCTTGAGGGTGCGGCCCGTCAGTGCGGCCAGTTTCAGGCGGCTTTCCTGCTGCTCCGGGGTCTGCGCGGCGAGGATCGGGCAGTGCTCGTAGAAGCTGGAGAACAGCCCGGCCAGTTCGTACAGGTAGGCGCAGAGGATATGCGGCACGCCCTTGAGCGCGACATTGTTGAGCAAGTCGCCGAACTGCGCCAGCTGGGCGGCCAGGGCCTGCTCCTGCGGGGCTTCCAGGACGATCTTGCCGCCGACCTCGTCATAGCCCTTGCCCAGCTTGCGGAAGATGCTGGCCACGCGGGTGTAGGCATAGAGCAGGTAGGGCGCGGTGTTGCCCTCGAAGCTGAGCATCTGCTCGAAGTTGAAGCTGTAGTCGCTGGTGCGGTGCTTCGACAGGTCGGCGTACTTCACCGCGCCGATGCCCACGGCATGGGCGATGTGGCGCAGCTCGGCCTCGCCCAGCTCGGGGTTCTTGGCCTTGACCAGGGTGTAGGCGCGCTCCTCGGCTTCGTTGAGCAGGTCGATCAGCTTCACGGTGCCGCCGTCGCGGGTCTTGAACGGCTTGCCGTCGGCGCCGTTCATGGTGCCGAAGCCCATGTGCTCCAGGTCCATGCCGGCCGGGACGAAGCCGGCGCGGCGGGCTACCTCGAACACCTGCTGGAAGTGCAGGGCCTGGCGCTGGTCGACGAAGTACAGCACGCGGTCGCAGTGCAGCACCTTGTTGCGGTAGCGCATCGCCGCCAGGTCGGTGGTGGCGTACAGGTAGCCGCCGCCGGCCTTCTGCACGATCACCGGCAGCGGGTTGCCCTCGGCGTTCTTGAATTCGTCGAGGAACACGCACAGGGCGCCGTCGTCCTCGGTCAGCAGGCCCTTGGCCTTGAGCTCGTCGACCACGTTGGCGAGGTCGTCGTTGTAGGCGCTCTCGCCCTTGACGTCGGCCATGGTCAGCTTCACGCCGAGCTGGTCGTAGACCTTCTGGCAGTGCGACAGGGAGATTTCGTTGAAGCGCGTCCACAGGCGCAGGCACTCGGCGTCGCCGGCCTGCAGCTTGACCACCAGCTCGCGGGCGCGGTCGGCGAACTCGGGGGACTCGTCGAAACGCTTCTTGGCGGCGCGATAGAAGACTTCCAGGTCATGCAGTTCGGCCTGGGCGTCCACCGGCTGCTCTTCCAGGTAAGCCAGCAGCATGCCGAACTGGGTGCCCCAGTCGCCCACGTGGTTCTGGCGGATCACGGTGTCGCCGAGGAACTCCAGCACCCGGGCCACGGCGTCGCCGATGATGGTCGAGCGCAGGTGGCCGACGTGCATCTCCTTGGCCAGGTTCGGCGAGGACATGTCGATGGCCACGCGCTGCGCCGGGCCGGCCTTGCGCACGCCCAGGTGGTCGTCACCCAGGGCGGCGTCGAGGCTGGCGGCCAGCCAGGCCTGGTCCTGGAAGAAGTTGAGGAAGCCGGGGCCGGCGATCTCCACCTTGGCCACCTGCGGGTTGGCCGGCAGTGCGGCGACCAGTTGGGTCGCCAGGTCGCGCGGCTTCAGGCCGGCGGGCTTGGCCAGCATCATGGCGATGTTGCTGGCGTAGTCGCCGTGGCTGCGGTCCTTGGTGGTCTCGACCTGGATGTCCGGGCTCAGCCCGGCCGGCAGGGTACCGTCCTCGACGAGGCTGGCGAGGGCGTGCTGGATCAGCTGGCGGATGGTGTCTTTCATGGCGTTTCTCCGTGCTCGCGCGCGACTCGGGGCGCTCGACCGCATATCTGGCTCAGAACCGCGCATTATCGGTGCCTGAAGGGCGCAGCAGCAAGCCGTAAGCTTAAAGCTACAAGCAAAAGCCCATCTGGACCTTGATTTGCCCCAGTCAGATCGCTGCTTTTGCTTTTTCCAGCTTCCAGCTGCTCTTTCCTAGAACAAATCGATCGGATCGACGTCCAGCGACCAGCGCACCTGGCGCCCGCCCGGCATGCTTTCGAGGATCGGCAGCCAGCACGACAGCAGGCGGTGCAGCGGCACGCGGGCGCTGCTCATCAGCAGCAGCTGGGCGCGGAAGCGGCCGGCGCGGCGTTCCATGGGCGCCGGCACCGGGCCGAGCAGCTCGACGTCGCTGCCCAGTTGCGCCTGCAGGCGCTCGGCCTCGGCGCAGGCTTCTTCGAGGAAGCCTTCGGCCTGGCCCGGCTTGTGCGCCTCGGCGCGCAGCAGAGCCAGGTGGCAGAACGGCGGCAGGCCGGCGGCGCGGCGCTCGGCCAGGGCCTGGTCGGCGAAGGCGAAGTAGCCCTGCTCGGTCAGTTGCACCAGCAGCGGGTGGTCGGCCAGGTGCGTCTGGATCAGCACCCGGCCGGGCTCCTCGGCGCGCCCGGCGCGGCCGGCGACCTGGACGATCTGCTGGGCCATGCGCTCGCTGGCGCGGAAGTCGGCGGAGAACAGCCCGCCGTCGGCGTCGAGGATGGCCACCAGGGTGACGCGCGGGAAGTGGTGGCCCTTGGCGAGCATCTGGGTGCCGACCAGGATGCACGGCTCGCCCTTGTTGATGGTGGCGAACAGGTCGCGCATGGCGTGCTTGCGCGAGGTGCTGTCGCGGTCGATGCGCAGCACCGGGTAGTCGGGGAAGAGGATGCGCAGGCGCTCCTCGGCGCGCTCGGTGCCGGCGCCGACCGGGCGCAGGTCCAGTTGGCCGCACTTGGGGCACTGGCGCGGTGGGCGCTCGCGGTGGTCGCAGTGATGGCAGCGCAGCTCGCCGGAGCCCTGGTGCAGCGTCATGCGCGCATCGCAACGCGGGCACTGGCTGATCCAGCCGCAGTCGTGGCACAGCAGGGTCGGGGCGAAGCCGCGGCGGTTCAGGTACACCAGCACCTGCTGGCCGGCGCCGAGGGTTTCGCCGATGGCCCGTTGCAGCGGCATCGACAGGCCGGCGTCCAGCGGCAGGCTCTTCACGTCCAGGCGCTGGAACTTCGGCGCCTGGGCGCCGCCGGCGCGCTGCGTCAGGCGCAGCAGGCCGTAGCGGCCGCTGGCGGCGTTGTGCAGGCTTTCCAGCGAGGGCGTGGCCGAGCCGAGCAGGATCGGCACCTTCTCCAGGCGCGCGCGCACCAGGGCCAGGTCGCGGGCGTGGTAGCGCAGGCCTTCCTGCTGTTTATAGGAAGCGTCGTGCTCCTCGTCGATGATGATCAGCCCGGGGGTCTTCAGCGGGGTGAACAGCGCCGAGCGGGTGCCGATGACGATGTCGGCCTCGCCATCGCGGGCGGCCAGCCAGGCGTCCAGGCGCTCGCGGTCGGTCAGCGCCGAGTGCAGCAGGGCGATGCGCGCATTGAAGCGGCGCTCGAAGCGGCTCAGCGTCTGCGGGCCGAGGTTGATCTCCGGGATCAGCACCAGCGCCTGCTTGCCGGCCTCCAGCACCTGGTGGATCAGCTGCAGGTAGACCTCGGTCTTGCCGCTGCCGGTGACGCCGGCCAGCAGGTAGCTGTGGAAGGCGCCGAAGCCGGCGCGCACCGCTTCGCAGGCGGCGCGCTGCTCGGCGTTGAGCGGCAGCTCGGCCTGGGCCAGCCAGCCGCCGTGGTGTTCCGCCGGCACGTGGCGGCGGCTCTCCAGCGTGGCCAGGCCCTTTTCCACCAGCAGGTCGAGGCTGTCCTTGTTGATGCCCAACTGGCTCAGCAGTTCATGGAGCACGCCGTGGGGGTGCTGCTGCAGCGTCTGCAGGGCCTGGCGCTGGCGCGGCGCGCGGGCCAGGCGCGGGTCGTCCAGGCGCGCGCCGGGGACGGCGAGCCAGAAGCGCTGCACCCGCGCCTCGGCCGGCTCGCCCTGGCGCAGCAGGTTGGGCAGCGCCCAGGACAGGGTGTCGCCGAGGCTGTGCTGGTAGTACTGCGCGGTCCAGCGGCACAGCTCCAGCAGGTGCGCCGGCATCGGCGGCTCGCGGTCGAGCACGGCCAGCGCCGGGCGCAGCTTGTCCTCGGGCACTTGCGAGCTGTCCGACAGCTCCACCAGCACGCCGACGATCTCGCGGCGGCCGAAGGGCACGCGCAGGCGCACGCCGGGCTGCAGGCGGCCGGGGTCGAGCCCGCGCGGCGGCAGGTAGTCGAACAGGCGGCGCAGCGGCGAGGGCAGGGCGAGGCGCAGGATGCTGGGTCGGGGCACGCTGTGGGCTTTCCGGGGCGTCGTGAGGCGGCGATCTTAGCACGGGGCGCGGCGACGGTCGGTCGGCGCCCCGACTTGCGCTGGACAAAGTCTCTGGTATGATCCACGCCCTTAATTTGCGTGCGGTGCCCGGTAAAAGATCCCGCCCGCGGTCCTCGAAGGCCGTGGCTCGGCTTCTGCCAGAGACTGGGTGGCGGCACACCAACCAGAGGAAGACATCATGAAACCGGAAATCCATCCCGCGTACGAAGAAATCGAAGCCACCTGCAGCTGCGGCAACGTGATCAAGACCCGTTCGACCCTGTGCAAAGGCATCCACCTGGACGTCTGCTCCGAATGCCACCCGTTCTACACCGGCAAGCAGAAAGTCGTGGACACCGGCGGCCGTATCGATCGCTTCAACCAGCGCTTCGCCATGTTCGGCGGCAAGAAGTAAGAGCGATTTCCGGAAAAGCCCCGATGGCCTTTCCCGATCTGCTGAAAAAGGCGCCCCTGCGGGGCGCCTTTTTTGTGCTCGCGATTTGCCTGGGCGCCCCGGCCCTGGCGGCGTCCTGCCCGGCGCCCAGCGACGCCGGCACGGTGCGCGTGGCGCGGGTGGTGGATGGCGACACCCTGAAGCTGGCCGATGGTCGCAACGTGCGCCTGATCGGCGTCAACGCCCCAGAGCTGGCCCACGGCGGGCGCAGCACCGAGCCCTTCGCCGAGGCCGCGCGGCAACGCCTGCAGGCGCTGGTGGCGGCCAACGACGGCGAATTAGGGTTGCAGCTCGGACGCCAGGGCAAGGATCATTACGGCCGCACCCTGGCCCACCTGTACGACCGCCAGGGGCGCAACATCGAGGCGCAACTGCTGGCCGAGGGGCTGGGCTACCTGGTGGCGGTGGCGCCCAACACCGAGTTGACCGCCTGCCAGCAGGCCGCCGAGCGCGAAGCGCGCAAGGCCGGCCGCGGCCTGTGGAAACGCCCGCCGGTGCAGGACGCGCAAAGCCTGCGCCAGAGCGGCTTCGCCATCGTCCGCGGGCGCGTCGCCCAGGTGCAGCGCAATCGCGGTGGCCTGTGGCTGGAGATGGACGGTTCGCTGGTCCTGCGGATCGAGCCTAAGCTGTTGAAAGCGTTCGATAAGCGCACGCTGGAGGCGCTGCCCGGGCGCACCCTGGAAGCGCGCGGCTGGGTGATCGACCGCGCCGCGCGCGGCGCCGTGAAACCGGGGCAGGCACGCTGGATGCTGCCCATCACCGACCCGGCCATGCTGGAGCTGCTGCCATGACCAAGACAAGGATGCTGTTGCTCACCTGCCTGTTCACGCTGAGCGGTGTGCTGGGCGGCTGTGCGGTCAACCCCGCCACCGGCGAGACTGACTTCGTCACCATGAGCGAGCAGGACGAGCTGGCCCTCGGCCGCCAGGCCAGCCAGGAAGCGGCCAAGCAGTACCCGCGCTACGCCGACGAGAAGCTCCAGGCCTACGTGCAGCAGGTGGGCGAGCGCGTCGCCCGGGTCGGCGACCGGCCCACCCTGCAGTACCGCTTCACCGTGGTCGACAGCCCCGACATCAACGCCTTCGCCCTGCCCGGCGGCTACATCTACATCCACCGCGGGCTGATGGCCTACCTCAATTCCGAAGCCGAGCTGGCCGCGGTGCTGGGCCACGAGATCGGCCACGTCACCGCCCGCCACAGCGTGCGCCAGCAGAGCCAGGCCAGCGCCTGGAACGTGCTCGGCGCGGCGGTGGCCATCGGCACCGGCGTCAGCGCCGCCGGAGACCTCACCAACGTCCTCGGCACCGCCGTGGTGCGCGGCTACGGCCGCGACATGGAGCTGCAGGCCGACGGCCTGGGCGCCAAGTACCTGGCCCGCGCCGGCTACGACCCCAAGGCGATGATCCAGGTGGTGCGGGTGCTGAAGAACCAGGAGGACTACGCCCGCCAGGTTGCCCAGGCCAAGGGCGAGGCGGTGCAGCCGGTGGGCTACCACGGGCTGTTCGACACCCATCCGGACAACGATCGGCGCCTGCAGGAGGTGCTGGGCCCGGCCCAGGCCCTGGCCGGCGGCCAGCAGGAGGTCGGCCGCGACCGCTACCTGAAGGCCATCGACGGCATGCCCTTCGGCGATTCCGCCGAGTCCGGCATCCGCCGCGGGCAAAGCTTCTACCACGGCGAGCTGGGCTTCACCCTCAGCTATCCCAGGGGCTGGGGCATGCTCAACCAGCCCACCGCGCTGATCGGCTACCCCGAGGACCAGCAGGCCTACATCGGCATGAAGCTGGTGCCGCGCGACGGCCAACTAAGCCCGCTGGAATACCTGCGCAAGGGCGCCGGCGGCCGCCTGGCCGACGAGCAGGAACTGAACCAGGCCGGCCTGAAGGGCGCCACCGCGGTGATCCCCGGTTCGCCCGCGCGGCGCGTGGCGGTGATCTACAAGGACCAGGGCGCCTACCTGTTCGTGGGTGTGGTCAAAGGCCGCGCCTCGCTGGAAAGCCGCGACGCCGAGTTCCTCTCGGTGATCCGCAGTTTCCGCCCGCTGCGCGCCGACGAACGGAAGCTGGCCGAGCCGCGGCGCCTGCAACTGGTCCAGGCGAAGGCCGGGCAAAGCCTGGAACAGCTGGCAAAGGGCGGAAACGAGCCGGAATCTGACGCGATTTCTCGTATACGATTGCTAAACGATTTGTATCCAACTGGTCAGCCAAAACCCGGGGAATGGTTGAAAATCGTGCGTTAGCAGCATTGACACCGCAGCCCTGAAGCTATCTTGGCAGGCGCTTTCTTCCCGCGTATGCTCGGTCGCCCGTCTGTCCAACAAGCAATAAAGCGGAAGTGCCAAAAATGTCTGATCTCAAGACCGCTGCCCTCGAATATCACGCGCAACCCCGCCCCGGGAAACTCAGCGTCGAGCTGACCAAGCCCACCGTCACTGCCCGCGACCTGTCGCTGGCCTACAGCCCGGGCGTGGCCGAGCCGGTCCGCGAGATCGCCCGTGACGCCGAACTGGCCTACAAGTACACCGGCAAGGGCAACCTGGTCGCGGTGATCTCCGACGGCACCGCCATCCTCGGCCTGGGCAACCTCGGCCCGCTGGCCTCCAAGCCGGTCATGGAAGGCAAGGGCGTGCTGTTCAAGCGTTTCGCCGGCATCGACGTGTTCGACATCGAGGTCGACGCCGAGAGCCCGCAGGCCTTCATCGACACCGTCAAGCGCATCTCCATCACCTTCGGCGGCATCAACCTGGAAGACATCAAGGCGCCGGAGTGCTTCGAGATCGAGCGCGCGCTGATCGAGCAGTGCGACATCCCGGTGTTCCACGATGACCAGCATGGCACCGCCATCGTCACCGCCGCCGGCATGCTCAACGCCCTGGAAATCGCCGGCAAGAACCTGGAAAGCGCGAAGATCGTCTGCCTGGGCGCCGGCGCCGCCGCCATCTCCTGCATGAAGCTGCTGGTGAGCATGGGCGCCAAGGTCGAGAACATCTACATGATCGACCGCCAGGGCGTGATCCACGCCGGCCGCACCGACCTGAACCAGTACAAGGCGGTGTTCGCCACCGAGACCGACAAGCGCACCCTGGCCGATGCCCTGGAAGGCGCCGACGTATTCGTCGGCCTGTCCGGCGCCAACCTGCTCAGCGCCGAAGACCTCAAGCGCATGGCGCCGAACCCGATCGTCTTCGCCTGCTCCAACCCGGACCCGGAGATCAAGCCGGAACTGGCCCACGCCACCCGCAACGACGTGATCATGGCCACCGGCCGTTCGGACTACCCGAACCAGGTGAACAACGTGCTGGGCTTCCCCTTCATCTTCCGCGGTGCCCTGGACGTGCGCGCCACCCGCATCAACGAAGAGATGAAGATCGCCGCCGCCCTGGCCCTGCGCGACCTGGCCAAGGAGCCAGTGCCCAAGGACGTGTGCGAGGCCTACGGCGTATCGTCCCTGGAGTTCGGCCGCGAGTACATCATCCCGAAACCCATGGACAAGCGCCTGATCACCGTGGTCTCCGATGCCGTGGCCAAGGCCGCCATCGAGAGCGGCGTGGCTACCCTGCCGTACCCGAAGCACTATCCGCTGCAGTCGGTGGAAGACGTGTTCAAGGGCTGACCGGGCCGCTCTCTTTGGCTTGAGGCCGAAGGTGAAAGCGCCGTTTCTTCCGTGAGGGGGGAACGGCGTTTTCGTTTCTGGGGCTTTGTAGGAGCGAGCTTGCTCGCGAAGGGGGGCCCCCGGTGATTCCGCTGCCTTGGCTTGGCTCCGCTCCCTCTCCCTAACCCTCGGCTGCGCGCCCCGCCCTGAAGGGAGAGGGGACCGTTCGGAGTGCGCTGATGCTTCGGCGTTGGCCGGCGAGCACAGGGACTACCGGCTGAAACCAAGCCTTCTCTCGGCACGGACTAGCCCCCTCTCCCTCTGGGAGAGGGCTGGGGTGAGGGATGCGGAGCCAACCCGAAACACCACCGCCACCGGGAGCTCCATTCGCGAGCAAGCTCGCTCCTACGAAAAGCCGTGCCCACCCGGACGCTGGGCGCGGCCTCTAAACACCCTGCAACAGCCTGTCACGGGCATCCCGGGGCAGGGGACTATGCTGTAGGAAGGCGCCGCCCCTTCATTCGCCCGCGGCGCCGCTTCGGTCCTGGCCGGGGAGGCGTGCCATGCTCACGCTGTTTCGCCGCTGCGCTTTGCTCCTGCTGCTGTTCGCGGCCGGGGCGCTGGCGGCCCCGCCGGCGGTGGTGCTGACGGTGGACGGGGCCATCGGCCCGGCGACTTCCGACTACGTGGTGCGCGGCCTGCAACGCGCCGTGGACGAGGGCGCGCCTCTGGTGGTGCTGCGCATGGACACCCCCGGCGGGCTGGACAGCGCCATGCGCGACATCGTCAAGGCGATCCTCACCAGCCCCATCCCCGTGGTCGGCTACGTCGCCCCCAGCGGCGCGCGGGCGGCCAGCGCCGGCACCTACATCCTCTATGCCTGCCACCTGGCTGCCATGGCCCCGGGGACCAACCTGGGCGCCGCCACCCCGGTGCAGATCGGCGCGCCTGGCGCCCCGGAAAAGCCCCAGGGCAAGGACGGCAAGCCCGCCGTCAGCGAGGAGGACACCCTCAAGCGCAAGCAGGTCAACGACGCGGCGGCCTACATCCGTGGCCTGGCGCAGCTGCGCGGGCGCAATGCCGAATGGGCCGAGCGCGCGGTGCGCGAGGCGGTCAGCCTGTCCGCCGAGGAAGCCGTGAAGCAGAAGGTGGTCGACCTGCAGGCCGGCGACCTCGACCAGTTGCTGCGCGCCATCGACGGGCACAAGGTGCAGGTGGCTGGGCAGGCGCTGAGCATCCACAGCGCCGGCCTCGCCTGGGTCGAGCACCAGCCCGACTGGCGCACCCGCCTGCTGGCGGTGATCACCGACCCCAGCGTAGCGCTGCTGTTGCTGATGATCGGCGTGTACGGGCTGATCTTCGAATTCGCCAACCCCGGCCTGGCGCTGCCCGGCGTGCTCGGCGGCATCTGCCTGCTGCTCGGGCTCTACGCCATGCAGCTGCTGCCGGTGAACTACGCGGGGGTGGCGCTGATCGTCCTCGGCCTGGCCTTCATGGCCGCCGAGGCCTTCGTGCCCAGCTACGGCAGCCTGGGCATCGGCGGCATCGCCGCCTTCGTGATCGGCGGGCTGATCCTGCTGGACACCGACGCGCCGGGCTTCGGCATTCCCCTGGGGCTGATCGTCGGCGTGGCCACGGTCAGCGCGCTGTTCATCGCCGGGGTGCTGGGCGTGGCCATGAAGAGCCGGCAGCGCCAGGTGGTCAGCGGCGCGGCCGGCCTGGTGGGCAGCCTGGCGACCGTGGACGCGGTGGCCGACGGGGATGCCCACGCCGGCTGGGTACAACTGCAGGGCGAACAGTGGCAGGTCCGCTGCGCCCGGACCCTGCGCGCCGGCCAGCGGGTCAAGGTGCTGGCGCGCGACGGCCTGCGCCTGGAGGTGGCGGCCGACGACGAATCGGGAGGTGACTGATGGGTATTCCCTTCGGACTGCTGGTGGCGCTGGTCCTGCTGCTGATGCTGGTGGCCAGCGCCCTGCGCATCCTGCGCGAATACGAACGCGGGGTGGTGTTCCAGCTCGGCCGCTTCTGGAAGGTCAAGGGCCCCGGCCTCGTGCTGGTGATCCCGGTGGTGCAGCAGATGGTCCGCGTCGACCTGCGCACCGTGGTGCTCGACGTGCCGCCGCAGGACGTGATCTCCCGCGACAACGTCTCGGTGAAGGTCAACGCGGTGGTGTACTTCCGCGTGCTCGACCCGCAGAAGGCCATCATCCAGGTGGAGAATTTCCTCGCCGCCACCAGCCAACTGGCCCAGACCACGCTGCGCGCGGTGCTCGGCAAGCACGAGCTGGACGAGATGCTGGCCGAGCGCGAGCGCCTGAACCTGGACATCCAGAAGGTGCTGGACGCGCAGACCGACGCCTGGGGCATCAAGGTGGCCAACGTCGAGATCAAGCACGTCGACCTCAACGAGTCCATGGTCCGCGCCATCGCCCGCCAGGCCGAGGCCGAGCGCGAGCGGCGGGCCAAGGTGATCCACGCCGAGGGTGAGCTGCAGGCCTCGGAGAAGCTGATGCAGGCGGCGCAGATGCTCTCCCGCGAGCCCGGCGCCATGCAGCTGCGCTACATGCAGACGCTGGGCAGCATCGCCGGCGACAAGAACTCCACCATCGTCTTCCCCATGCCCATCGACCTGCTCAAGGGGCTGCTCGAAACAAATGGACAGACTAAGAAGTGACTGACGGCAGGTTGGATGGGGCTGAGGCGTCTACCCTGTAGGTTTTCTGAAAATTCCTTACCGTCCCCTTGCGGACGGACTACGGGGGAAACCATGAGCTACCGCAACCTGGCGGCCCTGACCCTAGTGTCATCCGCCCTTTTCGCCGGCTGCGCCGGCTCCCCGCAGATGAGCTGGTCGCGCGTCGGCGACTCCGCCCAGCGCGCCGTGCTCGATCCCGGCACCTGGGCGCCGGTGGCCGGCGCGGCGGTGATCGCCGCCGGCAACTGGGACCACAAGTGGCAGAAGTCCGCGGCCAACCACGAGTGGCTGTTCGGCGGCGACGCCAACTCCGCCGCCGACCACATGCTCAACGCCAGCACCGCGTTGAGCGTGGTCACCGGCCTGGCGGCTGCACCCAGGGGCAGCGAGGGCGAGGAGAAGTGGGCCTGGCGCGGGCGCAACCTGGCGCTGCTGGCCACCGACCGTTACGCGGTGACCGGCCTGGTGGAGGAGTGGAAGGAGGTGTCCGGGCGCGACCGCCCCGACGGCATCCCCGACGACTCCTTCCCCTCCAAGCACACGGCCGTGACCGCCGTGCACAACAGCTTCACCCGGCGCAACCTGGACTACATCGACATGGACCCGACCCTGCGCTTCACCGCCAAGGCCGGGCTCTACACGGTGGACGGGCTGACCGCGCTGGCGCGGGTGGAAGGCTCCAAGCACTACCCAACCGATACCTTGGTGGGCATGGCGGTGGGCAACCTCGCCGCCAACTTCACCTACAATCTGTTCCTTGAGGGATCGCCAGACAGCGCCTATTCCTTCGGTGTTCTGCCCGAAGCCGGTGGGGGAATGAGCCTGCGCGCGGCGATGCTTTTCTGAGTCCGCCCGCTTGCCGGTAGCGGGGCGCGGGCCTCGAGCAAGGAGAGCCATGCTGCTGCGTGCCCTGCTGATCGCCCTGGCCCTGCCGTTCTGCGTCCAGGCCGAGGAGCCGCTGAACCTGGTCGCCGACCGCTGGCCGCCCTATGCCGACGCGCAGATGCCCGGCCGCGGCCTGGCGGTGCATTTCGTCAGCACCGCGCTGACCCGCGCCGGCTACGCCATCCACTACGCCGAGGTGCCCTGGCCGCGCGCCCTGCACGGGGTGCGCAACGGCGAATACGACGTGCTGGTGGACTCCTGGTACAGCGCCGAGCGCGAGACCTTCGGGCAGTATTCCGAGCCCTACCTGGTGAACCGCCTGCGCTTCCTCAAGCGCAAGGGCTCGCCCATCGTCTTCGAGCGCCTGGCCGACCTCTACCCGTTCCGCATCGCCGTGGTCCGCGGCTACAGCTACACCCCCGAGTTCAATGAGGACCGCCGGCTGCACAAGGTGCCGGTGCTGTCCTTCCCCAACGCCGCGATGATGGTGGTCGCCGGCCGCGTCGAGCTGACTCTGGAGGACGAGTGGACCGCCCGCTACATCCTCGAACACGACCTGAAGGACGAGCGCCACAAGCTGGAGTTCCTGCCCCAGCCGCTGTCGGAGAACCCGCTGTACATCCTGGTCAGCCGCGCCAACCCGCGCCACGCGCAGATAATCGAAGACTTCAACCGCGAGCTGCGGCTGATGCGCGAGGACGGCAGCTACGACGCCTTCATGGACCTGCGCGGGCCCTGAGCCGGGCTCAGGCGGCGGCTTCCTGCTCGGCGCCGATCTCCTTCTTCAGCAGGTGCGCAGCCAGGCTGCGCAGCGGCGCCAGCTCGCGGCAGATCAGCGCCAACTGGGTCTGCACCAGGCGCTGCGGGTCTTCCAGCTCCTCCGGCACCTGTTCCAGGCGCTTGGCCAGGTCTTCCTCGGTATCGCTGTGGATGGCCACCGGCTTGCGCTGGGCGAGGCTGGCGGCGATGTCGTCGAGGCTGGCGGTGAGCTGCTCGGCGGCTTCGCCGATCAGCGCGTTGGCCGGCGACTCCGGCAGGCGGTCGCGGTGCGCGCCCAGGGCCGAGAGGTAGCTGAGCAGGGTGTGCGAAAGCACCAGGAAGCGGAAGCCCAGCTCGGCGTCCTTGCGGAAGTGGCCGGGCTCCAGAAGCATGTTCGACAGCGTGGTGGAGAGCGTCGCGTCGGCGTTGTGGGCGTTGCGCCGGGCGGTGCGGTAGATGAGGTCGTCGCGCTTGCCGCTGGCGTACTGCTGCATGATCTCGCGCAGGTAGCGGGCGTTGCAGGCCAGGGTGCCGCCGACCAGGCTGTGCAGGCGCCGGCCCTGCCAGTCGGGAAGGATGAGGAACACCGCCAGGCCGGCGATGAAGGCACCCAGCAGGGTGTCGAACAGGCGCGGCAGGATCAGCCCGTAGCCGTTGCCCACCTGGTTGAAGCACAGCAGCACCAGCAGGGTGATGGCCGCGGTGGCCAGGGTGTAGCGGGTGCTGCGGGTGGCGAAGAAGGCCACCCCGGCGACCACCGCCAGCAGCGATTGCACCAGCGGGTTGGGGAACAGGTCGATCAGCGCCCAGCCGGCCACCAGGCCGACGAGGGTGCCGAGGATGCGCTGCACCAGGCGGATGCGCGTGGCGCCGTAGTTGGGCTGGCAGACGAACACCGTGGTCAGCAGGATCCAGTAGCCCTGGGTCGGGTGGATCAGGTGCAGCACGCCGTAGCCGGCGGTCAGCGTCAGGCCCAGGCGCAGGGCATGGCGGAACAGCAGCGAGGTGGGCGTGAGCTGCTGGCGGATGCGCTCGAAGGCATCGCGCAGCGAGCGTGGCGAGCGGTCCAGCAGGGCGCTGTCCTGTTCCTCGGCGAGGGCGTCGGGGTTGCTCGCGCCGCTGAGCTTGTGGTCCAGGGTGGCGAGGTTGGCGGCCAGGGCGCCGAGGGAGCGCAGCAGCGCGCGCCAGGCCGGGTTGCCCTGCTGGCGCAGGTATTCCAGCGAGGCCTGGAGGTCGGCCAGGGCCTGCTCGCTGTCGTTGTAGTCGAAGCGCTGGCGCAGGCGGATGGCCCGCGACAGCGCCTGGCAGGCCTTGCCCTGCTGGTTGAGCAGGCGCTGGCAGCGGAACAGCACGTCGCTGTGGAAGAAGGCCTCGGCCAGGCGGTTGTAGGGGTAGTGCGAGGAGCTGGCGCGCTCGTGGACGTCCTGGGCGATGAAGTACAGCTTCAGGTAGCGGCTCAGCTTGGGCCCCGGGCGGCCATGGCTGAGGCGGCTGAGAATGGTTTCCTTGGCCTGGTTGAGCGTTACCACCAGCCTGCCGTTCTGCCGCGCCAGGGCCAGGCGCCGGTCCTCGACGTCGAGCTGGCGCAGCGGTTCGAACAGCGTCGACTTGATCTTCAGGTACTCGCCCAACTCGAAGTAGGCGCGGGCCAGCACCTGCTGCACCGGCTGGTTGGCGAAGAGCGCGTTCCACAGCACCGAGAGCGCGCCGTACCAGGCGGCGCCGGCCACCAGCAGCAGCGGCTCCTGCCACAGGTCGCCGGGGGCGCCGCCGCGCTGGTCGACGCCGATCATGGTGTAGATGGACAGGATCAGCGTGGCCGAGGCGATGGCCGCATAGCGCTCGCCCAACGCGCCCAGCAGCGTCATGCCGAAGGCCGACAGGGCCAGGCCGGCAACGAACAGCCAGGGGTAGGGGAACAGCAGTTCCACCGCCAGCGCGGCGATGAGGAAGCACACCAAGGTCACCAGCAAAGCCTTCAGGCGGCCCAGCCAGTGGTCGTCGGTCTCGGCCAGGGCGCTGGCGATGATGCCGAGGAACAGCGGGATCACCAGCTCGGTGCGGCCCAGCAGCAGGCAGGCGGCCATGGCCCCGGCCAGGGCGATGAACACCCGCAGGCTGTAGGCGAACTTGTCCAGCGCCCACAGGCGCCGCAGGGTCTCGAACAAGGGGGAGGAAAGCATGCGCGTCGGGGACTTCCGAGGTGTCTCTGCGCTGAGACTAGCGGATCGCCTGGCGCGCGGCTATTGGTTGCGGGGGATGCTTTTCGTGGGAGCGAGCTTGCTTGCGAACGGAGTTTCCTGGTCATAACGGTGCATGAGGTCACCGCCGTCCCCTCTCCCCCAGCCCTCGGCTGCGCGCCCCGCCCTGAAGGGAGAGGGGGCTTGTCCGTGCCGAGAGGAGGAATGGTTTCAGCCGGTAGCCTCTGTGCTAGCCGGCTAACGCCGAGATACCCGAGCACTCCGAACGGTCCCCTCTCCCTTCAGGGAGAGGGTTAGGGAGAGGGCGCTCTTTGGGGTAGACACCGTTCGCGAGCAAGCTCGCTCCTACGAAGAGCCCCGCGCGTCAGAGGATGCGCACCTTGAACGAACGCCCCTTGATCCTGCCTTCCTGCAGGCGCTTGAGCGCCGCCTTGGCCTGGTCGCGCTGCACCGCCACGTAGGCCTGGAAGTCGAAGATGGCGATCTTGCCCACCGCGCTGCCGGGCAGGCCGGCGTCGCCGGTGAGGGCGCCGAGGATGTCGCCGGGGCGCAGCTTGTCCTTGCGCCCGCCGGCGATGTTCAGGGTGGTCATCGGCGGCAGCAGCGGCGCCGGGTTGGCGCGCAGGAAGTCGATGCGCTCCCAGTTCAGCGGCTTGCCCTGCAGGTCTTCGATGGCCTGGGCGCGGGAGGCTTCGGCCGGGGCCACCAGGGACAGCGCCAGGCCCTTCTCGCCGGCGCGGCCGCTGCGGCCGATGCGGTGCACGTGGACCTGGGCGTCGCGGCTCAGCTCGACGTTGATCACCGCCTCCAGGCCCTCGATGTCCAGCCCGCGGGCGGCCACGTCGGTGGCCACCAGCACGCTGCAGCTGCGGTTGGCAAACATCGCCAGCACCTGGTCGCGCTCGCGCTGCTCCAGGTCGCCGTGCAGGGCCAGGGCGGAAATCTTCTGCGCGTCCAGCGCCTGGGCCAGCTCCACGCACTGCTGGCGGGTGTGGCAGAAGGCTACGGCGGACTGCGGGCGGAAGTGCTGCAGCAGGCGCACCACGGCGTCCATGCGTTGGCGCGGCTCGATTTCGTAGAAGTGCTGTTCGATCTGGCTGTCGTCGTGCAGCGCTTCCACTTCCACGCGCTCGGGCTGGCGCAGGAACTTCGCCGCCAGTTGCTCGATGCCGGCCGGGTAGGTGGCCGAGAACAGCAGGCTCTGCCGGCGCGCCGGGAGCTGGCCGATGATGTCGGCGATGCTGTCGTAGAAGCCCATGTCGAGCATGCGGTCGGCCTCGTCCAGCACCAGGGTGTTCAGCCCGTCGAGCACCAGGGAGCCGCGGCGCAGGTGTTCCTGTACCCGCCCCGGGGTGCCGACCACCACGTGGGCGCCGTGCTCCAGCGAGCCGATCTGCGGGCCGAAGGGCACGCCGCCGCAGAGGGTCAGCACCTTGATGTTGTCGGCGGCGCGGGCCAGGCGGCGGATCTCCTTGGCCACCTGGTCGGCCAGCTCGCGGGTCGGGCACAGCACCAGCGCCTGGCAGCCGAAGTAGCACGGGTTCAGCGGGCTGAGCAGGCCGATGCCGAAGGCCGCGGTCTTGCCGCTGCCGGTCTTGGCCTGGGCGATCAGGTCGCGGCCCTTGAGGATGACCGGCAGGCTGGCGGCCTGGATCGGCGTCATCTCTTTGTAACCGAGGGCTTCGAGGTTGGCGAGCAGGTCGGCGGAGAGGGGCAGGCTGGAGAAGGCGGTGGAGGTCACGAAGAAAAAACCCGACAGGCGTGTGGGCGCGCAGTGTAGCAGGAGGGGCGCCGCAGGGCCCTGGAGAAACGGGTAAAACCCGCGAATCCACTGGCGTTGGTCAACACCCGTCCGAAACGGACGGACGGTCGTATAGTGTATGTTTATACAGATTCGCTTTCCGCAGGTTTTTGTCGTAGAGTGCCTCCACTGTGTTTGCATGGGTCGCCGTCGATCGTGACCTGATGCGGTCGGTTATTCCACCCCGTCCTGCTCGACTCCTTGTAACTCCTTGCAACTCAGTTCCTGCCACTCTTTTGTGGCTATTTCTACATCTACGTTCCAAGGAGAACACCATGTCGAATCGTCAGAACGGCACCGTCAAATGGTTCAACGAGACCAAAGGCTACGGCTTCATCACCCCTGAGAGCGGCCCGGACGTCTTCGTTCACTTCCGCGCCATCGAAGGCCACGGCTTCAAGACCCTGGCCGAAGGCCAGAAGGTCAGCTTCGAAGTCGTGCAAGGCCAGAAAGGCATGCAAGCCGAGCGCGTTCAGGTAATCAACTAAGATTCCCTGGCGTCGCCGAAAACCCCGGATGGAAACATCCGGGGTTTTTTGTTGCCTGATTGGCGTAGGCCATCTGTACTGCCATTGCCCCCGACTCCGGAGCCCGATCCATGAAACCGCGCCTCGCCGGCCTGTTGCTGGCCTTCATCTGCCCCACGCTGTTCGCCGCGCAGCCGGCCACCTGGGGTTGGGTCGAGCAGGCCAGGCTGATGCCGGAGAACGCCCTGCTCAAGGTGCGCCTGGACACCGGCGTGCAGACCTCGGTGATGGACGCGCGCAACCTGGTGAAGATCCGCAAGAACGAGCAGCGCTGGGTGCAGTACGACATCCTGGTCAAGGATGCGGCGACCGGCCAGGTGCAGCGCCTGCCCTTCGAGCGGCCCGTCGAGCGCACCCTCAAGGTTCGCGGCGCCAACGGCATCGAGCATCGCCCGGTGGTGAGCATGGACCTGTGCCTGGGCGACAAGGTCTACCGCGAGCAGTTCGCCCTGGCCGACCGCGAGGGCAGCGACTACCCGGTGCTGCTGGGCCGCCGCAGCCTGGAGCACCTGGGCGCCGTGGACGTGTCGAAGACGCTGACCACGCCGCCCACCTGCAAGCCCTGAGTCAGTGCCCGTCGTCGGGCTCCAGGCGTCGCGGCGCCTGGGCCGAGCGGCCGTCGTCGCGGGCCAGCTGGAAGAAGATCGCCGCCGCCGCCATCGACATCAGCCCGACGCTCAGGTAGGTGGCGTGGAAGGCGCCCAGTACGTCGCCGGCGTTGACCTCCACGTCGCTCTTGAAGCCGCCCAGCAGCGCCGCCGCGCAGGCCACGCCGAGGCCGATGGACAGCTGCATCACCACCGACAGCAGGCTGTTGCCGGCGCTGGCGTTGTCGTCGCGCAGGTCGATCAGCGTCAGGGTGTTCATCGCCGTGAACTGCAGCGAGTTGACCCCGCCCAGCAGGCCCAGGTGGATCAGCAGCCAGAGGTAGGGCGTGTCCTGGTCGATCAGGCCCAGGCCGGCGATCAGCGAGCCCAGCAGCAGGGTGTTGCCCACCAGCAGGCGGCGGTAGCCGAACAGGTCGAGGATGCCCTTGGCCAGCGGCTTGACCACCATGGCCATGGCCGCCAGGGGGATCATGGTCATGCCCGCCTTGGCCGGCGCGAAGCCCAGGCCCACCTGCAGCAGCAGCGGCGTGAGGAAGGGCAGGGCGCCGCTGCCCAGGCGGGCGAACAGGTTGCCCAGCACGCCGACGGCGAAGGTGCGCGTCTTGAACAGGCTGGGCGGGAACAGCGGCGCCTCGACGTTGAGGGCGCGCAGCCAGTAGGCGGCCAGCAGCACCAGGCCGCCGATCAGCAGCATCACCACTCGCACGTGGGGCATGTGCAGCTCGCCCAGGCCCTCCAGGGCGATGGTGATCAGCACCATGGCGCCGCCGAAGAGCAGGAAGCCGGGGCTGTCGAAGCGGCTGCGCGCGGCGCCGCGCAGGTCGGGCATGAGACGGATGGCGAAGACGATGCCGAGCAGGCCCACCGGGATGTTGATGAGGAAGATCCAGTGCCAACTGGCGTATTCCACCAGCCAGCCGCCGAGGGTCGGGCCGGTCAGTGGGCCGAGCAGGCCGGGGATGGTGACGAAGCTGAGCACCCGCACCAGGTCGCTGCGCGGGTACACGCGCAGGATCACCAGGCGCCCCACCGGCATCATCAGCGCGCCGCCCAGGCCCTGCACCACGCGGGCGATGACCAGCACCCCGAGGCTCGGCGAGAGCGCGCAGAACAGCGAGCCGAGGCTGAACAGGAAGATCGCGAAGATGAACACCCGGCGCGTGCCGAAGCGGTCGGCGATCCAGCCGGAGGCGGGGATCAGCAGCGCCACCGTGAGCAGGTACGAGATGACCACCGCCTGCATGCGCAGCGGGTCCTCGTTCAGCGAACGGGCCATGCTCGGCAGCGCTGTGTTGAGGATGGTGCCGTCCAGCGCCTGCATGAAGAAGGCGACGGCCACCAGCCAGGGAAGGATGCGGGCGATGCGCGGGGTGAGGATGAAGGGCTCGCTCATGATGGGTCCTTGTTCGGCTCCCGCAAGCATAGGCGGGGAGGGCGGTGCTGCGCGAGGGGCGCGCCAGAGCCGTTGCGCTGGCGCGGCGGTGCGCCTGTGCTGGACCTGAAGGGGCTTTCGAGGGGATCGGCAGGCATTCGCCGCGACCCGGGCGCAGGCGCCGCAAGTTCGCGCCGAGGTGGCGGAACAATGGCACCCGCCGCCAGTCCAATCTGCGTCCCGCACACCTTCGGCGCGGGACGCCACTGCATCAGGAGATGTCGATGACCGTCAGATTCCGTGTCACCTGCGCCGCCGCGGCGCTGCTCGCCGCCAGTTCCGCCTTCGCCTTCAACCTGGGGGACGCCGCCAAGGCGGTGTCCGGCGTGGCCGAGGGCGGCAACCCGGCCCAGGTGGCCTCCACCCCGCAGACCAGCGGCCTGCTCGGCGCCCTCACCGGGCAGCTGGGCGTCAGCGACGAGCAAGCCATCGGCGGCACCGGCGCGCTGCTCGGCCTGGCCAAGAACAAACTCAGCGGCACCGACTACACCCAGTTGGTGAAGGCCGTGCCGGGCCTGGACAAGCTCAGCGGCGCCAACGCCCTGGGCGGCCTCGGCGGCAGCCTGGGCAACCTCGGCGGCACCGGCGCCAAGGGCCTGCTGGGCAACGTAGACAGCATGGGCGACGTGAACAGCGCCTTCAGCACCCTGGGCATGGACCAGGGCATGACCGGCAAGTTCGCCAGCGTGCTGCTGGATTACTTCGGCAAGCAGGGCGTGAGCAGCAACCTGCTGGGCAGCCTGGGTAGCCTGTGGGGCGTGGGCGGCTGACGCTGGGTATATCCCTGTAGGAGCGCGCCCTGCGCGCGAATCGCGGGCAGGGCCCGCTCCTACAGTCCACCGAGAGGCATGGCGTTCCATTGTAGGAGCGGACCTTGTCCGCGATTCCGACGGCGAGGCCGGCGCCTGCTGGGTATCGCTTCGCTCAACGCCATCCTACGGTTAAACCTGACGGAGCGTTCGGAACGAAGGGCATGGCCATCAGTCGAATCCGTTGACCGCCCATGCCGAGGCGGGACCTGCCTGCCGCGGAGCCTCCGATGATCGCCCGAGCCCTTCCCATCCTCGCCGCCTGCGCCTGGCTGGTGGCCTTCCCGGCCGCCGCCGAGACCTTCGAGGAAATCCCCAGCGCCGAGTCCGGTGCCGCAGCCACGGCCGCCAACGGCCTGGTGGAGACCCTCGGCCAGCGCCTGAACATCAGCGACGAACAGGCCATCGGTGGCGCCGGCGCCTTGATCGGCCTGGCCATGAACCGCCTCGACGACAGCCAAGGCACGCAGTTGCAGAAGAGCCTGCCGGGGCTGGACCAGCTGTCCTCGGGCAACCTCGGCGGCGGCATCGGCGCTCTGCTGGGCGGCGCCGGGCAGTTGCTCGGCGGCATCCAGAACCTGCAGGACGTCGACCAGGTGTTCAATGTGCTGGGCATGAGCGAAGGCATGGTCGACCGGTTCGCCGGCGTGATGCTCGACTACCTGGTCAAGCAGGGCCTGAACAGCCAGTTGCTGGGCACCCTAGGCAAGCTCTGGGAAAGCGCCCCGCTACCTTCCACGCCAGCCACCACGGTGGCCGGCAAGGCGATCTAGCTCAGAACTCGGCGCGCAGCGCGTCGATGCGCGCGTCCTTCTCTTCCCACAGGCGCGACACCCAGGCCTGCACGTACTGGCGGAATTCCGCGTCGTTCTCGTAGTCGCCCTGCCATAGCGCGGGGTCGATGCCGTGGGTGCGGATGTCGACGATCACCCGCGGCACCCTGCCGCTGAGCAGGTCCCAGAAGCCCGGCTTGGGGCCCTTGGGGTAGACCACGGTGACGTCGAGCATGGCGTCCAGCTGCTCGCCCAGGGCGGCCAGCACGAAGGCCACGCCGCCGGCCTTGGGCTTGAGCAGGTTCTGGTAGGGCGACTGCTGCTGGGCCTGCTTGGCCGGGGTGAAGCGGGTGCCTTCCAGGTAGTTCACCACCGTCACCGGCATGCCCTTGAACTTCTCGCAGGCGGCCCGGGTGATCTCCAGGTCCTTGCCCTTGAGCTGCGGGTTCTTCTCCAGGAAGGCCTTGGAGTAGCGCTTCATGAAGGGGTAGTCCAGGGCCCAGAAGGCCAGGCCGAGGAAGGGCACCCAGATCAGCTCCTTCTTCAGGAAGAACTTGAAGTAGGGCGTCTTGCGGTTGAAGGCCTGGACCAGGGCCGGGATGTCGACCCAGGACTGGTGGTTGCTCACCACCAGGTAGGAAGTGTCGCGGCGCAGCTGGTCGCCGCCGCGGATGTCCCAGACGGTGGGCGTCATCAGGGCGAAGATGGCCTTGTCGATCTCCGCCCAGGTCTCGGCGATCCACATCACCCCGTTGGAGCAGGCGTCCTTCAGCGCCTTGCCCGGCAGCACCAGCTTGAGCAGGGCGATCAGCAGCATCGGGCCGATCAGGATCAGGGTGTTGAGCAGCAACAGGAGGCTGGTGACGATTCCGGTCAGCGTGGCCCACATGGCGGTGCGATTCCTTGTTCCGGTTGGCGCGGCCATGATACGCAGGCGGCGCGGCCAGCCCAAGCCACCCCCTCCCGCGACGTGCGCCGGCGCACTATGCTCAGAAGAACCGACCCGATGATTGCCTGCCATGCCTGACTCCTTCTATGTGCGCCTGCCGGTCAAGGACGTGACCCTCGGTATGTACGTCCACGAGCTGTGCGGCTCCTGGATGGAGCACCCGTTCTGGCGCCGGCGCTTTTTGCTGGAAGACCCCGAGGACCTCAAGCGCCTGCGCGAGAGCGGCGTGCACGAAGTGCTGATCGACCCGGCCAAGGGCCTCGCGCCCCGCCCAGCGCTGGCCCCCGGCGAGTCCGCCGCACCGCCGCCGGCCTCGCCCGAGGAGGCGCCGGAGAAGCCCTGGCGCGCCATGGAAGACGAACTGCGCACTGCGCACCGGTTGTGCGTACAGTCCAAGCGCGCGGTCATGGCGATGTTCCAGGACGCGCGCATGGGCAAGGCGGTGAACGGCGAGCACGCCCAGGAGCTGGTGGAGGAAATCGCCGCCTCGGTGCAGCGCCATCCCAATGCGCTGATCAGCCTGGTGCGGCTGAAGAACGCCGACGAATACACCTACCTGCACTCGGTGGCGGTGTGCGCGCTGATGATCGCCCTGGCGCGCCAGCTCGGCCTGGACGAGGCGCTGGTGCGCGAGGCGGGCGCGGCCGGGCTGCTGCACGACATCGGCAAGATGCACGTGCCCATGGAACTGCTGAACAAGCCGGGGCGCCTGGACGAGCAGGAGTTCGCCCGGGTCCGCGAGCACCCGCAGCGCGGCCTGGACATCCTCCTCCAGGGCCGCCAGGTCGGCGCCCTGGTGCTGGACGTGTGCTTGCACCACCACGAGAAGCTCGACGGCAGCGGCTACCCGCACCGCCTGGCCGGCGAGCAGATCAGCCTGTTCGCGCGCATGGGCGCGGTCTGCGACATCTACGACGCCATCACCTCCGACCGCCCCTACAAGGCCGGCTGGGACCCCGCCGAGTCGATCCGGCGCATGGGCCAGTGGTGCGGCACGCACCTGGACGAGCAGGTGTTCCGCGCCTTCGTCAAATGCCTGGGCATCTACCCGGTGGGCTCGCTGGTGCGCCTGGAGAGCGAGCGCCTGGCGGTGGTGCTGGAGCAGCATCCCGAGGCGTTGCTCACCCCGGTGCTCAAGGTGTTCTATTCGATCCGCACGCGCGCGGCGATTCCCCAGCAGGTGCTCGACCTGGCCAAGCTCAAGGGCCGCGAGCGCATCGTCGGCCGCGAGTCGCCGGCGCAGTGGGGCTTCCGCAACCTGGAAACGCTGTGGAGCGGCCTGGACCGCCGCCGCGGCTCGCTGTTCGACGCCTGACAGCGGCCGCTGGCGAACCCCGGGCCGGCATGGTAGTCCTATGCGCCATGCATCCCGAACTGCCCTGGAGATTCCCGTGAAACCCGTTCTCGCCCTGCTTTCGCTGCTCGTCCTGCCCGGCCTGGCCCTCGCCGCCGAGCCCAAGCTCTACGGGCGCTACGAATGGGTCGGCCTGCCCGAGCTGGATCAGACGCTGCAGGCCAAGATGGACACCGGCGCCTACACCTCGTCGCTGTCGGCCAAGGACATCCAGCTGTTCCAGCGCGACGGCGACCAGTGGGTGCGCTTCCGCCTGGCCACCAAGGACGGCGGCGACTCGCAGTACGAGCACAAGCTGGCGCGCATCTCCAAGATCAAGAACCGCGCCGACGGCCGCGAGGAAGACGACGAGGAGGAGAACCCGGTGGCCCTCAGCGAGCGCCCGGTGATCCTGCTGCCGGTGTGCCTGGGCGGCGACCAGCAGGTGATCGAGGTCAACCTGGTCGACCGCAGCCACTTCAACTACCCCTTCCTGATGGGCGCCAAGGGCTTGCGCAAGTTCCACGTGGCGGTGGACGCAAGCGAGCGCTTCGCCGCCGGCAAGCCCAACTGCTCGGGCAGCCGCGAAGCCGATTGACGGGGCGCGGGCCTTGCGGCTTGATGGAAGGCCCGCCAGACCACGCACGGAAGCCATGCCGCACATTCTCATCGTCGAAGACGAAGCCGCCATCGCCGACACCCTGCTCTATGCCCTGCAGGCCGAAGGCTTCGCCACCACCTGGCTGAGCCTGGCCGGCGAGGCCCTGCAGCGCCTGCGCGAGGAGGCCTTCGACCTGGTCGTCCTCGACGTCGGCCTGCCCGACATCAGCGGCTTCGAGGCCTGCCGCCAGCTGCGCCGCTTCTCCGAGGTGCCGGTGATCTTCCTCACCGCCCGCGATGCCGAGATCGACCGCGTGGTGGGCCTGGAGATCGGCGCCGACGACTACGTGGTCAAGCCCTTCAGCCCGCGCGAACTGGCTGCGCGGGTCAAGGCCATCCTGCGTCGCGGGCCGCCCCGCGCCAGCACCGAGGCGGCCCCGGCCGGGCCCTTCCGGGTGGACGAGGAGCGCTGCCTGATCCACTACCGCGGCCAGGCGCTGAGCCTCACCCTCCACGAATTCCGCCTGCTCCAGGCGCTGCTGGCGCGCCCGGGCCGGGTGTTCAGCCGCGAGCTGCTGCTGCAGGCCCTGGGCGTGGCGGCCCAGGCCGGCTACGAGCGCAACATCGACAGCCACATCAAGAGCCTGCGCGCCAAGCTGCGCCAGGTGGCCGCGGACGCCGAGCCGATCCAGACGCACCGCGGCCTGGGCTACAGCTACGCGGCGGAGCAGGCCTGATGCCGCTGGGCGTGCGGATCTTCCTGGCGTACTTCCTGTTCGTCGGGCTGACCGGCTACTTCGTGCTGAGCACGGTGATGGAGGAGATCCGCCCCGGGGTGCGCCAGTCCACCGAGGAAACCCTGGTGGACACCGCCAACCTGCTGGCCGAGATCCTGCGCGAGGACCTGAAGAACGGCACCCTCGCCCGGAGCAGCCTGCCCGAGTCGCTCAAGGCCTACGGCGCGCGCAGCCCGCAGGCGGACATCTGGGGCGTGCGCAAGAACGCGGTGAACCACCGCATCTACGTCACCGACGCCCGCGGCATCGTCCTGCTGGATTCGGCGGGCGAGGCGGTGGGCCAGGACTACTCGCGCTGGAACGACGTCTACCTGACCTTGCAGGGCAAGTACGGCGCGCGCTCCAGCCGCGAATCGGCGGACGACCCGGACTCCTCGGTGATGTACGTGGCGGCGCCGATCAAGGATGGCGAGAAGATCATCGGCGTGGTCTCCGTCTCCAAGCCCAACCGCACCCTGCAGCCCTACATCGAGCGTTCGCAACGGCGCCTGGCCTGGCTCGGCGGCGGCCTGATCGTGCTCGGCCTGCTGGTTGGCGGGCTGCTCTCCTGGTGGCTGAGCGGCGCCCTGCGCAAGCTTACCCGCTACGCCCAGGCGGTCAGCGAGGGCCGCCGCGCCGAACTGCCGCGCTACCGCGGTGGTGAAATGGCGCAACTGGCCGAGGCGGTGGAGCGCATGCGCGTGCAGTTGGAGGGCAAGGCCTACGTCGAGCGCTACGTGCATACCCTGACCCACGAGCTGAAGAGCCCGCTGGCGGCCATCCGCGGCGCCGCCGAACTGTTGGAAGGCGAGATGCCGGCGGAGCAGCGCAGGCGCTTCGTCGACAACATTGCCGGCGAGAGCCAGCGTTTGCAGCAACTGGTGGAACGCCTGCTGAACCTGGCCCAGGTGGAGCAGCGCCAGGGGCTGGAGGACAGCGAACCGGTGTCGCTGCGTGAGCTGGTGGCGGAGCTGTTGCAGGCCAACCTGGCGCGGCTGGAAGGTTTGCGGGTGGAGAACGCGGTGCCGGCGGAGGCGGTGGTGACGGGGGAGCGTTTCCTGCTGCGCCAGGCGCTGGGCAACCTGCTGGACAATGCGCTGGATTTCACGCCGGCTGGTGGGGTGATTCGCTTCGGTGCGCTGCGCGAGGATGGGCACTGGCGGCTGGGGGTGTTCAACGAGGGGCCGGTGATTCCGGGCTATGCGCTGGAGCGGCTGACGGAGCGGTTCTACTCCTTGCCGCGGCCGGGGACGGGGCGCAAGAGCACGGGGCTGGGGTTGAACTTCGTTGCCGAGGTGGCGGGGTTGCATGGTGGAAGGTTGGGCGTGGGGAATGTCGAGGGTGGGGTGGAGGCTTGGTTGGAGTTGCCGGGGGGCTGACAAGGGAAGAGCCTGAGAGCCCCTCTCCCCAGCCCTCTCCCTGAAGGGAGAGGGGGCTTGTCCGTGCCGAGAGGAGGAATGGTTCAGCCGGAAACCTTCGGTGTTGCCGGCTAACTCCAAAATACCCAACCACGCCGAACGGTCCCCTCTCCCTTCAGGGAGAGGGTTAGGGAGAGGGAAAGGCGCCCACCCACCACACCGAAGCAAGCCCCCGCAAACTCCTCATCCCCAGCCCTCTCCCTGAGGGGAAAGGGGGTTGTCCGTGCCGAGAGCAGAAATGGTTTCAGCCGGAGACCGTCGGTGTTGCCGACTAACTCCAAAATACCTAACCACGCCGAACGGTCCCCTCTCTCTTCAGGGCGGGGCGCGCAGCCGAGGTTAGGGAGAGGGAAAGGCGCCACCCACCACACCAAGCCAGCCCCCACACAATCCCCACAAATTCCCCATCCCCCCACCACGAAGCCCCCACAGTACCGACCCAGACTCTCCACCACCCCAATCCCCCCGGAGAGTCCCCATGAACCGACCCCTGCTCCTCAAGCTCGGCGCCATCGCCGTGCTCATGCTCCTGCTGCTGGTCCCCCTGCTGATGATCGACGGCCTGGTTGGCGAGCGGCAGGCCTACCGCGACGGCGTGCTGCAGGACATCGCCCGCAGTTCCGCCTACGCCCAGCGCCTGCGCGGGCCGCTGCTGGTGGTGCCCTACGTGCGCCAGGTGCTGGAGTGGGAGCGCGACGAGCGCAGCGGCACCCGCGTGCAGGTGCAGCGGGAGAAGCGCGGGCGCCTGTACTTCCTGCCGGAAACCTTCCTGGTCGACGGCCAGATGACCACCGAACTGCGCCACCGCGGCATCTACGAGGCGCGCCTGTTCCACCTGGAAAGCCGCGTCAGCGGCAGCTTCGTGGTGCCGGCGCACTACGGCGTGGGTGACGAACTGGCCAGCTACCGCTTCGAGCAGCCGTTCCTGGCGGTGGGCATCAGCGACGTGCGCGGCATCCAGAACGCCCTCAAGCTGAGCCTCGACGGCCGCACCCTGGACTTCGCCCCCGGCAGCCGCTCGCAGCGCCTGGGCGAGGGCGTGCACGCGGCGCTGCCGCTGGAGGCCAGCGCCGCCGAACAGCGCTTCGACTACGCCTTCGAGCTGGCCCTGCTGGGCAGCTCGCGGCTGGACATCACCCCGGTGGGCCGCGACAGCCAGGTCAGCCTCAAGGCCGACTGGCCGCACCCCAGCTTCGGCGGCGAGTTCCTGCCGGTGGAACGCAGCATCGGCGCCGACGGCTTCAGCGCGCGCTGGCGCACCAGCTTCTTCGCCAGCAGCATGGAAGAGGCGCTGCAGAACTGCTTCGCCGGCAAGGGTTGCGACACCTTCGACTCGCGCAGCTTCGGCGTCAGCCTGGTGGACCCGGTGGACCAGTACCTCAAGGCCGACCGCGCGCTGAAGTACGCGCTGCTGTTCATCGGCCTGACCTTCTCCGGCTTCTTCCTCTTCGAGGTGCTCAAGGGCCTGGCCTTGCACCCGGTGCAGTACGCCCTGGTCGGCCTGGCCCTGGCGCTGTTCTACCTGCTGCTGCTGTCGCTGGCCGAGCACGTCGGCTTCGAGCGCGCCTACCTGGCGTCCTCCGGCGCCTGCGTGGCGCTGATCGGCTTCTACCTGTGCACGGTGCTGCGCAGCGTGGTGCGCGGCTGTGCCTTCGGCGCCGGACTGGCGCTGCTCTACGCCATGCTCTACGGCCTGCTGCGGGCCGAGGACTACGCGCTGCTGATGGGCTCGCTGCTGCTGTTCGCGCTGCTCGCCGGGGTGATGGCGCTGACCCGCCGGCTGGACTGGTACGGCGTCGGCCGGCGTGCGGACGAGCCGAGCTTCTCCCTGGACGAAGTGAGCCACGAAGGCTGAAGGAGGCCGCCATGCACCTGCTGACGCGTTTCTCCCTGTGCCTGGCCGGCGGCCTGCTGCTGAGCGTGATGGCCCTGCCGCTGCTGATGTTCGTCGGCCACTTCGAGCTGATCGCCTGGCTCGCCGCCAGCGGCAAGCCGCTGGCCTGGCTGGCCCTGCACCTGCCGCCGGCGGATTTCTGGGATGGCCTCACCGGCGCCCGGGACGCGGCGAACAACCCCCACGTGCGTTCCTTCCTGGAACTGTGCGCGGGCTTCGCCCAGCTCGGCCTGCTGCTGGCGCTGCCGCTGTACTACTGGGGCGCGCGGCGATGAGCGCCTGGCGCGGGTTGCGCGAGGAGCGCCAGGCCGGCCGGCGCTTGGCGCGGCAGATCGCGGTGCTGGTGCTGCGGGTGCGCGGGGAAGGGTTCGCGAGCAAGGCTGGACCCGCTCTTCGTAGGATGGGTTGAGCTTGCGAAACCCATGCGGTCTGGTGATGGGTATCGCTTCGCTCAACGCCATCCTACGAGGGGCTGCCGTAGGCTTTTCGTAGGGCGAATAACGCGCCAGCGTTATCCGCCGTCGACGCCGCGCTGCTCCGTCAGACCGGCTGCGTGGCCTGCAGCGATGGGCGTTTGGCGGCCTCGGCGTACCAGGCCGCGAGCTTCGGGTACTGCTCGCGCCAGGCCCAGTCGGGGCGGCGGAAGTCGAGGTAGCCCAGGGCGCAGGCCAGGCCGATGGCGACTATGTCGAAGCGCTCGTTCAGCGCTGCGAAGGCCTCGCCCTCGAAGTGCGCCAGGGCGCGTTCGATCTTCTGCTGCTGGCCTTGCAGCCAGCCGTCCCAGCGCTTCTCCTCGGGGCGCACGAAGGTTTCGTAGCGGCTGATCACGGCGGCGTCCATGATGGCGTCGGCCAGCGCGGCGAGGGTCAGGCGCTGCCAGCGCTGCGGGCCTTCGCGGGGGATCAGCGGTGCGCTGGCGTGCTGCTGGTCGAGGTATTCGACTATCACCCGGCTGTCGTACAGGGCCTGGCCGTCGGCCAGGCGCAGGCAGGGGATCTTGCCCGCCGGGTTGCAGGCGTTGACACCGTTGTCCGGGCTCACCGGGCTGAGGTTGGCGGCCTGCAGGCGCACCTTGTCGAGCTGGCCGGTCTCGTGCAGCAGCACCATGACCTTGCGCACGAAGGGCGAGGCGGGGGCGTGGAACAGGGTGAGGGTGGGGCTCATGGAATCTCCTGGTTACTCGCGGATGACCAGCAGGCGGTCGCTGCCGGCGTCGGCGCCCCAGACCTCGCCGGGGCGGCCGCTGAGCTGGCTGACGCGGGCCTCGGCCTGGTCGCTGGGGTAGGCGGTGAATTTCTCGCTCTGCGGGTCGAAGCGCAGCACGGCGTCGCCGCCCAGGTCGCTGAGCCACACGCGGTCCATGGCATCGACGTAGAGCGCGCCGGGCTGCGGATGGTCGCCCGGCAGGCGCCAGCTCTTCCACTTGCCGTCGCTGGGGTCGAAGCGCCCGAGCCGTCCGCTGCCGGCCTCGCTCACCCACAGCCGGCCGATGGAGTCGGCGCCCAGTTGCTGCGGCCGGCCGCCCTGTTCGGGCAGCGGGAAGCGGGTGACGGCCTGGCCGAGGGGGTCGATGCGGTTGATGCTGTCGTCGTCGGCGGAGACGTACCAGACCTGGCCGTCGGGCGTTACCGCCAGGCCCTGGGCGCCCTTGCCGCCGGGCGTGGCCCAGACTTCGAGCTTGCGCGTGGCGGGGTCGATGCGGCCGTAGAAGCCCTTCGCGCCGGTGAACCAGATGTCGTGGTCGTCATCGAACACCAGGCTGTCCAGGCCCGCGTCGGCGGCTTCCTTGGGCAGCGGCACGACTTCGCTGCCGAGGCGGTCCGGGTCGACGCGGACCAGGGCGTTGAGGCCGCTGTCGGCGATCCAGGCTTCGCCATCCGGGCCGGCCAGCACGGCGCGCGGCGCCGAGCCCTTGCCCAGGCTGACCTGCTCGTCCTGCCCGCTTTGCGGGTCGAAGCGGCCCAGCGAGCCGTTGCCCTCGGCGACGTACCACAGCCGGCCATCGTCGAGCATGGCCACGGCCTGGGGCGCGGCGCCCTTGGTCAGGGGGTAGTACTGCGGGTCGGCGGCGTGGGCGGCGCAGCTCAGCAGCAGGCCGAGCAGGGTGGGCAGGAGTCGCGGGCTTTGCGGCATTGGGGTGCTCCCGGGCGTGGCCGTTGGAAGGCGCACTGTAGCGCGCCACGCGCCGGGAGGCGAACGGCGCGCGGGGAACGCGCCGTGTGGGATGGCCGCCGTGGCGGCCGGAGGTCAGAACTTGTAGTCGAGGCTGGCGACCACGTTGCGACGGTCGCCGTAGTAGCAGTAGAAGCCGTCGCAGGTGGAGATGTATTCCTTGTCGAAGACGTTGTTCGCGTTCACCGCCACGCTCAGCCCTTTCAGGCTGTTGTCCAGGCGGCCGAGGTCATAGCGCACCGCGGCGTCGTACAGGGTGTAGGAACCGGTATGGCCGTCCGACTTGTCGCGCACGTAGGCCATGCTGCCGATGGCGATGTTGTCGGTCTCGCCCACGTAGCGGGTGCCGAAGCCGATGCCGAAGCCGTCGAGCAGGCCTTCGTGCCAGGTGTAGTCGGCCCACAGCGAGGCCTGGTTCTCCGGCGTCAGCGGCAGCGGACGGTTCTTGTCCAGCGGGTCGGCGACCTTGGTCATCTTGCTGTTGGAGTAGGTGTAGGCGGCGGTCACCTTGAGGTTGTCGGTGACGTTGCCGACGGCTTCCAGTTCGAGGCCGCGCACCTGCGCCTCGCCCACCGGGTTGCTGCGGCCCAGGGAGTCGGAGAGCACGATGTTCTGCCGCTTCAGGTCGTAGACGGCGGCGCTGAGCAGCAGGTCGCGGCCGGGCGGTTGGTACTTGATGCCCAGTTCGTACTGCTTGCCGGTGCTCGGTTCGAAGGCCATGCCGTTGTTGCCGCCGGCCTCGGTCTGGAACGACTCGGCGTAGGAGATGTAGGGCGCCAGGCCATTGTCGAACACGTAGCTGAGCGCCGCGTTGCCGCTGAACTGGCTGTCGCGGCGGGTGTCGGTGGCGCCGCCGGCGTTGTAGAACTTCGAGCCGGTGTGGGCCCAGTCATGGCGGCCGCCGAGGGTCAGGCGCCAGTTGTCCAGGGACATCTGGTCCTGGGCGTAGAGGCCGGTGTCGCGCATCTTCTGGTTGTAGTCGTTGTACGCGGTGTAGCTGACGTTGCTGAAATCCTGGCCGTAGATCGGCTGCTTGATGTTGCTGCTCGGCGCGCTGCCGTACAGCCACTGGTAGTTGGTGTTGGCGCGCTGGTGGTCGAGGCCCAGCAGCAGGGTGTGCTTGACCGGGCCGGTGGCGAAGTCGGCCTGGAAGTTGTTGTCGATGGCGAACTGGCTGATGTCTTCGTTGACCACGTTGGCGCCGCGCGCCACGGTGCCGTCGTCGCTCACCGCGGTGGCCCAGCCGCCGGCGGTGATGCCCTGGAACGACAGGTCGCTCTTGGTGTAGCGCAGGTTCTGGCGGAATTGCCAGACGTCGTTGAAGCGGTGCTCGAAGGCGTAACCCAGGGCGTAGTACGTTTTGTCGTAGAACTCCCAGTCCGGGTCGCCCAGGTTCTCGTGGTACTTCACCTTGCCGGCCGGGGTCGACAGCTTTGTGCCCTGCAGCGGCAGGAACTGGCTGGTGATGCCGGTATCGTCGCGGTTGAACTGCGAGAGGAAGGTCAGGCGGGTGTCTTCGTCGAAGTTCCAGGTCACGCTGGGCGCGATGTTGTAGCGCTTGCTGTCGACGTGCTCGACCTGGGTGTTGCTGTCGCGCACCACGCCGCTGACGCGGTAGAGCATCTTGCCCTGGTCGTCGATCTTGCCGGTGCTGTCGAAGGAAATCTGCTTGTGCTCGTAGCTGCCGACCTGCAGCTGCACTTCATGGCTGCTTTCTTCCTGCGGGCGACGGCTGACCATGTCCAGCAGGCCGCCGGGCGGGGTCTGGCCGTACAGCGAGGAGGCCGGGCCGCGCAGCAGGGCGACGCGCTCCAGGTCCCAGGTTTCCAGCTTGGGCATGGTGTAGGAGCCCTTGGGCAGGGGCAGGCCGTCGAGGAACTGGGTGGGCTCGAAGCCGCGCACCTTCAGCCATTCGGCGCGGGTGTCGCTGCCGTAGCTGCTGGCGATCACGCCGGGCATGTAGCGCACGGCGTCGTCGAGGTTCTGCACGTTGCGGTCCTGCATCTGCTCGCGGGTGGCCACGGAGATCGACTTGGGCGTTTCGAGGATCGAGCTGTCGGTCTTGGTGCCGGCGCGGGTGCGGGTGGCGAGGTAGCCCACGGCCGGGCCGTCCGGGTCTTCCTGCACGGCGCTCACGGTGGTGGCGCCCATGGCCAGGGTGTCCTTGGGCAGCGGGCGCACGCTGTAGCTGCCGGATGCGTTCTCCACCAGCTCCAGGCCGGTGCCTTCCAGCGCCTGGCGCAGCGCGCCGACGCCGTCGAAGCGGCCCTGCACGGCATGGGCGCTGCGGCCGTTGGCCAGGGCCGGGTCGATGCTCAGGCTGATGCCGGCTTGCGCGGCGATGCGGTTGAGGGTGCTGGCCAGCGGGGCGGCGGGCATCTGGTAGTCGCGCATGGCATCGGCTGCGACGCAAGCCAGCGGGCTGGCGAGAAGGATGGCGGCGGCCAGCAGGTGCGGGCGGAAGGCCATGGTGGGGGACGGCATCGGGGATTCACTCCTGGGTGTGAATATGTCTCGTTCGCCTCATTGCCGGACGACAATCGGAAAGTGATAGGGCTGTGCGGAAAAAATTTCGCGGGGCCTGTTTCCGGACCGCCCGGCCGCGCGTAGGGGCGGATTCCATCCGCGATCCGGCTACCAGGCCGGCGCCATGCCTTGTAGCGGCATGGCAGGAGAAACACGAACGTAGGATGGGTGGAGCGAAGCGATACCCATCGCCATGGCCGCATGGGTTTCGCCAAGGCTCAACCCATCCTACGAAGAGCGTTTCGCGCGGCCGGCAAGGGGCTCAGCCCCGCGGTACCACCTTCGTCCACCAACCGCCGTGCCGCTCGATGCGCACCGGCAGGCTCGGCGGCAGCGAGTCCAGGGCCAGGTCGGTGTCGCGCAGGGAGAAGCTGCCGCTGATGCGCAGGTCGGCCAGCGCCGGGTCCAGGCCCAGGTAGCCGCTGCGGTACTGGCCGAGTTTCTCCAGCAGGTCGGCCAGCCGCATGTTGTCGGCCACCAGCATGCCGTGGGTCCAGGCGTCGGCGGTGGCGCTGTTGGCCTCCAGCGGGCCCAGGCCGTCGGCGCGCAGCAGCACGTGGCGGCCCTGGGGGACGACGGTTTCGTCGCGGCCCCGCTCGGGCCTGGCCGCCACCGCCGACTGCAGCACGCTGAGCAGGGTGCCGTCGGCCTGGCGTTCCACCAGGAAGCGGGTGCCCAGGGCGCGCAGGCGGCCATCGCGGGTTTCGACGATGAACGGGCGGCTGTCGCCGTGGGCGGTCTGCACCATGATTTCTCCGCTGAGCAGGACGATGCGCCGCTCGTTGGCGTCGAAACGGATGTCCAGGGCGGTGCGGCTGTCCAGTTGCACCAGGGTGTCGTCGGGCAGGCGCAGTTCGCGCAGCTCGCCGGTGCCGGTGACCACGTCGGCCAGGGCGTAGCGCAGCGGCAGGTAGCGGTTGCCCACGCCCAGCGCCAGCACCCCGGCCAGCAGCAGCGACAAACCGGTGCCGGCCAGTCGGCGCAGCTTGCGCCGCGATTCGCCCGGCGCGCGCAACAAGGCGCTGCGCGCCGCGGGGCCGGCGGCCGCGCTCAGGTTGCGGTCGAGCATGCCCAACTGGCGCCAGGCGCGGGCGTGTTCGCTGTGGGCGGCGTGCCAGTGGGCGAAGGCGGCTTCGTCTTCGGCATGGGCCTCGCCCGAACCCAGGCGCAACTGCCAGGCGATGGCCTCGTCGAGGATGCGGACGGAGACCGGGCCCTTCATGTCGGCTCGCCGTACAGGGCGATGTAGCACTGGCGCAGGCCCTGGGCGATGTACTGGCGCACCCGCGGCACCGATACGCCCAGGCGCTCGGCGATCTCGGCGTGGCCCAGGCCGTCCAGGCGGTTGAGCAGGAAGGCGCTGCGCGCGCGGCTGGACAGCTTGCCCAGCAGGCGGTCGATCTCGCGCAGGTCGGCGAGGATGAGGAACTGGGTTTCCACCGAGGGCTGCTCGGCCTCGGGCAGTTGCAGCAGCTCGTCGAGGTAGGCCTGCTCCAGCGCCTGGCGGCGCCAGTGGTCGACCAGCAGGCCCTTGGCCACGGTCACCAGGAAGGCCCGCGGCTCGCGCAGGCTGGGCAGTTCGCGGCGGCCGAGGATGCGCACGAAGGTGTCCTGGCCGAGGTCCTCGGCGCGCTGCGGGCAGCCGACGCTGCGATTGAGCCAGGCGAGCAGCCAGTCGCGGTGGTCGCGGTAGAGCGCGCCTACGAATTCGCCATTGCCAGTCTGGACTGCCGACACCTTTGCTCCCCCACCCCGATTCGGAATGAACGACAAAACGATAACTATTCGCAAATGATCGCAAAGTGCAACCAGCCTGCGCAATCGGCGCCTGTCGGTTTTCGGGAAAAAGGCGGGCCGGAAATGAAAAAACCGCCCCGAAGGGCGGTTTTTCAGCTTACGCAGGCGCGAATCAGAGGCCGTTTTTCGCCTTGAATTCGCGACGACGGCGGTGCAGCACCGGCTCGGTGTAGCCGTTGGGCTGCTTGGTGCCTTCGACCACCAGTTCCAGCGCAGCCTGGAAGGCCACGTTGTCGTCGAAGTTCGGCGCCATCGGGCGGTACAGCGGGTCGTTGGCGTTCTGCCGGTCGACCACCGCGGCCATGCGCTTGAGGCTCTCGACCACCTGCTCCTTGGTGATCACGCCGTGGCGCAGCCAGTTGGCCAGCAGTTGGCTGGAGATGCGCAGGGTGGCGCGGTCTTCCATCAGGCCGACGTCGTTGATGTCCGGCACCTTGGAGCAACCGACGCCCTGGTCGATCCAGCGCACCACGTAGCCGAGGATGCCCTGGGCGTTGTTGTCGATCTCGTTCTTGATCTCTTCCGCACTCCAGTTGGTGTTGGGCGCCAGCGGAATGCTCAGGATGTCGTCGACCGAGGCCGGCGCGCGCTTGGCCAGTTCGGCCTGGCGGGCGAACACGTCGACCTTGTGGTAGTGCAGGGCGTGCAGGGTGGCCGCGGTGGGCGAGGGCACCCAGGCGGTGTTGGCGCCGGCCAGCGGGTGGGCGATCTTCTGCTCGAGCATGGCGGCCATCAGGTCGGGCATGGCCCACATGCCCTTGCCGATCTGCGCCTTGCCCTGCAGGCCGGTGGCCAGGCCGACGTCGACGTTGTTGTTCTCGTAGGCGCCGATCCACTTCTCGGTCTTCATGGCGCCCTTGCGCACCACGGCGCCGGCTTCCATGGAGGTGTGGATTTCGTCGCCGGTGCGGTCGAGGAAGCCGGTGTTGATGAACACCACGCGCTCGCGGGCTTCCTTGATGCAGGCCTTGAGGTTGATGGTGGTGCGGCGTTCCTCGTCCATGATGCCGACCTTCAGGGTGTTGCGCGGCAGGCCCAGCACATCTTCGACGCGGCCGAACAGCTCGTTGGTGAAGGCGACTTCTTCCGGACCGTGCATCTTCGGCTTGACGATGTACACGCTGCCGGTGCGGGTGTTCTTGCGGGTGGTGTTGCCGTTGAGGTTGTGCACCGCGATCAGGCTGGTGAACAGGCCGTCCTGAATGCCCTCGGGCACCTCGTTGCCGTTCTTGTCGAGAATGGCGTCGTTGGTCATCAGGTGGCCGACGTTGCGCACGAACAGCAGGGAGCGGCCGTGCAGGGTCAGCTCGGAGCCGTCGGCCTTGGTGTAGACGCGGTCCGGGTTCATGGTGCGGGTGAAGGTGGTGCCGCCCTTGCTGACTTCTTCGGCGAGGTCGCCCTTCATCAGGCCCAGCCAGTTGCGGTAGATGACCACCTTGTCGTCGGCGTCGACCGCGGCGACCGAGTCCTCGCAGTCCATGATGGTGGTCAGCGCGGCCTCCATCAGCACGTCCTTCACGCCGGCGGCGTCGGTCTGGCCGATGGGGCTGGCGGGGTCGATCTGGATCTCGAAGTGCAGGCCGTTGTGCTTGAGCAGCACGGCTTGCGGCTTGGCCGCCTCGCCCTGGAAGGCGATGAACTGGGCGGCGTTCTTCAGGCCGCTCTGGCTGCCGTTCTTCAGGGCGACGACCAGCGCGCCGTTGTTCACGCTGTAGGCGGTGGCGTCGACGTGGCTGCCGGATTCCAGCGGCGCGGCTTCGTCGAGGAAGGCGCGGGCGAAGGCGATGACCTTGTCGCCGCGGACCTTGTTGTAGCCCTTGCCCTTCTCGGCGCCGTTCTCTTCGCTGATGGCGTCGGTGCCGTACAGCGCGTCGTACAGCGAGCCCCAGCGGGCGTTGGAGGCGTTCAGGGCGAAGCGCGCGTTCATCACCGGCACCACCAGCTGCGGGCCGGCCATGTGGGCGATTTCCTCGTCGACGTTCTGGGTGCTGGCCTGGAAGTCTTCGGCTTCGGGCAGCAGGTAGCCGATCTCCTGCAGGAAGGCCTTGTAGGCCGCGGCGTCATGGGCCTGGCCGGCGCGGGCCTGGTGCCAGCCATCGATCTTGGCCTGCAGCTCGTCGCGCTTGGCGAGCAGGGCCTTGTTCTTCGGGGCCAGGTCGTTGACCACGGCCTCCACGCCTGCCCAGAACTTGCCGGCGTCTATGCCGGTACCGGGGATGGCTTCGTCGTTGACGAAGTCGAACAGGACTTTGGCGACCTGCAGGCCACCGACTTGAACGCGTTCAGTCATTGCTTGCCTCACTCTGCTCAGGACCAGCTCGGAACCCAGGCAAGACGCCTTGTAGTCCGAGCCGCGGAATACTACATGATGCCGTGGGAAAAATCAGTGGGCTTGCGTCGCGGTTAGACCAAAGAACGCATCTCAGTCACGTAGCAGCAATAATGTTCGCAAAAAACTGGTGGATTGTTCCAGATAAATCTGAAAACAGTACACGATTTATTCGGCGAGGAACCTGCGACGCCCCGTCGCAGCTGGCTCCGTGCCGCGGCCTATACTCAGGCTTCACCCTCGGAGGATCACCATGCTCATCGCCCGCGCCACCCTTGCCGACCTCGACGACCTGGTTCCGCTGTTCGCCGGCTACCTGGACTTCTACGAAGTGCCGGCGCCCCCGGCGGACATCCGCGACTTCCTCGGCCAGCGCCTGGAGCGCCACGAGTCGGTGGTCTACCTGGCGCGCAGCATCGACGGCGTGGGCCTGGGCTTCGTCCAGTTGTACCCCTTCTTCGCCTCCCTGGCACTACGCCCGGCCTGGCTGCTCAGCGACCTCTACGTGATCCCCGCGGCGCGCCGCGACGGCTATGGCGAGGCGCTGATGAACGCCGCCCGCGCCCACGCCGAGGCCAGCGGCGCCTGCGGCCTGCAGCTGGAAACGGCGAAGGACAACCGCAACGCCCAGGGCCTGTACGAGCGCCTGGGCTACCAGCGTGACGAACGTTTCTACACCTACTGGCTGGACCTGGGCCAGGCCCGGGGCTGACGCATCGACGCAGGAGGCTGCCATGAATCATCTCGTGCTCACCATCATCGCCCAGGATCAGCCGGGGCTGGTGGAACGCATCGCCCAATGCATCGCCGGCCACGGCGGCAACTGGCTGGAGAGCCGCATGTCGCGCATGGCCGGGCAGTTCGCCGGGATCCTGCGGGTGGCGGTGCCGGCCGAAGGCTACGACGAACTGGTGGAAGGTCTGCAGGAACTGGGCGAGCACGGCATCCGCGTGCTGCTGGCCGACAGCGGCATCGAGCCTTCCTGCAACTGGAAGCCGATCCACCTCGACCTGGTGGGCAACGACCGCCCGGGCATCGTCCGCGACATCACCCGCCTGCTGGCCGAGCACGGCGTCAACCTGGAGCGGCTGACCACCGAGGTGCTGCCGGCGCCCATGAGCGGTGAGCCGCTGTTCCACGCCGACGCGGTATTGGCGGTGCCGCTGACGTTGCCGCTGGAGCAGTTGCAGCAGCACCTGGAGGCCCTGGCCGACGACCTCATGGTGGATCTGAATTTCCACAAGGAGGACTGATGGGCAGGTGGAAGGCCTCCGTCCTGTGCATAAGTCTGTTGAGGAAATGTGTGTCAAGCGCTGAATGCCCCGCAGAGTGGGGCTTCAAGCGCAGCCGATCGTTGTGAACAGAACGCCAGGGGTTGCCCACAATCGCCGTGGGTTGTCCTGTTGGTTGGCTGTGGATGGATGGCTACACATCAGGCCAAACGTGGCCTGTGGCGGATCGCTCAGAAAATGATCCGTGCCCGGGGCACTCGCTGGCGGGGGCGGCTTATCCACGTCTTTGCACAGAAACCGTGGGTCGCGCTGTGGGCAACTGTTGTATGCCTGGCTACAGGCCGCGTGGAATCCGGGCTTGGAGGAAGTGATCAAAAATGCGCCAGGGCCGTCGAAGCCCTGCACAGAAACCCGGGAAAGCCCTGTGGAAAACCCCTGGGTAGATCGCCAGGGGCCTTTATCGACGAGCCTTGCGGGAATTTGTACGAGTTCTGAACAGCCATTCTCGCCGCCGTCAGGGTGTTCCGATTGTGTGGCGGCGCTATGGGGTTATCCCCGGCAGCGCTGGATGAAGCTGTGGAAAAGTTCCGGATGCCTTGCTGCAGGCCCCGCCAGGCGGGGCCTGCAGCTTGTCGCTCAGGAAATGATCAGGCGCGCCGCAGGCGGTACCAGATGTCCACGCTGTACACCACCAGCGCCAGCCAGATGCAGCCGAAGGCCACCAGGCGGGTGGAGTCCAGGTGCTCGCCGAACAGCAGGACGGCCTGCAGCAGCACCAGGGTCGGCGCGATGTACTGCAGGAAGCCCAGGGTCGCGTAGGGCAGGTGGCGCGCCGCGGCGTTGAAGCACACCAGCGGCACCAGGGTGATGGGGCCGGCGGCGGCCAGCCAGAGCGCCTGCGGGGTGGTCCAGAAGGCGAGGTGGGCGCTGGGGCCGTCGGCGAACAGCAGCAGCCAGCCCAGGGCCAGCGGCAGCAGCATCCAGGTTTCCACCACCAGGCCGGGCAGGGCGTCCACCGGCGCCTGCTTGCGGATCAGCCCGTAGAAGCCGAAGGTCAGCGCCAGCACCAGCGACACCCAGGGCAGGCTGCCCAGCTGCCAGACCTGCTGGGCCACGCCCAGCGCCGCCAGGCCCACGGCCACCCATTGCAGCGGGCGCAGGCGCTCGCGCAGCACCACCAGGCCGAGCAGCACGTTGATCAGCGGGTTGATGTAGTAGCCCAGGCTGGCTTCGAGCATGTGCCCGTTGTTCACCGCCCAGACGTAGACCAGCCAGTTGCTGGCGATCAGCACCCCGCTGGCGCCGAGAACGGCCAGGCGCCGCGGGTTGTCCAGCAGCTCGCGCCACCAGCCGGGGTGCTTCCACACCAGCAGCAGGGCGGCGCCGAACAGCGCCGACCAGATGGCCCGGTGGGTGATGATTTCCAGGGCGGGAATGCTTTCCAGCAGTTTGAAGTAGACCGGGAAGAGTCCCCAGATGACATAGGCGGTCAGGCCCAGGGCATAGCCCCGGCGGGGATTGGCGGTGGCCATCGGACGTCCTTGCGGCAGAAGAAAAGAGTGGCCGCGCCATTCTAGGGGGCGCGGCCGATGTTGTCTGTGCGTTCAGTTTCTGCCGGGCGTAACGGCGGACGTTACGCCGCGGCCAAACCGCGGGAACCTAGAAAACAACGTAAGCGGGCCCTGCCCGCGGTTTCGCGCGCAGGGCGCGCTCCTACAGGGGAATGGCATCGGCGCTCGGGCTTTCCCCTCACCCCAGCCCTCTCCCGGAGGGAGAGGGAGCCAGTCCGTGCCGGGAAGAGGCCTGGTTTCAGCCGGTGATCCCTGTGCCAGCCGGCTGACGCCGAAACACCCGTGTACTCCGAACGATCCCCTCTCCCGGAGGGAGAGGGAGCCAGTCCGTGCCGGGAGGAGGCCTGGTTTCAGCCGGCGGTCCCTGTGCCAGCCGGCTGACGCCGAAACACCCATGCACTCCGAACGGTCCCCTCTCCCGGAGGGAGAGGGAGCCAGTCCGTGCCGGGAGGAGGCCTGGTTTCAGCCGGCGATCCCTGTGCCAGCCGGCTGACGCCGAAACACCCATGTACTCCGAACGGTCCCTCTCCCGGAGGGAGAGGGAGCTAGTCCGTGCCGGGAGGAGGCCTGGTTTCAGCCGGCGATCTTTGTGCTAACCGGCTAACGCCGAAACACCCATGTACTCCGAACGGACCCCTCTCCCGGAGGGAGAGGGAGCCAGTCCGTGCCGGGAGGAGGCCTGGTTTCAGCCGGCGATCCCTGTACTAGCCGGCTAACGCCGAAACACCCGTGTACTCCGAACGGTCCCCTCTCCCTCCGGGAGAGGGTTAGGGTGAGGGGGCCGCAGGCCTGCTCGCTCGATTCCGTGCCCCTATGCGTTCCGTGAGGCACGGCGTTTCCCCCGCACAAACGGGCCCGCGAATCGCGCGCAGGGCGCGCTCCTACGGGCGCACGATGGGATGGCTCAGAACAACCGCAGCGGCTCCTCGTCCAGCGCCGCCAGCTGCTCGCGCAGCACCAGCACCTGCTCGCCCCAGTAGCGCTCGCTGCCGAACCAGGGGAAGCTCGGCGGGAACGCCGGGTCGTCCCAGCGCCGCGCCAGCCAGGCGCTGTAGTGCATCAGGCGCAGGGCGCGCAGGCCCTCGATCAGCGGCAGTTCGCGCGGGTCGAAGTCGTGGAACTCCTGGTAGCCGTCGATAAGCTCGGAGAGCTGCAGCAGGCGCTCCTGGCGCTCGCCGGCCAGCATCATCCACAGGTCCTGCACCGCCGGGCCCATGCGGCAGTCGTCGAGATCGACCATGTGGTAGACCTCGTCGCGGCACAGCAGGTTGCCCGGGTGCAGGTCGCCGTGCAGGCGGATGGCGGTGTAGCGGTTGTCGGCGAACAGGGCGTCCAGGCGCTTGAGCAGGTCGCGGGCCACCGACTCGTAGGCCGGCAGCAGGCTCTTGGGCACGAAGTTGCCTTCCAGCAGGGTGGCCAGGGATTCATGGCCGAAGTTATCCACAGTCAGCTGCTCGCGGTGCTGGAAGGGGCGGACGGCGCCCACCGCGTGCAGGCGGCCGAGCAACTGGCCGAGGCGGTACAACTGATCCAGGTTGCCCGGTTCCGGCGCGCGGCCGCCGCGGCGCGGGAACAGGGCGAAGCGGAAGCCGGCGAACTCGAACAGGCTTTCGCCGTCGCGCACCAGCGGCGCCACCACCGGCACCTCGCATTCGGCCAGCTCGGCGGAGAAGGCATGTTCCTCGCGGATGGCCGCGTCGCTCCAGCGTCCGGGGCGGTAGAACTTGGCCACCAGCGGCTCGCTGTCCTCGATGCCCACCTGGTAGACGCGGTTCTCGTAGCTGTTGAGCGCCAGCACCCGGGCGTCGCTGAGGTAGCCCAGGCTTTCCACCGCGTCGAGGACCAGGTCGGGCGTAAGGGCGGAGAAGGGATGGGACATGGCTGCGATCCAGGGCAGTGAACAGGCCTCTAGTCTACGCACACCGCCACGGGATTGCTGGCCCCTGCGCCATTACGCCTGGGGGAGGCTCTGGCGAAACCCATGGGGTCATGGCGATGGGTATCGCTTCGCTCAACGCCATCCTACGTGGGGTTCTCCTGCGGCGTCAGTTGCCGCAGGCGCTGAAGTGGAAGCCGGCCTTTGCCAGCGCCTCGGGATTCGCTTTCAGGTAGTTGAAGAAACGCTCCGCCAGCTCGCGCCGCGGGCCTTCCACCAGCACCAGGTAGTACTGCGGTTGCGGGGCGCAGGCGTAGGGCAGCGGCGCTTCGCCGCGGCCCCGGGTGTGCAGCGCCTGCACGCTGTGGGCGCCGTCGTCGGCGAAGAACAGGTCGAAGGCCATGCCCTGGCCGATGTCGCGGGCCAGCTCGGCGCTGTCGCCCTCGATCAGCAGGACCTTGTTGCCGGTCTGCAACTGGTACTGGTCGGCCAGCGCCTCCAGGGCCGCCATCGGCTGGTGACCGCTGGCCACGCGCAGCACGTCGGGGGTGGCCTGGCCGAGCGACGGCAGCAGGGCGCTGCATGTCAGTAGCAGGGGGATCAGGAAGCGGCGCATGGGCGGGGGCTCCGGCAGTGGGATGGCCTATTGGAACCCCACGGCCGGCGCCGGCCCTTGATTCAAGGCAGGCTTCGCTCAGACCGGCGTGCCGAGGATCACCTGGGCCGGGGAGAATTGCGTGCGCACCCGGCTGCCGGCGGCCAGGCGCAGGATGTCGATGCGTTCCTGATCCACCAGGGCGCAGAGCATCTGCCCGCCGGGCAACTGGATGCGCACTTCGCTGGGGCCGTCGCCGGCCTCGCGGATGTCCTCGATGCGCCCCTCCAGGGCGTTGAGCCCGGCCGGGCATTCGATCTGCGGCAGGTCGACGTAGAGCCAGCCGGCCTTCATCAGCGCGATCACCGGCAGGCCTTCGCGCAGCTCCAGCTTCTCGGTGCTCTCGCGGGTAATGCGTGCGTGGATGCGCGCGCCGCCGGGCAGGTCGACGCCGATCAGGTCGTTCAGGCCCGCCGGCTCGATGCTGCAGACGCGCCCGTGCAATTGGTTGCGCGCGCTGGTGCGCAGCATCAGGCGGCCGATCAGCTCCAGGTCCTCGCCGTCTTCCTCGATGCTTTCGAGCATGCGCTCGCGCAGTTCCTCCAGACGCTGGTACAGCGCCAGCAGGCGTTCGCCGGCCGGCGTCAGGCGCGCGCCGCCGCCGCCCTTGCCGCCGACGCTGCGTTCCACCAGCGGGCGCTCGGCGAGGTTGTTCAGCTCGTCCACCGCATCCCAGGCGGTCTTGTAGCTCATGCCGGCGGCCTTGGCGGCCTGGGTGATGGAGCCCAGCGCGGCGATCTGCGCGAGCAGGGCGATGCGTTGCGGGCGGCGGGTGACGTGCTGGGTGAGAAGGCTGAGGCTGGTCATCGTTTTCGTTGTTGTGTTCGCGATAGGGCGAGGCTGGTAGCTGCGCCGGCAAAAGGCAAGTGGAATCCGTCGGCTGCCGGCGCCGGGCTCAGCCCGGCTTCGGCGTGCGGGCCAGGCAATAGACGTCCACCCGCGCGGCGCCGGCACGCCGCAGCAGCTGCGCCAGGGCTGCGGCGGTGGCGCCAGTGGTCAGCACGTCGTCCACCAGCGCCAGGTGCAGGCCGCGCAAGGCCGCGCCGTCGTCCAGGGCGAAAGCCTGGCGCAGGTTGCGCTTTCGCTCGGCCTTGTCCAGGCCCTGTTGCGCCGGGGTGTCGCGCACCCGGCGCAGCGGCTGGCGCCAGGGCAGGCCGAGGTCCGCGGCCAGGCGCCGAGCCAGCAGCTCGGCCTGGTTGAAGCCGCGCTGGCGCTGCCGGCGCGGGGCCAGGGGCACCGGCAGGAGCAGGTCGGGCAGCGGCAAGCCCTCGGCGAAGGCGTGGCGCAGGTGGCGCCCCAGCAGTTGGCCGAGCAGCCGGCCCAGTGGCCGGTCGGCCTGGTGCTTGAAGCGGGTGATGGCGCCGTCCACCGGGAAGGCGTAGCGCCAGGGCGCCAGCACCTGGTCGAAGGGCGGCGGCCGGCGCAGGCATTCGCCGCAGGTCAGGCCGTGTTCCGGCAGCGGCAGGGCGCAGGTGTTGCAGTGGCCGCCCAGCCAGGGCAGGTCGGCGTCGCAGCCGGCGCACAGCGCCAGGCCGGTATCGGCCGGGCCGCCGCAGAACAGGCAGTCCGGGCGCGGAACGAGCCGCTCGCGCAGGCGGGCGAAAGTGAGCAGGGTGGCGTCCTCCGGGTGATGCCCCGGCGGACGCTCAGTGGATCAGCCAGCTCATCACGATCAGGCCGAGCACAGTGAGCAGGATGCCGCCGAAGAAGGAGCGCCGGACGAAGGCGCGGATGCCACTGTAGAGCAGCAACAGGCCGAGGAAGAGTAGGACGAAGCTGAAGATCGACACGTCCATTCCGATGGCCCGGGCCAGGCCATGGAGGAACTGGTCCATGGCCGCCCAGATGGCGCCCAGCAGGCCGGAAAGGAGGTCGACGACGAAGCGGATCGCCTTGCCGAGGGTCTGGCCGAGCCAGTCGAAAGTGCCTTCTGTTTCCATGAGCTCGCGGGATTCCTTCGAGTACCTGTGCTGTTGGAGTGGCGTTCTGCCCCCAGGTTCACGGCGCATGAATGATTGTTCAAATAATAGTCACTTGTCGACTTGTGACTTCAACTTGGTTGACAGCGACCAAGGCTTACATATCATGCCTCCAAAGCCTGAACCGCCACGCCCTGCCGTGGCGGCCGAGAACAACGAGGCGTCAGCCCGCGTCCGAAGGAACTCCCCATGAGTGCAACCGCATCCATCGCCACCCGCCACGACTGGACCCTCGCCGAAGTGAAGGCGCTCTTCGAGCAGCCCTTCAACGACCTCCTGTTCCAGGCGCAGACGGTGCACCGCGCGCACTTCGACCCGAATCGCGTGCAGGTCTCGACCCTGCTGTCGATCAAGACCGGCGCCTGCCCGGAAGACTGCAAGTACTGCCCGCAGTCCGGCCACTACAACACCGGCCTGGACAAGCAGAAGCTGATGGAAGTGCAGAAGGTGCTGGAAGCGGCCGCCGAGGCCAAGGCCATCGGCTCCACCCGCTTCTGCATGGGTGCCGCCTGGAAGCACCCCTCGGCCAAGGACATGCCCTACGTGCTGGAAATGGTGAAGGGCGTGAAGAAGCTCGGCCTGGAAACCTGCATGACCCTCGGCAAGCTGACCCAGGAGCAGACCCAGGCCCTGGCCGAGGCCGGGCTGGACTACTACAACCACAACCTCGACACCTCGCCGGAGTTCTACGGCAACATCATCACCACTCGCACCTATAGCGAGCGCCTGCAGACACTGGCCTACGTGCGCGAGGCGGGGATGAAGATCTGCTCCGGCGGCATCCTCGGCATGGGCGAGTCGGTGGCCGACCGCGCCGGCCTGCTGATCCAGTTGGCCAACCTGCCGGAACACCCGGAGTCGGTGCCGATCAACATGCTGGTCAAGGTCAAGGGCACCCCGCTGGCCGAGGAGAAGGACGTCGATCCCTTCGACTTCATCCGCACCCTGGCCGTGGCCCGCATCATGATGCCGAAGTCCCACGTGCGCCTGTCCGCCGGCCGCGAGCAGATGAACGAGCAGATGCAGGCCCTGGCCTTCATGGCCGGCGCCAACTCGATATTCTACGGCGAGAAGCTGCTGACCACCCGCAACCCGCAGGCCGACAAGGACATGCAACTGTTCGCCCGCCTGGGCATCAAGCCCGAGGAGCGCGAGGAGCACGCCGACGAGGTGCACCAGGCCGCCATCGAGCAGGCCCTGGTCGAGCAGCGCGATTCGCAGTTGTTCTATTCGGCCGTCTGACGACGGCAAGCTGGAAGCTTGAAGCCGGAAGCTTGAAGTAGCCGGTCCGGGCTTCTAGCTTTCAGCTTCTCGCTTCGAGCTTCCTGCCATGTCCTTCGATCTCTCCCCCCGCCTCGCCCAGCGCCAGGCGGACGATCTCTACCGCCAGCGGCCGTTGCTGGAGTCGCCGCAGGGCCCGCTGGTGCGGGTCGACGGTCGGCCGATGCTGGCCTTCTGTTCCAATGACTACCTGGGCCTGGCCAACCATCCCGAGGTGATAGCCGCCTTGCGCACCGGCGCCGAGCGCTGGGGCGTGGGCGGTGGCGCCTCGCACCTGGTCAACGGCCATTGCGGGCCGCACCACGAGCTGGAGCTGGCGCTGGCCGAATTCACCGGGCGGCCGCGCGCGCTGCTGTTCTCCACCGGCTACATGGCCAACCTGGGCGCGGTGACCGCGCTGCTGGGCAAGGGCGATACCGTGCTGGAAGACCGCCTCAACCACGCTTCGCTGCTGGACGCCGGGCTGCTCAGCGGCGCGCGCTTCTCGCGCTACCTGCACAACGACGCGGCCAGCCTGGCGCAGCGCCTGGGCAAGGCCGAGGGCAACACCCTGGTGGTCACCGACGGCGTGTTCAGCATGGACGGCGACCTCGCCGAGCTGCCGGCCCTGTGCGCCGAAGCCAAGCGTCACGGCGCCTGGGTGATGGTCGATGACGCCCACGGCTTCGGCCCGCTGGGCGCCCACGGCGGCGGCATCGTCGAACACTTCGGCCTGGGCCTGGACGATGTGCCGGTTCTGGTCGGGACGCTGGGCAAGGCCTTCGGCACCGCCGGCGCCTTCGTCGCCGGCAGCGAGGAACTGGTGGAGACGCTGATCCAGTTCGCCCGCCCGTACATCTACACCACCAGCCAGCCGCCGGCGCTGGCCTGCGCCACGCTGAAGAGCCTGGAACTGCTGCGCGCCGAGAGCTGGCGCCGCGAGCACCTGGGCAGGCTGATCGCGCGCTTCCGCCGTGGCGCCGAGGCCATCGGCCTGACGCTGATGGACAGCTTCACGCCGATCCAGCCGATCCTCATCGGCGGCAGCCGCCAGGCCATGGCGCTGTCGGCCGCGCTGCGCGACCACGGCATCCTGGTCGGCGCCATCCGCCCGCCCACCGTGCCGGCCGGCAGCGCGCGGCTGCGCGTGACCTTCAGCGCCAGCCACAGCGAGGAGCAGGTCGACCGCCTGCTCGAAGCCCTGGAACAGAGCTGGCGCCAGGTCTCCACCAGCCTGCTGGCGGAACTCGATGCCGAGGAGGGCGAGGATGCGTGACCAACTGATACTGCTGCCCGGCTGGGGCCTGGGCAGCGCGCCCCTGGAGCCGCTGCGCGACGCGCTGCTGGAGCAGGCGCCGCACCTGCACGTGCACATCGAGCCGCTGCCGCGGGAGGCCGACCCGGCGCTATGGCTGGACGAACTGGACGACGAGCTGCCCGAAGGCAGCTGGCTGGCCGGCTGGTCCCTGGGCGGCATGCTCGCCGCCGAGCTGGCCGCGCGCCGCGGCGAGGCCTGCCGCGGGCTGATCACCCTGGCCGCCAACGCCAGCTTCCGCCAACTCGACGACTGGCCGCAGGCCATGCCCAACAGCGTCTTCGAGGACTTCTTCGAAGCCTTCCTGCTGGAGCCGGAGCTGACGCGCAAGCGCTTCACCCTGCTGGTCAGCCAGGGCGCCCGCGACGCCCGCACCCTGGCGCGGCAGCTGCAGGTGGCGCTGCCGGCGCTGGAGACCGGGGCGCTGAGCGCCGGCCTGCAACTGCTGGGGCGCCTGGACACCCGCGCGGCGCTGGAGCGCTACGACGGCCCGCAACTGCACCTGTTCGCCGGCAACGACGCGCTGGTCCCGGCCGGCGCCGCCGAGGCGCTGCTGGGCTGGTTGCCGGACGTGGAAGTGAGCACCATCGCCGGCGCCAGCCACGGCCTGCCGCTGGAGCGCCCGGACGAGGTGGCCGCGGCCATCCTGGCTTTCATCCACGAGGGCGACGATGTCTGATCCCCTGGGCGGCGCGCTGCCGGACAAGCGCCAGGTCGCCGCTTCCTTCTCCCGCGCGGCCGCCACCTACGATGCGGTGGCCGAACTGCAGCGCGGCGTCGGCGACAGCCTGCTGGCGCGCCTGCCGGCCGAGTTGGCGGTGCGTCGCTGGCTCGACCTGGGTTGCGGCACCGGCCACTTCAGCCGTGCCTTGGCCCAGCGCTTTGCCGAAGCTGAAGGCCTGGCGGTGGACATCGCCGAAGGCATGCTGCGCCATGCCCGCGAGCACGGCGGCGCGCAGCATTTCATCGGTGGCGACGCCGAGCGCCTGCCGCTGCGCGGCGAATGCTGCGACCTGCTGTTTTCCAGCCTGGCCATCCAGTGGTGCGCCGACCTGCCGGCGGTGCTCGGCGAAGCGCGCCGGGTGCTGCGCGAGGGCGGCGTGTTCGCCTTCAGCAGCCTGTGCATCGGCACCCTGGGCGAACTGCGCGCCAGCTGGCAGGCGGTGGACGGCTTCGTTCACGTCAACCGCTTCCGCGCCTTCGCCGACTACCAGGCGCAATGCGCGGCCAGCGGGCTGGAAGTGCTGCAGCTGTCCACCGAGGACCGCGTACTGCACTTCCCCGACCTGCGCAGCCTGACCCACGAACTCAAGGCCCTGGGCGCCCACAACCTCAACCCCGGCCGCCCCGGCGGGCTCACCGGGCGGGCGAGGGTGCGGGCGCTGATCGAGGCCTACGAACGCTTCCGCCAGCCCGAGGGGCTGCCGGCGACCTATAGGGTGGTCCACGCCATCCTGCGCAAACCCATCTCTTCGTAGGAGGGGACTCCGGCAAACACGACGCCCGTAGGATGGGTTGAGCGAAGCGATACCCATCACCGCCACCGCATGGGTTTCGCAAGCTCAACCCATCCTACGAAAGCCCCTCGGCGCAGCCGGCACCTATGTATAGCCCTTGAGGAACCCCATGCCACACGCGTTTTTCATCACCGGCACCGACACCGAAATCGGCAAGACCACCATCGCCGCCGGCCTGCTGCACGCCGCGCGCATGGCCGGGATGTCCACCGCCGCCGCCAAGCCGGTGGCCTCCGGCTGTGAGCGCCGTCCCGAGGGCCTGCGCAACGGCGACGCCCTGGCCCTGCTGGGCGAGTGCAGCCTGCCGCTGGCCTACGAGGAGGTGAACCCCTTCGCCTTCGAACCGGCCATCGCCCCGCACCTGGCGGCCCGCGAAGTCGGCGTGGCGCTGAACGTGGACACCCTGGCCGGGCCGGTGCGCCACGTGCTGGCGCGCGGCGCCGACTTCACCCTGGTGGAAGGCGCCGGCGGCTGGCGCGTGCCCCTGGCCGGCGAAGAGAGCCTGTCGGACCTGGCCATCCGCCTCGACCTGCCGGTGATCCTGGTGGTGGGTGTGCGCCTGGGCTGCATCAACCATGCGGTGCTCAGCGCCGAGGCCATCCTGCGCGACGGCCTGCCGCTGGCCGGCTGGGTGGCGAACATCGTCGACCCCAAGACCTCGCGCCTGGAAGAGAACCTGGCGACCCTCGCCGAACGCCTGCCGGCGCCCTGCATCGGCCGCGTGCCTCACCTGGCCGCGCCGACGCCCATGGCAGTGGCCGCGCACCTGGACCTGGGCATTCTTGATCTTCCGGACTGATGGCCTTTGAATATCATCGGCGATCCTGCTTGAATAGGCGGCAGGTTCCTCCGAGGAAGATCGACCATGGAAATCTCCGGTAACGCATTCAGTACCGGTCTGCAGGGGCTGCAGCGCGGCCTGCAGCAGGTCGACCGTGCCGCCGCGCAGGTGGCCGCGCAGCCCGTGGCCAAGGACGACATCGCCCGGCCCGTGGTGGACATGGAAATGAGCAAGTACGCCGCCCTGGCGTCCAGCCGCGTCCTGCAGACCGCCGACGAAACCCTCGGGACGCTGATCGACATCAGCGTCTGACGCTTTTCCTCCCTTCAGAATTTCCTCTCAGCAGCTTCGGATAGTCGTCTGTCGACGGCCTGCGGCTGGGCTTTACTTATCCCTATCGATACCCGCGAATGCAGCGCTCTGGCCCGTGCCCTTGAGCGTGACCGGGTGGTCGGTTTGCGCGCTTGACAAGGGTAGGGCGTAAACGTATGTTTCAAACGCCTGTTTGAGAGTCGAGGCGCGCGGCGCATCGGCTGGGCGGCCGGGAACGCTCCCGTACAGCGACCGCAAGCACCGGTCGCCCATTAACCAGAACCCTTCGTAGAGGTTTACCGCTATGCCTGATTACAAGGCCCCCTTGCGTGATATCCGTTTCGTTCGCGACGAGCTGCTGGGCTACGAAGCGCACTACCAGAACCTGCCGGGCGCCCAGGACGCCACGCCGGACATGGTCAATGCCATCCTCGAAGAGGGTGCCAAGTTCTGCGAACAGGTGATCGCCCCGCTGAACCGCGTCGGCGACCAGGAAGGTTGCACCTGGAGCCCCGAGGGCGTGAAGACCCCCAGCGGCTTCAAAGAGGCCTACCAGCAATTCGTCGAAGGCGGCTGGCCGAGCCTGGCCCATGACGTCGAGCACGGCGGCCAGGGCCTGCCGGAATCCCTGGGCATGGCCATCAGCGAAATGATCGGCCAGGCCAACTGGTCCTGGGGCATGTACCCGGGCCTGTCCCACGGTGCCATGAACACCCTGCACGCCCACGGCACCCCGGAGCAGCAGGCCACCTACCTGACCAAGCTGGTGTCCGGCGAGTGGACCGGCACCATGTGCCTGACCGAGCCGCACTGCGGCACCGACCTGGGCATGCTGCGCACCAAGGCCGAGCCCCAGGCCGACGGCACCTACAAGGTCACCGGCACCAAGATCTTCATCTCCGCCGGCGAACACGACATGGCCGACAACATCGTCCACATCGTGCTGGCCCGCCTGCCCGACGCCCCGCAGGGCACCAAGGGCATCTCGCTGTTCATCGTGCCGAAGTTCCTGCCCAACGCAGAAGGCGGCGTAGGCGAGCGCAACGCCGTTTCCTGCGGCTCCATCGAGCACAAGATGGGCATCCACGGCAACGCCACCTGCGTGATGAACTTCGACGCCGCCACCGGCTTCCTGATCGGCCCGCCGAACAAGGGCCTGAACTGCATGTTCACCTTCATGAACACCGCTCGCCTGGGCACCGCGCTGCAAGGCCTGGCCCACGCCGAGATCGGTTTCCAGGGTGGCATCGCCTACGCCCGCGAGCGTCTGCAGATGCGTTCGCTGACCGGCCCGAAAGCCCCGGAAAAGGCCGCCGACCCGATCATCGTACACCCGGACGTGCGCCGCATGCTGCTGACCGCCAAGGCTTTCGCCGAAGGCAACCGCGCCATGCTGTACTTCGCCGCCAAGCAGGTCGACATCGTCCAGCGCAGCCAGGACGAAGAGCAGAAGAAAGCCGCTGACGCGATGCTGGCCTTCCTCACCCCGATCGCCAAGGCGTTCATGACTGAAGTCGGCTTCGAAGCGGCCAACCACGGTGTGCAGATCTACGGCGGCCACGGCTTCATCGCCGAGCACGGCATGGAGCAGAACGTCCGCGACAGCCGCATCTCCATGCTGTACGAAGGCACCACCGGCGTTCAGGCGCTGGACCTGCTGGGCCGCAAGGTGCTGATGACCCAGGGCGAGGCGCTCAAGGGCTTCACCAGGATCGTGCACAAGTTCTGCCAGGCTAACGAAGGCAACGAAGCCGTCAAGGAATTCGTCGCCCCGCTGGCCGCGCTGAACAAGGAGTGGGGCGAGCTGACCATGAAGGTCGGCATGGCCGCCATGAAGGACCGCGAGGAAGTCGGCGCCGCTTCGGTGGACTACCTGATGTTCTCCGGCTACGCCTGCCTGGCCTACTTCTGGGCCGACATGGCGCGCCTGGCTGCCGAGAAACTGGCGGCCGGCACCAGCGAGGAGGGCTTCTACAAGGCCAAGCTGCAGACTGCGCGCTTCTACTTCCAGCGCATCCTGCCGCGTACCCGCGCCCACGTCGCCGCCATGCTGTCCGGCGCCGGCAACCTGATGGACATGGCCGAGGAAGATTTCTCCCTCGGTTACTGATCCTGCCGCTGCCGTCAGCCCGCTGCATGGCGGGTTGCTCAGAAAGCACCCTGCGAGCCCAGTGCTCGCAGGGTGTTTTCGTTTCCACGCCTGCACTTCTTGGCGCATGGCTTGATCGTTATACCAATATGGGTATAGATTCGTTCGGCCATTCACAAGGAAGCCGAGCCATCAGTGAAGTCGTTGATCTGGATGGGCAGCAGCAAGAGGGATCTTCTGGATATGCCTGACGATGTCCAGGATGTGTTCGGCTTTGCCCTGCACCAGGCGCAGGAAGGTGGCAAGCACCCCCAGACCAAGCCGATGAAAGGCTTCTCGGGTGCCGGCGTGCTGGAGGTTGTCGAAGACCATGATGGCGACACCTATCGAGCGGTCTATACGGTGAAGCTTGCGACGGCGGTCTATGCTCTGCACTGCTTCCAGAAGAAATCGACCAAGGGCATAGAGACTCCGCAGCACGACCTGGAGCTGATCAGGAAAAGGCTGAAGGATGCGCAAGCCCATGCGAAGAGCGTAGAGAATGATTGAGTTCGAAGAAGGCAGCGGCAACGTCTATGCCGACCTCGGCAGGGCCGATGCAGGCGAGATGCAGGTCAAGGCCAGGCTGGCATCCAAGATCGGTAGCATCATCAAGGCCCGCCACTTGACCCAGACCCAGGCGGCGGAAATCCTCGGGCTCCCTCAACCCAAGGTTTCCGACATGTTGCGTGGGAAATTCAGAGGCATCAGCGAGGCCAAGATGATCGACTGCCTGGCCCGGCTCGGACGTGACGTGCAGATCGTGGTCAAGGCCGCACCCCGCTCACGCCGGGAGGGGCGGGTGGAAGTGGTCTTCGCCTGATCGAGCCCGCCCGCTGGCGGGCTTTTTCCTGCGTGGCCGCAGTGTCGGCCAGGCGCCGGTTATGGCCGCGCATTCATCGCGCGCAGAGTGATTGCCGGGGCTTTCCGGCGCACAGTAGGTTCGGGGTTGATCCGCGCCGCTTTGGCGCCGAACCGACTGGAGAACCGCCATGCCCGAGTACAAGGCACCCCTGCGCGACATGCGCTTCCTGATCGACGAAGTCTTCGACTTTGCCGGCCGCTACCAGGCTCTGGGGGCGACCGATGCCAGCCCGGACATGGTTTCCGCCATCCTCGAGGAGGGCGCCAAGTTCTGCGAGCAGGTGCTGGCCCCGCTGAACCGCTCCGGCGACGAGGAAGGCTGCCACTTCGACAACGGCGTGGTGACCACGCCCAAGGGCTTCAAGGAGGCCTTCGCGCAGTACGTCGAGGGCGGCTGGAACGGTGTGTCCTCCGACCCGGCCTACGGCGGCCAGGGCCTGCCGCATTCCCTCGGCCTGCTGGTCAGCGAGATGATCGGCGCGGCCAACTGCTCCTGGGCTATGTACCCCGGCCTGACCAAGGGCGCCATGGCCGCCATCCACGCCCACGGCAGCGCCGAGCAGAAGCAGGCCTACCTGCCGCGCATGACCGCCGGCACCTGGACCGGCACCATGTGCCTGACCGAACCGCACTGCGGCACCGACCTGGGCATCATCAAGACCCGCGCCGTGCCCAACGCCGACGGCAGCTACGCCATCAGTGGCACCAAGATCTTCATCTCCGCCGGCGAGCACGACCTGAGCGAGAACATCATCCACCTGGTGCTGGCCAAGCTGCCCGACGCGCCGGCCGGCACCAAGGGCATCTCGCTGTTCATCGTGCCCAAGTTCCTGCTCGACGCCAGCGGCGAGGCCGGGGCGCGCAACGCCGTGGCCTGCGGCTCCATCGAGCACAAGATGGGCATCAAGGCCTCGGCCACCTGCGTGATGAACTTCGACGGCGCCACCGGCTACCTGATCGGCGAGGCCAACAAGGGCCTGGCCTGCATGTTCACCATGATGAACCACGCGCGCCTGGGCACCGGCATGCAGGGCCTGTGTCTCGGCGAAGTGAGCTACCAGGGCGCCGTGAAGTACGCCCAGGAACGCCTGCAGATGCGCGCCCTGACCGGGCCCAAGGCGCCGGACAAGCCGGCCGACCCGATCATCGTCCATCCCGACGTGCGGCGCATGCTGCTGACCATGAAGGCCTTCAACGAGGGCAACCGCGCCCTGGCCTACTTCACCGCGCAGTTGCTGGACATCGAGCACCTGTCCGACAACGCCGAGGAGCGCGAGCAGGCGGCCAACCTGCTGGCTTTCGTCACCCCGATCTGCAAGGCCTTCATGACCGACACCGGGCTGGAGGTGACCAACCACGGCATGCAGGTGTTCGGCGGCCACGGCTTCATTCGCGAATGGGGCATGGAGCAGCTGGTGCGCGACTGCCGCATCGCCCCGATCTACGAAGGCACCAACGGCATCCAGGCCCTGGACCTGCTGGGCCGCAAGGTGCTGGGCAGCCAGGGCAAGCTGCTGCTGGGCTTCACCAAGCTGGTCCACCAGCTGTGCCAGGCCAACGCCGAGCACCCGCAGCTCAAGGCCCAGGTGGCGCAGCTGGCGGCGCTGAACAAGCAGTGGGGCGAGTTGACGCAGAAGGTCGGCATGGCGGCCATGAAGAACCCCGACGAAGTGGGCGCGGCGGCGGTGGACTACCTGATGTTCTCCGGCTACGTCACCCTCGGCTACTTCTGGCTGCGCATGGCCCTGGTGGCCCGGCAGAAGCTGGAGGAGGGCGCCGCCGAGGCGGACTTCTACCAGGCCAAGCTGGCCACCGCGGACTTCTACTTCGCCCGCCTGCTGCCGCGCGCCGCGGCGCACCTGGCGGCGGTGGAAGCCGGCGGCGAGACGCTGATGCGCCTGTCCGCCGAGCAGTTCGCGCTCTGATCGCGGCGCCAGCGGCCCCGGTTGCCCCAGGGCGGCCGGGGCCGCTGGCTGTCCGGTGGATAAATATTGTGACCAATAATTAATTATTCGTTCACAACATGACGCTATGTCTCTGAAGTGTTTGCGGAGTAAGCTCCGCCGGCGTACCCTTGCGTACCTTCTATCCTGAATACCGCTGGCTGCTTGTTCAGCCGTTGTTTCGCTCGAGGATTCCCAACATGGCTGACTACAAAGCACCCCTGCGCGACATGCAATTCGTCCTCAACGAAGTCTTCGAGGTCAGTAAGCTCTGGGCCGAACTGCCCGGCCTGGCCGAGATCGTCGACGTCGATACCGCCGGCGCCATTCTCGAGGAAGCCGGCAAGGTCACCGCGGGCGTGATCGCCCCGCTCAACCGCAGCGGCGACGAGGAAGGCTGCAGCTGGAGCGCCGAGGGTGTGAAGACCCCGGCCGGCTTCCCCGAGGCCTACCGCACCTACGCCGAAGGCGGCTGGGTGGGCGTGGGCGGTTCGCCGGAGTTCGGCGGCATGGGCATGCCCAAGGTGATAGGCGCGCAGGTCGAGGAAATGGTCAACTCGGCCAACCTGTCCTTCGGCCTGTACCCGATGCTTACCGCCGGCGCCTGCCTGTCGCTGCTCAACCACGCCAGCGAAGAGCTCAAGGCCAAGTACCTGCCGAACATGTACGCCGGCACCTGGGCCGGTTCCATGTGCCTGACCGAGCCCCACGCCGGCACCGACCTGGGCATCATCCGAACCAAGGCCGAGCCCCAGGCCGACGGCAGCTACAAGGTCAGCGGCACCAAGATCTTCATCACCGGCGGCGAGCACGACCTGACCGAGAACATCGTCCACCTGGTGCTGGCCAAGCTGCCCGACGCGCCGGCCGGCTCCAAGGGCATCTCGCTGTTCCTGGTGCCCAAGGTGCTGGTCAACGAGGACGGTTCCCTGGGCGAGCGCAACGCCGTGTCCTGCGGCTCCATCGAGCACAAGATGGGCATCAAGGCCTCGGCCACCTGCGTGATGAACTTCGACGGCGCCACCGGCTGGATCGTCGACGCGCCGAACAAAGGCCTGGCGGCCATGTTCACCATGATGAACTACGAGCGCCTGGGCGTTGGCATCCAGGGCCTGGCCACCGGCGAGCGTTCCTACCAGAGCGCCGTGGAATATGCCCGCGAGCGCATCCAGAGCCGCGCGCCGACCGGCCCGGTAGCCAAGGACAAGGCCGCCGACCCGATCATCGTGCACCCGGACGTGCGCCGCATGCTGCTGACCATGAAAGCGCTGAACGAGGGCGGCCGCGCCTTCTCCAGCTACGTCGCCATGCAGCTGGACACCGCCAAGTACAGCGAAGACACCGCCGTGCGCCAGCGCGCCGAGAGCCTGGTGGCGCTGCTGACCCCGGTGGCCAAGGCCTTCCTCACCGACATGGGCCTGGAAACCACCGTGCACGGCCAGCAGATCTTCGGCGGCCACGGCTTCATCCGCGAGTGGGGCCAGGAGCAACTGGTGCGCGACTGCCGCATCACCCAGATCTACGAAGGCACCAACGGCATCCAGGCGCTGGACCTGGTGGGCCGCAAGATCGTCGGCAGCGGTGGCGCCTTCGCCAAGCTGTTCAGCGACGAAATCCGCGCCTTCACCGCCTCGGCCGGCGCCGAGCTGGCCGAGTTCACCGGCCCGCTGAACGCCGCCGTGCAGAACCTGGAAGAACTGACCACCTGGCTGCTGGACCGCGCCAAGGCCAACCCCAACGAGATCGGCGCGGCCTCGGTCGAATACCTGCACGTGTTCGGCTACACCGCCTACGCCTACATGTGGGCGCTGATGGCCCGCGCGGCGCTGGGCAAGGAAGGTCAGGACGACTTCTACGCCAGCAAGCTGGGCACCGCGCGCTTCTATTTCGCCCGCCTGCTGCCGCGCATCCACTCCTTGACCGCCTCGGTGAAAGCCGGCAGCGAGTCGCTGTACCTGCTCGACGCTGCGCAGTTCTGATCGGCGCAACCTGACAGGGCCCCGCTTCGGCGGGGCCTTGTCGTTTCAGGGGTGCAACGGTTTTGTAAGCCTAGGCTTACACGTCGTGGTGTCATTTGGCGTCTATCGGCTCGTCGGCGCGAGGGGTAATCTTCTTCTCAGTCAGGACATTGCGCAGGAAGCGCCGACGACAAAACGGAAAGAAAGGGATTCCACCACGGACGGTGGCCAGCACGGACGTCAGGATATCGGTCTGCAAAACCCCGCTCGCAAGGCGGGGTTTTCTTTTGCCTGCGATTTTTCCTGCCCGGCCAACTGTAGCGGGCCCTGCCCGCGATTCGCACGCAGGGCGCGCTCCTACAGGGGGACGGTGCGGGTGGGGCGGCGTAGGAGATCTCATCCGCGATCCGCGCCGGGACGCCCGGCTATCGCGGACAAGGTCCGCTCCTACGGGGGAGGAATACCGTGCCTCCCGGCAACCTGTAGCGGGCCCTGCCCGCGATTCGCGCGCAGGGCGCGCTCCTACAAGGGGAATGGCGCGGATGAGATCCTACGCCCTCCGGCAAACACAACGACCCGTAGGATGGTGTTGAGCGAAGCGATACCCATCGCCACGACCGCATGGGTTTTGCCAAGGCTCAACCCATCCTACGAAGAGCACTCTGGCGCGGCCTGCAAGACCGGTGCTCCTACGAAAAGCTCTGCACCACGCCTTCCAGCAGCGAGCGCAGCAACTCCACGGTGCTGTGCTGGCGCTGCGCATCGCGGTACACCAGCCCCACGCTCAGCGCAATGCGCGGCTCGCTCAACGGCTTCCACAGCAGGTCGCGGTTGCTGTGCAGTTGCCGCGCCCGGCCCGGCAGCACCGTGGCGAAGCGGCTGTGGGGCAGGCTGTCGAGGATGCCGCTCATGTGGTTCAGCTCGGCCTGCACCCGCGGCCGGCGGCCGATGGCGGCCAGCTGTTCCTGCCAGATCTGCCGGGCGCGGAATTCCTCGCCGAGCAGCAGCATCGGCAGCTCCGCGGCCTGGGCCAGGGACACCTTCTTGAATTCGCGCAACGGGTGGTCGGCGGGGATCACCAGTTGCAGCTCGTCCGGGTACAGCTCCACGCCGTGCAGCGCCGGCTGGCGCGGCGGCAGGAAGCCGATGCCGATGTCCAGCTGCCCGGCCAGCAGCCGGCGCTCGATCTCCACCCCGGACAGTTCGTAGATGCGCACCTGCAAATGCGGCTGCGCGGCATGCAGGCGTTCCACCAGGTAGGGCACCAGGCTGGCGTTGACCGTCTGCAGCACACCGATGGCCAGGCTGCGCGCGGCCTGGCCGCGGAAGCCGCGCAGGGCCTCGTGGGCGCGCTCCAGGCCTTCGAGCAGCGGCACGGCATGGTTGTACAGCGTGTGCGCCGCCACGGTCGGCACCAGGCGCTTGCCGACGCGCTGGAACAGGGCCACGTCGAGGCTCCGCTCCAGCTGGCGGATCTGCTGCGACAGCGCCGGCTGCGACAGGGCCAGGCGCTCGGCGGCACGGCCGACGTGGCCTTCCTCGTAGAGCGCGACGAAATAGCGGAGCTGGCGAAAATCCATAAGCGCGGCTTATCAACGAAACTGGAAAATCGAAATGGATAGGAGCCTATCCGAGGCTCTAGTCTAGTGCCTGTCCGCTGCTGCAGACGGGTAGACAAAGGTGGAAGGCATCGTCATCCAGGGTGTTTTCATAGGCAAAGTCGAAGAGTGCTGGGGCGGTTTGATCAGCGCCATCGACAAGCTGGAAACCCGCGAGGAAGTCTGGCTGGGCAGCGAAGGCCTGCCCGGCGACGAACAGGCCGACCTGCGCCACCACGGCGGCCTCGACCGCGCGCTGCACCACTACCCGGCCGAGCACTACCGCCACTGGCGCAAGCAGCACCCGCAGCAGCGCTGGCAGCAACCGGCCTTCGGCGAGAACCTCTCGACCTTCGGCGTCAGCGAGGCGGATGTGTGCATCGGCGACCTGTTCCGCTGGGGCGATGCGCTGATCGAGGTCAGCCAGCCGCGCTCGCCGTGCTACCGCCTGGGGCGCCGCTGGAACCTCCCGGAACTGCCGCTGGAGTTGCAGCAGCAGGGCCGCTGCGGCTGGTTCTACCGGGTGCGCCGCGCCGGCATGGTCAGCGCCGCCGCGCCGCTGGAGCTGGTGCAGCGGCACTACCCGCAGCTGAGCGTCGCCAGCCTGCTGCGCTGGTACTTCGGCGAACCGCTGGAGCGTTGCGGCCTGCGCCAGATGATGGCGTGCGACGCGCTCTCGCTGCGCTGGCGCAAGACCGCCGCGCAACGCCTGGCCAGTGGCGTGGTGGAAGACTGGACGGCCCGCCTGCAGGGCCCTGAATGCCTGGGCAGCGGCCCCGCCTGACGCGGCGGCTGCCCACAACCTGCCTCGCGCCCGCCCCCGGACGTCGTTTTGGTCCATCGGGGCGGCTTTTATTCCCGGCCGGGGCCTTGCGCCCCGGGGCCGGAGGCGGCCTGCCGGCCGCATCGCGGCGCCATGACGTATTCCATGTAGGAGCGCGCCCTGCGCGCGAATCGCGGGCAGGGCCCGCTCCTACCCCTCAGGCAAACACCGTAGGATGGGTTGAGCGTAGCGATACCCATCGCCAATGACCGCATGGGTTTCGCAGGCTCAACCCATCCTACGAGGGAAAGGCAGGGCTTCAGAGTTCGATCTCGCCGCCCGCCAGCGCGCACAGCTCGGTGAAGTCGACGATCTCCGTCTCCCGCCCGTTGACCCGCAACAGGCCGTTCTTCTGCAGGCGGGTGAAGCTGCGCGACACGGTCTCCACCGCCAGCCCCAGGTAGTCGCCGATCTCGTGGCGCGACATGCTCAGGCGGAAGCGCAGGGCCGAGAAGCCGCGCTCGCGGAAGTGCGCGGAGATGTTCAGCAGGAAGGCGGCGATCCGCGAATCGGCGTTGAGCCGCGAGAGCAGCAGCTTCATCTGCTGGTCCTCGCGGATCTTACGGCTCATCATCAGCAGCAGCTGGTGCGACAGCCCGGGAATCTGCTGCGACAGCAGCTCCAGTTGGTCGAAGGGAATCTCGCTGCACAGGGTGCTTTCCAGGGCGATGGCCGACACCGGGTAGCGGCCCTCGTCCATGCCGGAGAAGCCGAATATCTCGTTGGCGTAATAGAAGCCGGTGATCTTCTCCAGGCCCTGCTCGTTGGTGGTCACCGTCTTCAGCGAGCCGGAACGCACCAGGTAGACGTTGTGGAAGGCGTCGCCCTGGCGGAACAGGTGGTCGCCCTTGTGCAGCAGGTGGCCGGGCTTGATGAGGGCTTCCAGCTCCTGGAGCTTGTCGTCGCTGAGGGTGGGCGGTGCCAGTCGGCAATTCTTGCAATAAGGCTGCGGCTTCAGCATCCGATTCATCCGGTTATCCCCTGTACGCCCGACCGAACCGCGTCCGGCGGCCTTTTTATCTCCTAAGAACATAGCAATAGATGGGCGTCTGTCATCCCGCGCGCACGGACCGGCTTCCCCCTGGCTGGGCTGCCGCGGGTCGCTGTGGATTTGTGCCGGGCTGGCTTCATGAAATTAGTTGTGCTAGTTTTCATGAAAAACAAGCATGACAATTTCACGAGGTCGCCATGTTCCTGCAATCCAGCCAGCCCGTCGGCACCTACTACGCCGCCGCCAACCCGGAATTGCTGCAGCCCCGCGCGCAGCTGACGGATGCGCTGGAGGTCGAGGTGCTGGTGATCGGCGCCGGCTTCAGCGGCCTGCACACCGCGCTGCAACTGGCCGAAGGCGGCCGCCAGGTCTGCGTCATCGAGGCCAGCCGCATCGCCTGGGCGGCCTCCGGGCGCAACGGCGGCCAGGCGCTGCCGGGCTGGTCCAGCGACCTCGGGCCGATCGAGGCCGACCTCGGCCATGAAGGCGCCCTGCGCCTGTGGCAGGGCATGCTCTGGGCCGCGCGGGAAATGTGCGACCTGCCGCAGCGCCACGGCTTCGACTGCGACTACCGCGTCGGCCACCTGTGGACCGCCGTACTGCCGCGCCGCGTCGGCATGCTCGAAGAGTGGCAGGGCGAGGCTGCGCGCCGCTGGGGCTACGAAGGCCTGCAGATGGTTTCCCGCGCCGAGCTGCCGCAGTGGATCGCCAGCGAACGCTACCTGGCCGGCCTGTACGACCCGAATTCCGCGCACCTCAACCCGCTGAAACTGGCCTACGGCCTCGCCGGCGCGCTGGAGAAGGCCGGCGGGCGCATCTTCGAGCAGACCCGCGCGCTGCGCTACAGCGAGCAGGGCAACGGCTACCTGGTCGAGACCGAGCACGGCAGCATCCGCTGCGCCGCCCTGGTGCTGGCCTGCAACGCCTACATCGACGGCCTGGACAAGGAAGTCTCCGCGCGCATCCTGCCGGTGGGCACCTACCAGGTCGCCACCGCGCCGCTGGGTGCTGAGCTTGCGCACTCGCTGCTGCCGAAGAACTGCTGCGTCACCGACAACCAGTTCGTCCTCGACTACTTCCGCCTCACCCCCGACCACCGCCTGCTGTTCGGCGGCGGCTGCACCTACCTGGGCGGAATGCCCTCGGACATCCGCGCCGCCACCCGGCCCTACGTCGAGCGGGTGTTCCCGCAACTGCGCGGGGTGGAGCTGGAATACGCCTGGGGCGGGCACATCGACTGCAGCATGCGGCGTACCCCGGACATCGGCCGCCGCGGCGACCTCTACTGGCTCCAGGGCTATTCCGGGCACGGCGTGCTGCCCAGCCTGGCCGCCGCCCGCGCGGTCAGCCAGGCGATGCTGGGGCGCAGCGAGGAGCTCGACCTGTACCAGCGCCTGAGCAATCCCGGCTTCCCCGGCGGCCAGCGCTTCGCCGCGCCACTGGAAGCCGTCGGCAAAGCCTGGTATCGCTTGCGGGACTTCTTCTGATCCGAGCCGGAAAGCGCCTATGCAAGAACACCAGAACGAACACCTCGCGACCCTCATCCGCGACCTGCGCAAGCACAAGAACCTGACCCTCGGCGCCCTGGCCGAGCGCATCGGCCGCTCGGTGGGCTTCCTCTCCCAGGTCGAGCGCGGCCTGTCGCGCCCCACCGTGGCGGACCTCACCGCCATCAGCGAAGCCCTCGGCGTGCCGACCACCTACTTCTACGCCGAAGGGCCGGCGCGCGAGCTGGCCTGGGTGACGCGCCCGGCCGACCGCCGCACGCTGTACTACGCCGGCGGCATCACCGACATCCTCGCCTCGCCGAACATGTCCGGTGGCTTCTCGATGCTCGACAGCATCCTCGCCCCCGGCGCCACCAGCGGCGAGGACCACCTCAACGACAGCTCCGAGCAGGGCGGCTTCGTGCTGGAGGGCGAACTGACCCTCTGGTACCAGGACGAGACCGTCACCCTTTACCCCAACGACAGCTTCCAACTGCCGCCGCACGCGAAATTCCGCTACGGCAACCTGACAGACAAACCAACGAGGGTGCTCTGGATCTTCACCTGAAGGCATCCGGCCGCGCCCGACACAGGCACCAAGAAGATGAACCGCCAAACCTTCCCCGACCTGCTCAGCGAAGTACGCGCCTTCCGCGCCCAGAACCCGGACGTGCGCTACGTCGACCTGATCTGCCTGGACATCCCGGGGCACTTCTACGGCAAGCGCTACCCGGTGGACATGCTGGAGAAAGTCGCCGCCGGCTCGCCCCTGAAGCTGCCGCAGAACTGCGTGCTGCTGGGCGTGCAGGGCGGCCTGCACCCGATCGGCGACTACTGCTTCAACGACGGCGACCCGGACGCGCCGCGCCGGCTGATCCCCGGCACGCTCAAGCCGGTGCGCTGGGAGAGCCAGCCGCTGGGGCAGATGATCATCAGCTCCGACGGCACCGAGGCACCCATCGAGTTCGAACCGCGGGAAGTGTTGGCACGCGTGCTCAAGCGCCTGGAAGGCAAGGGCATCCGCCCGGTGGTGGCCTTCGAGCTGGAGTTCTACCTGTTCGACAGGAAGCTCAAGGACGGCCTGCCGCAGTACCCGCGCGACCCGCTGTGCGACGACGAGGACGACCAGCCGAACATGCACATCGAGCGCCTGTCGCGCTTCTCCGACGTGCTGCATGAAATCGTCGAGGCCTCGCGCGAGCAGGGCGTGGACGCCAACGTGATCACCGCCGAGATCGGCCCGGGCCAGTTCGAGATCAACTTCGCCCACTGCGAGGACGGCCTGCACGCCGCCGACCAGGCCGCGCTGTTCACCCGCGCCACCCGTGGCGTGGCGCTCAAGCACGGGTACCGCGCCAGCTTCATGAGCAAGCCCTACCTGCACGCGCCGGGCAGCGGCATGCACGTCCACGTCAGCCTGTACGACCGCGACGGCCGCAACCTGCTCGATGGCGAGGGCCAGCGCCCGCTGCGCCACGCCGTGGCCGGCTGCCTGGAGCTGCTGCCGCACTGCATGCCGATCTTCGCCGCCAACCACAACGCCTACCGCCGCTACGGCTCGCGGGTGAACGCGGCGAGCAAGGCCAGTTGGGGCTTCGAAGACCGCGACGCCTGCATCCGCATCCCCGAGTCCGACGGCCGGAACCTGCGCATCGAGCACCGCCTGGCCGGCGCCGACGCCAACCCGTACCTGGTCCTGGCGGCCATCCTCACCGGCATGGAATACGGCCTGGAAGCGGGCAAGGAGCCCATCGCCCCGCTGAACGAAGACCGCGACAGCGGCATCGACTTCCCCCGCGACATGCTCGGCGCGGTGGCGGCCATGGAGAACCATCCGATAGTGAAGGAAGGGCTCGGCAGCGAGTTCGTCTTCGTCTACTGCGAGAACAAGCGCCACGACCACTTGGAGTTCATGGACGAAGTCAGTGCGCGCGAATACCGCTGGTTCCTGTAGGAACCGGCCCATGGTCGGCTGCGCGTCGGCATAACTGCGTTGGAAACAGGCGAGAGCTTGCTCATTTACCGCGCGTAAACTCCGCGCTCTCGCCTGTTTCCGCCTTGTTCTGCTCTAGCTCGCCGGCCCTGGGCCGGTTCCGGTATTCAAGGAAGCGGCGGGGAGGGTAACCCCGCCGCGGCGTCCGCTGTGTGGGCGGACGCAAGGCATGGAATGCCTGGAGGGAAAGCCGCGCTGCCGGGCGGGTAGCCCCCTCGACGAGGGCGGTAGCGCGGTTCGCGCCGCAAGGGCGCGGGTGTCGCTGGCGGCGGCCGGGTAGGGCCGCCGCCGTCGCATCAGCCGATGGTCATCAGGCTGGCGTTGCCGCCGGCGGCCGCGGTGTTCACGCTCAGGGCGTGCTCCACCAGCAGGCGTTCCAGCGGTACGTCGGTTTCACCCTTGCCCAGGCCGTGCACGCCGACGATCGCGCCCTTGCGCTTGGCGGCCTGTTCGCACACCTCGCGCAGCTGGTCGGAATCGCCGTGGTGCAGGATGGCGTCGAAGGCGACTTCGGCGGCGGTCCAGTCGTTGACCAGCTCGATACGCTTCTGCACTTCCTTCGGCAGGCTGTCGCGCAGCTCGCGCTGGCTTGCCGGCCATACCGCCAGGCTGCCCACCGCCAGGGTGGCGGCCAGTTGCACCAGCAGGTCGGCACGCTCCTCGGCAATGTTCAGCACGCGCTCGCGCGGCAGCAGGGTGTAGGTGTTGCGCTCGCCGGTCGGGCCGGTCAGCACGTGGCAGGCGTAGCTCTGCGCCAGGCTGGCGAACTCGTCCGCCACCTTCGCCAGTTCCGGCTCCTGCTTGGCCGCCCAGTCGCGCAGGGCTTGCAGGGCCTTCTCGCGCTCGGCCGGGCGCGGCAGGGCCTGCACGTTGTCGCCGGCCAGCTGCCTGGCCACCGCATCGCGCGGGCGGGTCGACAGCAGGCGGAACAGGTACAGCGGGCCGCCGGCCTTCGGGCCGGTGCCGGACAGGCCTTCGCCGCCGAAGGGCTGCACGCCGACCACGGCGCCGACGATGTTGCGGTTCACGTACAGGTTGCCGACATGGGCGCTGCTCACCACCTGGCTGATGGTCTCGTCGATGCGCGTGTGCACGCCGAGGGTCAGGCCGTAGCCTGAGGCGTTGATCTGCGCCAGCAACTGGTCCAGGTCGGAACGCTCGTAGCGCACCAGGTGCAGCACCGGGCCGAAGATCTCGCGCTTGAGCTCGTCGAAGCTGTCCAGCTCGATCAGCGTCGGCACCACGAAGGTGCCGCGCTTGAGCGTGTCGCCGTTGACCCGCGCGGCCTGGAAGACCTTGCGGCCCTTGTCGCGCATGGCCTGGATGTGGCGGTCGATGTTGCCCTTGGCCTCGGCGTCGATCACCGGGCCGATGTCCACGTTCAGGTGCTCCGGCGAGCCGATTGTGTATTCGGCCATGGCGCCTTTGAGCATCTGCACCACGCGGTCGGCCACGTCGGCCTGCACGCACAGCACGCGCAGGGCCGAGCAGCGCTGGCCGGCGCTGTCGAAGGCGGAGTTGATCACGTCCACCACCACCTGCTCGGCCAGCGCCGAGGAGTCGACGATCATCGCGTTCATCCCGCCGGTCTCGGCGATCAGCGGAATGGCGCGGCCCTGGGCATCCAGGCGGCCGGCGATATTGCGCTGGAGGATGCCGGCCACCTCGGTGGAGCCGGTGAACATCACGCCGCGCACGCGCTCGTCGCCGACCAGACGCGCGCCAACGGTTTCGCCGCGGCCCGGCAGCAGCTGCAGCACGCCGGCCGGCACGCCGGCTTCGAGCAGGATGCGCACGGCCTGGGCGGCGATCAGCGGGGTCTGCTCGGCCGGCTTGGCCAGCACGGTGTTGCCGGCGGCCAGGGCGGCGGCCACCTGGCCGCTGAAGATCGCCAGCGGGAAGTTCCACGGGCTGATGCACACCACCGGGCCCAGCGGGCGGTGGCTGTCGTTGGAGAAGGTACGGGCCTGGGCCGCGTAGTAGCGCAGAAAGTCCACCGCCTCGCGCACCTCGGCGATGGCGTTGGCGAAGGTTTTGCCGGATTCGCGCACCAGCAGGCCCATCAGCTGCTGCATCTCGCTTTCCATCTGGTCGGCGGCGCGCTCCAGCACGGCGGCGCGCTCTTCCGGCAGGGTGGACTGCCAGATCGGCCCGCTGGCCTGGGCGCTGAGCAGGGCGTTGTTCACGTCCGCCTCGCTGGCCTCGTGTACCTGGCCGACGATGTCGCGGTGGTCGGCCGGGTTCTTCACCGGCTCGGCCGCGGCGGGCGCCGGGGCTTCGCCGCCGAGCACCGGCTGGGCGATGTAGGCCTGGTTGGTGCTGGTCAGCAGCGCTGAGGAGAGCGAGCCCAGGCGGTGTTCGTTGGCCAGGTCCAGGCCGGCGGAGTTGGCCCGGCCTTCGCCGTAGAGGTCACGCGGCAGCGGGATGCGCGGGTGCGGCAGGCCGAGGGTGCCTTCCTGGGCGGCCATCTGCTCTACTTGCTGCACCGGGTCGGTCACCAGGTCCTGCAGCGAGATGCTGTGGTCGGCGATGCGGTTGACGAAGCTGGTGTTGGCGCCGTTTTCCAGCAGGCGGCGCACCAGGTAGGCCAGCAGCGTCTCGTGGCTGCCCACCGGGGCGTAGATGCGGCACGGGCGGTTGAACTTGCCGTCGGCGACCTTGCCCACCACCTGCTCGTACAGCGGCTCGCCCATGCCGTGCAGGCACTGGAACTCGTACTGGCCGGGGTAGTAGTTCTGCCCGGCGATCTGGTAGATGGCCGACAGCGAATGAGCGTTGTGGGTGGCGAACTGCGGGTAGATGGCCTCCGGCACCGCCAGCAGCTTGCGCGCGCAGGCGATGTAGGAAACGTCGGTGTAGGGCTTGCGGGTGTAGACCGGGTAGCCCTCCAGGCCGTTGACCTGGGCCAGCTTGATCTCGCTGTCCCAGTAGGCGCCCTTCACCAGGCGGATCATCAGGCGGTGGCGGCTGCGCTTGGCCAGGTCGATCACGTAGTCGATCACGTAAGGGCAGCGCTTCTGGTAGGCCTGGATGACGAAGCCGATGCCGTTCCAGCCGCTCAGCGACGGCTCGAAGCACAGGCGTTCCAGCAGGTCGAGGGAGATTTCCAGGCGGTCGGCTTCCTCGGCGTCGATGTTGATGCCGATGTCGTACTGCTTGGCCATCTGCGTCAGGCCGAGCAGGGTCGGGTACAGCTCGTCCATCACCCGGTCGTACTGCGCGCGGCTGTAGCGCGGGTGCAGCGCCGAGAGCTTGATGGAAATGCCCGGGCCTTCGTAGATGCCGCGGCCGTGGGAGGCCTTGCCGATGGCGTGGATGGCCTGCTCGTAGGAGGCCAGGTAGCGCTTGGCGTCCTCGTCGGTGAGTGCGGCTTCGCCGAGCATGTCGTAGGAATAGCGGAAGCCGCGGCTTTCCATGTTCGCGGCGTTGGCCAGGGCCTCGCCGATGGTCTCGCCGGTGACGAACTGTTCGCCCATCAGGCGCATGGCCATGTCCACGCCCTTGCGGATCAGCGGCTCGCCACTCTTGCCGATGATGCGGTTGAGCGAGGAGGTCATGCCCGCTTCGGTGTGGGTGGACACCAGCTTGCCGGTGATCAGCAGGCCCCAGGAGGCGGCGTTGACGAACATCGACGGGCTCTGGCCCAGGTGCTGGCTCCAGTTGCCGTTGCTGATCTTGTCGCGGATCAGCGCGTCGCGGGTGGCCTTGTCCGGAATGCGCAGCAGCGCCTCGGCCAGGCACATCAGCGCCACGCCCTCCTGGGACGACAGCGAGAACTCCTGCAGCAGACCCTGCACCAGGCCCTGGCGGCCGCCGGCGCTCTTCTGGTTGCGCAGCTTCTCGGCGATGCCCAGGGCCATCTTGTTGGCGGCCTCGGCTTTGTCCTGCGGCAGGCGGGCCTGTTCCAGCAGCATCGGCAGCGCTTCGGTTTCCGGGCGGCGGTAGGCGGAAGTGATGGCGGCGCGCAGCACCGACTGCGGCAGGATGCTCTCGGCGAAGTCCAGGAACACCTGCAGGCCCTGCTCGTTCAGCGCCTCCAGCGACTCCTCGCCTGCCGCGGCGGCCAGGCCGGACTGCGTGGCGGGGGAGAGACCACCCTCGATCTGCTCCAGATAGTTGAAGATCGCCTGCTTGATGATCCAGTGCGGCGTGCGCTCGATGGTTTGGGCGGCTTGCTTCAGACGTTCACGGGTGGCGTCGTCCAGCTTCACGCCAAGGGTGGTGGTGGCCATGGTTGTACCTGTTATTGAAAGTGGGCACGGCGGAAATGTGGCGAGAATTTAAACGCCGGACGACAAAGGTGCAACCAGGTGCAACCAGCCATTGGTCGAACTCGACGGACTGTGTAGAAAGGTGACCATGCTGGCGGATGCAGCGGATGCCCGGCGATCGCTGCAAGAAGCGGACCTTGCGGGCTGTTCTGGAGAGTGGAGAGGCGCCGCTCAGGTGCGTGGGTGGGGTTGCACCTTTTCGATACATAGCGGCCCGGGCCTGCGTACAACTATGGCCCGTGGGTGGCATTCGGTCCAGGCGCGCAAAAGGATTGAACGCCAGCGAAGCGGCTGTGGTCGATGCTGGTGTCAGTAGCCACAGTTACAAGGAGCACCCGCCATGGACCTGATCCGCATCCTCATCGCCATCATCCTCCCGCCCCTGGGCGTGTTCCTCCAGGTGGGCTTCGGCGGGGCGTTCTGGCTGAACATCCTGCTGACGTTGCTGGGGTACATCCCGGGCATCGTGCATGCGGTTTACATCATTGCGAAGCGGTGAAGCGGGGTCCGGTCAAGGCTGTCGGCGCTAGAGCGAGGCCCGGCAGCCCTCTCCTTAACCCTCTCCCTGAAGGGAGAGGGGACCGTTGGGCAGATGCGGGCGTTTTGGAGTTAGCCGGTTAGCCAGGTAGGTTCCGGCTGAAACCATTATCTCTCTCGGCACGAACAGGCCCCCTCTCCCTTCAGGGAGAGGGCTGGGGAGAGGGAACCCAAGTCAAAAACCGCACCTGACCCAACCTTGACCCCCGTAGGATGGCGTTGAGCGCAACGATACCCATCACCATGAATACCGCCCCCAACCCTACAACTCCCGCCGAACCTCCCGCTCCATCAACCCCACCGCATCCCCAAACCGCACCCACAACTTCCCCTGCCAATCCAGCACGCTCAACTGCTGCCCCTGCACCCGCTTCACCCTTCGCCGCGGCAAATCCGGATCACCCTGCCGAGCATCCCGCAACGCCGGCACCACCTCATTGCTCAACCACTGCCGCAAGCCCCGGTTCTCCGGGTGATAGAAATGCACCATCAGCAGCGCATACACGCCGCTCTCGCTGACCAGCCACTCACGCGTCACCTCGCCGCCAGCCACCTGCAGACACTCGAACCGCTGCTGATCGGCATCCAGTTTGTGGATAACCCGCGTGGACACATGGCTGTTGGTCAGCCGCGCCAGGTCGCGCCCGACGAACCACGCCTGGTTCTCGATCAGCACCGCCCGCAGGGGCCGGCGATGGCGCAGGAAAACCGAAGGGACGAGAACGGAATCGGAAGTAGAAGAAAGGCTCATGCTGTCGCTCCTTGCTGCATCGAAGAAGCCGCCACCCAGGCAATCCGGAGAAGGGAGGCGGACCGTGCAAGGGTGGAATCCCGGAAGCAACCAACCGGTCGGGCAAAAGCCCGCCTCGCACGGCCCGCCATAGACAGCCGAAGATCGTTCGGTGAACGCCGAAGAACTCCGCTATGGCGTGTATTGCGATGGTTGCTAGCAGGATTCCACACCTGGCCACGTCTGATCCGTGGCAGGTGGAACGCTACGCAGCCGCCTCGTAAGACAGCAACGCCAATGCCCTGTAGGCAATTTCCCAGATTTCCGCTCCCGCCAACCCCCTCGTACCGCCCAAAGCCTCGGCGCTCTTCAATTGCGGCGGAGCGCCTGACGGCAAGGTCGAAAGTTGGGTGTGTAGTGTGTGTAGATAATCACGGCCTTGGTGTGTAGCATACACACCAAGGCTGGGCGGAGGGACGATGCGCAGTCGAGAAATCATGGAGTTGATCCGGGCGGATGGCTGGTTCCTGGTTGAGGTGAAAGGCAGTCATCACCAGTTCCGGCATTTCACCAAGAAGGGGCGGGTGACGGTTCCCCACCCCAGGAGCAACCTGCCGATCGGGACCGTGAACAGCATTCTGCGCCAGGCCGGCCTGCGATGAGTCGGCCGTCAGCCCAGGAGGAGGGCATCAACATGAAATTCCCCGTGGTTCTGCACAAGGACGCCGACTCGGATTACGGCGTGACCATCCCTGACGTGCCTGGCTGCTTCTCCGCCGGCGGCACCGTCAGCCAGGCGCTGGAAAACGTCCAGGAAGCCCTGGCCCTGCACTTCGAAGGCCTGGTGGCCGACGGCGAGACGCTCCCGCAAGCCCAGGAAGTGGACACCCACATGGGCAACCCCGACTACGCCGGCGGCGTCTGGGCGGTGGTCGACTTCGACGTCACCCCCTACCTGGGCAAGGCCGTGCGCTTCAACGCCAGCCTCCCGGAAAACCTCCTGCAACGCATCGACGAACGCGTGAAGCGCGACCATCGCTACGCCTCCCGCTCCGGCTTCCTGGCTACCGCCGCGCTGCGTGAGTTGTCTTCGAGCTGAGCCAGACGCTGCGCAATCACGCGGTTTTTCGCGGGGTAGGATTCAGGGTTCTTCGCGGTCGTCCTGTCGCTTGGCTGCTGGCAAGGACGAGGCAGGCCAATTGATCTGGTAGCGAGTGCTGCGCCCGCCGCCTGGCAGGCGGACCAGGCAGCCCTTGTCGAGCAGGTCACTCAGGTGACGGGTTGCGGTTGCCTTGGAAACCTTCGCTACAGCCTGGTACTGGGCGGCGCTGATGCCTTGCTCGAACCCGCCGCGTTCACCCAGCAGGTCGCCATCGAGCAGGCGGTTGAGCACCTTCAGCTGTTCGGCTGAAAGCACCTGCTCGTGGTGTGCCTGCCAGAAACGCGCCTTGCCCAGAACCCGGTCGATACGTGCCAGCGCCTGCTCCAGGCTTTTCAGCAGGGTGGCCAGGAACCACTCCAGCCAGGCGGTGATATCGAGCGAAGCCTTCTGGCGGCTTTCCAGTATCCGGTAGTAGCCGCGCCGATCCTCGAGAATGCTGGAGGACATGGCATAGAAGCGGATGGCCTGCTGCTCGCCCTGAGCCAGGGCCAGGTCGGTGATGGCGCGAGTCAGCCGCCCGTTGCCATCATCGAAGGGATGCAGAGTCACGAACCAGAAGTGCGCGATGCCGGCTCGCAGCAGTGGGTCCAAAGCGGCATCGGCGCGGCTGCTGGCGAACCAGTCGAGAAAGGCCTGAAGCTGCACTTCCAGCCCCGCGCGTGGCGGTGCCTCGAAATGCACCGTGGGCCGGTCGAGCCGTCCGGAGACCACCTGCATTGGCTCATCGCCCCGCAGATCGCCGACGTGGATTCGAGCGTGTGGGGACGTGTCGCCTATTGGAAAAAGCAGGCGATGCCAATGCAGCAGGCGTTCCAGTGTCAGTGGCTGTGCATGGCCGCGCGTGGCATCCAGCATCAACTCGGCCAAGCCCTCGGAGCGCGGCGTACTGCGCCCGCCACTCTCCAGGCCCAGCCGCCGCGCCAGGGAGGAGCGCACCGACTCGACATTCAACTGCTCGCCCTCGATGGCGGAACTGGTGACGATATTCTGCAGCAACGCATCCAGCGCATTCTCCGCATCACTGCCGGCATCGATCGTCCCAGCCATGCCCAGCAGACGCCCCTGGGCCTGGGCACAACTGCGCAGCAGCGGGGCAAGACGCTCGGCCTGCCAGCGGAAATCCGGCCAGTCAGGCTGCTGCCAGATCCAGAGGGGCTCGTTCATGGCATGTCTTCCAGGTCGACGAGCCGAATGAGTGGATTATTCGGCTCATTTAATGAGCTGATTGTGCGAGCTATTCGGCTCAGCGTCCAGCCGCCCGCAGGGTGGAAGTGGACGTCTTGCGGACACTTCGGCGGGTTCTGAAGGGGGCGGAAGGGCCTGAAAAGCCTCTCCCAGAAATGCCAAAGCCGCGCAATGCGCGGCTTTGAAGGTGGTGGGCCCACACGGACTCGAACCGTGGACCAAAGGATTATGAGTCCTCTGCTCTAACCGACTGAGCTATAGGCCCCCAGAAGGCCGGCGGATTATACCGGCGTCCCTTGCGCGGTGCCAATCGGATGCAGTGGGGTGAGGAAGCGGGCTGCGAACTGTTCCGCAGGCAGGGGCGGGCTGAGGGCGTAGCCCTGGACCTGGTCGCAGCCTTCTTCGGCGAGGAAGCGTTCCTGTTCTTCGCGTTCCACGCCTTCGGCGATGATGGTCAGGTTCATGCTGCGGCCCAGGGCGATGATGGCGCGGGCGATGGCGGCGTCGTGCGGGTCGTCCGGCAGGCCGTGGACGAAGGACTGGTCGATCTTGAGGATGTCCAGCGGCAGTTGCTTGAGGTAGCTGAGCGAGGAGTAGCCGGTGCCGAAGTCGTCGATGGCCAGTTGCACGCCCAGGCGTTTCAGGGCGTGCAGGGTGGTCAGGGCCTCGTCGGTCTGGTGCATCAGGAAGTTCTCGGTGATCTCCAGTTGCAGCCTGGGGGCGTGCAGGTTGTAGCGCTGCAGCAGTTCGCGCACCTGGTCTACCACGTCGTGCTGATAGAGCTGGGCGCCGGCGAGGTTCACCGACAGTGGGCCGAAGGCTGCGTGGCTCTGTTGCCAGCGGCTCATCTGCCGGCAGGCTTCTTCCAGCACCCAGGTGCCCAGGGGCAGGATCAGCCCGGTTTCCTCGGCCAGGGGGATGAAGCGGTCTGGCGGGATGGCGCCGTACTTGGGATGGCTCCAGCGGATCAGCGCCTCGGCGCCGACCAGCGCGCCGGTGTCCAGGGCCTGCTTGGGCTGGTAGTAGAGCTGTAGCTGGTGGGTTTCCAGGGCGCGGCGCAGTTCGTGTTCCAGGGCCACGCGTTCGTTGGCCTGGAAGGTCAGCTCGCGGGTGTAGAACTCGACGCGGTTGCGGCCTTGGGCCTTGGCCCGGTACATGGCCGCGTCGGCGTTCTTCACCAGGGTGGCGACGTCCTTGCCGTCCACCGGGAACAGGCTGATGCCGATGCTGGCGCTGACGAAGAATTCCTTGTCGTCGGCGACGAAGGCGTGGCTGAAGCAGTTCAGCAGTTTTTTCGCCACGTGCTCGGCGTCGGCGCTCTGGTGCAGGCCGGGCAGCAGGATGATGAATTCGTCGCCGCCCTGGCGGGCTACGGTGTCGATGTCGCGCAGCTGTTCGCGCAGGCGCCGGGCGATGGATTTCAGCAGCTGGTCGCCGACCGGGTGGCCGAGGCTGTCGTTGATGTGCTTGAAGCGGTCCAGGTCGAGGAACAGCACGGCGCCCAGCTGCTGTTCTTCCTGGCTTTCCTTCAGGGCGGAGGTCAGGCGCGATTCGAACAGCAGGCGGTTGGGCAGGCCGGTGAGCGGGTCGTGGTGGGCCTGGTAGTCGAGACGGGCCTGGGCGTACTTGAGCGTGGAGATGTCGGCGAAGACGCCGACGAAGTGGCTGGTTTCGCCGTTGTTGCCCCGCACGGCGCTGATGGTCAGCCACTCCGGGTAGAGTTCGCCGCTCTTGCGCCGGTTCCAGATCTCGCCCTGCCAGTGGCCTTCGGCGTTGAGGTGGTGCCACATGGCGACGTAGAAGCTGCTGTCGTGCTGCCCCGAGGCCAGCAGGCGCGGCGACTGGCCCAGCACCTCGTCCTCGCCGTAGCCGGTGATTTCGCTGAAGGCGCGGTTGACCGCGATCATGCGCTGGCTGGCGTCGGTGATCATCACGCCTTCGGCGGTGCTTTCGAACACGGTGGCGGCCAGGGTGAGCTTTTCCTGCATCTGCTGGCGTTCGGTGATGTCGCGGGCGATGGTCAGCAGGCAGTCTTCGCCGCTGATGACGATGTGGTGCGCCGAGAGTTCGCAGAGCCGGGCGGCGCCTTCGCGGGTGCGGATGAAGGCGGTGAAATCCTGCACCGTCGAGCGTTCGCGGATCATCTGCAGCAGGCGCTCGCGGTCCTGCGGGTCGGCCCACAGGCCCAGTTCCAGGGTCGAGCGCTCGCTGGCGCTCTCGCGGCCGTAGCCGGTGATGCGGGTGAAGCCTTCGTTGGCCTCCAGCAGCAGGCCGTCGCGGATGCGGGTGATGAGCATGCCGTCGGGGGAGGCGTGGAAGGCCTTGGCGAATTTTTCCTCGGAGGCGCGCAGTTGCTCCTGGGTCTGCTTGAGCTGGGAGATGTTGCGCGCAACCACCACCAGGGCGGGCGTGTCGTCCAGGGCCACGCGCTGTGCCGAGAGCAGGGCGGTGAAGCGGCTGCCGTCGCGGCGATGCAGGCTGATCTCGATGTTGTTGAGGTTCTCGCCCTGCAGGCGTTCGAGCATGCGCGGGCCCATGCCCGGTTCGCTCCAGATGTTCAGCTCGGTGGCGGTCTTGCCCAGGGCTTCGCTGGCGGGGATGCCGACCTGCTGTTCGAAGGTGCTGTTCACCGCCAGCAGGCGCCCGTCGATGCGCCGGGCGAGGACGATGATGTCCGGGCAGTGGTGGAACACCGAGGCGAATTTCTGCTCGGACAGGCGCAGCGCCTGCTCGGTGCGCTTGGCCTCGGTGATGTCGATCATCAGGCCGCGCAGGATGAGCTCGTCGCCGTGGCGGATGAGGGTGACGATGTCGCGTATCCACACCACGCGGCCGTCGGCGGCGAGCATCCGGTAGTCCAGGCTGTGGTTGCGCCCGGCGCGGCTTTCCGAGAAGCAGAAGCTCATGGCCTGTTCGGCATCGGCCGGGTGCAGGGTGCGCTGCCAGAAGCCCGGCTGCAGCCATTCGTGCTGCGGGTAGCCCAGCAGTTCCTGGGCGTGGGGCGAGACGTAGGTGAAGCGGTTTTCCGACAGGCGCATTTCCCAGGCGATGGCGGCCATGCTCTCGACCAGGCCGCGGAAGTGCTGCTCGCTGTCGCGCAGGGCCTGTTCGAGCCTCACCCGCCGCGCCACTTCGCCGCGCAGGCGGCGGTTCATCGCTACCAGGATGGCGACTATCGCCAGGCTCACCAGCAGGGCCGGCAGGCCGATGGTCAGCAGGTGGTGCGACCAGGCCGGGCGGTTGTCCAGCAGGCCCCCGACCCAGGGCGCCTGCAGGGCTTCGAGCTCGTCGTCGGTGAGTTCGGCGAAGAGTTTGTCGAGGATGCCGACGAGCATCGCGTCGTTGCGCGGCACGGCCATGGCCAACTGGTAGCGATAGGGGGTCTCGCCGCTGATCTGGATGCCTTCGAGCTTGAGTTGGCGCAGGCTCCAGACGCTGGAGGCGAAGTCGCCGACGAAAGCATCGACCTGCCCGGTGGCCAGTGCCTGCAGGGCCGCGGCGACGCTGGGCAACGGCAGCAGGTTGAGGTCCGGGTGCTTGGCGATCAGCAGTTCATGGGGCGCGTAGTGGTCGACCACGCCGACCTTCAGGCCGTACAGCGCCCGCAGGTTTTCCGGGTTGGGGCCATCCTTGCGGGCGAGGATGACGATGGGGAAGTCCAGGTAGGGGCGGGTGAAGGTCAGGTATTCGCTGCGTTCGGGCGTCGCCATGATGCCCGGCAGCAGGTCGATCTGGCCGTTGCGCGCCTGCTCCAGGACTTCGCTCCAGCTGCTTGGCTCGCTGGGCTGCATGCCGACCTGCAGGCGGTCGCTGATCAGCCGCACGTAGCTGGCGGCGAGCCCCTGGTAGCGGCCCTGGTCGTCGCGGAATTCGAAAGGTGGCCAGGAGGCGTCCACGCCCAGGCGCAGCTGCGGGTGCTGGCGCAGCCAGGTCTGTTCTTCCGGCGTGAGGGTGAGCGCCTGCGCCTGGAGGGCCCAGCATGCCAAGCACAACAGAAGAGCCTGCAGACGCGGCATGAAGAGCCTCGGAGCCGGGAGGGATATGCCGAAGTGTAGTCGGGCCCCGGGCGCTCCAGTAGCCCCCTGCCAGTATCCCTGAAAGAAAAACCCCCGGGCTGTGCCGGGGGTTCTTCGATCACTCGTCGAGGAAGGAGCGCAAGTGCTCGCTTCGCGACGGGTGGCGCAGCTTGCGCAGCGCCTTGGCTTCGATCTGGCGGATACGCTCGCGGGTCACATCGAACTGCTTGCCGACTTCCTCGAGGGTGTGGTCGGTGTTCATGTCGATGCCGAAGCGCATGCGCAGCACCTTGGCTTCCCGCGCGGTGAGGCCGGCGAGGACTTCGCGGGTGGCTTCCTTGAGGCTCTCGCTGGTCGCCACTTCGATGGGCGACTGCATGGTGGAGTCCTCGATGAAGTCGCCCAGGTGCGAGTCTTCGTCGTCACCGATCGGGGTTTCCATGGAGATCGGTTCCTTGGCGATCTTCAGGACCTTGCGGATCTTGTCTTCCGGCATGTCCATGCGTTCGCCCAGCTCTTCCGGGGTCGGTTCGCGGCCCATTTCCTGCAGCATCTGGCGGGAAATGCGGTTGAGCTTGTTGATGGTCTCGATCATGTGCACCGGGATACGGATGGTGCGCGCCTGGTCGGCGATCGAGCGGGTGATCGCCTGGCGGATCCACCAGGTGGCGTAGGTCGAGAACTTGTAGCCGCGGCGGTATTCGAACTTGTCCACCGCCTTCATCAGGCCGATGTTGCCTTCCTGGATCAGGTCGAGGAACTGCAGGCCGCGGTTGGTGTACTTCTTGGCGATGGAGATCACCAGACGCAGGTTCGCCTCGACCATTTCCTTCTTGGCGCGGCGGGCCTTGGCCTCGCCGATGGACATGGCGCGGTTGACGTCCTTGATTTCCGAGACCTTGAGGTCGACGTTGCTTTCCAGCGCGGAGAGCTTCTGCTGGTTGCGGATGACGTCGTCCTTCACGCGCTCCAGGGCTTCGGCGTACTTCGGCTTGGCCTTGAGCACGCTGTCGACCCAGGCTTCGTCGGTTTCCCGGCCGGGGAACAGGCGCAGGAAATCGGCGCGCGGCATGCGGGCGTCACGCACGCACAGTTGCATGATGGCGCGTTCCTGGCGGCGCACCTGGTCCAGGGCGTCGCGCACGCGGGTGACCAGGGCGTCGAACTGCTTGGGCACCAGCTTGATCGGCATGAACAGTTCGGCCAGGGCGAGCATTTCCGCATCGGCCTGCTTGCTGCCGCGGCCGTGCTTCTTCAGCGCCTTCTTGGTCTTGTCCAGCTGATCGGCGACCAGGCCGAAGCGGCGCGCGGCCTCTTCCGGGTCCGGACCGCCGTCGCCTTCGTCTTCGCTGTCGTCGTCGGACTCCTCGTCCTCTTCCTCGTCATCCTTGGCCTTGGCGTCGCCGCCCTTGTCCTTGAGGTCGAGTTCGACTTCCTCGGCGGGAACCGAGCCGTCGTCCGGGTCGATGTAGCCGCTGAGGATGTCGGACAGGCGGCCGCCTTCGCTGACCACCCGCTGGTATTCGTCGAGGATGCCGTCCACCGCGCCAGGGAACTGGGCGATGGCGCTCATGACTTCGCGGATGCCTTCCTCGATGCGTTTGGCGATCTCGATCTCGCCTTCGCGGGTCAGCAGTTCCACGGTGCCCATTTCGCGCATGTACATGCGCACCGGGTCGGTGGTGCGGCCGACGTCGCTCTCCACCGCGGCCAGGGCGGCGGCGGCCTCTTCGGCTGCGGCTTCGTCGGTATCGGTTTCGGCCAGCAACAGGGCATCCGCATCCGGGGCTGTCTCGAATACGTTGATCCCCATGTCGTTGATCATGCGGATGATGTCTTCCACCTGTTCCGGATCGGAAATATCCTCCGGCAGGTGGTCGTTGACCTCCGCGTAAGTCAGGTAGCCCTGCTCACGACCACGGCTGATCAACTCTTTGAGACGAGATTGCTGTTGCGCTTTTCCGGACATAACACCCTATCCACTGAAGGTCTTGGCGGGCTGAAATAAGCCGAGGATTATACCAGCTTCGAGGCTTCAGGCGCCAGTTCAGCTCTGGGGGCCTGGTGAAGAGGCATTGCTGAAGTGTTCCCTCAATAGAGCTTTCTCTTCGTCAGTCAGTTCACTGGGGCTCTTCTGCATCACGCTGCGCAGCCGCGCCTCGCGGCTGTTGTGCAGTTGACTGTGTGCAAGTGTAGTAATGGTGTCGCAGAACTGCTTTTCAAGATTGCCCTGGTCGATCAGCCATTCCTTTTCCGCCAGGGCCTGCAGCAGGCGTCCTTGCGGGGTGCCGTGCCAGCGCGCGATCAGTTGCATCGAGCGCTGCTTCGGGTTCTTCTGCAGCGCTTCGACGAGCGCTGCCAGCAGCTGCGAGTAGGTCTGCCCTTCGTTGGCGAAATGGCTGGCGTCCTCGACCTTCTGCGCCAGCTGCGGGTGATGCAGCAGGGTGCGCAGCGCGGTCAGGGTGGGCGATTCGACGCTGATCTCGGTGCGCGGCTGGCGCGGGGCGAAGTCGCCGCGCTTGCCGCCCTTGCCACCTTTGCCGTCCCATTTGCGCTCGCCCTTCCAGGGCTTCTTGCCCGCTTTGCCGCCAGCGAAATCCGACGGCGCCTCGAAATAGCTGGCGCTGTCCTGGTAGCTGGGCTCGCCGTGATCGGCGAAGTGGCCTACATCGTAGTCGCTGTATTCATGCGCGTGGCTGTCCGGGGCGACGCTTGGCGCGGCCTGGCCGTGCCCTTGGGCATGGCTCTGGCCGCCGCTTGAGCGTGGCGCGTTCAGGTGGTTGAGCGCCTCGCCGCTCAGGCCGGTGAGCTGGCCCAGGCGCTGGCGCATCAGCAGGCGCAGGGTGTTGCCGGGAATCTTCTCCAGCAGCGGGCCGGCCAGGGTCGCCAGGTGCGCCTTGCCTTCCAGGGTGCTGGGGTCGGCTTCCTGCATCAGTTGCTGGAAGAAGTAGTCGGCCAGCGGCTGGGCCTGCTGCACCAGGCGCGCACGGAAGGCGTCGGGGCCTTCGGCGCGGACCAGGCTGTCCGGGTCCTCGCCCTCGGGGAGGAACAGGAAGCGGATCTTGCGCCCGTCCTGCAGGTTCGGCAGGGCCGATTCCAGGGCGCGCCAGGCGGCCTTGCGCCCGGCCTGGTCGCCGTCGAAGCAGAACAGGATGTTCGGCACCAGGCGGAACAGGCGCTTGATGTGTTCCTCGCTGGTGGCGGTGCCGAGGGTGGCCACGGCGTTGCGTATGCCCTGTTGCGCCAGGGCGATCACGTCCATGTAGCCTTCCACCACCATGATTTCGTCGAGGTCGCGGTTGTTCTTGCGCGCCTCGAACAGCCCGTAGAGTTCCTGGCCCTTGTGGAATACCGGGGTTTCCGGGGAGTTCAGGTACTTGGGCTTGTCGTCGCCCAGCACCCGGCCGCCGAAGGCGATCACCCGCCCGCGGCTGTCGCGGATGGGGAAGATCACCCGGTCGCGGAAGCGGTCGTAGCGCTTGCCGCTGTCGGGGTTCTCCACCAGCAGGCCGGCGTCGAGCATGGCCTTGAGCTGCAGGTTGTCGCCGCCCAGGTGCTTGAGCAGGTTGTCCCAGCCCGGCGGGGCGAAGCCGAGGCCGAAGTCGCGGGCGATCTCGCCGGTCAGGCCGCGGCCCTTGAGGTATTCCACCGCGGCCTTGCGCGCCGGGTGGCTTTTCAGTGCCTGGCGGTAGTAGTCGGCGGCGGCGCTCAGCAGCGGGTACAGCGGCGAGTCGGTCGGCTGCCGCGGCTTGCCGCGCCGGCCCTCCTCGCGGGGGATGTCCATGCCGGCGCGCTTGGCCAGGTCCTCGACGGCCTGGACGAAGTCCAGGTTGTCGTGGTCCATGATGAAGCCCAGCGCGTTGCCGCCGGCGCCGCAGCCGAAGCAATAGTAGAACTGCTTGTCGGGGCTGACGGTGAAGGAGGGCGTCTTCTCCTTGTGGAACGGGCAGCAGGCGCTGTAGTTCTTGCCGGTCTTCTTCAGCTGGATGCGCGAACTCACCACATCGAGGATGTCGGTGCGGTTGAGCAGGTCATCGATGAAGGATTGCGGAATCAGGCCGGCCATAGACTCGTCGGGACGCAGGATGGACCCAGGCATACACCCAAGGCTGGCTTGGAGTATGGCATTTCATGGGGCGTGAAAAGCAAAAAACTCCGAGCTTCGCCAGGTGCGAATCGGAGTGCGGTGTAGCTTTTCAGGCACTCGCCCGGCGAGTGGGCCGGGCGATGTGCAGAGCGTGCGGCTGAGTCGAACTCAGTACAGACGCTCGCGGCGGCGCTGTTCGCGCTGCACTTTCTTGGCGTGACGCTTGACGGCGGCAGCGGCCTTGCGCTTGCGCTCGGCGGTGGGCTTCTCGTAGAACTCGCGGCTACGGACTTCAGCCAGTACACCGGCTTTTTCGCAGGAGCGCTTGAAACGACGCAGGGCTACGTCGAAGGGTTCGTTCTCTTTAACTTTGACGGCGGGCATCCAGGTCGTACCTTCAATGATTACCGGGGATTTATCGCGCTCCTGGCAGTAGGCACTGGAGACGGCGGTTTTCAAGGGTTGCGGATATTAACGGTTCGGGCTCAGGAATGCAAAGCCTCCGATCGAAAAACGCTGGTCGGTACCCGCAGCGGGCGATTATCATGCGCCGCTTCCCATTTGCCCAGAGTTGAAGGCTCGAACCCATGCGTGTGCTGGGGTTGGAAACCTCCTGCGACGAAACCGGCGTCGCCCTCTACGACAGCGAACACGGCCTGCTGGCCGATGCGCTGTTCAGTCAGATAGACCTGCATCGCGTCTACGGCGGGGTCGTGCCCGAGCTGGCCTCGCGCGACCACGTCAAGCGCATGCTGCCGCTCATCCGCCAGGTGCTCGACGAGGCCGGCTGCCAGAGCGGCGGCATCGACGCCATCGCCTACACCGCCGGCCCCGGCCTGGTGGGCGCGCTGCTGGTCGGCGCCTCCTGCGCCCAGGCCCTGGCGTTCGCCTGGGGCATACCGGCGGTCGGCGTGCACCACATGGAAGGCCACCTGCTGGCGCCCATGCTGGAAGAGCAGCCGCCGCAGTTCCCATTCGTCGCCCTGCTGGTCTCCGGTGGCCACACCCAACTGGTGCGGGTGGATGGCATCGGCCGCTACCAGCTGCTCGGCGAGTCCCTGGACGACGCCGCCGGCGAGGCCTTCGACAAGACCGCCAAGCTGCTCGGCCTGGGCTACCCCGGTGGCCCGGAGATCGCCCGCCTGGCGGAACAAGGCACGCCGGGGCGCTTCGTCTTCCCGCGGCCGATGACCGACCGTCCGGGCCTGGACTTCAGCTTCAGCGGCCTGAAGACCTTCGCCCTGAACACCTGGCAGCGTTGCCGGGAGGCGGGCGACGACGGCGAGCAGACGCGCTGCGACATTGCCCTGGCCTTCCAGCAGGCGGTGGTCGAGACGCTGACCATCAAGTGCCGCCGCGCCCTCAAGCAGACCGGCCTGAAGAACCTGGTGATCGCCGGTGGGGTGAGCGCCAACCGCGCCCTGCGCGAGCACCTGCAGAAGATGCTCGGCGAACTCCGCGGCCAGGTGTTCTATGCCCGCCCGCGGTTCTGCACCGACAACGGCGCGATGATCGCCTACGCCGGCTGCCAGCGCCTGCTGGCCGGCCAGCACGACGGCCCGGCGATCGACGTGCGCGCGCGCTGGCCGATGGAGTCGCTGCCGGCGGTATAAAAAGATGGCTGCAAGCGACAGGCGGCAAGCTGCCAGCGGCGTGCCGCCACTTTTCGCTTGCAGCTTGTCGCTGGTGGCTTGAAGCTCCCTGCCCTAGAAATGCCGTTCGCGCCCGGCCACGAGGTCGCGCAGGTTGCCGCGGTGGCGCCAGACGATGAGCCCGGTCAGCACCGTCATCGGCAGCAGCGCCGCCGGCAGTTGCCAGGCCAGCAGCGGCAGGGTGAGCGGGGTGGCGACCAGCGAGGCGAGCGAACTGGTGCGCGAGAGCCTGAAGGTGAGCAGCCAGGCCACCGCGGCGAGCAGCGCGGCCGGCGGGTAGAGCGCCAGGAGCATGCCGGCGGCGGTGGCCACGCCCTTGCCGCCGCGGAAGTTGAAGTACAGCGGGTAGAGGTGGCCGATCACCGCCGCCACGCCGACCCAGGCCTCCTGCATCGCGCCCAGGCCGAACAGGCGGGCGACGAGCACCGGCACCAGGCCCTTGGCCAGGTCGCCGACGAGGGTGAGGATGGCGGCCTTCTTCCCGGCCAGGCGCAGCATGTTGGTGGCGCCGGGGTTGCCGGAGCCGCCGGCGCGCGGGTCGGCGGTGCCGAAGAGGCGACTGAGGAGTACCGCGAAGGACAGCGAGCCGAGCAGGTAGGCGAGGATCGCCAAGAGCCAGACCATGGTTTCCACCGGGGACGAGACTGTCCCCGATTCTAGCGGGGTGGCGTACGCTTGTCGTGCACTGGCCTTGGAGCAGCAGTAAGTGGACAAAGTTTTTATCGAGGGCCTGGAAGTGGACACTGTGATCGGCGTCTACGACTGGGAGCGGGGGATACGCCAGTGCCTGCGTCTGGACCTGGACCTGGGCTGGGACATCCGCCCGGCGGCGGCCGACGACGACATCGCCAAGGCGCTGGACTACGCGGTGCTCTCCGAGCGCATCGGCGAGTTCGCCCGTGACGCGCATTTCCAGCTGGTGGAAACCTTCGCCGAGCGCCTGGCCGCGCTGCTGATGGGCGAATTCGGCATCCGCTGGCTGCGCCTGCGGGTGACCAAGCCGGGGGCGGTCGCCGCTGCCGCCGGCGTTGGCGTGGAGATCGAACGCGGATGCCGCTGACCACCGTTTTCCTCGGCCTGGGGAGCAACATCGAGCGCGAGCGCCATCTGCACGCCGGGCTCGAGGCGCTTACCGGCTTCGTCCGCAACCTGCGCTGCTCGCCGGTGTTCGAAAGCGAGCCGGTGGGCATCCGCAGCGGTCCCTTCATCAACCTGGTGGTGACCGGCGAGACCGAGCTGCCGCTGGCCGAGCTGAGCCTGCGGCTCAAGCACATCGAGGCCGACAACGGCCGCTACGCGCCGGAGCGCAAGGGCCTGCCGTTGGACATCGACGTGCTGCTCTATGGCGACCTGCATGGCGAGTTCGACGGCCTAGTGCTGCCGCGTGCCGAGGTGCTGAAGAACGCCTTCGTGCTCTGGCCGCTGGCACTGCTGGCGCCCGATGTGCGTCATCCGGGCGCCGGGCGTGACTTCGCCAGCCTTTGGGCCGAGGCGGACATCGACCAGCGCCTGTGGCCGGTGCCCTTCCAGTGGCGCGGCGCCGAGCTGACGCCGGCGGAATTGATCGCGGCGCACCCGGCGGCCTGATTCCGTCTGCCTTTCGTAGGAGCAAGCTTGCTCGCGAACCCTGGTCTTGCTCGGTGCCGGGGCTGTTCGCGAGCAAGCTCGCTCCTACAGGAGGGCGGGGCGTAGGGCGGATAACGTTCGACGTTATCCGCCGTTTGACCTGGGTCCCAGGTTACTCCGGGTTCAGCCTTGGAGTTGGCGGTGATCTGGGGTGTGGCGGCGTATAACCGCGAACGGTTATACGCCCTATGGGTGGGCTTCCTTGTAGGCCTTGAGTGCCTTCAGGCGTTCGCGCTTGAGGGCTTCGCCCAGTTCCGCGCCCTTGAAGCCCTTTTCCAGCAATGGCTGTACCGCCACTTCGCGGGCCGCTTTGGCGGCGCCGCGCAGGTAGTCGGCTTGTGGATAAACGCGGTTTTCCAGGCCGTGGCGGCCGCGGGCGTCCATTTCGCTGGCGGCGATGAATTCCTCGAAGCGCTGCGGCCGGCGGTAGACGTCGAAGGCCTGCAACAGCTCCAGCAGGGTGTTGGGCCGCAGTTCCAGGGCGCGATGGGCGTGGGTGTGGTATTCGCCGACCAGGCGCGCCAGTTCCTGGCAGTCGCGCGGCGCCTTGAAGCGGGCGTTGACCGCGTCGATCAACGGCAGGCCCAGGTGTTCGTGGGCGATGTGCCGGGGCCAGTCCTCGCGGCGGGTGCGCGCCTTGCCCAGGTCGTGGAGCAGGCAGGCCCAGCGCACGGTCAGCGGCTGGCGCTGCTCGGCGCACTGGCGCAGCACGGCCAGCAGGTGTTCGCCGGTGTCGATTTCCGGGTGGTGCTGGGCCGGTTGCGGCACGCCGAACAGGGCGTCGACCTCGGGCATCAGTACGGCCAGGGCGCCGCAGTCGCGCAGCACCTGGACGAACACGTCGGGGCGGGCTTCCATCAGGGCGCGGGCGATTTCCTTCCAGCTGCGCTCGGGCGTCAGGGCCTCCAGCTCGCCGGATTCGGACAGCTCGCGCATCAGAGCCAGGGTTTCGTCGGCGACCTTGAAGCCCAGTGGGGCGAAGCGCGAGGCGAAGCGGGCCACGCGCAGCACGCGCAGCGGGTCTTCGACGAAGGCCGGGGAGACGTGGCGCAGCAGGCGGGCTTCGAGGTCGCGTTGACCGCCGTAGGGGTCGATCAGTCGGCCGTTATCGTCCTCGGCCATGGCGTTGATGGTGAGGTCGCGGCGGATGAGGTCTTCTTCCAGGCTCACATCGGGGCTGGCGTAGAAGGTGAAGCCGCCGTAGCCGCGGCCGCTCTTGCGTTCGGTGCGCGCCAGGGCGTATTCCTCGCCGGTCTTGGGATGGAGGAATACCGGAAAATCCGCGCCCACCGGGCGGAAGCCCTTCTCGAGCATGTCTTCGGCGCTGGCGCCGACCACCACCCAGTCGGTATCGCTGACCGCTTGGCCGAGCAGGCGGTCGCGAACGGCGCCGCCTACCTTGTAGATCTGCATGAAGCTTTCTCCTGTCAGGGGGATAGCTTCGGGCTTCGGAGAGCGGGGGGCAAGCCTGTAGGCGCGCGCCCTGCGCGCGAATCGCGGGCAGGGCCCGCTCCTACAGGGGAATGGCGTGGAGCGGATCTCGTCCGCGAATCGCGCCGGAACCTCCGGCTATCGCGGACAAGGTCCGCTCCTACGAGGAAACTCCATACCTCACAGCAAATTGTAGGAGCGGGCCCTGCCCGCGAAATCGCGCGCAGGGCGCGCTCCTACAGGGGAATGGTACGGGTGGGGCAGTGTAGGATCTCATCCGCGAATCGCGCCGGAACCTCCGGCTATCGCGGGCAAGGTCCGCTCCTACGGGGTGGCCTGGGGAATCTGGCTTACCAGTGCTTCGACTGCGTGCTGCAGCAGTTCGCTGCTGGCGTGGGCCGGGCTCAAGCCGGTGCTGACGGTGCCTTCCCAGAGCACCCGGTCCTGCAGGTCGGTCAGGCGTACGCGCAGGGTGCCGGTTTCGTCGCGCAGGCGGTGGATGGCCAGGTAGGGGCCGAGGGATTGCGGCGGCGGCACGTCGACCTTGAATTCCAGCGGCGCGTCGCGCAGGGCCAGCCAGTAGTAGACGCGCAGTTGCGCGGCGCCGGCTTCGCGGTAGCCGCGCCTTTCCAGGCCCTGGCGCAGCCAGGCGTTGATCAGCGGGTAGCGGCTGGCGTAGGGCAGGGCGTCGACGGCGTTTTCCGGGGGCATCAGCTGGAAGGCCTGCAGGCCGGCCAGGCGGCTGTCCGCCGCCTGGGTCACGCGGGCCTGGGGGACCTGCGTGGTGCAGGTCGCGAGAGCGAGGCAGAGCAGGAGGATGGCGAAAAGACGCATGGCGACCTCGGCTGGGCTTGGCGTCATGCTCGATCCTGCCCCGGGTAGGGTCAACCGATCAAATGGGCGGGATGATCAGGTCCAGCCGCGGGTAGCCGTCCTCGTTCTCGCGTTCACCCTTTGGGGGCATGTGGTGGGTCTGCACGACCTGCTCGCCGTTGAGGGTTTCCAGGTGGATGTCGAAGCCCCACAGGCGGTGCAGGTGCTTCATCACGTCTTCGGTGGATTCGCCCAGCGGCTGGCGGTCGTGCTGCTGGTGGCGCAGGGTCAGGGAGCGGTCGCCGCGGCGGTCGACGTTCCAGATCTGCACGTTGGGCTCGCGGTTGCCCAGGTTGTACTGCGCGGCGAGGGTCTCGCGGATCTTGCGGTAGCCGTCGTCGTCGTGGATGGCGTCGACCAGCAGGTCGTCCTTCTGGTCGTCGTCGAGGATGCTGAACAGCTTGAACTCGCGGATCACCTTGGGCGAGAGGAACTGCAGCACGAAGCTCTCGTCCTTGAAGCTCTTCATGGCGAACTTGAGGGTGGCCAGCCAGTCGCTGCCGGCGATGTCCGGGAACCAGCGGCGGTCTTCCTCGGTGGGCTCCTCGCAGATGCGGCGGATGTCGCGGTACATGGCGAAGCCCAGGGCGTAGGGGTTGATGCCGCTGTAGTAGGGGCTGTCGAAGCCGGGCTGGTAGACCACGCTGGTGTGGTACTGGAGGAACTCCATCATGAAGCCGTCGGTGACCAGGCCCTCGTCGTAGAGGTCGTTGATCAGGGTGTAGTGCCAGAAGGTCGCCCAGCCTTCGTTCATCACCTGGGTCTGGCGCTGCGGGTAGAAGTACTGCGCCACCTTGCGCACGATGCGCACCACCTCGCGCTGCCAGGGTTCCAGCAGCGGGGCGTTCTTCTCGATGAAGTAGAGGATGTTCTCCTGCGGCTCGCTGGGGTAGCGCGCCAGTTCCTGTTCCTTGTCCTTGCCGGCGGCGCGCGGAATGGTCCGCCACAGGTCGTTGACCTGGCGCTGGATGAGTTCCTCGCGTTCCTTCTGGCGCTGCCGTTCTTCCTCGGCGGAGATGGGGTAGGGCCGCTTGTAGCGGTCGACGCCGTAGTTCATCAGGGCGTGGCAGGAGTCCAGCAGGTCTTCCACCGCGTCGATGCCGTAGCGCTCCTCGCACTGCATGATGTACTGCTTGGCGAACACCAGGTAGTCGATGATCGAGCTGGCGTCGGTCCAGGTGCGGAACAGGTAGTTGCCCTTGAAGAAGCTGTTGTGCCCGTAGCAGGCGTGGGCGATCACCAGCGCCTGCATGCACTGGGTGTTTTCCTCCATCAGGTAGGCGATGCAGGGATCGGAGTTGATGACGATCTCGTACGCCAGGCCCATCTGCCCGCGCTTGTAGTTCTTTTCCGTGCTGAGGAAATGCTTGCCGTAGGACCAGTGGTTATAACCGATGGGCATGCCGACCGAGGCGTAGGCGTCCATCATCTGCTCGGCGGTGATGACCTCGATCTGGTTCGGGTAGGTGTCCAGCGCGTAGCGCTCGGCGATACGGCTGATCTCCCGGTCGTACTGGCGGATCAGGTCGAAGGTCCATTCCGAGCCGGTGGCGATGGGCTGGCGCTTGCTCATGCGACTAGCCTCCTCTGGAACAGTTCGCGGAACACCGGGTAGATGTCCGCGGCGGAGACGATCTGCTGCTGGGCGAAGCTGTCTTCGAAGGCTTCGCGCACCCGTTCGTACTCGAACCACAGCGCCTGGTGCTCGCGCGGGGTGATCTCGACGTAGGTGTAGTACTGCACGAACGGCATGATCTGTTTCATCAGGATATCGCGGCAGACGGGCGAATCGTCATTCCAGTTGTCGCCGTCGGAGGCCTGGGCCGCGTAGATGTTCCACTCGTGGGTGGGATAACGCTCGGCCATGATCTCCTGCATCATCTTCAGCGCGCTGGAGACGATGGTGCCGCCGGTCTCCCGGGAATAGAAGAATTCTTCCTCGTCCACCTCGCGGGCGCTGGTGTGGTGGCGGATGAACACCACTTCGATCTTCTCGTAGTTCCGCTTGAGGAACAGGTACAGGAGGATGAAGAAGCGCTTGGCGATGTCCTTGGTCGCCTGGGTCATGGAGCCGGAGACGTCCATCAGGCAGAACATCACCGCCTGGGAGGTGGGGTTGGGCTGCTTGATCAGCAGGTTGTACTTGAGGTCGAAGGTATCCAGGAAGGGCACGCGGTCGATGCGCGCGCGCATGCGGTCGATTTCCTGTTCCAGCGCCTGGATGTCGCCGAGGTTGTCCGGCTCCTCGCGCTTGAGCCGTTCCAGTTCGGCCACGGCGGCGCGCAGCTTGCCGCGGGTGGAACCGGTCAGGGCGATGCGCCGGGCGTGGGCCGAGCGCAGGGTGCGGACGATGTTGATGCGCGAGGGGTTGCCGTCGTTGCTGATGCCGGCGCGCACGGTCTTGAAGGTGTCGCTGCCGGTGATGTGGCGCTTGACCAGGTTGGGCAGCTCCAGGTCCTCGAACATGAAGTCGAGGAATTCCTCCTGGGTGATCTGGAAGACGAAGTCGTCCATCCCCTCGCCCTGGTTGCTGGCCTTGCCGGCGCCACGGCCACCGCCGCCGCCCTGGGGCCGGGCGATGTGCTCGCCGGTGGTGAATTCCTTGTTGCCCGGGTGGACGATGGTCTGCCGCCCGCCACGGCCGTGGTGGAGGATGGGTTCGTCGATGTCGCGGCCGGGGATGCTGATCTGCTCGCCGTGCTCCATGTCGGTGATCGAGCGCCGGCTGACGGCCTCCTCGACCGCCTTCTTGATGTGCTCACGGTAACGCCGCAGGAAGCGCTGACGGTTCACCGTGCTTTTGTTCTTGCCGTTCAGACGCCGGTCGATGACGTAGCTCATACAGGCCCTCCGGGCTGAGCTGGAAGCTGGAAGCGGTAAGCTGGAAGCAGGCCGCAACCGGGGGTTACGGTATGCCTCTGGCTTCCGGCTTCCAGCATCCGGCTTTCAACTGCTTTTTACTGCGACTTACGTACGCGCAGATACCATTCCGACAGCAGGCGCACCTGCTTCTCGGTGTAGCCGCGCTCGACCATGCGCCGGACGAAGTCGTTGTGTTTCTGCTGGTCCTCCTTGCTGGCCTTGGCGTTGAAGCTGATGACCGGCAGCAGGTCCTCGGTGTTGGAGAACATTTTCTTCTCGATCACCACGCGCAGCTTCTCGTAGGACAGCCAGCTGGGGTTCTTGCCGTTGTTGCCGGCGCGGGCGCGCAGCACGAAGTTGACGATTTCGTTGCGGAAATCCTTCGGGTTGCTGATGCCGGCCGGTTTCTCGATCTTCTCCAGCTCCTCGTTGAGGGCGGCGCGGTTGAGGATTTCGCCGGTTTCCGGGTCGCGGTATTCCTGGTCCTGGATCCAGAAGTCGGCGTAGAGCACGTAGCGGTCGAAGATGTTCTGGCCGTATTCGCTGTAGGACTCAAGGTACGCGGTCTGGATTTCCTTGCCGATGAATTCCACGTAGCGCGGCGCCAGGTATTCCTTGATGAAGCGCAGGTAGCGCTCGCGGGTTTCCGGCGGGAACTGTTCCTGCTCGATCTGCTGCTCCAGCACGTAGAGCAGGTGCACCGGGTTGGCCGCCACTTCGTGCGGGTCGAAGTTGAACACCTTGGAGAGGATCTTGAAGGCGAAGCGGGTGGAAAGCCCGGCCATACCCTCGTCGACCCCGGCGGCATCGCGGTATTCCTGGATCGACTTGGCCTTGGGATCGGTGTCCTTGAGGTTCTCGCCGTCGTAGACGCGCATCTTCGAGTAGATGTTGGAGTTGTCCGGCTCCTTCAGGCGCGACAGCACGGAGAACTGCGAGAGCATCTTCAGGGTGTCCGGGGCGCAGTGCGCGTGGGCCAGCGAGCTGTTGATCAAAAGCTTGTCGTAGATCTTGATCTCGTCGGTGACGCGCAGGCAGTACGGGACCTTGACGATGTAGATACGGTCGATGAAGGCCTCGTTGTTCTTGTTGTTGCGGAAGCTGTGCCACTCCGATTCGTTGGAGTGGGCGAGGATGATGCCGCTGTAGGGCAGCCCGCCCAGGCCCTCGGTGCTGTTGTAGTTGCCCTCCTGGGTGGCGGTCAGCAGCGGGTGCAGGACCTTGATCGGCGCCTTGAACATCTCGACGAATTCCATCAGGCCCTGGTTGGCCCGGCACAGCGCGCCCGAGTAGCTGTAGGCGTCGGCGTCGTTCTGCGGGTACTCCTCGAGCTTGCGGATGTCCACCTTGCCCACCAGGGCGGAGATGTCCTGGTTGTTCTCGTCCCCCGGCTCGGTCTTGGCGATGGCGATCTGGTTGAGGATCGAGGGGTGCAGCTTGACCACGCGGAACTGGCTGATGTCGCCGCCGAACTCGTTGAGCCGCTTGGTCGCCCACGGCGACATGATCGAGCGCAGGTAGCGCCGCGGGATGCCGTAGTCTTCCTCGAGGATGGCGCCGTCCTCATCGGGGTTGAACAGCCCCAGGGGCGATTCGAACACCGGCGAGCCCTTGATGGCGTAGAAGGGCACCTTCTCCATCAGCTGCTTGAGCTTTTCCGCCAGGGACGACTTGCCGCCGCCCACCGGGCCGAGCAGGTAGATGATCTGTTTCTTTTCTTCCAGGCCCTGGGCCGCGTGGCGGAAGAAGGCGACGATCTGGTCGATGCATTCTTCCATGCCGTGGAAGTCGGCGAACGCCGGGTAGCGGCGGATCACCTTGTTGGAAAAGATTCGCGACAGCCGTGGGTCGGTGGAGGTATCCAGCAGTTCCGGCTCGCCGATGGCCATCAGCATGCGCTCGGCCGCGGTGGCATAGGCGGTCTTGTCCTGCTTGCAGATATCCAGGTACTCCTGCAGGGAGTATTCCTCCTGGCGGGTCGCTTCGAAGCGTTCCTGGAAGTGACTGAAAATACTCATGACGTCTCCTCGCTCGATGCATGGAGCCGGCACGGGATCGGTGTGAGTGGGTGCGGGCGGGCTGCCAGCGTGGCCGGCGAATTTCCCCCAGAACTCCAACGGTACCTGGCTTGCGCCCTGAACCGCCCCAAATGGTCACTGCCGATTCCCGGAAGCCGGTGGGCCGGCTCTCCCCTTTTGGATGGCCTGAGGAAAAGGATAGTTCGTTATCCGGCCTGTAAAGGGGAATCGGGTGAGAAGTTACAGATTTATTTGTGGAACCTCGGCCGGGCCCCTCAGTCCGCCTGGCCGCTGCTGGTATCCGCGGGATAGACGCTGCGCCACAGTTCGAAGCCGCCGTCGACGCTGTACACGTCGGTGAAGCCCTGCTGGACGAAGTAGGCGGCCGCGCTCTGGCTGGAGTTGCCGTGGTAGCAGAACACCAGCAGCGGGGCGTCGAGGTCGGCCTGGCGGATGAAATCGGCCACCGAGTAGTTGTCGATGTGGCGGGAACCGGTGACGTGGCCCATCGCGTAGCTCTGCGGGTCGCGGATGTCCACCACCTGGGCGCCGGCCTGGCGCAGCTGGTGGGCCTGTTCGGGGGCGATGCGCTTGAATTCGCTCATGTTCTCTGCTCTGTGGGTGGGCTCAGCCGGCGTTGCCGGCGCAGCTGCAGGCGATGCGTTCGCCGCTGTCGACGTTCAGCAGGGTCATGCTACCGCCCCATACGCAGCCGGTGTCCAGTGCGTAGAGGCCGGGCACGTCGCACTGGCCTTCCAGCGCCGCCCAGTGGCCGAAGATGATCTTGCGCCCGGCGGCCTTGCGCTCGGGGTAGCTGAACCAGGGGGCGTAGCCGGCCGGCGCGGTATCCAGGCCTTCCTTGCTCTTGAGGTCGAGCTTGCCGTCGGGGGTGCAGAAGCGCATGCGGGTGAAGTAGTTGGTGATCACCCGCAGGCGGTCGATGCCGTGCAGCTTCTTGTCCCACTTGGCCGGCTCGTTGCCGTACATGCCTTCGAGGAACAGCGGCAGGCGCTGGTCGTCGCGCAGGGCTTCCTCCACTTCGGCGGCGCGCTGCAGGGATTTCTCGATGCTCCACTGCGGCGGGATGCCAGCGTGCACCAGGGTGACGTCGCGCTGGGCGTCGTGGTGCACCAGGGGCATGTTGCGCAGCCAGTCGAGCAGGTCGTCGCGCTCCGGCGCCTCGAGGATCTCGCGCAGGGTGTCGGCCTTCTTCAGGCGTTCGGCGTTGTAGGCCACGGCCAGCAGGTGCAGGTCGTGGTTGCCCAGCACGCAGACCACCGAATCGCGCATGGCGTAGAGGAAGCGCAGGGTTTCCAGCGACTGCGGGCCGCGGTTGACCAGGTCGCCCACCAGCCACAGCTTGTCGCGGGCGGGGTCGAAGGCAACCCGCTGCAGCAGTTGTTTCAGTGGCTCCAGGCAACCCTGCAGGTCGCCCACGGCGTAGGTGGCCATCAGTGCAGCGCCCCAGGCACGGCGAGGCGGAACACCGGGATCTCGGCGTCGAAATGGTGGCCATCGGCGGCGACCATCTGGTAACTGCCGGACATGCTGCCGACCTTGGTAGCCAGCACGGTGCCGCTGGTGTAGGTATGGCTGGTGCCCGGCTCGATCAGCGGCTTCTCGCCCACCACGCCGGCGCCGCGCACTTCCTGCACGTGGCCGTCGCCGTCGGTGATGATCCAGTGGCGGCTGAGCAGCTTGGCCGCCTGCTCGCCCTGGTTGTGGATGGTCACCGTATAGGCGAAGACGTAGCGCTGCTGCTCCGGCTGCGATTGCTCGGGCAGGTGGCGGGTGGTGACGCTGACGGAAATCTGGTATCGGGGATCGCTCATGCTCGGCTCGGGCGTCTCGTCGAGGGTTTCACTGCTCGGGGGCCAGTTCCGCCAGGCGGTTGGCCAGGCGCACGAAGTCGGCCACGTCCAGCTGTTCCGGGCGCAGGCTGGGGTCGACGCCGGCGGCCTCGATGTCTTCGATGGACATCAGGCTGCGCAGGGTGTTGCGCAGGGTCTTGCGGCGCTGGTTGAAGGCTTCGCGGACGATGCGTTCGAGCAGGCGGTGGTCCTTGGCCGGGTGCGGCGGCTCGGCGTAGGGCGCCAGGCGGACGATGGCCGACTCCACTTTGGGCGGCGGGTTGAAGGCGCCGGGGCCGACGGTGAACAGGTAGTCCACCTTGCAGAAGTACTGGACCATGATCGACAGCCGGCCCCAGTCGCCGCCGCCGGGCTCGGCGGCCAGGCGCTCGACCACTTCCTTCTGCAGCATGAAGTGCATGTCCTGGATGATCCCGGCGTGCTCCAGCAGGTGGAAGATCAGCGGCGTGGAGATGTTGTAGGGCAGGTTGCCGACCACCCGCAGCTTCTCGCCGGCCTGGGGCAGGGTGGCGAAGTCGAACTTCAGGGCGTCGCCCTGGTGCAGGCGGAAGTTCGGCTTGAGGCCGAAGCGCCACTTCAGCTGCGGGATCAGGTCGAGGTCGAGCTCGATCACGTCCAGCTGCGCGCCGCTGTCCACCAGGCCTTCGGTCAGGGCGCCCTGGCCCGGGCCGATCTCCAGCAGGTGCTGGCCTTCCTTGGGCGCGATGGCGCGCAGGATGCGGTGGATCACCCCGGCGTCGTGCAGGAAGTTCTGGCCGAAGCGCTTGCGCGCGCGATGTTGGAAAAGCTCGGAAGACATAGGGAGTTCCAGGGAGCAGCTAGAAGCCTGAAGCTAGAAGCTGGAAGAGAAAGACGCGTACGCCGATGTTACCAGCCTGGCGCTGGTACGAAAAATGCGCTTTCGTCCTGGCTTCCAGCTTCCAGCTTCCAGCTTCCAGCTTCCAGCTTCCAGCTTCCAGCTTCCAGCCTTCAACTATCAATCCGACTAGCCGCCATCTGGTAAGCCGTCTCCAGCGCCACCTGCAGGCTGCCGCCGTCGATGCGGCCGGTGCCGGCCAGGTCCAGGGCGGTGCCGTGGTCCACCGAGGTGCGGATGATCGGCAGGCCCAGGGTGACGTTCACCGCCGCGCCGAAGCCCTTGTACTTGAGCACCGGCAGGCCCTGGTCGTGGTACATGGCCAGCACCGCGTCGCAGTGCTCCAGGTGCTTGGGGGTGAACAGGGTGTCGGCCGGCAGCGGGCCGATCAGCTGCATGCCTTCGCCGCGAAGGCGCTCCAGGGTGGGCTCGATGACGTCGATTTCCTCGTGGCCCAGGTGGCCGCCCTCGCCGGCGTGGGGGTTGAGGCCGCAGACCAGGATGCGCGGCTCGACCAGGCCGAACTTGTCGCGCAGGTCGGCATGCAGGATGCGGGTGACGCGCGCCAGGCGCTCGGGCGTGATGGCGTCGGCCACCTCGCGCAGCGGCAGGTGGGTGGTCACCAGCGCCACGCGCAGGCCGCGGGTGGCGAGCATCATCACCACCTGCGGGGTGTGGGTCAGCTCGGCGAGGAACTCGGTGTGCCCGGAGAAGGCCACGCCGCCTTCGTTGATCACGCCCTTGTGCACCGGCGCGGTGATCATCCCGGCGAAGCTGCCGTCCAGGCAGCCCTGGCCGGCGCGGGTCAGTGTCTGCAGCACGTAGCCGGCATTGGCCGGGTCGAGCTGGCCGGCTTCTACCGGCGCGCCCAGCGGGGTGTCCCAGACATAGAGCGAGCCTGCCGGGGCGGGCGCCTGCGGCCACTGGCCTGGGCCGGTTTCCAGCAACTGGATGTCCAGGCCCAGCAGGGCGGCGCGCTCGGCCAGCATCTGCCGGCTGGCGATGGCCACCAGCGGCTGGGGCTGGGCCTGGCGGGACAGCAGCAGGCACAGGTCCGGGCCGATGCCGGCCGGCTCTCCGGGGGTGAGGGCGAATGGCTTGGAGGCTTGCATGGCGGGTGTCTCTGAGGCATCGGCCGCTCCGGCGGCCGGGGTTGTTCGGGATGGGCCCACTCTACGCCCAAGTGGGGCGCGGATAAAAAGAAACCCGGCCTTGGGGCCGGGTTCCTGTGTTGCGCGGGGCGCTTACAGCTTGATCTCGACGTAGGCTTCGTCGCGGATCTGCCGCAGCCAGGCCTGCAGTTCCTCGTCGTACTTGCGGTTGCGCAGAACCTGGGCGGCCTGCTGCTCGCGGAACTTGTCGCTGCTGTCGGTGGCGCGGCGGCCGAGGACTTCCAGGATGTGCCAGCCGAACGGCGAGCGGAACGGCTTGGACAGCTGGTTCTGCGGGATGCTGTTCATCACGTCGCGGAATTCCGGCACCAGGGATTCCGGATCGACCCAGTTGAGGTCGCCGCCGTGCAGCGCCGAGCCCGGGTCTTCGGAGAACTGCTTGGCCAGCTTGCCGAAGTCTTCGCCGCTCTGGATGCGCTCGTAGAGCTTCTGCGCCAGCTTCTGGGTTTCCTCGTCGCTGCGGATTTCGCTGGGCTTGAGCAGGATGTGGCGGACATGCACCTCGTCACGCACCATCTTGCTGCCGCCGCGCTTCTCTTCCAGCTTGAGGATGATGAAGCCGCCGGGGGTGCGCACCGGCTCGGTGACGTCGCCCACGGCCAGGCTGCCGATCATGCCGTCGAACGGCGAGGGCAGCTGGGCGGCCTTGCGCCAGCCGATCTCGCCGCCTTCCAGGGCGTTGTCGCCGGCCGAGCGGGAAATCGCCAACTGGTTGAAGTCGGCGCCCCGCTTGAGCTGCTGGTAGATCTCCTGGGCCTGCCTGCCGGCGGCCTGGAGGGTTTCCGGCGAAGCGCCGTCCGGCACCGGGATGAGGATGTTGGCCAGGCGGTACTCTTCGGAGAGCTGGATCTTGCCCAGGTCGGAGGCCAGGAAGTTCTGCACTTCCTGGTCGCTGACCTGGATGCGCTCGGCCACGCGGCGCTGGCGCACGCGGCTGATGATCATCTCGCGGCGTACCTGCTCGCGGGCGTCGTCGTAGGACAGGCCGTCGCGGGCGAGGGCGGCGCGGAACTGGTCCAGGCTCAGGTTGTTGCGCTGGGCGATGGTGCCCATGGCCTGGTTCAGCTCTTCGTCGGTGATGCGGATGCCGGAGCGCTCGCCGATCTGCAGCTGGATGTCCTCGATGATCAGGCGCTCGAGCACCTGCTGCGTCAGCACGTGCTCGGGCGGCAGCGGCGCACCGCGCTTCTCGATGGTCTGGCGGACTTCGCGCAGGCGTTGGTCGAGCTGGCTCTGCATGACCACGTCGTTGTCGACGATGGCCACGACACGGTCCAGCGGGGTGACTTCGGCGTGGGCTGCGGAACAGACCAGCAGGGCGCCCAGCATCAGCGGGCGCAGGGCATTACATAGAGCTGTCTTCACGTTGACGATAACCTTGGATGCCTTGGTCGAGGAAGCCTTCGACTTGGTTGCCTACAACGCCGCCAAGGCCCTTGAGGATGATTTGCAGGAAGATGCCGCGGTCGGCCTTGGAGTCGGACGTGTAGAAGTTGTCGTCGTCGTACTTCAGCCAGTAGCGGTTGACCAGTCGCAGTTTCCAGCAGCAGCTGTCGTATTCGAAGCCGCCGAGGGCCTCGAGGGTGCGGTTCTGGTTGTAGTCGTACTGCCAGCGGGCGATCGCGCTCCACTGCGGGACGATCGGCCAGATGACCGAGAAGTCGTGCTGCTCGATCTTGTACTCGTCGCTGTTGTAGCTGAAGCGGCCGAGGTTCGGGTCGAACGACTTGCTGTCCGCGCGGTAGCGGTAGCCGGCGTTGAACACCTTCTGCGGCTCGGCTTCGGGCTGGTAGTGGAACATCACGCTGCCGCTGTCGGTGTGGTGCGTGTTGGGGTTCCAGTTGTAGTCCGAGCTCAGGCGCCAGTCGTGGTTGAAGCGATAGACGCCCTGCAGGGCGTAGGGCGAGCGCCAGGTGTCCGCGTCGGGGTTGTCGATCGGGTTGTTCGGGTTCGCCAGGTTGTAGTTGCGGATGTACTTCTCGGTCAGGCCCGGCAGTTGCACGCGGCGGTCGGAGAAGTAGTAGATCTGGCCGGCGCTGACCGAGGCGCGCTCGAAGCCGTTGTCCTCGATGAAGCGCGAGGTGGCGCCCAGGGACAGCTGGTTGGCGTCGCCGATGCGGTCCTTGCCGGTGAAGCGGTTCTCGCGCCACAGCGAGTCGTAGCTGAAGTTGAACTCGCCGGTGTCGAAGCTCGGCAGGTTGTCCTGGTTGCGGTACGGCACGTACAGGTACATGGCGCGCGGCTCCAGGGTCTGGCGGAACTTGGTGCCGCCGAACGTGGTGTCGCGGTCGAAGTACAGGCCGCCGTCGAGCTTGGCCAGCGGCAGCGAGCGGTCGGGGCTGCTGTCGTAGCTGACTTCGCCGTAGTTGGTCGAGCTGTTCAGCTGCGCCTTGCCGGTGCCGTCCAGGTCCAGGTCGTACTTGGTGTACATCGCCTTCAGCGTCGGCGTCAGGAAGCCCCAGCTGCTGGCCAGCGGCAGGCTGACGCCCGGCTCGAAGTGCGCACGGTCGCCGGTGGCGCGGGCCAGGCCGGAGATGTTCACGTCCGGGCGCTGACCGAGCACGTTGCCGTCGGTATCGAAGTAGACGTCCTCGTCCAGGTCGCGGTCGAAGCGCACCAGTTCGCTGCCGTAGGTGAACTCCAGGCCGCCCGGGTGGTAGGGCAGGCGACCGTCGAGGGTCAGCTGCGGCAGGCGGTCATATGGCGTCACGTCGGTCACGGTGGCCAACTGGTAGGCCTGGGCGTTGAGGCGCGCGGTGAAGTCGTCGCCGCGGTAGGTCAGGGCGCCCTGCTGGTTCACGTAGGTCGGCGAGCCCAGGCCCAGGGAGGTGTCCAGGTCCTGGAAGTAGTACGGGTCGCTGATCTTGGTGTAGTCCACCTGCGCCAGCCAGCGCGAATCCAGGCCGCTGGTGTTCTTCCAGCCGTACATCCAGCGCTGGTCGGTGAAGTGCGGCTGGCCTTCGCGGTCGTCGTCCTTGTCGTTCAGGTAGGCGGCGGTGACCTGGCCCTCGCTGCTGTGGGTCAGGTAGCGGAACTCGCCTTCCATCATCAGGCCGCGCTTGGCCATGTAGCGCGGGAACAGCGTGGCGTCGTAGTTCGGCGCCAGGTTGAAGTAGTACGGGGTGACCACGAACATGCCGGTGTCGCTGGTGCTGCCCAGGGTGGGCGGCAGGAAGCCGGACTGGCGGCGATCGTCGATCGGGAAATAGATGTAGGGGGTATAGAACACCGGAATGTCCTTCACCCGCAGGGTCGCGTTGGTCGCGGTGCCGAAGCCGGTGGCCGGGTTCAGCTTGATGTTGTTGCCCTTGACGTACCAGGAGTTGCTGCCCGGCTCGCAACGGGTATAGGTGCCGTCCTTGAGCTGGATGATCGCATCTTCCTGGCGCTTGGCGTAGAGCGCGCTGCCGCGGACCTGGGCCTGGTGCATGACGTACTCGGCGTTGTCGATCTTCGCCTCGCCGTTGTCCAGCTGCAGGTCGGCGTGGTCGCCGACGATCAGCGCGCCGTTGTCGCGCAGGCGCACGTTGCCGGCCAGCTCGCCGCGGTTCTCCGCCTGGTGCAGGTTGGCCTCGTCGGCCTCCACCTGCATGCTGCCCTGGCGCAGGACCACGTTGCCGGCCAGGGTCGCGACCTGCGACTCCTGCTCGTAGCGCGAGACCTTCGCCGAGACGTAGGTCGGGGCCTCGTCGCGCGGGGTCTTGTCGTTCATGCCCGGGCGGGTCGGCTCGATGTAGGCGCCGCTGCAGTACGGGCCGACTTCCGCCAGCTGGGCGGCGGTGAGCTTCTCCCGCGGGACCCAGTCGAGGTGGCTGTAGTCGGCGCTGCGCGACTTGAGGCCCTTGCCGCCGCTCTCGGTGACCAGCTTCTGCCTGGGCTCTTCGGCACCGCCAGCCGCACCGGCGGCGACGGCCGCGCCTTCAGCGCCACCGCCTGCGGGGGTGCTGACCGAGCTTTCGGTATGCTCCGGACGCGGCGGCAGGGCGCTGGCCGGCTGCTGCGCGGAGCAGTCCCAGCTGCCGCCGGAGGGGGTGCAGTTGAACTGTTCGGCCGCCGTGGCGGTCGAGGAAGCGAGCGGCTGCATAGCCAGCAGGCCACCGGTCACCAGTAAGGGGAACTTTCTACGGAACACGGGGAGAATCACTGCCATCTTGTTAATCCGGGCTTCCTGCGAGCCATCGGCCAGATTCGGCCATAGCCACTCGATGGGCTCAAAAAGATGCTGGATAATAAAGCATGACCCGCGCAACGGCTAGGGCCGTGGAGAACCCCCAAAGATGTCTGAGGATGCCCGTTACCAGCTCCTGAATCGCTGGTTGGACTCTTGTTTACCCGTAGTGTTCAGTGCCGAGGGATGGGGGCCGGTGCCGCCCGCCGAGCTCACCCCGGCCAGCAGCGACGCCAGCTTCCGCCGCTATTTCCGCTGGCAGGGCGAGGGCCGCACGCTGATCGTCATGGACGCGCCGCCGCCCCAGGAGGACTGCCGCCCCTTCGTCAAGGTGGCCGGCATGCTCGCCGAGGCCGGCGTGCACGTGCCGCGGATTCTCGCCCAGGACCTGGAGCAGGGCTTGCTGCTGCTCGACGACCTGGGCCGCCAGACCTACCTGGACGTGCTCAACCCGCAGAACGCCGAGGAACTCTTCGAGGATGCCCTGGACGCCTTGGTGGCCTTCCAGCAGGTGCCGGCCGAAGGCCGCCTGCCGGCCTACGACGAGGCGCTGCTGCGCCGCGAGCTGGGCCTGTTCCCCGAGTGGTACCTGGGCCGTCACCTGAACATCGAGCTGCAAGGCGAGCAACTGGCGCGCTGGCAACGCACCTGCGACCGCCTGGTGAGCAGCGCGCTGGAGCAGCCGCGGGTGCTGGTGCATCGCGACTACATGCCGCGCAACCTGATGCTCAGCGAGCCGAACCCCGGCATCCTCGATTTTCAGGATGCGGTGTACGGCCCGGTGACCTACGACGTCACCTGCCTTTATAAGGACGCCTTCCTCAGCTGGCCCGAGCCGCGCGTGCATGACGGCCTCAGCCGCTACTGGCGCAAGGCCCAGGCCGCCGGCATCGCGTTGCCGCCGACCTTCGAGGAGTTCTTCCGCGCCAGCGACCTGATGGGCGTGCAGCGCCACCTGAAGGTGATCGGCATCTTCGCGCGCATCTGCCACCGCGACGGCAAGCCGCGCTACCTGGGCGACGTGCCGCGCTTCTTCCGCTACCTCGACAGCGTCGTCGCCCGCCGCCCCGAGCTGGCCGACCTGGGTGCGCTGCTCGCCGAGCTGCCGCAACCGGTGGCGCCATGAAGGCCATGCTCCTCGCCGCCGGCAAGGGCGAGCGCATGCGCCCGCTGACCCTGCACACGCCCAAGCCGCTGGTGCCGGCCGGCGGCCGGCCGCTGATCGAGCACCAACTGCTGGCCCTGCGCCGCGCCGGTTTCCACGACCTGGTGATCAACCACGCCTGGCTGGGCCAGCAGATCGAGGACTACCTCGGTGATGGCTCGAGCTTCGGCGTCGCCATCCGCTACTCCGCCGAAGGCGAGCCGCTGGAGACCGGCGGCGGCATCTTCCGCGCCCTGCCGCTGCTCGGTGAGGCTCCCTTCGCCCTGGTCAACGGCGACATCTGGACCGACTTCGACTACGCGCGCCTGCCAGGCGCGCTGGCCGAGGGCGACCTGGCGCACCTGGTGCTGGTGGACAACCCCGGGCACAACGCCCGTGGCGACTTCCATCTGCAGGGCGGGCGCGCCAGCGACTATCGCGAGGGCGAGCCCAGCTACACCTACAGCGGCATCGCCGTACTGCACCCGGCACTGTTCGCCGCCTGCACGGGCGGCGCCTTCAGGCTGGCGCCGCTGCTGCGCGAGGCCATGGCCGCCGGCCGTGTCAGCGGCGAGCTGCACCGCGGGCGCTGGGTGGATGTCGGCACCCACGAGCGCCTGGCCGAAGTCGAACGTCTGCTGGCGGCCGGCTGAATGTTCTGGCCGGGCACCCTGATAGGCATAGTCGCCGGCTGGGCGCTGGCGAGCATCCCCGGGGCCATGCTTGGCGGCCTGCTCGGCCAGGTGCTGGACCGTCGCCTGCGCCGGCGCAGCTGGCGCGAACTCCTCGATGAGCTGCGCGGCGGCGCGCGGGTGCCGGAGGAGGAGCTGCTGTTCCTCCTGCTCGGCCGCGTGGCCAAGAGCCGCGGCCGCGTGCAGGACGCGCATATCCAGCAGGCGCGGGCGGAAATGTTGCGCCTGGGCCTGGACGAAGCCGGCCGTCTGCGCGCCATCGATGCCTTCAACCGCGGCAAGCACGGCGGGCCGCGCCTGGAGGAGGGCGTGCAGCAGTGCCGGGGCCTGCGACCCAGCGTCGACGGCCTGCTGCAGGCCTGCTGGCGCATGGCCTGGGCGGCCGGCGCGCCGAGCGCGGCGGAGAAGGCGCTGATCCTGCGCTGGGGCGAGAGCTTCGGCCTGCCGCGCGCCACCGTGCTGTCCCTGGCCGCCGGCGCCGAAGCCCTGCGCGCGCCGCCGAGCCGGGCGGAAAGCTATCGCCAGGCGCTGCGTTTATTGGGCGTGGAGGACGACAGCCCGGTGGAGGAGATCAAGCGCGCCTACCGCCGGCTGATCAGCCAGCACCACCCGGACAAGCTGGCCGGCGCCGGCGAGGCGCGCATCGCCGCCGCTACCGAGAAGACCCGCGAGATCCAGCAGGCCTATGCCCTGGTCCGCGAGCGCCGCGGCTTCCGCTAGGGCTCGGGGCCGGTTTACTCGGCGGGCGCCTGCTTGATGTGCAGCGACAGCCAGCCGCGGATGCGCCGGTAGAGCTGGTCCTGCTCGGTGGCGCGGTCGGCCGGCAGGGCGTTCATGCCGATCTGCACGTAGGTCTTGCCGGTTTCGCGCCGGCTCGCCTGCAGGCGGGCCTTGGCGGCTTCGCGGTCGACGCGCCTGTCCTTGTAATAGAAGTCGCCGGTGGCCAGCTGCAGGCGCGGCACCATGTCTTCCAGCGCTGGGCGGAAGTCCCGCGGCACTTCGGCATCGACGATCAGCAGGTTGTGGATTTCGCCGGGTTCGCGCTCGGCCAGGTAGCGTGCCGCCCAGTAGGCGCCGGTGCCGTGGCCGAGGAGGACGATGCTCCTTGGCTTGCCTTGCAGGGCGAAGTCGAGGCCGGCCTGGATGCGCGCCATGACCCGCTCGGCATAGGCCTTGCGCCGCTCGATGGCCGCATCCGGCGCCGGCGGCGCCTCGCTGCTGGCCTGGGCCGGTTCGCCGCTGCCGGCCTCGGCGGTGCTTTCCGGGGTGGGCGTGGCGGCGCCGGATTCGCCCTGGACGTCCTTGCTGCTGGCGCCGGCGTCGCTGTCGGCGGCGGCCTTGTCCGCGCTTTCCTTGCGCGGCACCGGCTGGCTGTCCTGCGGGTCGGGCAGGCCGAGGGCGAGGGTCTGCCAGCCGGCGTCGGGCAGCTTGCGCCGCAGCGGGCCCACCGCCACCGGCCAGTCGGGGTTCTCGCCGTCGCCGGGGACGATGATCACCACGCCCTCGGCCTGCGGCGCGTTGGCCGGCAGCCACAGGGCGAGGAAGCTTTCCTCGCCGGCCTGCAGCGTCTGTTGCTGCTTCTGCGGCAGGCGCTGCTGCAGGGCGCTGGCTTCGTCCTGGCTGCGTTCCTCCAGGGCCGGGCGCGCGGGCGCTGCCGGCGCCACCGCCGGGCCGGGCGGGCTGGCCGGTGTGTCTTCGGCCCAGCCCGGCACCAGGGGCGCCAGGCTCAGGGCCAGGCAGAGGGCGAGGCGGGTAGGCTGTGCGGGACGGGACATGGGGCGGGTTCCTTGCGTGGCTCGGGCTGGCCTGGCAAAACGGCCAGACTAATCCCTTGTTTCTGCTTTGTCAGGCGCCGGCCTTTCCGGGTTCCCCCCGCCATGGGGTAATGTAGGCGCGCTTTTTTTCTCGGGGAGCGGGCATGGGACGACTGTGCTGGAACGCCGTGGCGGCGTTCCTGTTGTGCATTCCATTGTGGGGCGCCGCGCAGGACGCGCCGCCCGGCGTGCCCCTGGACGCCGCCCAGCGCGCCTGGCTGCAGGCGCACCCGCAGCTGCGCGTCGGGGTGGTCCTGGATGCGCCCTACGCCCAGCAGGACCGGCGCCTGCAGCAGCTCTCCGGCGCCCATGTCGAGCTGCTCGACTGGATCGCCGGCGCGTTGCAGGTGAGCCTGCAGTGGCGCGTCTATGCCGACCAGGACGAACTGGAGCGTGCCGCCCGCGCCGGCGAAATCGACCTGGCGCCGGGGCTCGGCCAGACCCCTTCCAGCCTGCGCGACTGGCTGTTCTCCGACCCCTACCTGCGGGTGCCGCGCCTGCTCATCGGCTTCCGCGACGGCCCTGGCTCCGTGGAGCTGGAGCGCCTGGGTGTGCTCGAACCCGTGGCGCTGCGCGGCCCGGGCGCGGTATCCGATTACCTGCGCGGCACCTATCCGGGCCTGGAGTTGCAGCTCACCGACAGCGACCGCGAAGCCCTGCGCCGGGTGCTCGGCCAGGAGGCCAGCTATGCGGTGGTCGACGAGGCGCACCTGGCCCGCCTCAGCCGCGAGGTCGAGTTCTCCGGCTTCCGTGTGCTGGCCGACATCGGTTATCCACAACTGCTGCGCCTGGCCACCCGCCGCGACCTGCCGGAGCTGGCCGGCATCCTCGACGCCAGCCTGCGCGCCCTGCCGGCCAAGCAGCTGGACCAGTTGCACGAGCGCTGGCTGCAGCCGCAGTACCCGCGCCTGGGGCAGTCCCTCGGCTTTTGGCAGAACCTCTGCATCCTCCTCGGCCTGTTGCTGGTACTGGCCCTGACCACCGCGCTGTGGCTGCGCCACCAGCGCAACGTGCTGGAGCAGCGCCTGCTCGCCGCGCGCCGCGACATGGAGCTGCGCCAGGCGGCCGAGGAAGCCCTGCGCCTGACCCAGTTCGCCATCGACAGCAGCACCGTGGGCATTCTCTGGGTCAACTGGGACAGCCACGTGCGCTACGCCAACCGCGCCGCCGAGGACATGCTCGGCTACGCCCCCGGCGAGGTGATCGAGCGGCCCCTGGCGGACTTCGAGCCCGGCCTGGACATGGACGCCTGGCTCGACCTCTGGCGCCGCGCGCGCAACAGCGAAGAAGGCCCGCTGAGCTTCGAAAGCCACCTGCGCCGCGCCGACGGCCAGTGGCTGCCGGCGGAAGTGTCGCTGAGCTTCCTGCGCTTCGGCGGCTCGGAATACCTGCTGGTGTTCCTCAACGACGCCACCGAGCGCCGCCGCGCCCGCGCCGCCCTGGAAGAGAGCGAGGCGCGCCTGCAGGGCATCGCCGCCAACGTCCCCGGCCTGGTGTTCCGCCTGGAGCCCAGCGCCCCGGGCGGCTCCGACTTCGCCCACCTCAGCTTCATCAGCGGCGGCAGCGAGGCCTCGCTGGGCTATTCCCCCGGCTACCTGCGCGAAAGCGGCCTGGGCATCCTCGGCCTGGTGCACCCGGGCGACCGCGACGGCTACCTCGCAAGACAACTGGAAGCGGTGGCCGGCGGCAAGAACTGGCACTGGCAGGGGCGCATCCTGACCCGTTCCGGCGAGCCGCGCTGGGTGGACATCAAGGCCACCGCGCGGCGCCTGGACGACGGCCGCCTGGCCTGGGACGGCGTGGTCTGGGACATCAGCGAGAACAAGCAGATCGAGCTGGAGCTGGCGCAGTCGCGGGCGCAGCTGCGCGAGCTGTCGGCGCACCTGGAGAGCGTGCGCGAGGAAGAGAAGGCGCGCATCGCCCGGGAAGTGCATGACGAGCTGGGCCAGGTGCTGACCGTGCTCAAGCTGGAGACTTCCATGTGCGAGCTGGGTTACGGCGAGCTGGACCCCGGCCTGAGCGAGCGCCTGGGCAACATGAAGAAGCTCATCGCCCAGCTGTTCCAGCTGGTGCGTGACGTGGCCTCGGCCCTGCGCCCGCCGATCCTCGACGCCGGCATCGGCTCGGCGCTGGAGTGGCAGGCGCGGCGCTTCGAGACGCGCACCGGCATCCCCTGCCTGGTCGAGGTGCCGGAGAACCCGCCGCGCCTGGGCGACGCCAAGGCCATCGGGCTGTTCCGCATCCTCCAGGAGGCGCTGACCAATGTCATGCGCCACGCGCAGGCGCATACTGTGGAACTGGCCCTGCGGGTGGAGGGCGACGAACTCTGCCTGAGCATCAGCGACGATGGCCGCGGCTTCGACACCGCGGCGGCCTGGGGCGGCAGCTCCTTCGGCCTGGTCGGCATGCGCGAGCGCGTGCTGATGCTCGGCGGCGAGCTGGAGATCGACAGCCAGCCGGGGGAGGGCAGCAGCCTGCGGGTGCGCGTGCCGCTGGATGCGGGGGAATTGCCGGAGCCGGGGCCGTAACGGGGCCGGCGCGGTTTTGTCTGTTCGGGGGAGGGCAGCGTGATTCGAGTACTGGTGGCCGAAGACCACACCATCGTCCGCGAGGGCATCAAGCAACTGATCGGCATGGCCAAGGACCTGCAGGTGGTGGGCGAGGCCACCAACGGCGAGCAGTTGCTCGAAACCCTGCGCCATGTGCCCTGCGAGGTGGTCCTGCTGGACATCTCCATGCCCGGCGTCAACGGCCTGGAGGCCATCCCGCGGATCCGCGCGCTGAACGATCCGCCGGCGATCCTCATGCTGTCCATGCACGACGAGGTGCAGATGGCCGCCCGCGCGCTGAAGATCGGCGCCGCCGGCTATGCCACCAAGGACAGCGACCCGGCGCTGCTGCTCACCGCCATCCGCAAGGTCGCCAGCGGCGGCCGCTACATCGACCCGGAACTGGCCGACCGCATGGTCTTCGAGGTCGGCCTGACCGACTCGCGGCCGCCCCACGCGCTGCTCTCCGAGCGCGAGTTCTCGGTGTTCGAACGCCTGGTCAAGGGCGAGGGCGTCAACGAGATCGCCCAGCACCTGGCGGTCAGCAGCAAGACCATCAGCACCCACAAGGCGCGGCTGATGCAGAAGCTCGGCGCGCATTCGGTGGCCGACCTGGTCAAGTATGCCGTGGAGCACAAGCTGGTCTGAAACGGCGCGCGGCGGGGCGATTCGCCGATGCTTATGTGAGTCCCTTCCGGTTTTTGCAACGCCCGGCTACCTCGCCGGCTGGCGAAAGGGAATCATTGCCCGCTCAGTGGGGTACTTCATCAGAACAAGGAGAAGAAGGATGTTGTTGCGAGCGGTACGGGGCGGGCTGCTGGCCGGCCTGCTGGGGACTGTCGCCACGCCGGCGCTGGCGGACTACGTGACAGTGATTTCCTTCGGCGGGGCCAACAAGGCGGCCCAGGAGAAGGCCTTCTACGAACCCTTCAAGACGGCCACCGGCACGGCGGTGGTGCACGGTTCCTACAACGGCGACCTGGACAAGCTCAGGCAGATGGTGGAGATCAGCCATGTGTCCTGGGACGTGGTCGAGGTGGAGGCGCCGGAGCTGGCGCGCGGCTGCCAGGAGGGCCTGTTCCAGAAGCTCGACCAGCGCCTGATCGGCGACCCCGCCGACTTCGTGCCCGGCGCGGTGCAGCCCTGCGGCGTCGGCATCTTCGTCTGGACCACCCTGCTGGCCTACAACCAGGACAAGCTGCAGGGCAAGCCCCAGGGCTGGGCCGATTTCTGGGACCTGAAGAAATTCCCCGGCAAGCGCGGCCTGCGCTGGGGCGCCAAGTACAGCCTGGAGTTCGCCCTGATGGCCGACGGCGTGGCGCCCAAGGACGTCTACCAGGTGCTGGGCACCCCGGGCGGCGTCGACCGCGCCTTCCGCAAGCTCGACGAGATCAAGCCGAGCATCCACTGGTGGAAGTCCGGCCAGGACCCGGTGCGCGACCTGTCCGACGGCACCGTGGTCATGAGCTCGGCCTACAACGGCCGCATCGCCGCGGCCCAGCCCGAGCAGAAGGGCCTGCGCATGGCCTGGGCCGGCGGCATCTACGACTTCGACTTCTGGGCGTTGCCGTCCGGGGCGTGGAAGAAGGAGCTGGCGGAGAAATTCATCGCCTTCGCCAGCCAGCCCGAGCAGCAGAAGGTCTATGCGCAGAACATCGCCTACGGCCCGACCAACCGCAAGGCGGTGGAGCAGCTCGACCCGCAGGTGGCCGCCAACCTGCCCACCGCGCCGCGCAACATGGCCGACGCGCTGGGCATGAACGTGGCCTTCTGGGCCGAGCATGGCGATGCTCTGGAGAAGCGCTTCCAGGACTGGGCCAAACGCTGAGAACCTGCCTACGATCTGCTACGCGTCGGCATGACTGCGTTGAGAACAGGCGAGCGATGCTCATTTAGCGGCCTGAACACCGCTCACTCGCCTGTTCCCGCCTTGTCCTGCTCTAGCTCGCGAGATCGTAGACAGGCTCCAGGTCGCTTTCGGATATGCCGGTGTCGCAGTCAATGCGACGCCGGCTTTCTGCGACTGATAGCCACACTTTTCGTGTAGGGATCGCCCTACAGACGATCCTCTTCTACCCTTATAGCAAGTTCTCTTCCCGCCCGATTTGCGCGCGCTGCAGGCTTCTCTAGTCTTGCTTCACGGCAACTTCTTACAAATACAAAAGGTGCGGTTATGGCCGAGACTCAGGCGAACGATGTGCTGGTGAGCTTCCGTGGCGTCCAGAAGAGCTACGACGGCGAGACGCTCATCGTCAAAGACCTCAACCTGGATATTCGCAAAGGCGAATTCCTCACCCTACTGGGGCCGTCCGGTTCCGGCAAGACCACCAGCCTGATGATGCTGGCCGGTTTCGAAACCCCCACCTCCGGCGAGATCCAGCTGGCCGGCCGCTCCATCAACAACGTCCCCCCGCACAAGCGCGACATCGGCATGGTGTTCCAGAACTATGCCCTGTTCCCGCACATGACCGTGGCGGAGAACCTGGCCTTCCCGCTTTCCGTGCGCGGCATGAGCAAGACCGACGTGGCCGAGCGCGTCAAGCGCGCGCTGTCCATGGTCCAGCTCGACGCCTTCGGCGGGCGCTACCCGGCGCAGCTCTCCGGCGGCCAGCAGCAGCGCGTGGCCCTGGCCCGGGCGCTGGTCTTCGAGCCGCAGCTGGTGCTGATGGACGAACCCCTGGGTGCGCTCGACAAGCAGCTGCGCGAGCACATGCAGATGGAGATCAAGCACATCCACCAGCGCCTGGGCGTGACCGTGGTCTACGTGACCCACGACCAGGGCGAGGCGCTGACCATGTCCGACCGCGTGGCGGTGTTCCACCAGGGCGAGATCCAGCAGATCGCCCCGCCCCACGAACTCTACGAACACCCGCGCAACTCCTTCGTGGCCAACTTCATCGGCGAGAACAACCGCATCGCCGGGCAACTGGCGAGCCACGAGGGCGAGCGCTGCGTGGTGACCCTGGCGCGTGGCGAGAAGGTCGAGGCGCTGGCGGTGAACGTCGGCCAGCCCGGCGACCCCGTCAGCCTGTCGATCCGTCCCGAGCGGGTGCGCCTGAACGGGCACAGCGAAAGCTGCGTGAACCGCTTCTCCGGCCGTGTGGCCGAGTTCATCTATCTTGGCGACCACGTGCGCATCCGCCTGGAGGTTTGCGGCCGCACCGATTTCTTCGTCAAGCAGCCGATCGCCGAGCTCGACCCTGCGCTGAGCGTGGGTGATGTGGTACCGCTGGGCTGGGCCGTGGAGCACGTGCGTGCCCTCGACCCGCTGTCGGCGGCCTGATTCGAAGAAAAACAAACCAGCACACTGTGGAGAGAAGAATAATGTCGAAGTCCCCGTTCCACCCGTCGAAGGCCGGCCTCAAGCTCGCCGCGCTGACCCTCGGCCTGGCTTGCGCCGCGCAGTCCATGGCGGCCACCGATCTGACCGTGATCTCTTTCGGCGGCGCCAACAAGGACGCCCAGACCAAGGCTTTCTACCAGCCCTTCGAGAAGGCCACCGGCAACAAGATCGTCGCCGGCGAGTACAACGGCGAGATGGCGAAGGTGAAGGCCATGGTCGACACCAACAGCGTGACCTGGGACCTGGTCGAGGTGGAATCGCCGGAACTGGCCCGCGGCTGTGACGAAGGCATGTTCGAGGAAATCGACCCGGCCATCCTTGGCAAGGCCGAGGACTACGTCCCCGGCGCCGTGAGCAGCTGCGGCGTCGGCTTCTTCGTGTGGTCCACCGTGCTGGCCTACAACGCCGACAAGCTCAAGACCGCCCCCACCGGCTGGGCCGACTTCTGGGACCTGAAGAAGTACCCGGGCAAGCGCGGCCTGCGCAAGGGCGCCAAGTACACCCTGGAATTCGCCCTGATGGCCGACGGCGTCGCGCCCAAGGATGTCTACAAGGTGCTGGCCACCAAGGAAGGCCAGGACCGCGCCTTCAAGAAGCTCGACGAGATCAAGCCGAGCATCCAGTGGTGGGAAGCCGGCGCCCAGCCGCCGCAGTACCTCGCCTCCGGTGACGTGGTGATGAGCTCGGCCTACAACGGCCGCATCGCCTCGGTGCAGAAGGAAAGCAACCTGAAGGTCGTGTGGAACGGCGGCATCTACGACTTCGACGCCTGGGCCATCCCGAAAGGCGACAAGAAGAAGGAAGAGGCCCTGAAGTTCATCGCCTTCTCGGTCAAGCCCGAGCAGCAGAAGATCTACGCCGAGAACATCGCCTACGGCCCGGTGAACAAGAACACCGTGAACCTGCTGGACAAGGGCGTGCAGGCCAACATGCCGACCACCCCGGAAAACATCGCCAACCAGGTGGGCATGGACGTGACCTTCTGGGCCGACTACGGCGAGCAGCTGGAACAGCGCTTCAACGCCTGGGCCGCCAAGTAAGGCAGGCCCCGCCGCCCGCCCGGGCGGCAACCGCGGCAGCGATGCCACGGCCCGCAGGCCCTGCGGGCCGTTCCCGCCGGGAAAAGCTCCCGGTGCGGCGGCGCTCGCCGTGACACACCCGATACACCACACCTTGGCCGCCCTCGCGGGCGGCCCGTTTTACCGGAGTTCGCTATGGCCACCGCTGTGTCCTTGAACGAGGTCGCCGGCCCCACCCTGAAGCAGCGCCTGGCGCGTGCGGAGCGGATGAACCGCCTGAAATCCCAGGCGCTGGTCCTGCCGCTGCTGCTGTTCCTTCTGCTGACCTTCCTGGTGCCGATCGCCGCGCTGCTCTACAAGAGCGTGTACAACCCCGAAGTGGTCGGCTCGCTGCCCAAGACGGTCAACGCCATCACCACCTGGGACGGCAAGTCGCTGCCGCCGGACGCGGTCTACCAGGCCCTGAGCGAAGACCTCTACGCTGCGCGCAAGAACCAGACCATCGGTGACCTCTCCAAGCGCCTGAACATGGAACTGGCCGGCTACCGCAGCCTGATGGCCAAGACCGCCCGCGCCCTGCCGTTCAAGGAGCAACCGGCTTCCTACAAGGACGCCATGGAGACTATCGACGAGCGCTGGGGCGACCCGGCCTACTGGCAGGTGATCCGCCGCAACGCCAGCAGCATCACCCCCTATTACCTGCTCGCGGCCCTCGACCACCGCATCGACGACCTCGGCGAACTGGCCCCGGCCACCCCGGACCAGTCCATCTACCTGGACATCTTCGCCCGCACCTTCTGGATGGGCGCGGTGATCACCGTCATCTGCCTGCTGCTGGCCTACCCGCTGGCCTACCTGCTGGCCAACCTGCCGACGCGCAAGAGCAACCTGCTGATGATCCTGGTGCTGCTGCCGTTCTGGACCTCCATCCTGGTGCGCGTCGCGGCCTGGATCGTGCTGCTGCAGTCCGGCGGGCTGATCAACGGCGCGCTGCTCAAGCTGGGCCTGATCGACCAGCCGCTGCAACTGGTGTTCAACCGCACCGGCGTGTACATCGCCATGGTGCACATCATGCTGCCGTTCATGATCCTGCCGATCTTCAGCGTGATGAAGAGCATCTCGCCCAGCTACATGCGCGCGGCCATCTCCCTGGGCAGCCACCCGTTCGGCGCCTTCTGGAAGGTCTACTTCCCGCAGACCGTGGCCGGCGTCGGCGCCGGTTGCCTGCTGGTGTTCATCCTGTCGATCGGCTACTACATCACCCCGGCCCTGTTGGGCAGCCCGAACGACCAGATGGTCAGCTACTTCGTCGCCTTCTACACCAACACCACCATCAACTGGGGCATGGCCACGGCCCTGGGCGGCCTGCTGCTGTTCGCCACCCTGGTGCTGTACGTGATCTACGGCTGGCTGGTGGGCGCGAGCCGCCTGCGCCTGAGCTGAGGAGAGAAAGACGATGCTGAGTCCCTACATGTCCCCGGTCGAGCGCCTGTGGTTCTACACCCTGCGCATCCTCTGCGGCCTGGTGCTGCTGTTCCTGGTGCTGCCGGTGCTGGTGATAGTGCCGCTGTCGTTCAACTCCGGCACCTTCCTGGTCTACCCGCTGCAGGGCTTCTCGCTGCGCTGGTACGCCGACTTCTTCCACAGCGCCGAATGGATGCGCTCGCTGACCAACAGCATGATCGTGGCCCCGGCAGCCACCTTCCTGGCGATGGTCTTCGGCACCCTGGCGTCGATCGGCCTGACCCGCGGCGAGTTCCGCGGCAAGGCCCTGGTGATGAGCCTGGTGATCTCGCCGATGGTGGTCCCGGTGGTGATCATCGGTGTGGCCGCCTACCTGTTCTTCGCCCCGCTGGGCCTGGGCAACAGCTACATCTCGCTGATCATCGTGCACGCGGTGCTGGGCGTGCCCTTCGTCATCATCACGGTGTCGGCGACCCTGCAGGGCTTCAACCAGAACCTGGTGCGCGCCGCCGCCAGCCTGGGTGCGCCGCCGCTGCTGACGTTCTTCAAGGTGACCCTGCCGCTGATCGCCCCCGGGGTGATCTCCGGCGCGCTGTTCGCCTTCGCCACCTCGTTCGACGAAGTGGTGGTAACGCTGTTCCTCGCCGGCCCCGAGCAGGCCACCCTGCCACGCCAGATGTTTAGCGGCATCCGCGAGAACCTCAGCCCGACCATCGCCGCCGCGGCGACCCTGCTGATCGGCTTCTCGGTCCTGCTGCTGCTGACCTTGGAATGGCTGCGCGGCCGCAGCGAGAAACTGCGCACCGCCCCCAGCGCCTGATCCGCCGCTCCTACGCCGCAGGCGGGGACGGCTTTTCGTAGGATGGCGTTGAGCGAAGCGATACCCATCACTGCAACCGCATGGGTTTCGCAAGCTCAACCCATCCTACGAAAAGCGCCTCGGCGCAGCTTGCAAGACAGTTGCTCCTACAACCATCGCCTCGATCCCCCTCGCTCGCTCCGAGCGGCTACAATGCGCGCCATCCGTGATTCCGCCCACAGAGGTGCGCCATGCAACCCTACGCCATCGCCCCGTCGATTCTCTCCGCCGACTTCGCCCGCCTGGGCGAGGACGTGGACAAGGTGCTCGCCGCCGGTGCCGACATCGTTCACTTCGACGTGATGGACAACCACTACGTGCCGAACCTGACCATCGGCCCGATGGTCTGCTCGGCGCTGCGCAAGTACGGCGTCACCGCGCCCATCGACGTGCACCTGATGGTCTCCCCGGTGGACCGCATCATCGGCGACTTCATCGAGGCCGGCGCCACCTACATCACCTTCCACCCCGAAGCCAGCCAGCACATCGACCGCTCCCTGCAACTGATCAAGGACGGCGGCTGCAAGGCTGGCCTGGTGTTCAACCCGGCCACCTCGCTGGACGCGCTCAAGTACGTGATGGACAAGATCGACATGGTCCTCCTGATGAGCGTGAACCCCGGCTTCGGCGGGCAGAAGTTCATCCCCGGCACCCTCGACAAGCTGCGCGAGGCGCGTGCGCTGATCGACGCCTCCGGCCGCGACATCCGCCTGGAGATCGATGGCGGGGTGAACGTGAAGAACATCCGCGAGATCGCCGCGGCGGGCGCCGACACCTTCGTCGCCGGCTCGGCCATCTTCAACGCCCCCGACTACGCCGAGGTCATCCGCGCCATGCGCGCCGAACTGGCGCAGGCCGGCAAGTGATGAGCGCTGCCCAAGCGCTGTTCGCCGGGCGCCTGCCGCGCCTGGTGATGTTCGACCTGGACGGCACCCTGGTGGACTCGGTGCCGGACCTGGCCGCCGCGGTGGACAAGGCCCTGCTCGGCATGGGCCGCGCTCCCGCCGGGCTTGAGCAGGTGCGCCACTGGGTCGGCAACGGCGCCCGGGTGCTGGTGCGCCGCGCCCTGGCCGGCGGCATCGAGCATGAAGGCGTCAGCGAGGAGGATACCGAGCGCGCCCTGGCGCTGTTCATGGACGCCTACGCCGACAGCCACGCGCTCACCGAGGTCTACCCCGGCGTGGTGGACACCCTGAAATGGCTGAAGAAACAGGGCGTGGAGCTGGCGCTGATCACCAACAAGCCCGAGCGCTTCGTCGCCCCGCTGCTGGACGAGATGGGCCTGGGCAAGTTCTTCCGCTGGATCGTCGGCGGCGACACCCTGCCGCAGCAGAAGCCCGACCCGGCCGCGCTGCTGTTCGTGATGAAGGCTGCCGGCGTTGCGCCCGGCGAGGCGCTGTTCGTCGGCGACTCGCGCAACGACGTGCTGGCCGCCAAGGCCGCCGGGGTGCGCAGCGTCGGCCTGACCTACGGCTACAACCACGGCCGGCCGATCGCCGAGGAGCAGCCGAGCCTGGTGCTGGACGACCTGCGCCAACTGCTGCCTTGCTTCGACCCGGGCAAAGCGATAGTGTTGCCGGACGACGGTTCCAACCCCGCCCATCGAGACTCCAACGTGCTGGACACGGCTCCCCGCAAACTCTGGATGAAAGTCATCAAGGCCCTGGCCCGCTGGCGCTGGCGCGCCTGACATTCCTCCGGCCGGACCTCCCGGCGCCCGTTTGCCACTGCCCGTTCCACCTCCTCGCACGAGACCGCTCATGAACCGCGACGCATTCCAGCGGCTGGCCGCCGAAGGCTACAACCGCATCCCCCTGACCTGCGAAACCCTCGCCGACTTCGACACCCCGCTGTCGATCTACCTGAAGCTCGCCGACGGCGCCAACAGCTACCTGCTGGAATCGGTGCAGGGCGGCGAGAAGTGGGGCCGCTACTCCATCATCGGCCTGCCGTGCCGCACCGTGCTGCGCGTCTACGGCCACAGCGTGAGCATCAGTGTCGACGGCGTGGAAAGCGAGCGCTTCGACTGCGAGGACCCGCTGGCCTTCGTCGAGCAGTTCAAGGAGCGCTACCGCGTACCGACCCTGCCGGGCCTGCCGCGCTTCAACGGCGGCCTGGTCGGCTACTTCGGCTACGACTGCGTGCGCTACGTCGAGCCGCGCCTGGCGCAGTGCCCGAACCCGGACCCGCTGGGCAACCCGGACATCCTGCTGATGGTCTCCGACGCCGTGGTCGTCTTCGACAACCTGGCCGGCAAGCTGCACGCCATCGTTCTCGCCGACCCGGCCGAGGCGGACGCCTACGACAAGGGCCAGGCGCGCCTGGAGGAACTGCTGCAGCGCCTGCGCCAGCCGATCACCCCGCGCCGGGGCCTGGATTTCGCCGCGGTCAACGCGCCCGAGCCGCAGTTCCGCGCCAGCTTCACCCGCGAGGACTACGAGCGCGCGGTGGACACCGTCAAGGAATACATCCTGGCCGGCGACTGCATGCAGGTGGTGCCCTCGCAGCGCATGTCCATCGACTTCAAGGCCGCGCCCATCGACCTGTACCGCGCGCTGCGCTGCTTCAACCCGACGCCCTACATGTACTTCTTCAACTTCGGCGACTTCCACGTGGTGGGCAGCTCGCCGGAGGTGCTGGTGCGCGTGGAGGACGGCGAGGTCACGGTGCGCCCGATCGCCGGCACCCGCCCGCGCGGCGCCACCGAGGAAGCCGACCGCGCCCTGGAGCAGGACCTGCTGTCCGACGCCAAGGAAATCGCCGAGCACCTGATGCTCATCGACCTGGGCCGCAACGACGTCGGCCGCGTGTCGCAGACCGGTTCGGTGAAGGTCACCGAGCAGATGGTCATCGAGCGCTACTCCAACGTCATGCACATCGTTTCCAACGTCAACGGCCAGCTCAAGCCTGAGCTCAGCGCCATGGACGCCCTGCGCGCGATCCTGCCGGCCGGCACCCTGTCCGGCGCGCCGAAGATCCGCGCCATGGAAATCATCGACGAGCTGGAGCCGGTCAAGCGCGGCGTCTACGGCGGCGCGGTGGGCTACCTGGCGTGGAACGGCAACATGGACACCGCCATCGCCATCCGCACCGCGGTGATCAAGAACGGCGAACTGCACGTGCAGGCCGGCGGCGGCATCGTCGCCGACTCGGTGCCGGCGCTGGAATGGGAAGAAACCATCAACAAGCGCCGCGCCATGTTCCGCGCGGTGGCCCTGGCCGAACACACCGCGCGCCTCGAAGACTGAGCGCTGCTGCCGTAACGCAGAACGCCGTTTCCCCGGGAGGGGAAACGGCGTTTTCGTTGGTGCCCGCAGTTTTCCCGTAGGAGCGGACCTTGTCCGCGATAGCCGTAACCACCGGCGCGATTCGCGGGCAGGGCGCGCTCCTACATGGGGACGGCATGCTCGCTCACCCCATCACGCCTGCTGCCCCGCCCGGCGCCGGGCCAGGGCGGCATCCGCCAGGCTGGCGCGCTGCTCGACGTAGGCCGCCAGGTGATCCACCGCCACGTACTGCATGGCCTTGTGGCTGTCGTCCAGGGTGGTCACCGGCAGGGCGATGCGTCCGCAGGCCAGGGCCTTGCCGAAGTTCTCCCGGTTGAGGTTGCGGAACCAGCGCTCGCGCACCTGCTCCAGGGGCACCAGCACGTCGCCGAAGATCTGGTAGACCAGCGCCACGGTTTCCTGGCGTGGCGCCGGTTGGGTGTCGGAGTTCGACGGCAGCATGGCTTCCTCCTGCTTGCGGTTGTCGTTCGATGGAGGAAATATAGCTTTTGTTGTTTTTCCTGGCAATCGCCGTTCGCCCGGCTTTCCTTCGCGTAGAAGAAACCCCGCCGCGGCGGGGTTGGGGAAGGCTCAGCGAACCAGCGTGGGCGCGCGGCGATGGCGCACCGTCGACCACCAGAACACCCAGCCGATGATGCTCAGCTGGCTGGCCTGGATGGCCTGGGCGTCGTATTCCTCGTCGCCGTACTCGTCGCGGTTGAAGCTGCGCAGGCGGATGCCGCCGCCCGGCAGGCGGTAGAGGAACTTCACCCGCAGCATGCCCTCGTGCTCCAGGGCGTAGATCTCGCCGTCGGTGATATGCGTCGTCGCCGTATCGATGCCGATGGTGGAGCCATCCATGATCAGCGGCTCCATGCTGTTGCCGGTGAGCTGGGCGCAGATGGCCGCGTCCGGGTCGACCCCGGCGGCGCGCAGGGTGGCGTAGGAGAAACGCAGCTTGCGCCCCTCGATCTGGCGCACCGCGGTGCGCCCGGCGCCGGCGGACATTTCCACTTCCTTGTACAAGGGCAGTTCCACCTCGTCTTCGTCCAGCGGCGTGCTGCTGTCCCAGGGGTGCAGCGGTTCCAGGCGCAGCGGGCTGCCGTCGGCCGGTGGCGTGGCGGCCTGCGGCGAGCCTTCGCCGGTGCCCAGCCAGACCGGCGAGACGCCCAGGGCCGCGGCGATCTCGATCAGCTTGCGGGTGCTCTGCGCCTTGCCGGCGGTCAGCTTGTGGATGGTGTTCTGCGAGACCCCGGCCGCTTCGGCGAGGCTCTCCTGCTTGAGGTTGCGCGCGGCCATGGCCTGCTTGAGGCGCTCGGCGAGCGTAGAGGGGCGGGCTGTGCTGTTCATGTCGGCACTCTACCGCCCGCTCCGGGGAAGTGTAAATAGCTTTGGTGTTGACGATAAATAGCTTTGGTTGTAGCTTTTCCTTCGCCGGCCTTCTGAAGGTTGTTTCCGAGCCGGCGGCGGACGCGATCCGACACGAGGGTGCCGGCGCTTCCGTCTTCCGCGGCAGGGAGGCCGTGGGTTGCCTGTGGCCCGTGCGTCACGGGGCAGGCTGACGGCGGAAGCGGGCGAGGAGCGCACCGCTTCCGCACGGCGAGTGGCGTCCAGCTGAGCGCCACGCATCGACAAACAGCACGCGAATGACCTGGCAACGCGGCCGCAGGACGGCACGCGCAGGGCAGGTCGTCGCCCGGAGAAAAGCATGAACGCACCAGCGCAACACCACGGGGAGGCCGCCCATGGCTGATCTCGCCGACTACGCCAACGACTTGGCCCTGGAACGCCTCGACGCCCTGCTGGCGGCACGGCGCGCCAGCGAGCCGGAGCCCGCCGCCGCCGACTGCCAGGTCTGCGGCGAGCCCATCCCCGAGGCCCGCCGCCTGGCGGTGCCCGGCTGCAACCGCTGCCTGGACTGCCAGGCCCTGGACGAACTGGAGCGGCGCCGCTGAAGGCGCGGGAGGCAAACGTGATCAAGCCGATCGATGAAATGCTCAGGCTCTGGGCCGAGGAAATGCACAGCCCGGGCGTGGCCGGTGGCGGCTATGCCGGCGGCAACCTGCTGGCGCTGATGATCGCCAACAAGGGCGAGATGATCCGCGGCACCCGCGGCAGCCGGGTACTGCTCGACCGCGTCGCCGAGCTGGACCTGATCGTCAACGGCCTGCCCGAGCAGCAGAAGCAGGTGGTCAGCGAACACTACCTGAACCGCGACAGCGAACCCGAGCAGAAGTACCGCCACTGCCGCTGCAGCCGCAACACCTTCTACCTGCGCCTGCACGTGGCGCACCAGAGCATCCAGGCCCGCCTGCTGCGCCGCGTGGCCTGACCCCCGCCAAGCCCGGTCTCCCGCGCCGGGCTTGCTCCACCCATGCGCCGCTGCGCTATGCTCGCGGCCATGGACAGCACCTCCCTCACCCTGCGCCCCGCGAACCCGGCCGATGCCGAGGCGATCCTGCGGATACTCGGCGAAACCTACGAAACCACCTGGAAACCCCAACTGACCGCCGAAGCGCGAGCGCGCTTCGAAGCGGCAGGGCGCACCCGCGCCTACGTCCAGGCGCGCCTCGGGCATTTCCACCTGGCCTGCCTGGGCGGCGAGGTCGTCGGCCTGGTCGACTGGCGCGACGACTTCATCGATGCCCTGCACGTCTCGCCCCGCGCCCAACGCGCCGGCGCCGGCAGCGCCCTGCTGCGCTTCGCCGAACGGCGGATGGCCGCGGCCGGCCATGCGCAGGCGCGCCTGGAGACCGACACCTTCAACAGCCAGAGCCGCGCCTTCTACGCCAGGCACGGCTACGCGGAAATCGACTTCTACCCCGACGAGGAATGGCACAGCGGCTTCACCACGGTGCTGCTGAGCAAGCCCCTGGGCTGAATCGCAGTGCCTCGCCGGTGCGTTGCCGGTGCATTGCCCACCTATTGCGGTGCCAGGGCGGAAATGCCTTGTCCGGCCGGGAATCGGGGGGTACAAAGTCATCAATCTTGCAAAGGTGCGTCCCCAGGGAGCACCGCTGAAAACCTCGTCGAGCCCGGCCCCAGCGCCGGGCTTTTTCGTTTCCGCCGCCCGCTTTCGCGGCCTGCGGCCGTAATCCCCGGCTGGCTGATAGCCGCCGGTTCCGCCCGCCGGCGCGGGCGTTTGTCTTCAAGGTGAACCCATGGGCAATGAACCCGAGATGCCGCTGTGGGTATCGATCCTGCTGGCCGCCGTGGGCGGCGTCAGCGGCGAGATGTGGCGGGCCGACAAGGCCGGCCTGGGCGGCTGGGGGCTGCTGCGGCGCCTGGCGTTGCGCTCCGGCGCCTCGATCGTCTGCGGCGTGGCGGTGATGTTCCTGGCCCTGGCCTGCGGCGCCTCGCTGCTGCTCAGCGCCGCCGTCGGCAGCCTGACCGCGGCGGCCGGCGCCGAGATCGCCGTCGGCCTCTACGAACGCTGGGCGGCCCGCCGCCTGGGTGTCTGCCAATTGAGCGAGAGCGACCACGAGCGTCGCTGAACGAATCCATCGGAAACAGGGAGGCGCCATGCCTGACCAGGAGTTGACCCTCGAAAGCCTGCTGGCCGCCGTCGAACAGCGGCTGCGCGCGGTACTGCCGGAGGCCGTGCAGATACTGCGCGGCCCACTGGGCACAGCCACCCCGCAGCTACCCGCGCTGCTGCTGGAATACGCCGCGCTGGCGCCGGGCCGCGACCCCGGCACCGGCGAGACGGCGCTGCTGTGCCGCTTGCAGGCACGCCTGCTGCTGCAGCGCGACGACGCCGAGGCGGAAGTGCTGGCGCTGCAGCTGGCTTCGCTGATCGCCGTCCTGCTGCGTGCGCAGACCTGGGACCTGCCGCTGGAGCCGGCCGGCTTCGTCCAGGCCCGGCCCGAGGCCAGCGAGGCCTACCGCGTCTGGCTGCTGGAGTGGGACCAGCCGCTGCTGCTGGGCACGCCGGAATGGCCCTGGGAGGACCAGCCGCCGGGCTCGCTGCTGCTGGGCATCGAGCCGCAGACCGGCCCCGGCCACGAGGCCGACTACTTCGCCCCGGAGGACCTGGCATGAATCCGACCTACGTGAGCGCCGAGCACGACCGCATGCTCGCCTCGCTGATCGTGCCCTGCGTGGTGGTGGCCGTGGACCTGGCCGCCGCCAAGGTGCGGGTGCGCAATGGCGACTGGACCAGCGCCTGGGTCCGCTGGCACGCCCAGGGCGCAGGCCCGGCGCGGCACTGGCGGGCGCCGGGCATCGGCGAGCAGGGCGTATTGCTCAGCCCGTCCGGGGTGCTGGCCATGGGCACCTTCGTGTCCGGCCTGTACGGCGACGCCGGCGCCCCGGCGGACAGCCGCGACCACGTCGAGACCTGGCGCTTCGCCGACGGCGGCAGCCTGAGCTACGACTGGGCGGCGCACAGCTACAGCATCGAGCTGCCCAGCGGCAGCGTCACGGTGAAGGTGGGTGGGGCGCAGGTACTGGTCAGCGACGCCGCGGTCAGCGTCAAGGCCGGGCAGATCAGCCTGCAGGGCGAGGTGGCCATCCAGGGCAACCTGGTGGTGCAGGGCAACGTCACCAGCAGCGGCTCGATCATGGACACCACCGGCAACAGCAACCACCACACCCACTGAACCGCCACTTTCATCCACAGGCCCGCCACGCGCGGGCCTCTTCGTTTCTGGAGAACAGCATGGGCAAGCACAACCGCCCGCCACAGGGGAGGGCGCGGCCATGATCGGCATGGACAGGCGCAACGGCCAGCCCCTGGGCGGCCTGGCGCACCTGAAACAATCCATCGAGGACATCCTCGGCACGCCCCTGGGCAGCCGGCGCATGCGCCCGGAGTACGGCAGCCAGCTGCGGCGCATGGTCGACCTGCCGCTCAGCGAAGGCTGGAAAAGCGCGGTGCAGGCCGAGGTCGCCCGTTCCCTCGGGCGCTGGGAGCCGCGCATCCGCCTGCAGTCGGTGAAGGTCAGCGCGGTGCTCGATGGCCGCGTCAGCCTGCTGTTGAGCGGGCTCTACCAGGGTGACGGTTTCCAGCTGGAGGTACAGGCATGAGCATCATCGACCTGTCGCAGCTGCCGCCGCCGGACGTGGTGGAGAGCCCGGACTTCGAGAGCCTCTACCAGGAGCTGCTGGAAGCCTTCCGCGCGGCCATGGGGGAAGGCTGGGACGCCGCGCTGGAGTCCGATCCGGTGGTCAAGCTGCTGGAGCTGGCGGCCTATCGCGAGCTGCTGCTGCGCGCCCGCATTAACGATGCCGCGCGGGCAGTGATGCTTGCCTACGCCACGGGCAGCGACCTCGAGCAACTGGCCGCCGGCTACAACGTGGCGCGCCTGGTGATCCAGCCCGCCGATCCGTCGGCGGTGCCGCCGCTGGAGGCTGTGCTGGAGAGCGACGACTCGCTGCGCAACCGCACCCAGCTGGCCTTCGACCAACTCTCGGTGGCCGGGCCGCGCAATGCCTACGTCGCCTTCGCGCTGGGCGCCGACGGGCGCATCGCCGATGTCTCGGCGATCAGCCCCGCGCCCTGCGAGGCGCTGATCAGCGTGCTGTCCCGCGAAGGCGATGGCAGTGCTGCCGAGGACATCCTCGAAGCGGTGCGCCTGGCGCTGTCCGACGAGGACGTACGGCCGGTGGGCGACCGCGTCACCGTGCAGTCGGCGAGCATCGTCGACTACCGGGTGGAGGCGGTGCTCTACATCTACCCGGGGCCCGAGGCCGAGCTGATCCGCCAGGCGGCGGAAGCCTCGCTGCAAGGCTACATCGCCACCCAGCGCCGGCTCGGCCGCGACATCCGCCGCTCGGCGCTGTTCGCCGCGCTGCACGTGGAGGGCGTACAGCGCGTGGAGCTGGCGCAACCGGCCGCCGACGTGGTGCTGGACGCCACCCGGGCCGCCTATTGCACCGGCTACGCCATCAGCGTGGGAGGCTCCGATGAGTAGTCGGCTGCTGCCCAGCAACGCCACGCCGCTGGAGCGGGCGCTGGCCGACGTGCAGGTGAGCGACCTGCCGATCCCGCTGCGCGAGCTGATGGACCCGCAGCGCTGCCCGCTGGCGCTGCTGCCCTACCTGGCCTGGGCCTGGTCGGTGGACCGCTGGGACCCTGACTGGGCCGAGCCGGTGAAGCGCAAGGCGATAGCCGCGGCGTTCCGCATCCACCAGCACAAGGGCACCATCGCCGCGCTGCGCCGGGTGATCGAGCCGCTGGGCTACCTGATCGAAGTGATCGAGTGGTGGCAGAGCGCGCCCATGGGCGAGCCGGGCACCTTCCGCCTGCGCATCGGCGTGCTCGACAGCGGCATCAGCGAAGCCATGTACCAGGAGGTGGAGCGCCTGATCGACGACGCGAAGCCGCTGACCCGCCACCTCATCGGGCTGGACATCAGCCTGGAAACCCAGGGGCCGATCTACGTCGGCTCCGGCCAATACGACGGCGACATCACCACCGTCTACCCCTACCTCCCGGACGTCATCGAGACCCGCGGCGGCTACGGCCTGCCCGGCCGGGAACACACCATCGACCAACTGAGCGTCTACCCATGGCCGTGACCTACTACGCACTCCTGACCACCGTCGGTGCCGGCAAGCTGGCGAATGCCACCGCGCTGGGCACCACCCTGAAAATCACCCAGCTGGCCGTCGGCGACGGCGGCGGCAGCGTCCCGACCCCGGACGCTAGCCGCACCGCGCTGGTCAACGAAGTCCGCCGCGCGCCGCTGAACCAACTGAGCGTCGACCCGGCCAACGCCGCGCAGATCATCGCCGAACAGGTCATCCCCGAGGACGTCGGCGGCTGGTGGATCCGCGAGATAGGCCTGTACGACGAGGCCGGCGCACTGATCGCCTACGCCAACTGCGCGCCGTCCTACAAGCCGCAACTGGCCGAAGGCAGCGGCCGCACCCAGACCGTGCGCATGGTGCTGATCGTCAGCAACACTGCTTCGGTGGAGCTGAAGATCGATCCGAGCGTGGTGCTGGCTACTCGCGAGTACGTGGATAGCGCCATCGTCAGCGCGATGAACAAGCTGGACCAGAAGCAGTCGGTGCGTGCGGCGACCACCGCGAATATCACCCTGAGCGGCTTGCAGACGCTGGATGGCGTGGCGCTGGCTGCTGGCGACCGGGTGCTGGTGAAGAACCAGACCAACGCGCCGGACAACGGCATCTACCTGGCGGCCAGCGGCGCCTGGAAGCGTGCGGGCGATGCGGATGCAAGCGCCGAGGTAACGCCGAACCTGACTGTTGCGGTGGAGGAGGGCAGTACCCAGGCGGACAGTATCTGGCAGCTCACCACCAATGCCCCGATCGTGCTGGGGACCACTGCGCTGGTGTTCCAGAACATCACTACCGGGCTGGCGCCGCTGGCATCGCCTGCATTTACCGGTACACCAACTGCTCCTACTGCGATTCCGGGGGCCAATACGACGCAACTAGCCAGTACTGCTTTCGTTCAAACCGCGGTCAAGGGACGTATTCAACGCTTCACTGCATCTGGCTCGTTCACTGTCCCAGCCGGTGTGACGGCTGTTTATCTCTCTGGCTGTGGCGGTGGTGGCGGCGGGGGCGGTGGAGGAGGTTTTGTGTCCACCGGCAGCGGTGGCGGGGGCGGTGGAGGGGCTGCTCAGAGTGCCATCAAAGTATCGGTTACTGTGATGCCTGGGCAGACCTATGCAGTGACGATTGGTGCCGGTGGCGCCGCGGGGACCGGCGGTGCTGCCGGAGCTAATGGGGGATCGGGTAATGCCGGAGGTGCCACCTCATTTGGTTCCCTGCTGACATTGACAGGCGGGGCGGGCGCTAGCGGGGGAGGCGGCATAGTTGGTTCCGGAGGCGCTGGCGGGGCCAGTAGCGTCTACGGTGGTACCCATGGGGAGGACGGGAAAAATGCTGGTGGCGATGGTGGTGCCGGCGGCTCCTCCCCCTATGGCACCGCAGGTGGTGGTGGCCGCGCTGGTAGCAATGCTGGGCTCGCTGCAACTATCGGATACGGCTACGGGGCAGGTGGTGGCGGTGGCGGTGCGGCGTATGTCGGTGGCAGTGGTGCTGCTGGTAGCCCAGGTATGCCTGGCCTACTGATAGTGGAGTGGTAGAAATGCATATGTGTCAGATCGAAGCATAGTGGCGAGTAGATGTAGGTTCGCAGACGACTTCTGGTGAATGAGACATCTCCTCCACTTCCAAAGCTTGCTTCGATCGCGAAGACGGACTGATCACCTAGATTGAGGAGGAGTCCGAGCTCGATTAGGCGGCCCTCTCGCCTGAGCCAGCATCTGTAATCCAGCCCACCGCACCCGCGGCCCGGGCCAACCCACAACCGCCTACCGGCGGTTTTTTTATGTCTGGAGAAAACCCTATGAGCTTCTTTCACGGCGTTACCGTGACCAACGTCGACGTCGGCGCGCGCACCATCGCGCTGCCGTCGTCCTCGATCATCGGCCTGGTGGATACCTTCACCCCGGGCGCTCCGGCCAGCGCCGAGCCGGACGTGCCGGTGCTGCTGACCAGCCTGCGCGAGGCGGCCGCCGCCTTCGGTACCGGCTCGGCGATCTACAAGGCCTGCACCGCCATCTTCACCCAGGCCTCCGCCGTGGTCGTCGCGGTGGGTGTGGCCGAGGTCGAGGACCCGGCGCAGCAGACCTCGGCGATCATCGGCAGCGTCACCGAGTCCGGCCAGCGCACCGGCCTGCAAGCGCTGCTCGACGGCAAGTCGCGCTTCAACGCCCAGCCGCGCCTGCTGGTGGCGCCGAAGCATTCCGCCACCGAGGCCGTGGCCACCGCCATGGACGCCCTGGCCGGCAAGCTGCGCGCCATCGCCATCGTCGACGGGCCGAACAGCACCGACGAGGCGGCCATCGCCTATGCCGGCGAGTTCGGCAGCAAGCGCGTGTACCTGGTCGACCCCGGCGTGCAGTACTGGGACACCGAGGCCAGCGCCACCGCCGACGCTCCGGCCTCGGCCTACGCCGCCGGGCTGTTCGCCTGGACCGACGCCGAGTACGGCTTCTGGTCCTCGCCGTCGAACAAGGTGTTCACCGGCATCACCGGCACCACCCGCCCGGTGGAGTTCCTCGACGGCGACGCGACCTGCCGCGCCAACCTGCTGAACAACGCCAACGTCACCACCATCATCCGCGACGACGGCTACCGCCTGTGGGGCAACCGCACCCTGTCCAGCGACCCGAAGTGGGCCTTCGTGACCCGCGTGCGCACCCTCGACATGGTGATGGACGCCATCCTCGCCGGGCACAAGTGGGCGGTCGACCGCGGCATCACCAAGACCTACGTCAAGGACGTCACCGAGGGCCTGCGCGCCTTCATGCGCGACCTGAAGAACCAGGGCGCGGTGATCGACTTCGAGGTCTACGCCGACGCGGAACTCAACACCGCCAGCCAGCTGGCCCAGGGCAAGGTGTACTGGAACATCCGCTTCACCGACGTGCCGCCCGCCGAAAACCCCAACTTCCGCGTGGAAGTCACCGACCAGTGGCTCACCGAAGTCCTCGACGCCTAAGGAGCAACACCCATGATTCCGCAAACCCTGAGCAACACCAACCTGTTCGTCGACGGCGTCAGCTTCGCCGGTGACGTGCCGTCGCTGACCCTGCCCAAGCTGAGCATCAAGACCCAGGACTACCAGGCCGGCGGCATGGATGCGCCCATCGCCCTGGACATGGGCCTGGAGAAGATGGAGGCGAAGTTCTCCACCAACGGCGCCCGGCGCGAGGCGCTGAACTTCTTCGGCCTGGCCGACCAGAGCGGCTTCAACGGCGTGTTCCGCGGCTCCTTCAAGGGCCAGAAGGGCGACGCCGTGCCGGTGATCGCGACCCTGCGCGGCATGCTCCAGGAAGTCGACCCGGGCGACTGGAAGGTCGGCGAGCTGGCCGAGTTCAAGTTCAACGTGGTGGTCAGCTACTACAAGCTGGAGGTCGACGGCCGCGAGGTCTTCGAGATCGACCCGCTGAACTCGGTGCGCCGCGTCAACGGCGTCGACCAGTTGGCGGCCCTGCGCGGCCACCTCGGCCTGTGAGGTGCGCGCCATGACCCAAGCACAACCGGCCTGGCTCAGCCTGGGCGCCGACGCCGCCACCGTGCGCCTGTCGCGCCCGGCGCAATGCAACGGCGTCAGCGTCGACAGCCTGACCCTGCGCGCGCCCACGGTGCGCGACATCCGCCTGGCCACCCGTGTCGGCGGCGATGCGGAGGAGCGCGAGCTGCAACTGTTCGCCTCCCTCGCCCAGGTCAGCGCCCAGGACCTGGAGGGGCTCAAGCTCAGCGACTACCAGCGGCTGCAGAACGCCTACTTTCGCCTGGTGCGCGAAGACGGCGACGAACCCGACGCGGATGCGTGAGCTGGCGCGGCGCCTGGCCCGCGAACTGGGCTTCGGCGCCGCCGACCTCGACGGCATGAGCCAGGGCGAACTGCTCTGGTGGCTGGGCGAGGACGCTGCCTGAGGGCGCGGGAGCGGCGTGCGTGCGCCGCTCCCGCCTTTGATGGATGGAATGAGCGATGAGCGAAAAACAGAAGATCAGCATCGTGCTCGGCGGGGTGCTCGACGCCAGTTTCGGGGCGGTCGTGGCGGACGCCAAGGCGCGTGTGGAAGCGCTCCGGCGCGGCAGCGAGCGTGCCTTCGACCTCCAGGGCCTGGTCGGCGAAACCCGCGACCTGCAGGCGGAATACCTGCGCCTGCAGCGCGTCGGCGACGCCCAGGCGGGCACGACCCTGCGGGCACTGGAAGGCAACCTGGCGCTGCTCAAGCGGCAAGGCCTGGAGGTGGGCAACCTGTCGAAGCTGTATGAGCGCCTGGGCCGTAGTGTGCGTGGCAGCGAACTCAGGGCCCGGGGCTGGGAGCAGCTGGAGAGCGCCGGCCGCCGCTTCGGCGAGCTGGGCAGGTTCGGCAGCGCCATGGGCGTGCCCATCGGTATCGCCGCGGACTATCAGGAACGCATCCGCGCCCTGGCGATCCGTGGCGGTATCGCCGGCACCGCGCAGGAGCGGCAGCTGTCGCAACGGATACAGGAAAGCGCGCAAGGCAGCGGGATGAGCCGGGACGACAGCGCGAGCCTGCTCGCTGCGCTGATGGACAGTGGCATGCGGCAGCAGGATGCCCAGGCGCTCCTGCCGCTGGCGGCGAAATTCGCCCGCAGCCAGGGCGCCGGGCTCGCCGACACTGCGGCGCTGCTGCGCAGCCTGCAGGTGAAGGCCGGGCTCGATACTCCCGCCGAGCTGGCGAAGACGCTGGACTCCCTGGCCTTCCTCGGCCAGCGGGGCGAGTTCGAGACGGCGGACCTGGCGCGCCATCTGCCGGAACTGTTGTCCAGGGCGCGCCCGCGAAAGGGGCAGGGCAGCGAGGCCGTCGTCCGCCTGGGGGCCATGCTGGAACTGCAGATGCGCAAGAGCGGTTCGCCCGAAGAGGCGGCCGAAAGGGTGGGCAAAGGGCTCAAGGGTCTGCTGCCGGCCTCGGGCGGCGGAGAGGCGTTGCGGCACCTGCAAGCGCAGGCCCTGAAGGCCAGTGGAGTGGTCGACAGCCTTCTCCTCCAGCGCAATGACACGACCTCGGCCCGCATCGGTGCGGCGCGGGCATCCAGCGAGACGCTGCTGGGAGCCGTCGGCGATGCGCTCGTGCCTTACGTGGACCCTGCGCTGGAGGTGGGCTCCGAGGCTTTCCGCCGTGGGACGCAGCTGGTCAACGAGAACCCCGGCGTGGTGGCTTCGGCTGTGGGGCTGTTCGGTGCCTACAAGGGGGGCCGGGCGCTGTTCGATGCGGGGCGCGGCGCCGTGAACCTGGCGCGGGGCGGCCTGCTCGGTGCGAGAGCCGGGAAGCTGCCGGAGATCGCGCTGCGCACAGGCAACACGGTGAGTGGAGTGCCCGCCGTGCTCGACGCGGCCGGCAAGGGCGGCGCGCAACTGGCCCGCGGCGGTCGCCTGCTGCTGCGCGGTGCCGTACCGCTGAGTGCTGGGCTGGCTGTGCTGGGTGCCGTGCAGACCTATGCCAGCGACGGCTCAGCGCAGCAGAAGGGCGAAGGCTATGGCGGTGCCGCCGGCGCCCTGGTGGGAACCGCGCTGGGCGCTGCCGTGGGCTCGATAGTCCCGGTGGTGGGCACGGCCATCGGCGGTGCGCTCGGCGGCTTGCTGGGCGAGAAGCTGGGCGGCTGGGGCGGTGGCAAGCTCGGTGCCTGGTTGGGCAAGGAGAGTGCAGCGGCGAAGGCCGAGGCCGCCAGTGCGCCCGAAGCGAAGTTGCCTCCCGCCGCGCCAGCGATACCGCCGGTGCAGAACTGGCACTTCTCCCCGCAGATCACCCTGAACGTCGGCGGCGGCCTGTTCGAGCCGCGCCTGCTGGCCGAGCAGCTGCTGCCGCAACTGCGCCGGCTGCTCGACGAATTCAACAGCCGCCAGCGCAACGACAGCCTGTTCGACCTGCCGAGGCTCTGAACGGCGACATGACCAATGAGGAGCCAGCATGGCTTACATGGAGCAACTACAGGCCGGCCTGCGGTCCATCGGCCAGGCCATCGAGGCCGGCCGCCGCGAGCTGAAGGGCACGATCGACCCACTGGACCAGGCCATCGGCGAGCTACAGGACGCCAGCGGCCAGCTGGAGAAACTGCTGGGCCTGCCGCCCGGCGTGTCGGTGCAACTGCAGCGCGTTATGCGCGGCATCGACCAAGCCAATGCGCGGCTGGACAAGGTGGTGGCCGTCTATTCGAAGGCCGAGCGCGCCGTGCAGCGGGTGGACGAGCGGCTGGACGCGCTGGGCCGGCAGGCGGCGCGGGCCGGTCAGGCGATCAACCGCATCGCCGGGGCGATCAGCCCGAAGCTGGCCAACATCATCCCCAGCGAACTGCTGGCGCCGCTGACCACGCCGGCGGCGGAAGCGGTCAAGCCGCAGCCCCACCTGCTGGTGATGCGGCCGCTGGCGCCGAATGCCACTCCCTTCTACTTCAACCTGTCCACCGCGGCCTTCGACAAGCTGGTGCGCGACACCCAGTACAGTTGGGTGCCCCAGGCGCGCCTGGACCGGCGCCCGGCCCTGCAGTCGCCGGGGCAGGGCGCGGAGACGCTGAGCCTCAGCGGCACCATCGCCACCCTGCTGGGCGCCGGCGTCGGCCAGTTGCAGAAGCTGCGCGACATCGCTGCGCGCCGCGAGCCGCTGAGCCTGAGCAGCTGGTCCGGCCAGCTGCTGGGCAACTGGTGCATCACCCGCATCGGCGAGAACCAATCCAGCCTGCTTAGCGACGGCGTGCCGCGCAGCCAGGCCTTCACCCTGGAGTTCACCCGCTATGGCGACGATCTGTAGAACCGCGGACGGCGACTGCCTGGACAGCCTCTGCCAGTACCACTACGGGCACCTGCTGGGCAGCGTGGAAGCCGTCCTCGAAGCCAACCCCGGCCTGGCCGACGAGCCCCAGCCGCTGCGCGCCGGGCTGCTGATCCGCCTGCCCGAGCTGCCGCCCCCCAGCGATCCCCGGGTACGCCTGTGGGACTGACCCCCGACCCCGCTCCGGCGGGGTCTTTCCTTTCCGGAGGCCCGAAGTGCGCCCGACCTTCCGTCTGCTCGCCAACGGCAGCGACATCACCCACCTGCTCAGCGACCGTCTGCTCAGCCTGGTCCTGACCGACAAGCCGGGCCTGGAGTCCGACACCTTCGAGCTGGTCCTCGACGACCGCGACGGCGCCATTGCCTTGCCCGCGCGCGGCGCCTGGCTGGACCTGTTCCTCGGCTACGCCGGGGAGGAACTGGCGCCCATGGGCCGCTACCGGGTGGATGCGCTCCGCTTCGACGGGCCGCCCCGCCGGCTGACCCTGAGCGGCCGTGCCGGCGACATGCACGGCGAGGGCAAGAGCACCCGCTGCGCCGCCTGGGAGAACGCCAGCCTGGCGCGGATTGTCTTCGACCTGGCCGCGCGCAACCACTGGAGCGCGCGCTGCCCGGTGCAGGTTAACGTCGCCCGCGCGGAGCAGTTGAACGAATCGGACTTCAATTTCATCACCCGCCTGGCCCGCCAGCACGACTGCACCGCCAAGCTGGCCGACGGCCTGTTGCTGGTGCTGCCGCGCCAGGCCGGGGAGAGCGCTTCCGGGCGTGCCATCGCGCCGCTGGAGTTGATGCCGGGCGATGTCGGTTCCTTCGACCTGCGCCTCGACGACCGTACCGTCTACCGCCGGGTGAAGACCTGCTACCAGGACCCGGCCAGCGGCGCCATGCGCCAGGTGGCGCTGGAAAACCCGAAGGCGCCGGAGGACGTCGGCGCCGAGTTCATCGACCGCCATCCCTACCCGGACCGCGGCGCCGCCGAGCAGGCGGCCAGGGCGCGGCTGGCCGACTTCAACCGCGGCAGCGCCTTCGTGCGCCTGCAGATGCCCGGGCGCAGCGACCTGTTCGCCGAGCGCAGCGTGCGGCTGAGCGGCTTCAAGGACGGCCTGGACGGCGAGTTCCTCACCGACTCGGTGGAACAGCGCCTGGATGCCGGCGGCTGGAGTACCACCATCACCTGCAACGGCGGCGCCCAGGGCAAGGCCGATGCCGCGGGTGGCAAGGGGCGCAGCTGAAGGAGGGCCGCATGGAGATCACCGACCAACAACTGCTGCAGCTGTTTCCCCGGGCCGGCCAGGTCCTGCCCTGGCTGGCGCCGGCGATGCGTGCCCACGGGGTTGACCGAGCGCCGCGCGCCGCCGCTTTCCTCGCCCAGGTTGGCCACGAGAGCGCCGGGCTGACGCACCTGGTGGAAAACCTCGCCTACAGCGCCCAGGGCCTGGCGGACACCTGGCCGCGGCGCTTCCGCAACGCCGCCGGCAAGCCCACCGCGCTGGCTTGCCGACTGGCCTACCAGCCCCAGGCCATCGCCAACTGTGCCTACGCCGGGCGCAACGGCAATGGCGACGAGGCTTCCGGCGATGGCTGGCGCTACCGCGGCCGTGGCTTGCTGCAGATCACCGGCCGGGCCAACTATCGGCGCGTCGGCATGGCGCTCGGCCAGGCCTTCGAGGCCCACCCGGAGTCGCTCGCCGAACCGCGCTGGGCCTGCGAGTCGGCGGCCTGGTGGTGGGCGGACGCGGGCCTGAACGAACTGGCCGACGCCGGGCGCTTCGAGGACATCACCCGGCGCATCAACGGCGGCCTCAATGGCCTGGCCGAGCGCCAGAAACTGTGGCGACGGGCGCAGGAGGTGCTGGGATGAGCCTGTACCGGAAGCTCGCCGTCGTCCTGCTTCTGATCGGCCTCGGCGTTGCCGCAGGCGCCTGGCTCGCGGCCCGATACCTGCGTCCGCAACTGGACGCCGCCCGCGTCGAGAGCGCGCTCTGTGCCCAGGGCCGCAGCACGTTGCACGCCCAATTGACCGAGCAGAACCACCGCCTGGATGAACTGGCGCTCGCCGCGCGGAAGCGCGAGATCGACGCCGCCCAGGCGCTGCGGGCGGCCCAGGTGCAGGCGGATGCCCACGAGGCTGCCGCCCAGCGCCTGCTGGCGGGGCACAGCGACGGCGAGGACTGCGCCGCTGCGCGCCAGCTCATCGACCAGGAGCTGGCGCCATGAAAGTTCTTCTCCTCGTGGGCCTGCCGCTGCTGGCGGCCTGCACCGCCGCGGCGCCAACCCAACCGGCCGCGCTCGAAGTGCGGGTGCCGGTCGCCATTCCCTGCCGGGCGCCGGCTGTCCCCATTCCGGTGTTCGCCACTTCCCTCCTGCATCCCTCCGACTCGCTGCAGACCAAGGTCCGCGCACTGCTCGCCGAGCGCCAGCAGCACCTGGGCTACGAGGCCCGCCTGCGCGCCGCGCTGGACGCCTGCCGCTAGTCGCCCGCCGGCTCCCGGCGCCGCGCGGGCCCGTGCGGCTTGCGTTGCCGGGCGGCCATCGGCTACTGTTCGGCAATCATCTGGCGAGATCGCTACCGTGATTCACCGCAACAGCATCCTCATCTCCCTCCTCAAGGCATTCGCCCGCTGGCGCTGGCGCGCCTGATTCCTTCTTTCCCGGCCCTCGCGCCGGTCCCTTCCCCGCGTTCGTCCCCCCATCCGCTGGCATAATGGCCAGGTCCTGCCCAGGCCGCCCCGGGTGCGCCGGCGACGCGAACCGAAAGCAGTGCAATCATTGAGGTCCGAGCAGACATGCTGCTGATGATCGATAACTACGACTCCTTCACCTACAACCTGGTGCAGTACTTCGCCGAGTTGAAGGCCGACATCCACGTCATTCGCAACGACGAGCTGAGCGTCGACGAGATCGCCGCGCTGAACCCCGAGCGCATCGTGCTCTCCCCCGGGCCCTGCACCCCCAATGAGGCGGGTGTGTCGCTGGAGGTGATCCGGCGTTTCTCCGGCAAGCTGCCGCTGCTGGGCGTTTGCCTGGGGCACCAGTCCATCGGCCAGGCCTTCGGCGGCGACGTAGTGCGCGCGCGCCAGGTCATGCACGGCAAGACCAGCCCGGTGTTCCACATCGACCAGGGCGTGTTCGCCGGCCTGAACAACCCGCTGACGCAGACGCGCTACCACTCCCTGGTGGTCAAGCGCGAAACCCTGCCCGAGTGCCTGGAGATCACCGCCTGGACAGCCCATGACGACGGCTCCGTGGACGAGATCATGGGCCTGCGCCACAAGACGCTGAACGTCGAGGGCGTGCAGTTCCACCCCGAGTCCATACTTTCCGAGCAGGGCCACGAAATGCTGGCCAACTTCCTCAAGCAGCAGGGCGGAGTGCGCGCATGAACATCAGGGAAGCCCTCGACCGCGTGGTCAACCAGCTCGACCTTTCCACCGAGGAAATGCAGGCGGTCATGCGCGAGATCATGACCGGCCAGTGTACCGACGCGCAGATCGGCGCCTTCCTCATGGGCATGCGCATGAAGAGCGAGACCATCGACGAGATCGTCGGCGCGGTCTCGGTGATGCGCGAGCTGGCCGACGGCGTGAAGCTGCAGAGCCTGGACCGCGTGGTCGACGTGGTCGGCACCGGCGGCGACGGCGCCAACATCTTCAACGTGTCCTCGGCCTCGGCCTTCGTGGTCGCCGCCGCCGGGGGCAAGGTGGCCAAGCACGGCAACCGCGCCGTGTCCGGCAAGAGCGGCAGCGCCGACCTGCTGGAAGCCGCCGGCATCTACCTGGACCTGAAGTCCGAGCAGGTGGCCCGCTGCATCGAGAGCGTCGGCGTGGGTTTCATGTTCGCCCAGGTCCACCACAAGGCCATGCGCTACGCCGCGGGCCCGCGGCGTGAGCTGGGCCTGCGCACCCTGTTCAACATGCTCGGCCCGCTGACCAACCCGGCGGGCGTGCGCCACCAGGTGGTCGGCGTGTTCAACCAGGCCCTGTGCCGGCCGCTGGCCGAGGTGCTCAAGCGCCTGGGCAGCGAGCACGTGCTGGTGGTGCATTCGCGCGATGGCCTGGACGAGTTCAGCCTGGCCGCGGCCACCCACGTCGCCGAACTCAAGGACGGCGAGGTGCGCGAGTACGAGGTGAAGCCGGAAGACTTCGGCATCCGCAGCCAGACGCTGATCGGCCTCACCGTCGACAGCCCGCAGCAGTCCCTGGAACTGATCCGCGACGCCCTCGGCCGGCGCAGGACCGAGGCCGGGCAGAAGGCCGCCGAGCTGATCGTGCTCAACGCCGGCGCCGCGCTCTACGCCGCCGACCTCGCCAGCACGCTGCACGAGGGCATGCACCTGGCCCACGATGCCCTGCACACCGGCCTGGCCCGGGAAAAAATGGACGAATTGGCCGCCTTTACCGCCGTTTACCGAGAGGAGAATGCACAGTGACTGTGCCCACGGTTCTGCAGAAGATTCTGGCCCGCAAGGCCGAGGAAGTCGCCGAGCGCCGCGCGCACGTCTCCTTCGCCGAGCTGGAGCAGCGCGCCCGCGCCGCCGACGCCCCGCGCGGCTTCGCCGCGGCGCTGCTGGCGCAGGCCCAGCGCAAGCAGCCGGCGGTGATCGCCGAGGTGAAGAAGGCCTCGCCGAGCAAGGGCATCCTGCGCGAGAACTTCTCGCCTGCGGACATTGCCCGCAGCTACCAGGAAGGCGGGGCTACCTGCCTGTCGGTGCTGACCGACATCGACTACTTCATGGGCAGCGACGCCTACCTGCAGGAAGCCCGCGCCGCCTGCGCGTTGCCGGTGATCCGCAAGGATTTCATGATCGACCCCTACCAGGTGGTCGAGGCCCGCGCCATCGGCGCCGACTGCATCCTGCTGATCGTCTCCGCGCTGGACGACGCGCGCATGGCTGAACTGGCTGCGGTGGCCAAGGAACAGCAACTCGACGTACTGGTCGAGGTGCACGACGGCGATGAGCTGGAGCGTGCGCTGAAGACCCTGGACACCCCGCTGATCGGCATCAACAACCGCAACCTGCACACCTTCGAGGTGAGCCTGGACACCACCCTCGACCTGCTGCCGGAGATTCCGCGCGATCGCCTGGTGGTGACCGAGAGCGGCATCCTCAACCGTGCCGACATCGAGCTGATGGAGGTCAACGAGGTGTATGCGTTCCTGGTCGGCGAGGCGTTCATGCGTGCCGATGATCCGGGTGTCGAGCTCAAGCGGCTGTTCTTCCCCGAGCGCCGTAGTGCTGTGCTGGGCGCCGATCCGGATTGAGTTTGTAGGGACGCGCAATCAGGAAGGCTGGCATTGTTGTAGAGGGGTCAGCAAAGGTGTTCGCCTTTGCCTCCGATCCCTCTCCATGTGCGCCCCGTCCTGACGGGAGAGGCGGCGTTCCGTCCGGCGTGGCCGAGGAGTCCAATCGCGGACAAAGTCCGCTCCTACCGCATGAGCGAGCATGGCTTTTCGTAGGATGGCGTTGAGCGAAGCGATACCCATCAGCGCAACCGCATGGGTTTCGCAAGCTCAACCCATCCTACGAAAAACGCCTCGGCGCAGACAGTTGCTCCTATGCCCGAGCCTCCCTACGTTCTGCGCCCCACTCCGCAGGCGAAGCCGCACCACGGGCACAGCTGGAAGAACGCCGTTCCCCCATGGAGGCAAGCGGCGCTCTTGCTGCCGAAGTTCAGCGGGTGCCGAACACCACCATGGTCTTGCCCTTCACATGCACCAGACCCTGCTCCTCCAGGCTCTTCAGCACGCGGCCGACCATCTCCCGGGAGCAGCCGACGATACGGCCGATTTCCTGGCGGGTGATCTTGATCTGCATGCCGTCGGGGTGGGTCATGGCGTCCGGCTGCTGGCACAGGTCCAACAGGGTGCGGGCGACGCGTCCGGTGACGTCGAGGAAGGCCAGGTCGCCGACCTTGCGCGTGGTCTTGCGCAGGCGCTCGGCCATCTGGCTGCCGAGGGTGATGAGGATCTCCGGATCCTGCAGGCAGAGTTCGCGGAATTTGGTGTAGCTGATCTCGGCGACCTCGCATTCACCCTTGGCGCGAACCCAGGCGCTGCGTTCCTGGGCGGCGCTGCCGTCCTTCTCGAACAGCCCCATCTCGCCGAAGAAATCACCGCTGTTGAGGTAGCCGATGATCATTTCCCGGCCATCGTCGTCCTCGATCAGGACGGTGACCGAGCCCTTGATGATGAAGAACAGGCTTTCGCAACGATCCCCGGCGTAGATGATGGTGCTCTTTGGGGTGTAGCGGCGGCGGTGACAGTGTGCGAGCAACTTGTCGAGGTTTTTGTGTTTGGGTGTAAGGGTAATAGCTACCATGCCCGAGTCCCGAAATTATAAGAATGGCCCTGTGCACGACAGGCGCTTTTGTCGAGTTGTTATGTGTCGTCCCTGGCTGGCTTACCGTGACGTTACGACGCTCTCCCCCGAGCATCGGTGCCGCAGCTCGATGGCTGGCGGTCTTTTTTGATGGCAAGAGCTTAAACAGACGTTCTGGCGCCGACAATCAAAAGCTGGTCGGGCTGTCAATTTAACCTCGTGAGTGTGCCAGTAAAATGACGCCAGCATAATAGAACATTAAGGTGTCAGGGCTCGAATTGAGACCTGGTCAACATCGCCGGGCATTCCAGGCCTTGTGATAAGCTGTCGCCCCCTTTTTCCGGCGGAAGCCTGTGCATGAAAGCGAGAATCCAGTGGGCCGGCGAGGCCATGTTCCTCGGTGAATCCGGCAGCGGTCATGTGGTGGTGATGGACGGTCCGCCCGATGCCGGTGGCCGCAACCTGGGCGTGCGCCCGATGGAGATGCTGCTGCTCGGCCTGGGCGGCTGCACCAACTTCGACGTGGTCAGCATCCTGAAGAAGGGCCGCCAGCCGGTGGAGAGCTGCGAGGCCTTCCTCGAGGCCGATCGCGCCGGCGAGGACCCGAAGGTGTTCACCAGGATCCACGTGCACTTCGTGGTCAAGGGCCGCGGCCTGAAGGAAGCCCAGGTCAAGCGCGCCGTCGAGCTGTCGGCGGAGAAGTACTGCTCGGCCTCGATCATGCTCGGCCGCGCGGGCGTGGAGATCACCCACGACTACGAGATCGTCGAGCTCGGCTGACATCCTCTCGTCACGGGATCGTCATGGCGGTGGCGTAAAGGCTGGCAGAGGTCGCCCGACCTCTGCATAATGCGCCACCTTTTTTCGGGGCCAGGCCCCAAACCAAGCAACCACAATCGCCAACGCGAAGAGGTGTAAACCGTCCTACGCAGGTGCGCCGTAAGCATCTGACGGGCATGCTCAACCACGCGGCAGAGCCGCATTGAAGAGAGTTCCCCCACGGTGAAAAGCAAACTCAAGCTCCACGGGTTCAACAACCTGACGAAGACCTTGAGCTTCAACATCTATGACATCTGCTACGCCGAGACGCCGGAAGACCAGCAGGCGTACGTGCAGTACATCGACGAAGAGTACGATGCCGAGCGCCTGACGCAGATCCTAACCGATGTTGTCGACATCATCGGCGCCAACATCCTGAACATCGCCCGTCAGGACTACGACCCCCAAGGCGCCAGCGTTACCATCCTGATCTCCGAGCAGCCGGTCACCCCGACCGACAGCCAGATCGAGGAGTCCCCCGGGCCGCTACCGGAAACCATCCTGGCGCACCTGGACAAGAGCCACATCACCGTGCACACCTACCCGGAGATCCATCCGGTGGAAGGCATCGCGACCTTCCGGGTGGACATCGACGTTTCCACCTGCGGGGTGATCTCGCCGCTGAAGGCGCTCAACTACCTGATCCACCAGTTCGACTCGGACATCGTCACCGTGGACTACCGCGTGCGCGGCTTCACCCGCGACGTGGAGGGCAAGAAGCACTTCATCGACCACGAGATCAACTCGATCCAGAACTACCTCTCCGACGACACGTACGAGGCCTACCAGATGACCGACGTGAACGTGTACCAGGAGAACCTGTTCCACACCAAGATGCTGCTCAAGCAGTTCGACCTGGACAACTACCTGTTCGGCGACGCCACGAGCAACCTCTCGCCGGAGCAGCGTAAGCAGGTGGAAGAACGCGTCCGCCACGAGATGCTGGAGATCTTCTACGGCCGCAACATGCCGCACTGAGATGGCTACAGGTTTTAGGCGGTAGGCTGTAGGCAAGAGCGAAGAGCGCGTCATGCTGTTCGCCTGAAGCCTGAAGCCTGAAGCCTGAAGCCTGAAGCCTGAAGCCTGAAGCCTGAAGCCTGAAGCCTGAAGCCTGAAGCCTGAAGCCTGAAGCCTGAAGCCTGAAGCCTGAAGCCTGAAGCCTGAAGCCTGAAGCCTAGATGCGGTAGGTGGTCTTGGTCATCACCCTGGACAGCAGCGTCATGCCGAACTTGACCGGCGCCGGGAAGCGCAGGCCGCCGGCCTCGATGGCGTTGCTGGCGTGCTGTTCCTCGTCGATGCGCATCTGCTCGAGGATGGCGCGGCTCTTCTGGTCTTCGGCCGGCAGTTGTTCCAGGTGTTCGTCGAGGTGCTTGCACACCTGGTCCTCGGTGGCGGCGACGAAGCCCAGGCTCATGCGGTCGCTGATCAGCCCCGCCGCCGCGCCGACGCCGAAGGACAGGCCATAGAACAGCGGGTTGAGCAGGCTCGGGCGGCTGCCCAGTTCACGGATGCGCTGTTCGCACCAGGCCAGGTGGTCGACCTCCTCGTCGGCGGCTTCCTCCATGGCCTTGCGCACGTGCGGCAGCTTGGCCGTCAGCGCCTGGCCCTGGTACAGCGCCTGGGCGCAGACCTCGCCGGTGTGGTTGATGCGCATCAGCCCGGCGATGTGGCGGCTGTCGGCCTCGTCGAGCTCGGCGTCGGGCTGCACGATGGCCGGCGACGGGCGTGCCGGGTGACCGCTGAAGGGCAGCAGGGTGCGCAGCGCGGCATCGGCCTGCAGCAGGAAACGGTCGGCGGGGGAATAGTGACGGTCGGCGGACATGGCGCACCTCCGAAAGGGAAAACAGCGGCCAGTTTAACGGATTGCCGATGACAGGTCTTGCGGCGGGGCGGCTGCGTGGCCGCCCTGCGCCTGGCGGCTCAGCCCGGCGGCCAGTGCATCTGGCGCTGGCCGAGGACGTGCATGTGGATGTGGTGCACGGTCTGGCCGCCCAGGTCGTTGCAGTTCATCACCACGCGGAAGCCTTCCGCGCAGCCCTGCTCGGCGGCCAGGCGCTGGGCGGTGAGGAGGATGTGCCCGGCCAGCGGCTTGTCGGCCTCCTCCAGGTCGTTGAGGGTGGCGATGTGCCGTTTCGGCACCACCAGGAAATGCACCGGCGCCTGCGGGCCGATATCGTGGAAGGCGATGACCTGGTCGTCTTCGTAGAGCTTGCGCGCCGGGATTTCCCCCGCGGCGATCTTGCAGAACAGGCAGTCCATGGGATGTCCTCCGATAGGGGGCGATGGTCCGCAGTTTAGCCGGCCGCGGCCGGGGAACACAGCCTGGCGCGCCGAGGCTATGGGTTGGGCAGCACCGAGCGGTTGGCCCGCCCGGCGATCCAGCGCACCAGCCAGCGCGGCGCCAGGCGCGGGCTCCAGGCCATCAGGCGGTTGCGCCAGCCGGGGATGATGATGGCCTTGTTGCGCCGCAGGGCCTTCACCGTGATCAGCGCCACTTCCTCGGGGCTCATCATCAGCTTGCTGCCGTCCAGGCGGGCGGCCTCCACGCTGGCATTGCGGAAGAAGGCCGTGCGCGTCGGCCCCGGGCACAGCACCGAGACCTTCACGCCATGGCGCTTGAGTTCGCTGCGCAGGGCCTCGGACAGGTGCAGGACGTAGGCCTTGCTGGCGTAGTAGTTGCTCATCCAGGGGCCGGGCATGAAGCCGACCACCGACGCCACGTTGAGGATCTGCCCGCCGCCGCTGCGCGCCATCTGCCCGCCGATGGCGTGGCACAGGCGGGCCAGGGCGAGGACGTTGAGCTCGATCATCTCCTGCTCGCGGGACCAGTCCTGCTCGACGAAGGCGCCGCCGCTGCCGAAACCGGCGTTGTTCACCAGCAGCTCGATCTGCCGGCCGGACTGCTCCAGCTCATGCAGTAGTCCGGACAGCTGCAGCGGCTCGGACAGGTCGCAGATACGGAACAGAACATCCACGCCGAAACGCTGGGCCAGCTCATAGGCGATGCTTTCCAGGGCATCGCGCTGGCGCGCCACCAGGATCAGGGCCTGGCCGCGGCGCGCCAGGGCCTCGGCCAGGGCGAGGCCGATACCGCTGGAGGCGCCGGTGATCAGGGCATAGCGAGGCATCGATGGGTCTCCGGAATGGGGCGCGGATTCTAGCGCGCCCCATTGCCGTGGGCTATTGCTCCGAGGGCTCGTCGGTTTCGACGGCGGCCGCGTCCTCGTCGTCGTAGGCCTGGGGCTCGGCGGTCGCGGCCGGTTCGTAGCTCTGGTCCTGGCTGTAGGCCGCCTCCTGGGCGCGGGTGAGGTAACCCTGGTAGGCCGGGATGGCGATCGCGGCGAGGATGCCGACGACGGGCACCAGGATCGACGCCCAGGCCAGGCCTGTCACGCCGCGGCTGTTCGGCGGCGGCGGCGGGCCGTAGCGGTTGGCGCCGACGCTGCCCGGCACCAGCAGCATCAGTAGGGCCATGACGCTGCCCACCACGGGCACGAAGTTGAGCAGCCACAGCCAGCCGGACCAGCCGATGTCGTGCAGGCGCTGGACGCCGAAGAAGATGCTGACCACGGCCATGCCGACGCAGGCGGCGATCAGCACCAGGGCGCCCAGCGTCTGGGAGGCCGCAGTGAGGGCGGCGAAGAGGATGAACAGCGGGATCATGGCGAGGATCATGCCCATGCTCCAGCCCAGGTAGCGGACGCGGCCGATGCGCCCCTGGACGGTGAAGTACTGCAGCTCGCCGTATTCCGGCAGCGCCTCGCCGACCGGTGCCTGCGGGGTGGCGTAGGGCGATTGGACAGCGTTGCCGGAACTGGAACCGGCAGTGGCGGCCGGCGCCGCGGCGATGGGCTGGCTCGCGGACAGCTCGGCCTGGCGCGCCAGGTACTTGTCGATGATGATACCGCAGGCGCTGCACTCGCTGGCCTTGGCCTGCTCGTGCCCGCACTTCGGGCAGGTCATCCGCTCGGCGCTGGCCGCCTGTTCCGCGGCTTGGGTCTCGGCGCCGGGGTGATCCTCGGTCTCCACCAGCGACAGGCTGGATACCAGGTCGGATTCCTTGCGCGCCTGGGCGCCGGCGTTGTGCAGGGCTTGCAGGTACTTGTCGGCCTCGCTCTCGGAAAGGTCGCGCTTGAGCACGACCAGTTGCCCGCTGAACAGTGCCTCGATGCGCGCCAGGTCGCTCTTGAACAGGCGGGCGAGGTTCTCCTTGGCGGTTTCCAGCGGCGTTTGCGGCATCAGCGTGCCGTCGAACACGATCTTGTAGCGTGGTTCATCCATCGAGGGGCATCCTTGTCGGTTGATTGGGCTGCAGCTTCTGGCTACAGCCTAATCGCAGGCCCAGAGGGCAACAAGCCAGCATGCGCGGATTTGCGAGCCCCGTTCAGGGACGCAGCAGGCCGGGCAGGGCGCCGCCGCGCTGGAGCGCGTCGCGGTACTCCTGGTCCAGGCGCGCCACCAGCTCGTCCACCGACGGCAGGTCGCTGATGTTGCCCACGCCCTGGCCTGCGGACCAGACGGTCTTCCAGGCCTTGGCCTCGTCATTCACCGGCTTGAGTTTCTCGCCGTAGTTCAGCTCGCCCTTCTCGTTCAGGCGCGCCATGTCGAAGCCGGCGGCCTCCAGGCTCTGGCGCATGAAGCTGGCCGGCACGCCGGAGACCGCGGGGGTATGGATGATGTCGGCGGCGCGGGCTTCCAGCAGCATCTTCTTGTAGGCGGTGGAGGCGTTGCTCTCGCGGGTGGCGATGAAGCGCGTGCCGAGGTAGGCGAGGTCGGCGCCGAGGATCTGCGCCGCCAGGATCTCGTGCCCGCGGTTGAGGCAGCCCGCCAGCAGCAGCGTCTTGTCGAAGAACTGGCGGATCTCCGCGACCAGCGCGAAGGGGCTCCAGGTGCCGGCATGGCCGCCGGCGCCTGCGGCCACTGCGATGAGCCCGTCGACCCCGGCTTCGGCGGCCTTCTCCGCATGGCGGCGGGTGGTCACGTCGTGGAACACCAGGCCGCCATAGCTGTGCACCGCATCGACCACTTCGCGCACCGCCCCCAGGCTGGTGATGACGATGGGCACGCGGTGCTCCACGCACAGCGCAAGGTCCGCCTGCAGGCGCGGGTTGCTGTGGTGGACGATGAGGTTCACCGCATAGGGCGCCGCTTGCGGGGCGTTGGCCAGGCCGGCCTCGATCTCTTCCAGCCAGGCCTTGAAGCCGCTGCTCTCGCGCTGGTTCAGCGCCGGGAAGCTGCCGACGATGCCGCTGTGGCAGCAGGCCAGCACCAGTTGCGGGTTGGACACCAGGAACATGGGCGCCGCCACCAGGGGCAGGCGCAGACGGCGGTCGAGCAGGGCGGGCAGGGACATGGGAGGCTCCGGGCAGGATTCAGAAAGGTTTGACCACGACCAGAATGACGATGGCCAGCAGGAAAAGCACAGGGACTTCGTTGAACCAGCGGAAGAACACGTGGCTGCGGCGGTTCTCGCCACGGGCGAAGCGCTTGAGCATGGCGCCGCAGGCGTGGTGGTAGCCGATCAGCAGGACCACCAGGGTCAGCTTGGCGTGCAGCCAGCCCTGGCTCAGCCAGCCCGGGGTCAGGTAGAGCATCCAGGCGCCGAGCAGGATGGTGAGGATCATCGACGGGCCCATGATGCCGCGGTAGAGCTTGCGCTCCATCACCTGGAAGCGCTCGCGGCTGGCGGCGTCCTCGCTCATGGCGTGGTAGACGAACAGGCGCGGCAGGTAGAACAGGCCGGCGAACCAGCAGACCACTGCGACTATGTGCAGGGCCTTTATCCACAGATACAGCATCGATAGCTCCTCGGGTCACGGTTGCGCTGATAGTAGTGGCAGCCCCGTGCCAGCGTCATCCCCGCGAAGTCGCACGCCCCTGCCGGCGACTCGTCGCCCGCGGCGCTTCGGCCTGTTCATGCGGGGCCCGCGCTCTTATCATTGGCGGTTCTGAGTGAGCCCCTTATTGGCGGAGTGACGGACAGATGATCAAGGTCGGTATCGTAGGTGGTACGGGTTACACGGGTGTGGAGCTGCTGCGCCTGCTGGCCCAGCATCCGGAGGCGCGCGTCGAGGTGATCACCTCGCGCTCCGAGGAGGGCGTGAAGGTCGCCGAGATGTACCCGAACCTGCGAGGCCACTACGACTACCTGTCCTTCAGCGTGCCGGACGTGCAGCGCCTGGGCGCCTGCGACGTGGTGTTCTTCGCCACCCCGCACGGCGTGGCCCATGCCCTGGCCGGCGAGCTGCTGGCCACCGGCACCCGCGTCATCGATCTGTCCGCCGACTTCCGCCTGCAGGATGCCGAGGAATGGGCCAAGTGGTACGGCCAGCCCCACGGCGCGCCGCAGCTGCTGCCCGAGGCCGTCTACGGCCTGCCGGAAGTGAACCGTGAGGCCATCAAGTCGGCGCGCCTGATCGCCGTGCCCGGCTGCTACCCGACCGCCACCCAGCTGGGCTTCATCCCGCTGCTGGAAGCCGGCCTGGCCGACACCTCGCGGCTGATCGCCGACTGCAAGTCCGGCGTCAGCGGCGCCGGTCGCGGCGCCAAGGTCGGTTCGCTGTTCTGCGAGGCCGGCGAGAGCATGATGGCCTACTCGGTCAAGGGCCACCGCCACCTGCCGGAAATCAGCCAGGGCCTGCGCCGCGCCGCCAAGGGCGATGTCGGCTTGACCTTCGTCCCGCACCTGACGCCGATGATCCGCGGCATCCACGCCACCCTCTACGCCCAGGTGGCCGATCGCGGCGTGGACCTGCAGAAGCTGTTCGAGGAGCGCTACGCCAACGAGCCCTTCGTCGACGTGATGCCCGCCGGCAGCCACCCGGAGACCCGCAGCGTGCGCGGCGCCAACGTCTGCCGCATCGCCGTGCACCGTCCGCAGGGCGGCGACCTGGTGGTGGTGCTGTCGGTGATCGACAACCTGGTCAAGGGCGCGTCCGGCCAGGCGATCCAGAACATGAACATCCTCTTCGGCCTGGACGAGCGCCTGGGCCTGTCCAACGTGGCCCTGCTGCCCTGAGGCGGGCCCCGGGCTCCCACTGCGGGAGCCCGTCCCGAAGGATGTTCGACGAAGGATTGACCTGGCTTAGTTGACCATTTTTCTCGGGTAAGCGGATAATAGCCCGCAATGTTGTAACGTACGGCTTCGGCCGGGAGACATCTGACATGACCATCGAGACCTTCACCCCCACCCCGCTGATCTTCTCCAACGGGGCCGCGCACAAGGTGAAGACGCTGATCGACGAAGAAGGCAATCCGCGTCTGAAACTGCGCGTCTTTGTCACCGGCGGCGGCTGCTCGGGCTTCCAGTACGGCTTCACCTTCGACGAGGACACCGCGGACGACGACACCGTGGTGGAGCGCGATGGTGTCAGCCTGGTGGTCGACCCGATGAGCTTCCAGTACCTCGCCGGCGCCGAGGTGGACTACCAGGAAGGCCTGGAAGGTTCGCGCTTCGTGATCAAGAACCCGAACGCCGCCACCACCTGCGGGTGCGGACAGTCGTTCTCGATCTGAGTCGGCCGCAATGACGAAACGCCGCGCATCTGCGCGGCGTTTTCGTTTGTATCAGGCGGGGTAGAGGGCGCCGAGTATCCGCGGCCCGGCCGCGCCTGTGACTTCCGGGCGGTTGCCGGGCAGGCGCTGGAGGAAGCGGTGCGCCAGCCAGGCGAAGGCCATGGCCTCCATCCATTCCGGCGCCACGCCGTATTCCGCGGTACTGGCCACTTTTGCCCTGGGCAGGTGCGCCGCCAGGCGCGCCATGAATGCGCCATTGAAGGCGCCGCCGCCACATACCAGCACCTCTTCGCAACCCGGCTGCGCATGCAGCAGGGATTCGGCGATGCTGCGGGCGCTGAGCTCCAGCAGGGTGGCCTGCACGTCCTCGGCGGGCAGGGCGGGGCCTTCGGCCAGCTGCGCCTTCAGCCAGGGCAGGTTGAAACGCTCGCGCCCGGTGCTCTTCGGCCCACGGGTGGCGAAGAAGATATCGGCGAGGAAGCGCTGCAGCAGTGCGTCGTTCACCTGGCCGCTGGCCGCCCAGGCGCCGTCGCGGTCATAGGATTCGCCGCGCTGGTCGTGGATCCAGCTGTCCAGCAGCACGTTGCCCGGGCCGCAGTCGAAGCCGCGTACCGGCTCGCCCGGGGCGAGCAGCGAGACGTTGCTGAAGCCGCCGACGTTGAGGACGGCCCGCAGCTTTTCGTTGCCGAACAGCGCCTGGTGGAAGGCCGGGACCAGCGGCGCGCCCTGGCCGCCGGCAGCCAGGTCGCGGCGGCGGAAGTCGGCGACCACGTCGATGCCGGTCAGCTCGGCGAGCAGGGCGGGATTATCGATCTGCACGGTGAAGCCGCGCTGTGGCTCGTGGCGCACGGTCTGGCCGTGGCTGCCGATGGCGCGGATGGCTTGCGGCGGCAGTTGCTGGCGCTGCAGCAGTTCCAGGATGCCCTGGGCGGCGAGCCGCACCCAGGCATTCTCGGCGCAGGCGCCGCGGGCGATCTCGTCGGGGCCGCTGGCGCACAGGGCCAGTAGTTCGGCGCGCAGGTCCGCGGGCATGGGCAGGTAGTGGGAGGCGAGCAGGGTGGTGGAGTCTTCACCCTGCTCGACCAGGGCGATGTCCAGGCCATCGAGGCTGGTGCCGGACATCACCCCCAGGTAGAGCGCCATGGTTCAGCGCTGCTGCTCTTGCTGCTTGTTCATGGCCAGGGAGGTGGGCTTCTCCTGGTCCATGCGCGCCATCAGCGGCTGGGTCTGGGCCAGGAAGCGCTTGCGGTCCGGGCCGGCCAGCGGGTCGGCCATCGGCAGCTTGGCGCTCAGCGGGTCGACGTACTTGCCGTTGATATGGAACTCGTAGTGCAGGTGCGGGCCGGTGGCCAGGCCGGTCATGCCGACGTAGCCGATGATCTGCCCCTGCTTGACCGCGACGCCGCTGCGGATGCCCTTGGCGAAGCGGCTCATGTGGCCGTAGACGGTCTGGTAGGTCGAGCCGTGCTGGATGACCACCGCGTTGCCGTAGCCGCCCTTGCGCCCGGCCTCGATCACCTTGCCGTCGCCGGTGGCCTTGATCGGCGTGCCGATGGGCGCGGCGTAGTCGACGCCCTTGTGCGCGCGGATCTTGTTCAGGATCGGGTGCAGGCGGCCCATGGAGAAGCGCGAGCTGATGCGGGCGAAGTCCACCGGGGTGCGGATGAACGCCTTGCGCATGCTGGTGCCGTCGGCGCGGTAGTAGCTGGTGTTGCCGGCCTTGTTGGTGAAGCGCACCGCGGTGTATTCCTTGCCGCGGTTGATGAAGCGCGCGGCGAGGATGTTGCCGGTGTCCACCTGGCGGCCGTTGACCACCTTCTTCTCGTAGATCACGTCGAACTGGTCGCCTTCGCGCAGGTCTAGGGCGAAGTCGATGTCGTAGCCGAAGATGTTCGCCAGGGCCATGATCAGGTCATGGGACAGGCCGGCCTCCTTGCCCGCGGTGAACAGCGAGCTGTCGATGCGGCCATGGGCGTAGGCGGTGTGCACGTCCGGCTTGACCAGGTCGCGCTTGAATGCATAGCCCTTGGCGGACTTGTTCAGGCTGATGGTCTCCAGGTCGCTCTGCTTGATGCGCAGGCTCTGCAGCTCGCCTTGCGGGCTGATCAGGAACTCGACTTCATGGCCGACGTCCAGGCGGGTGAACTGCTTGGCGTCCTTGCCGCTGGCCAGCACGTCGTGCACCAGGCCGGCCGGCAGGCCAGCCTTGGCGAAGACGGTGGAAAGGGTGTCGCCCTTGCCCACGGTCACGCGCTTCCAGGCCGGTTCGGCGGGCGTGGCGGGCTGGGTATCGTTGGAGGCCTTGAGTGCTTTCTTTTCTTCTTCCGCGTCTTTTCCGGCGCGGTTGTCGTCGTTCTGCCCTTCGATCCGTGCGAAGGGAGAATCGCTGTTCTCGGTGACCTGCGGGCTTCGCAGGTCGTCCTTTTCCTGAATGATGCGGTCGGAACCGCCGTCCAGCTCCAGATTGAGCGTGGTCTTCTTCGCCTCGACTTCACTCGAGGGGAACACCAGCAGAGCCAGGCTGAGGAGCGCTGCTACACCGCTTGCGGCCAGCAGATGGCTCTTCGGATAGTAGGGCGCTTTCTGATTCGATTGCGTCATGGCATGAGTGGTGTTTTTGGAATGTGAAATAACTGCCTAAAATATAACCAAATTCCCCTCGAAGCAAGTCTATCGCCCAGGGTTTGACGCCATTTCCCCGTACGCCGGGCAAAACTTGTTTTTAGTGTCCGATCTTGTATGGTTGGTTCCCTTTTGATTGCCGGAAAAACGGAACAGGAACTGTGATGAAGTCGGTCGAAGAGCAGCTGGCGCTGATCAAGCGTGGTGCGGATGAACTCCTGGTGGAAGCCGAGCTGGTCGAAAAGCTCAAGCGTGGCCAGCCACTGCGGATCAAGGCGGGCTTCGACCCGACCGCGCCGGACCTGCACCTCGGGCATACCGTCCTCATTAATAAGCTGCGCCAGTTCCAGGACCTCGGCCATCAGGTGATCTTCCTCATCGGAGACTTCACCGGGATGATCGGCGACCCCAGCGGCAAGAGCGCCACCCGTCCGCCGCTGACCCGCGAGCAGGTGCTGGAGAACGCCGAGACGTACAAGTCCCAGGTCTTCAAGATCCTCGACCCGGCCAAGACCGAGGTGGCATTCAACTCCACCTGGATGGACAAGCTGACTCCGGCCGATTTCATTCGTCTCGCCTCCCAGTACACCGTCGCCCGCATGCTCGAGCGCGATGACTTCAGCAAACGCTATGCCAGCAACCAGTCCATCGCCATCCACGAGTTCCTCTATCCGCTGGTGCAGGGCTACGACTCGGTGGCGCTGCGCGCCGATGTGGAGCTGGGCGGCACCGATCAGAAGTTCAACCTGCTCATGGGGCGCGAGCTGCAGCGCGCCTACGACCAGGAGCCGCAGTGCATCCTGACCATGCCGCTGCTGGAAGGTCTGGACGGCGTGAAGAAGATGTCCAAGTCCCTGGGCAACTACATCGGTATCCAGGAAGCGCCGGGCGTCATGTACAGCAAGCTCGTTTCCATTCCGGACACTCTGATGTGGCGTTACTTCGAGTTGCTCAGCTTCCGCTCGATGGACGAGATCGATGCCCTGCGCAAGGATGTCGAGGCTGGTGCCAACCCGCGCGACGTCAAGATCAAGCTGGCGGAAGAGATCGTCGCCCGCTTCCATGGCGAAGAAGCCGCTGCCAATGCCCACAAGTCCGCAGGCAATCGCCTGAAGGAAGGCGAACTGCCGGAAGACATCCCGGAAGTGGAAGTGGCCGCCACCGAGGACCTGCCCATCGGCGCCGTGCTGAACCGCGCCGGCCTGGTGAAGAACTCCGCCGTG